>NZ_JADBIA010000001.1:0-596614 GCF_014892665.1 Sphingomonas sp. CFBP 13603 | reverse complement strand
GGTGGCGCGAGCGGCGCTGGGTCGCGCGCCGCGACGGGTCGCGCCGTGGATGCTGGCCGCGGCCGCCTGCGCCGCAGTGGTCGCGCCGTTGACGCTCTGGCGCTTCGCAGACGATGCGCCCGCAGTGCGGATCGCCGAGGCTCCAGTGTATCGGACGGCAACCGGCCAGCGCCTCATGGTCACGCTGGCCGATGGATCACGCCTGACGCTGGATACCGGTAGCCGGGTCCGGATGGCGTACACCGCCACCGAGCGGCGTCTGGTGCTGGAACGCGGACAGGCGCTGTTCGAGGTCGCGAAGCACCAGCGCCGCCCGTTCGTCGTGACCGCCGGTGCGCAGTCGGTCACCGCGCACGGCACCGCGTTCGACGTGCGGCTCGATCCGCATGCGGTGCAGGTCGCGCTGGTCGAGGGGCTGGTCAGCGTCGCCACCAACGGCGTGCACGGCAAGCCCGTCGCGATGGTACCGGACGACGTCCTCACCGCGTCGGCCGGGGGCGTATCGGTGCAACACATACCCGGTCGTGCGCTCGCGCTGTCGAGCTGGAGCGAAGGCCGGCTCGTGTTCGAGGACGAGACGTTGCGCCAGGCGGTCGCGGAGATGAACCGCTACGGTGCCCCGCAGATCGCGATCACCGACGCAGAGGCGGGCCGGTTGCGGATCAGCGGTGCGTTCCGGACGGGCGAGGTGCAGCCGTTCCTCGATGCGCTCGAAATGGGCTTTCCGGTCACGGTCGACCGGCACGCGAACGGCGGCATAACGATAGCCTCGAAAAAATAATCGACCCGACGGTATAAACGCGGTTCGGGTTTTTCGAACGCCCGCGTCTTTACCCTTGGATCGACCCCGGAAGAGGGATCGCACGAACAGGGAGGATTGCATGACATCCACAGGCAGGACCGTGCTGTTGCGCGGCATGACGATGACCGCTTTGGCACTCACCGCAGGCGGTATCCCGATCGGCGTGACCGCACAGGCTGCGGTCGGCGTGCGGATCGCGCGGCAGGACATGAGCACCGCGTTGCTCGCCTTCTCGCGCCAGAGCGGCAAGCAGATCCTGTTCTCCCCCAACCTCGTCCGTGGCAAGACCGCGCGTGCGGTCACCGGCCGAATGGACGTCGGCGATGCGCTGACCACGATCCTGAAGGGCTCGGGGCTCGGTCACCGCCTGACGCCGAGCGGCGCGTATCTGATCGTCGATGCGCAGGATCGGGCGGCCGGCACGACGCCGGCGGCGGTACAGGTCGCTCCGGCTCAGGCGCCCGCCGACCAGCCTGCCGCACAGGCTCCCGAGGAACCTGCCCCGGATATCGTCGTGATCGGCACCGCGGGCGCAGGCACGCGTCGGCAGGATGCGGCGTTCGCGGTCACCACGATCGACAGCACCATGGCGCAGCGGCTCGGCACCGCCAGCACCGCCGAAGTCCTCCGCGCGGTACCGGGCGTCAGTACCGAAAGCTCGGGCGGCAAAACCGGCGCGAACATCTTCGTGCGTGGTTATCCGTCGGGTGGCGATGCGGAATACGTCACCTTCCAGACGCAGGGCGTGCCGTTCTTCCCGCCGCCGACGCTGTCGTTCCTGGAGAACACGCAGTTGATCCGCATCGACGAGACGATCCAGCGGGTCGAGGCGGTACGTGGCGGCACCGGTGCCTTGTTCTCGAACGGCCAGCCCGGCCTGACGGTCAACCTCGTCCAGCGCGAGGGTAAGCAGACGCCGGCCGGGTTGCTCAAGCTCAGCGGCACCGATTTCGGCGAGTTCCGCGTCGACAGCTATGTCTCCGGCCCGATCGACGACAGCACGACCTACATGCTCGGCGGGTATTACTCGACCTCGCGCGGCATTCGCGACGCGCAGTTCGAGGCGGAGCGCGGCGGCCAGATCACCGGCAACATCCGGCATGATTTCGACAAGGGCTCGATCCTGCTGTTCGGTCGCTATCTCGACGATCGCGGCCAGTGGCTGCTGCCGATCCCGGTAGTGCAGGACGGCGACAAGATCCGTGAATATGCCGGGTTCGATGCCGGCACCGGGACGCTGGTGGGGCGCGACACGCGGATCGGCGTGCGCAACGACGGCAGCCGGGTCGATCTGGCCGACGGCCGCAGCGCGAAGATCTATAATCTTGGCGGCAATTTCGACTATGAACTCGGCAGCGGAATCACGGTGCGCGATCGCGGCAGCTGGATGGAGGGCGATGCCGATACGATCGGTCTCGTCCCCGGCGGTACCCCGCCGATCACCGCCGCCGCCTATGCCGCCGGTCGGGGCGGAACGATCGGGTCGCTAACGTTCGCGACCGGCGGTGCTGCGGCCTCACCCAACCAGGCGGTCGTCGAGGCCGGGCTCTGGAGCGTCGAGAAGCACATCCAAGCGTTCGTCAACGATTTCGCGCTGGAGTGGAAGTCGGGCAGCAACACGCTGACCGGCGGCGTCTATTACACGCGCTACAAGTCGCGTGATCGGTGGAACCTCGGCAACAGTATGCTGCTGACCGCGGAACCCAATGCGCGCCGGCTCAACCTGACGCTGGCGGACGGCCGGATCGTCACGCGCGACGGCTTTTCGGGCGGCTCGACGTTCAAGGTCAACGCGCGCTACACCGGTGAGGACGTTGCAGGCTATGCGGTCGACGAACTGCAGATCACGGACAAGCTGCGCGTCGATGGCGGCGTGCGCTGGCAGCACCACTCGGTAGATGGCACGCTCGAGAACCTCGCGGGCACGGTGCCGGCGGCGGGCGCGGACGGCAATCCGCTGACGCTGTACGACAATGGCGACGCGCAGTTGAACGGCACCTTCCGGACGATCCGCTATCGCGGCGACGCCTGGTCGTGGACCGGTGGCGTCAATTACGACCTGACCCGCCAAATCGGCGCATTCGTCCGCTACAGCCGCGGCAACAGCTTCCCGTTCTTCGACAATCTGCGCGACGGCATCGACGTCGCGCCGCAGGTCGACAGCTATGAGGGCGGCGTGAAGGTGTCGACCGGGATCGCAAACCTGTACGCGACGGTGTTCCACAACACCTTCGACGGACTTGCGACGACGGTCATCACCAGCGGTGCACCGATCGCGTCGGTCGGCGGCGCCAAGGCGACCGGTGTCGAGTTCGAAGGCCAGTTGCGCCCGTTCGGCGGGTTCACGCTGAGCGGCTCGGCGACCTATCTCGACGCCAAGTACCGCGACTTCTTCACCGATGGCGGCCGGACCGACCTGACCGGCAACCGGGTTCAGCGCCAGCCGAAATGGCAGTGGCGCGTGACCCCCGCCTATGATCTGGAGCTTGGCGGCGATGCGAAGGCGGGCGTGTATGCGACGGTCGGCTATGTCGGCGACCGCTTCTCCGACGTCCAGAACGCGCAGGTCCTGCCGAGCTATTACAAGCTCGATGCGGGCGTCACGCTCGACGTCACCCGGCAGATCCAGTTCCAGGTGATCGGCGACAATCTGACCGACGAGATCGGGCTGACCGAGGGCAATCCGCGTACGCTCGGATCGCAGGGCAGCGGCACGATTTTGGCACGGCCGATCGTCGGTAGGTCGATCCGGTTCGCCGCCGCGTTCAAGTTTTGATAAGGGCTTAGGCGATCGATCCCGCCACATCGGCGGGATCGATCGCTCTACCGGGATGGTCGCGACGTGATGAAAACCCTTTGCCGTTTTGCCGCTCTGGCCTCGGTCGCCGCGATGGCACCAGCGCAGACTGCCCCCTCCCCCATAGCGGTCCAGTCTCCGGCCGACGTTTACGGGCCGCTGTTTCGGGCCGTCCAGCAGGGCCATGTATTTGCGGACGGCAAGACGTTCGTCGACGCCGTCCCCAAGCGTGCCGCCGAGGCGATCATGGCGGACTACGCCCGGGCAAAACCCGCCGGCCCGGCACTGAAAGCATTCGTGCTCGCCAATTTCGTCGTGCCCGGCGAGAATGCTCGCGGCTCGGGCGATCTCAGGACGCATGTCCGCACGCTCTGGCCGCAGCTCGTGCGCCAGCCGGTCGCGCCGGTCGCAGGCAGCTCCGCGCTGCCGCTCCCTGCCCCCTATGTCGTGCCAGGCGGGCGTTTTCGCGAAATCTATTACTGGGACAGCTATTTCACGATGCTCGGGCTGAAGGTCGATGGCCAACAGCCGCTCGTCGAATCGATGCTCGACGATTTCACCAGCTTGATCGAGCGGTACGGCCATATCCCGAACGGGACGCGGACCTATTATCTCAGCCGGTCGCAGCCGCCTTATTATGCGCTGATGCTCGATCTCTCGACCAACACCGATCCCGCGGTGGCGAAGCGTCGGCTGGCGGCACTGCGCGCCGAGCACGCCTTCTGGATGAAGGGCACGACGTGCCTGACCGGGAAGCCCGCCTGCCTCCGCGTGGTGCGGATGCCGGACGGGAGCATGCTGAACCGCTATTACGACGACCGCGATACGCCGCGTGACGAATCCTATGCCGAGGACGTCGAGACCGCGGCGAAGGCAGCACCCCGCCCCGCCGCCGACACACAGCGCAACCTGCGTGCGGGTGCGGAGAGCGGGTGGGACTTCAGTTCGCGTTGGCTCCGCGATCCACAGTCGCTCTCGACGGTCCACACCACCGACATCGTGCCCGTCGATCTCAACAGCCTGCTGTGGGCGATGGAACGCCGCATCGCCGAGCGCTGCCAAACTGTTGGGGACGCGCCGTGCGCCACCACGTTCATGACGCTCGCGGCGAAGCGCAAGACTGCAATAGACCGCTACCTCTGGCAAGCCACCACCGCGCGCTACGCCGACTGGGACCTGTCGACGCGCAAGCCCACCGCCAGCATCAACGCCGCCATGCTCCACCCGCTGTTCGTCGGACTTGCCTCGCCGGTGCAGGCGAAAGCGGTGGCCGCGACAGTGCGCAAGTCGCTGGTGGCGGAGGGTGGCCTGCGGACGACGACTCTGAACACTGGACAGCAATGGGACGAACCCAATGGCTGGGCGCCGCTGCAATGGGTGGCGATTGCCGGGCTGGAGCGGAATGGCGAACCGGCGCTCGCCAAGGACATCGCCAAACGCTGGCTCGGAACGGTCGGCGCGGCCTATGCCGAAACCGGCAAGATGCTCGAGAAATACAATATCGAGCAACGAACCCCCGGCGGCGGCGGTGAATATCCGGTGCAGGACGGCTTCGGGTGGACCAACGGCGTGACCAGCGCCATCCTCGACCGCTATCCCGACCTGGCGCAGAAGGCGAAGTAGGGCCTGAACCCAAGCGAACGTTCCGGCGGCAATGGTTGCTTACGGCACCCGGCGCCACATATGGACGTGCAATGCTCGACCCAGCGCCCGCCGCCCAGACCGACGTCGCCAATATGCTCACACCCGATTTCGTCGTCATCGACGTCGAGACGGCATGCTCGCGCGTCAGCAGCATCTGCCAGGTCGGGATCGTCGGGTTTCGCGACGGCCGCGAAATCTTTGAATACGAGACGCTGGTCGATCCGCGCGACGAGTTCAACGTGTTCAACACCCGGATCCACGGGATCACCGAACAGCACGTCACGGGCAAACCGTGCTTCGGCGACATCCACGGCATCGTCGATGGTCATTTGTCAGGGCGGACGACGGTGGCGCATTCCTATTTCGACAAGGGCGCGCTCGCCGCGGCGTGCCGCATCCATGACCGCCCCGCGATCAAGACGGTCTGGCTCGACAGCGTCCGCGTCGCGCAGCGCGCCTGGCCCGAGCTGGCGAGCCACCGGCTGGGCGGCCTCGCGCAATATCTCGGGATCGCGCACAAGCATCACGACGCGCTGAGCGATGCGCGCGCCGCCGGCTGGGTGATCGTCAAGGCGATCGACCATACCGGTATCGCGCTCGACGAATGGCTGAAGCCACCGCGGAAGCCCGGCTCTGCCCCGCGCCCCGCTCCCACCGGACCGCTTGGCGGCGAACGTATCGCGATCCTTGGTGAGCCTCGCGATGGGAGGCTTGCGTGCGCGATTGCCGCGCTTGGCGGAAGGATCGTATCGGCGGTCGGCAACACGACGACGATGCTTGTCATCACCGGGCGTGCGCCGTTCAGCTACTCGGTGCGCAACAGCAGCGCGTATCGCCGGGCGGAGCAGTATCGGCGGCTCGGCGGAACGATCCGCGTGGTCTCCGAAGTCGAGCTCGATCTGCCGGCTATCGCGGCCAGCTTTACGGCAGCCTGAGCAGGCGGGTGCTGCCGGCGATATGAAGGAATAGCGACCGACCGTCTTGGCAAACGCTGGGTCGGGTGCGACCATCGTCCCAAACGATAGCGGAGGGCGATGTGCGGTTGGCGACTTGGGGGATGACGGTCGGCTTGCTGGCCGCACCGGCGACGGCGCAACGCGTGCAAGTCGAGAGCGGCGCGCTCGAAGGCACGCACGTCTCGACCACAGCGAGGCCGGTCGATGCATATCTCGGCATACCCTATGCGGCGGCACCGATCGGCCCGTTGCGGTGGCAGCCACCGCGGCCGGCCGCGCAATGGACCGGTATGCGCAAGGCGGATCGGTTCGGTCCGCGCTGCATGCAGCAACCGCTGTTCGCCGACATGAAGTTCCGTTCGCCGGGTATCAGCGAGGACTGCCTGACGCTCAACGTCTGGACGCCGGCGAGCGTGAAACCTGGCGCGCGGCTACCCGTGCTGTTCTACATCCACGGCGGCGGCGCGATCGCAGGTGACGGGTCGGAACTGCGCTATGACGGCGCGGCGATGGCGCAGAAGGGCATCGTCGTCGTGACGATCAACTACCGGCTGGGCGCGTTCGGGTTCCTCGCCACCAGCGCGCTGGCGGCGGAATCACCGACACATTCCGCGGGCAATTACGGCCTGCTCGATCAGGCTGCGGCGCTGGCCTGGGTCCGGCGCAACGCCGCCGCGTTCGGGGGCGATCCCGCGCGGATCACGATCGGCGGGGAGAGCGCGGGATCGATGTCGGTCAGCGTGCTGATGACCTCGCCACTCACTCGCACGCAGTTCGCAGGAGCAATCGGCGAGAGCGGCGGCGTGCTGCCGCCGACCTTCCGCCCCAAGCCCCTCGCGGTGGCGACGAAGGATGGCGATGCGTTCGCGGTGGCGGCGGGGGCGCCATCGCTCGACGCACTTCGGGCGATGCCGGCCGAGGCTTTGCTTGCTGCGCAGGGGACGCAGCGGTTCCGCGCGGACTTCATCGTCGACGGGCAGTTCCTGACCGAGCCGTCGATCGACACCTACACGGCCGGGCGCGCGGCGCGTGTGCCGTTGCTGGTCGGTGCAAACTCGCAGGAGGGAAGCTGGACGAGCATCCTTGCCGGGCAACCGCCGACGGTGGCGAATTACCGTGCGGGCGTCGCGAAGCTCTTTACCGATCCGGATGCGCTGCTCGCCTTGTACCCGGCGAAGACTGATGCCGACGTGCCCATCGCGGCGACCGAGCTGGCGAGCGATGCGTTTCTCGGCGCGTCGACGTGGCAGTGGTTCGACCTGCACCGCCGGACGCGCCAGCCAACCTATTATTATCATTTCGCGCATCCCCGCCCCGTCGCGCTGCCGCCGCTGACCAACCCGGACGTGCCGCCGATCGGGGCGGTGCACAGCGCGGAGATCGAATACGCGCTGGGCAACCTCGATACGAACCCGGCCTATACGTGGACGGCGGACGATCGCCGGATCTCGACGGTGTTCCAGGGGTATTTCGCCGCGTTCATCAAGACCGGCAACCCGAACGCTGCCGGGCTGCCGAACTGGTCGCCTGCACCGCCCGCGGGGGGCGTCATTCCGCGCCAGATCATCGACGTGCAGACGCGTTCGGAACCGCTCGTCGAGCAGGCACGCTATGTCGCGGCGACACCGTTGCTAGAACGGCGGGTGCCCTGAAGCTAGATTTGGCCGACGAAGACCACACCGGGCACCGAGAGCGTATGTCCGGTTGCGGTCAGTCGGCCATCGGGTTCGATCCGGAATATCGCCAGCGTGCCGGACCGCTCGTTGCCGACGAGAACACGGCGCTGCGCTTCGAGAACCAGCAGGAAGCGCGGCCACTTGCCGCCGCTGGGGATATGCTGGACCGGGCTCGGCACGCCTGACGCGTCGAGCGCGAAGACGGCGACGCTGTCATGGCCGCGGTTCGAGACGTAGAGCCGCCGCCCGGCCTGGTCGATCGCGATATGCGCGGCCTGCGACGCGCCCTCGTACCCGCTCGGCAGTGTCGAGACCGTGTGGCGGGTCGCGAAACTGCCATCTGCGCGGGCGTCGAGCATGGTGACCGTGTTGGACAGCTCGCATACGACGTAGGCGAGTGGACGGCGTGGATGGTGGACGAGATGGCGCGGCCCCGCGCCCGGCGGCGCATGCCATGCCGCGACCGGCTCGGCCAGCGAGCGCGCACGTGGATCGAAGCGATAGGCGAAGATCGTGTCCGTCCCCAGGTCGACCGAATGCAGCCATCGGCGATCCGGGCTGAAGCCGACCCAATGGGCGTGCGGCGCCTCCTGCCGGGCCTTGTTCGGGCCATGCCCCGTGTGGCGGAACACGACCGGCTCGCCTGGCACGCCGGTGCGCGCGTCGAGGCGGTGGAACGCAACGCTGCCGCTCGAATAATTGGCGACCGCGAGGCAGGCACTGGCGCGGTCGATCGCGACGTAACACGGGTCGGCGCCTGCCGTAGTGGCGGTGCCGCGGTGGGCCCAGTCCGGCGCGTAGGCAGCGATTTCGCCCGCGGCCTTCTCGCGGACGAAGTAATACGCACCGTCAGGGCCACCATCGATACCGAACGACGCGTCGTCGATCCCCGATACCGGCGCACCGACTTGCCACGCGTCGCGATCCGGGTCGAACGAGATCGGATATACGCCCTTGCCGCCTTCGCGTGCGTAGGTGCCGGCGATCAGCCGTACCCGGCGCTTGCCGCCGCCGGCCGCGACCGCGGGGAAGGCGATCGTGGCCGCCATTGCGGTCAGGGCCGACCGTCGTGTCGTGGTCCAGTCGGTCATGCCCGTTCCTTTGCAGCTATCGGCGCGTGTTATGCGTCAGCGGTGCCGCCGAGGCAACGAACGCCGCTCAGGTTTCGACCGCGTAGAGCGCGTGGTGCGTCAGGATGAACAGCGTCCGCCCATTCGCGCCGCCGAAGATCAGTTGCAGCGGGCGTTCGGGGACGTCGATCCGTCCGGACTCGCGTCCATCCAGGTCGTGGACGAACACCTGGCCGTTCGCGAGGTAGACACGGCCGTCAGGTCCGACCGCGACGCTCTCGCCGCCGCGATTGGCGAACGGCTTCAGATCGGTGACGCTGCCGCCGGCGCCGACCAGCCCGCTATACGTCTTGGCTTCGGAGCCATTGCTGACGAACACGCGCTCGCCGATCTTGGCGTTCACGAAGCCGTAGGTGTCGAGTGCGTCCGAGAAGCGCCAGCCGAGGTGGCTGGGTGGCCCCTGCTGGACGGTGCGATACGCGGGCAGGACCAGCGAGCCGTCTGGCGAGACATATTCGCGCGGCTTGGGCACCGCCATGTCGCGCGCGAACATCTCGCCGAGCGTCGTGAACTGGTAGGTCGCCGGATCGATCTGATCCTTGAACTCGCCATTCACCCAGAAATTGCCGGGTAGCGCGACGCGCGCATCGCGGTGCGGAGCGACCGGTGTCGGGGGGATCACGGCGATGCTGCCGGGATCACCGGGCTTGATGGTGTAGACGGTTCCTGCCGCGCCATCGGACGACAGCACCATGAGGTTACCCGAGCGATCGACCGCGAGATTGACCGGATCGACGGGTGCGTCGGCGGCGACCGACAGCCCCTCGCCCGCCGTCCAGCCATAGATGCGGTGCGTATGGTGCTCGGCGAAGTAGAGCTTGCCCTTCGCATCAACCGCCGCGCCCGCGATCGAGTAGAACCCGTCTTCCAGCTTGCGAACGGCCGGGCCAGTGGTCGTCGCGACCGGCGTGACGCCCCACTTCACGTCCAGCACCGCGAACTCGCGTTCGCGCACCTCCGCTCCGGAGGGCATGTCCTGGATCGCGTTCTCGTACGGGAACTTGCTTGCGCGCAGGTCGGTGCCGCAGCCCTCCGCATCGCAGAACGCCAGCCCGCTCTCGCCGTTCACATGCACGTTGCGGAAGCGAATATCGTCCGAATTGTAGATCCGCACCGCCGATGGCGCCGGCTGGAGCGACCGCGTCACGCGGTAGGCGTGATAGTTGGCGAACAGGATGTTGCTCGAATTGCGGACCTCGAGCGACAGCGCAGTGCGGCTCTCGCCCGCCTCTTCCTCGGTCTGCGGCGCGAGGAACTCCCAGTTCCTGACGCCGTCCAGGACGATCTCGGCGCGCGCGTGATGCTCGGCGGACATCTCGTACACATGGCCCGGCGTGCTAGTGTTCGAGACATGGAGGCCGGCGGCGGCGAAGGTGTTGGGGGTCCAGAGGTTGTTGAACGTGCCGCCGCCGCCATCGGTGACCGACAGGCTCGCATATTGCCCGTCCCAGCGCTTGCGCGGATCGGTGTCGCCGGTGTGGTCGGCATTGTACGGATCGATCCGACTGCCATCGGCGCGGCTGGTACCATGACCGCCGTGGAAGCGGACGTCGTCGACCAGCGAGTCCGCGCCGGCCTTCCACAGCAGCGCAGTCGCGCGCGGGTTGATGCCGCCGGTGGTCAGGCCGATGCCGGAGACGATCGCGGCGCCACCCTTCGCGCTTTCGATCAGCCCCTTGGCGGCACCGATGCCGCGGAACGCCGGCGTGTCGTCGGCGAGCACGATCTGTGTCATGTCCGGGTGCAGGCCGATCAGTACCGTGTCGGGCCGCAGCTTCAGCGTATCGGAAACGCGGTAGAAGCCGGTCGGGAAATAGACCACGCGGTGCGTGTCGATCGCGTGCTGGATCGCTGCGGTATCGTCGGTTGCGTCGTCGCCCTTTGCGCCCGCGCTCCGCACGCCGAACCACTGCGCGACGGGCGGCAGCGAACGGATCGCGGGCGGTGTCCGCTTGGGCATTGCCGATATTCGCGCGGCATCGACGCGCGTCTCGTACTTGCCGGTCGCGCCGAGCCCCGGCAGCGTCAGGCCATAGCTGAACGCCTTTACCCGGTATCGCGCGCCCTGCCCCGCCACGGTCTTCCCGCTGTCCCGGAACCGCGCGAAGATCGGCACGGCGCTGGCGGTGGCGTCCTGGAAGCCGATCTGCGTGTAGACATTGTCCTCATTGCTGATGACGACGGCGGCGTCCGAGACGTTCTCGAACCGCACGTCGCGGCCCCATAGCCAGTCGCCATAGCCGCGGTCGATCTCGATCCCGACGGGGACGTTGCGGATGCTGGTGTTGACGAGTGTCAGCCCTGCCTCGTGCTCGCGGATCGCGGCGTCGCGCTGGCCCTCGAACGACGAATCCAGCAAGGTGTACTGCCATGCGGGCGAGGTCTTCTCGCTGAGGATGCCGTAGCGCCCACCGAAGAAGCGCAGGTCCTGCCCGACATTGCCGACCTGGTAGATACCGGCGAGTCCGGAGCCGATGTGGAAGTCGACATGGCTCAGATATGCGTGCTGCGCCAAGTGGAACCGGACGGCGGTCGCCGCAGGATTGCCGTCGCCGATTTCGAAATCGACGTTGCTGAGCGCGGAATAGAACGTCCCCGAATTGGCGTCGGCGATGGTGGCATCGAACGCTACGCTGGTCGGCGGTGGCACCGGTACCTTTGGCGGTGCGGCGCGGCTGTCGGCCCGCGAACCGGTGAAGAACAGCATGTTCGCCACGCCGGTCTGGAATCCGGGGGTCGCCGCGCCGAGCGTGATGACGGGGCGCGTCTTGCCCGTGCCGAACACGCGCACGCCCGGCCAGACGAAGATCGTCCGCGAGATGCGGTAGCGGCCGGCGGGCAGGAAGACGATGCCCTCTCCACCTTTCGCGCTCGCCGCGCTGTCGATCGCGGCCTGGATCGCGGCGGTATCGTCGGTCCGGCCGTCACCGCGGCCGCGAACCGTCACCGCGCGTGGATCTGCCGGTGCGGTGAGAAATACCGATCGAGAGGGAGAGGCCGAACGGGGTGCCGCAAACGCTGGAACGGTCGTCCCCAGAAGCGCGATCGCTAGTGTCAGTTTCACAGGCTCACCCGAGATTGTTGTGGGACGCACCGGACGATGTCCGCCAGTCTGCACCGCAGGTAGTGGCGCATGCGACCATAGGCGATCACGACCAAGGTCGTAGTAGCCGATTCCGCGTCCACGGACGATAGACGGTGACGAACCGACCGCGCGCAGCTTATGGAGAGCCAGTGCCTCCTTCCTCCGAAACGATCCCCAATCCGACCGACGCGCTACCCTATGCCATCATAGTCATGGGCGTCAGCGGCAGCGGCAAGTCGACGCTGGGTGCCGATCTTGCGCGACGTTTGCGCTGCGATTTCCTCGAAGGCGATGCCTTCCACAGTGCCGACAGCGTCGCGAAGATGCGGTCGGGCCAGCCGCTCGACGACCAGGATCGCTGGCCCTGGCTCGATAGGATCGCAGCCGGATTGCACGATGCGGCCCGGACGGATGGTACTGCGGTCGCGGCGTGTTCGGCTTTGAAACGTGTGTATCGCGATCGACTAGCCCACGCCGTCGGCATGCCGTTGCTGTTCGTATTCCTCGATACGAAGGACAGCGGCGAACTCGCCCGACGGCTGGTTCACCGTGCGGACCATTACATGCCGGCCAGCCTGCTCGCGAGCCAGCTCGATACCCTGGAAGAACTGGGTCCCGACGAGCGCGCCGTCACGCTCGATGCGGAGGACGCGCCCGATCGGCTCTGCGCCGAAGCGCTCGCGTGGATCGAACGCGAGATATCCGGCGCGACCAAGATACCCGAAGAGGCACGACGAAGGTCGTAATAGCCAAGCCGGCCGACAAGGCCGACACTCGAAGGCAGTACTCGCGCAGGAGTGCGGTCGAGGGTCGTTGATGTCGCTACGCGTTGCTTTCGCCCTCATGCTGGTCTCCGCGCCCGCCGCTGCGCAACAGGCCCCCGTCGTCTCGCTCTGGCCGAACGGCGCGCCCGGATCGGAAGCGCGCCGGACCGAAGCCGAGACGGTGAAGGACAGCTATGTCAGCAACGTCCACAACCCGACGCTGACGATCCACCGCCCCGCCCCGAGCCATGCCAACGGCGCCGCGGTGATCGTCGCGCCCGGTGGCGGTCACCGCATGCTGGTGTGGATCAACGAGGGCGAGGTGCCGGCTAAGGCGCTCAACCGCTACGGCGTCACGACGTTCGTCCTGAAATACCGCCTCGCGCGTGATGTCGGCTCATCGTACGATATCGAGCGCGACGCGGCAGCCGATCTGCGGCGGGCGGTCCGGTGGGTCCGCGCGCATGCGAGCGACTATGCGATCGATCCTGCCCGGATCGGCGTGATGGGCTTTTCGGCAGGCGGCGAACTCGTGTCGCTCGTCGCCGACAACCCCGCGCCGGCTCAGACGCCGACGGACTCGATCGACCGCGTGAGTGCACGGCCGGACTTCCAGGTGCTCGTCTATCCGGGGCCGCTCGGCACGCCGGCGAAGGCCTTCGCAAACGCGCCGCCTGCGTTCCTCATCGCGGGCTCGCTCGACCAGTGCTGCGCGACATCGGCAATGACGCTGTATTCGCAGCTTCGCAGCGCGGGTGTTTCCGCAGAACTGCATCTGTACGCGGACACCGATCGTGCGTTCAATCTGGGCACGCGATCGGAAAGGATCTCGATCCAGCATTGGCCGGATCGGTTGGCCGACTGGCTTGCCGACGGAGGCTGGCTCATTCCGCGCGGATCGGCAAAGATGCTTCCAGTTTCTCGAAGGGAACCCTGATGGAATTCGGCAGGCGTGATCTCCTGGTCGCCGCGGCAACGCTGGCCGCAACCTCGATAGGCGTGGCTCGTGCGGCCCCCGATCGCAAGCTCGGCTATGCGATCGTCGGGCTCGGCTATTACGGGTTGCAGACCATCCTGCCGCAGTTCGTCAATTGCGAGCATTCGCGCGTGACTGCACTGGTCAGCGGAGACCGGGCCAAGGCGCTCGCGACCGCGACCAAATACGGCGTGCCCGAGCGGTCGATCTATACCTATGCCGATTTCGACCGCATCCGCGACAATCCGGACGTCGACATCGTCTATGTCTGCCTGCCCAATTCGATGCATGCCGAATACACCATTCGCGCGGCGAAGGCGGGCAAGCACGTCATGTGCGAGAAGCCGATGGCGATCTCGGTCGCGGAATGCGAGGCGATGATCCGGGCGTGCAAGACCGCCGGCAAGAAGCTGATGATCGGCTATCGCTGCCATTTCGAGCCGTTCAACCTGGAGGCGATGCGGCTCGCCAAGTCCGGGGCGGCGGGCAAGATCCGCTACGTCCGTTCGGAGCATGGTTTCGTCCAGGGCGACCCGAACAAGTGGCGGCTGAAGCGCGCACTGTCCGGTGGCGGTTCGTTGATGGACATGGGCATCTACAGCCTGCAGGCCGCGCGCTACATGACCGGCGAGGAGCCGATCGCGGTCACCGCGCGCGAATCCACCGACCGTCGCGATCCGCGTTTTCGCGAGGTCGAGGACATGATCGAATGGACGCTCGAATTCCCGTCGGGCGCGATCGCCGGGTGCCAGTCGATGTACAGCGCCAACCAGAACCATATCCTGCTGATGGGCGACAAGGGGCGCATCGAGCTGGAACCGGCGACGCGCTACGATGGCAACAAGATGTGGACAGGCCGCGACGGTCGCGAGACCGCGATCACCAGCCCCCCGCCCGGCCCCGGCCAGACGCAATTCGCGGGGCAGCTCGATCATCTGGCCAAATGCATCCTCGACGGGCGCGAACCGATCGTCTCGGGCGAAGAGGGCCTGCGCGACATGCGGATCGTCGAGGCGATCTATCGGTCCGTGCGCGAAGGCCGGACGGTGAAGCTGTGATGCGGCCGTTGCTTGCGGTCGTGCTAGCTGTTGGCGCGACCTCCTCCCTGCCCGCCCAGACTGCGAGCGATCCGACGAGCTTTGCTGGATCGGCCGACGTGCGTGCGCGGATCGTTGCGCTCGAGAAGACGATGAAGCCGGGCCAGGGGTTCGCCATGGCGCCGCTCGTGCAGGCGGACGGGACGAGCGCCTCGCTCGAATATTGGAAGGCGCCGGGCAAGCCGGCGGTGCATCCGGACGAGGCCGAATATGCGACGGTGATGGCGGGTTCGGGGACGCTGGTCTCGGGCGGTACGCTGGTCGCGCCGAAGTTGCGCTTTCCCGGGCTGGTCGAAGGTGATCGGATCGAGGGTGGCACGACGCGGAAGCTCGCGGTCGGCGACGTGTTCCTGATCCCGGCGGCGACGCCGCACTGGTTTGGGATCGACGGCAGGCTGGTGATGCTTGGGACGAAGATCAGGACGTCAGGTCAGCGGAAGCCCAGCCAGTAGAGCAAGCCGATATTGACCGCGAGCAACGGCAGCGCGGTCGGTATCTGCGCGCGGATGACGGCGTTCTTGTCCTTGAGATCGAGCAACGCGGCGGGGACGAGATTGAAGTTCGCCGCCATCGGCGTCATCAGCGTGCCGCAGAACCCGCTGAGCATGCCGATCGCCGCGACCACCGCGGGATCGCCGCCGTAATGGCGCACGAGCAGCGGGATGCCGATCGCTGCGGCCATCACCGGGAACGCCGCGAAGGCGTTGCCCATGATCATCGTGAACAGCGCCATGCCGAGCGTATAGGCGAGCACCGCGCCGATCAGGCTGCCCTCCGGGATCGCGTGGCCGGCGAGGCCGCCGACGACGCCGCCGACACCGGCCAGCGCGAACACGGCGCCGAGGCTCGCCAGCATCTGGGGGAGCACGGCCGCCCAGCCGATCGCATCCATCAGCCTGACACCCTCGGCAAGCGGCGTGGCGACGCGGGGGCGGAACCAGAGTTGCATCGCGACCAGCGCGATCAGGACGCCGCAGGTCAGCGCGACGAGCGTTGCTTGCTTCGGGTCGACGAGGCTCGGGACTGCGCGGAACAGGACGGTTCCGCCGAGTGCTGCGGCCGGGATGATCAGTGCGGGGAGGAATATCCGGTTGCCGAGCCGGGTGGCTTCGGCACGCCGTTCGTCGAGCGAGGTGGTGGCCCGCCCGCCCCGTCCCATCGCACCCGAACCGGCGATCGCAACGAGGGCCAAGACGAGAATACCGTTACCGACATCACCGAGCTTTTCGCCAAGCAGGAAGCTGATCGCCAGCGCCGCGTAGAACGCTGCGTTGCCGAAGCGCTTCGGGTTGGTGCGGTCGGTTGCGCTCAGGACTGCGAACGCCGCGAACATCAGGCCGGCGACGCCGTAGATGAAGCCGGTACCGATCATCGCACGCGTGCCAATCGGCGGTCGAGCAGCCAGAGGCGAAAGCCGTGGATCAGGAATGCGGCAATCGCGGTCGGGATCGCCCACATCGAGAGGTGTAGCGGCTGAATGACGATGCCGTACCCTTCGAGGACCCCCTTCATCAGCAGGATCGAGCCAATCGCGATGAAGATATCCTCGCCGAAGAAGAGCCCGATATTGTCTGTCGCGGCGGCCATCGCGGGAATGCGGTCGCCACCGGGCGCGACGCCCTGCGCTTCGGCAGCGGCTTCGGCCATTGGCGCGACCAGCGGCCGGACGCTCTGCGCCGGGCCCGCGATCGAGGTCAGGCCGAGCGCTGCAGTGAGTTGGCGGAATAGTAGGTAGCCGGTGAGGAAACGCCCCACGGTCGCCCCCTTGAGCTTGCCGATGGCTAGTCTCGCGCGTTCCTGGAGACCGTGGCGTTCGAGCATCCCGATAACCGGGAGGACGATGTAGATCACGGTGACGTAGCGGTTCTCGTTGAACGCCTTCCCGAACGCGGCAAGGATCGCTAGCGGGGCGAGTCCAGCGGCGAGGCCGGTGACGAGCGCGGAGACGGCGACGACGAGCAGCGGATTGAACCGGAGCAGGAAGCCCGCGACGATCACCGCGATGCCGCAAAGGACCAGCATCGACGCTCAGCGCGCCTGCTTGGCGAGATCGGCGTCGAACGCGACCTTGGCCTTGGCGACGATCTTCGGGAGCAGTGCCGGATCGATGAACGCGGTGGTATCACCGGCCTTGCGGCGCTGGCCGCGCGCGATCACGTCGGCGAGTTCGGGGTGCGACGGCAGGACGATATCGGCGTGCAGCATGCCGAGCATGGCGATGCTGCGGCGGTAGTCGGCGACGATGCGGGGATAGGCGCGGTTGCCGATCAGGCGGTTGCCGGCGACGCTGACGCTGCACGGGAACACGACGTCGAGGGCGCGCGGCTTGGCGGGGATACGCATCGTCCAGGTCGTGCAGCCGGGGGTATGACCCGGCGTGGCGCGTGCGGTCAGCGTGGTGGTGCCGAGCGTGACCTTGTCGCCGTCGCGGACGCCGCGATCGACGTGGACGGGCGGGAAGCGGATGACGCCGTAGCTGGTCTCGCCGGGTGGCGTGCCGGTTTCGAGTGCGCGGACGTCGCGAGTGCCGGCGACTACGCGAGCGCCGGTTGCGCGCTTGAGCGCGGCTACACCCGCGGCGTGATCGAAGTGGGCGTGCGTGACGAGGATCAGCTTTACGTCGCGCGGGCGTACTCCAGCGGCGGCGATGTTCCGCTCGATCATGCCGGCATTTTCGGCGATCGTGCCGTCGATCAGGATCGCGCCTGCGTTGGTCTTGATGAGGTAGGCGGCGATGCCTTCGCTGCCGACATAGGTAATCGGACCGGCGATCGGGAACGGTGCCTGCGGGCGCGTCCACGCGGGCGGGTCGGACGCGCCGAGCAGGAAGGGTGCAGTAGCGGCGATTGCCAGCACACCGGTACGAAAGCCGAACGATCCTCCCCCACCAGGGGGAGGTGGCAGGCGTAGCCTGACGGAGGGGGCGGTCAGCGGTAACCTCTGCATCTTATCCTCCCCCTCCGTCTGGCAAGAGCCAGCCACCTCCCCCTGGCGGGGGAGGATCGCGTAGTGCGCGTCTAGCTTATTCCCACTCGATCGTGCCGGGTGGCTTCGAGGTGTAGTCGTAGGTCACCCGGTTGATGCCCTTGACCTCGTTGATAATCCGGGTCGCGACGCGCGGCAGGAAATCGCCGGGGAACTGGAACGCCTGTGCGGTCATGCCGTCGGTCGAGGTTACCGCGCGCAACGCCAGCACGTTGTCGTAGGTGCGGCCGTCGCCCATCACGCCGACGCTGCGGACCGGGAGCAGTACCGCGAACGCCTGCCAGATCGTGTCGTAGAGCCCCGCCGCGCGGATCTCCTCGAGATAGATCGCGTCAGCCTTGCGCAGGATGTCGCAACGCTCCTTGGTGACTTCGCCGGGAATGCGGATCGCGAGGCCGGGTCCGGGGAACGGGTGGCGGCCGACGAAGATCTCGGGGAGGCCGAGTTCGCGCCCGAGCACGCGGACCTCGTCCTTGAACAGCTCGCGCAACGGCTCGACGAGCTTCATGTTCATGCGCTCGGGGAGACCGCCGACATTGTGATGGCTCTTGATCGTCACCGACGGTCCGCCGGTGAAGCTGACGCTCTCGATCACGTCCGGGTACAGCGTGCCCTGTGCCAGGAACTCCGCGCCACCGAGCTTCTTCGCCTCCGTGTCGAACACGTCGATGAAGGTCTTGCCGATGAACTTGCGCTTCAGCTCGGGGTCGGTGATCCCGGCGAGACCGCTCAGGAACAGCTCCTCGACGTTCACGTGGATCAGCGGGATGTTGTAGGCGCCGCGGAACAGGCTGACGACCTGCTCGCTCTCGCCGGCGCGCATCAGGCCGTGGTCGACATAGACGCAGGTGAGTTGCTCGCCGATCGCCTCGTGGATCAACACCGCCGCCACCGCCGAGTCGACCCCGCCCGACAGGCCGCAGATGACGCGGCCCTTGCCGACCTGCGCGCGGATCTCCGCGATCTTGGTCTCGCGGAACTCTGCCATCGTCCAGTCGCCGCTCAGCCCGCAGACATGGCGCGCGAAGTTGGCGATCAGCTTGCCGCCATCGGGGGTATGGACGACTTCCGGATGGAACTGGACGCCGTAGAAGCGCCGCGCCTCGTCGGCGACGATCGCATAAGGCGCGCCGGTCGAGGTGGCGACGGGGGTGAAGCCGGGCGGGATCGTGTCGACCTTGTCGCCGTGGCTCATCCAGACCTGATGACGCTCGCCCTCGGCCCAGAGGTCGTCGAACAGCGCGCAGTTGGACTTGACCTCGATGAAGGCGCTGCCGAACTCGCCGCCGTCGCCGGAGACGATCACGTTGCCGCCGAGCTGCGCGGACATGACCTGCTGGCCGTAGCAGATGCCGAGGATCGGGATGCCCGCTTCGAAGAAGCGCTGCGGCACGCGCGGGGAGTTCTCGGTGGTGACCGACGCGGGGCCGCCCGAGAGGATGATGCCCTTGGGCTGCATCCGGTCGAACGCGGCCTCGGCGGACTGGAAGGGGGCGATCTCGCTATAGACGCCGGCCTCGCGCACGCGGCGGGCGATCAGCTGGGTTACCTGGCTGCCGAAATCGACGATGAGAATGCTGTCTGGGTGCTCCATGTCGGGCGCATAGCCGGATGGGACCCGTAACGAAAGAGGCCGCGCCCATTGCTGGACGCGGCCCTTACGGTTTCCATGTTCTCCTGCGGACGCAGGAGGCCAGGGTAACGGACGATTGCGCTTGTGATCCTGGGCTCCTGCCTTCGCAGGAGAACAGTCTTATGCGGCGTCGTCGTACTCGGCGTCCGAGATCACCGGACCCGAATCCTGGCCCTTCGCCGAGACGTCGCGGTCGACGAACTCGATGACGGCCATCGGCGAGGCGTCCGACATGCGGATGCCGGCCTTGATGACGCGGGTGTAGCCGCCGTTGCGATCCGCATAACGGGTCGCGAGCGTGTCGAACAGCTTGATCAGCTGCGCGTCGTCGAGCAGCTTGCCGTGCGCGAGACGACGGTTGGAAAGGCCACCCTTCTTCGCGAGCGTGATCAGCTTCTCGACGTAGGGACGCAGTTCCTTCGCCTTGGCGACGGTGGTGGTGATCTGCTCGTGCTTGATGAGCGCGGCGCTCATGTTGCGGAACAGAGCAAGACGGTGGGCCGAGGTCCGCTGAAGCTTGCGGCCGCCTACGCGATGGCGCATGTTTAGTACCTTTTCGTTCGTTCAGGGGCCGTATGAGGTACCCGGGAGCTGGTCGCCGTTCAGGCCGCGACCGATCGCCTTTCGTTCAAAGGTTAGGATAAGGTCACGCCTAGGACGCTTCCGTAGCCCTTCCTTCCATTGTCTCCCCGCGAAGGCGGGGACCCAGTCTGGGCACCCGCCTTCGCGGGTGAACAAGAGGTCGGGGCCGATGTTGCTCGGCCCCGAACCGCTTACCCCATGATTTCCTGCTCGAGCTTCTTGGCCATCTCTTCGATGTTCTCAGGTGGCCAGCCCGGGATTTCCATGCCCAGGCGAAGACCCATCGACGACAGCACTTCCTTGATCTCGTTCAAGGACTTGCGGCCGAAGTTAGGCGTACGCAGCATCTCGGCTTCGGTCTTGCCGACCAGATCGCCGATATAGATGATGTTGTCGTTCTTGAGGCAGTTCGCAGACCGCACCGACAGCTCCAACTCGTCGACCTTCTTGAGAAGGTAACGGTTGATCTGCTGGGTGTCGCCTGCGGGCTCCGCACCACCGGCAGCGGGTGCTGCCTGGCCGATCGGGGCCGACGAACGCGTCACCGACGAATCGTCGAAGTGGACGAACAGCGCGAGCTGGTCCTGGAGGATGCGACCGGCATAGCCGACTGCGTCTTCCGGGGTGATCGTGCCGTCGGTTTCGATCGTCAGCGTCAGCTTGTCGTAATCCAGGTCCTGACCGACGCGAGTCGGGTCGACCTTGTACGAAACCTGACGTACCGGCGAATACAGCGCATCGACCGGGATCAGACCGATCGGCGCATCGGCCGGGCGGTTTGCGGTCGCGGGCACGTAACCCTTACCGATGTCGGCGGTCAGCTCCATGTTGAGCGTCGCACCCTCATCGAGGTGGCAGATCACGAGATCCTTGTTCATGATCTCGATGTCGCCCGAGACGGCGATGTCGCCGGCCTTGACTTCACCCGGACCCGTTGCCGAAAGCTGAAGGCGCTTCGGCCCCTCGCCCTGCATGCGGATCGCGATCTGCTTCACGTTGAGGACGATGTCGGTCACGTCCTCGCGGACGCCGGCCAGAGACGAGAACTCATGCAGCACGTTCTCGATCTTGATCGAGGTAACGGCCGCGCCCTGCAGCGACGAGAGCAACACGCGACGCAGCGCGTTGCCGAGCGTCAGGCCGAAGCCACGCTCGAGCGGCTCGGCGATGAAGGTCGCCTTGCGCTTGGTGTCGCCACCGGCCTTTTTCTCCAGGCCGCTGGGCTTCTTGAGTTCCTGCCAGTTCTTTGCGTTGACAGACACATGCTTCCCCTAATTTGGGGGCCGACGGAAAGGACTTCCGCCGGCCATTAAAATGCATCCGCGACGCACGTTCGACCTGATCAGGGACGACCGCGCGCGGACAACGTCGGAGAAATCAGACGCGACGACGCTTCGAAGGGCGCACGCCGTTGTGCGGGATCGAGGTCACGTCGCGGATCGACGTGATCTGGAAACCGACTGCCTGAAGCGCGCGCAGTGCCGATTCGCGACCCGAGCCGGGGCCCTTGACCTCGACTTCGATCGTGCGGACGCCGTGCTCGGCGGCCTTCTTGCCGGCGTCTTCCGCTGCGACCTGGGCCGCGTACGGAGTCGACTTGCGCGAGCCCTTGAAGCCCATTGCGCCGGCCGACGACCACGAGATCGCGTTGCCCTGGGCATCGGTGATCGTGATCATGGTGTTGTTGAAGCTGGCATTCACGTGAGCGACGCCAGAGGTGATGTTCTTGCGCTCGCGCCGCTTAATGCGCTGAGGTTCGCGTGCCATGGTGTATTTCCTGACCTGTATCTGCGTGACGCCGGGCGGCCCGTTGGGACCAGCGCCGGCGGAGTAATCCATTGAAAAAGTGGATTACTTCTTCTTGCCGGCGATCGGCTTGGCCTTGCCCTTGCGGGTGCGCGCATTGGTATGCGTGCGCTGGCCGCGGACCGGGAGGCCCTTGCGATGACGCAGGCCGCGATAGCAGGCGAGATCCATCAGGCGCTTGATGTTCATCGAGGTCTGGCGGCGCAGATCGCCCTCGACGGTGTGATCGGCGTCGATCGTCTCGCGGATGTGCAGGACTTCCTGGTCGGTCAGGTCCTGGACGCGGGCGGTATCGGCGATGCCGAGCTTCGCGACGATTTCCTTGGCCTTGGTCGAACCGATGCCGTGAATATAGGTCAGCGCGATCACCACGCGCTTGTTGGTCGGGATATTAACACCCGCGATACGTGCCATGAACTTGGTTCTCCTGCTCCACGGGCTTCGGCATGGCTGCACAAAGCCCATCTCTTAGCGATGATCCGAACGCACGATAGCGACGAACGCAAACAAGCGCCGCCGGAACCGTCGTGTCGGGGAGAGTTCAACTAGGCGCGGGCGAACGCAGTGTCAAGCGAGCGGTTCCACGGCAGGCGGTACGGCTTGGCGCAGCTTGAGCCAGCGACGGAACGAGACGACCGTCCAGATGAGCTCGACCACCCCGAACGGCCACGCGCCCTGGAGGAAACCGTAGATCGAGCCGAGCACGCAGCCGAATGCGAAACCGAGCGTCCACCAGTGCGAACCGGCTTCCTTGGCGTAGCATAGCAGCGTGAAGGATACCGCGGCTAGGCCAAATAGGGAAAGGGAGTCCATAACGCACCCAATGCCCCGAACGGCGAGACAATGCCACTGCGTCGGGTCGCATTCCGTAGTCGAGCACCTGCCGCGACGTCTCCCTGGGGCAAGCTCGAACAGGTCGCGCGCAGCGAGTACGTGATCCTGACGGCCGCCGTCGGGATGTTACGCGCCGACCACGATATCGGCGGATCGACCTGCCTCCTGTTCCAGATGAGTTGCGCCTGCACAAGAAGGACGCCATGCCCCGTGCGACTGACTGGCACCACTTATACTGCGCCACTCGTAGCTGCGCGAGGTCGCTTTTATGCTGTCAGCCGAGCATTCCGACCTGCTGGCCATTGTCGTCAAAATGCCGAGCAACATGAACGATTTCTCACGGAACACCGCGGCCGCGTCGTCGGTATCTTACGCGTCAGTCCCCCCAAGTTCGAGGAAACCGATATGCGTTTTGCTCCCCTTCTCGCCGTGCCCCTGTTGATGATGTCGGTATCGCCCGCGTTGGCGAAGGGCTGTATCCGCGGTGCAGCAGCAGGCGGCGTCGGCGGCCATTTCGTCGGCAAGGGACACGCAGTCATGGGCGCAGCAGCCGGTTGCGTCGTGGCGCACCACCACTACGCCAAACAGGCACGCGCGCAGAAGGCCGCAGCCCGGGCGCACCGCTGAGCAACGGCGGGCCGTCATGCGTATGCGATGACGGCCCGCCGACTTGATCCGCCGCAGAACCGGATCGCGCCAGGTCTCGATCATATGGGACATCCCATGGATCCTGCGAACGCCCCCGAACCGCCGGTGGCATCTCCGCGACGGAGAACATCGACGGTGGCTCGCCGTACAAGACCTGTCGCATGGCAACCGCACCGCCGGTTCCCAACCGTTGCACATCGCGGACCGATTTCGCGGCAACATCAGGTAGCAAACCGCGCGACAGTTCGGCTAAAGCCGTCGCATGCAGAGCGACACACCCGTAAGCCACTCGGATCACGCCATAATGCCCCGAACCGGGGTAGCGTCGATCGCGGCCGCTCCGGCGTTGCGGGCTGCTGAGCCGTACGCGCGCGACGAACTGCTGCATGAATTGTTCGACGCCACGCGCGCAGCACATCCTGACGCGCTTGCGCTGCGATTGATCGGTGCGGACGAGGAATACGATCGCAAGACCGCCTGGACCTATACCGACCTCGCCACGCGCAGCCTCGCGCTTGCACACCGCCTGCGCGCGATGGGGATCGGCCGCGGCGACCGCGTCGTGCTGTGCCTGCCGCGCGGGCTCGACCAGTATATGGCGATCCTCGGCGTACTGCGCGCCGGCGCTGCCTATGTGCCGGTCGACTGGGGCTATCCGCAGGACCGCATCGACTTCATCGTCGAGGACAGCGAGGCCGCGCTGACAATCACCGTCGCCAGCCGCGTCGCTAACCTGAAGGGGAAAACGCTCGCGCTCGACGCCGCGCTGGGCGATCTCGCAGCGGAACCATCCGAACCGATCGGTCGCGACGTGACGCTTAGCGATCGGCAGGACCTCGCCTACATCATCTACACCTCGGGCACGACCGGGCGGCCCAAGGGCGTGATGATCTCGCACGGCAACGCGTGCCATCTGGTCCGCTCGGAAAGCGCGATCCTCGATCTCACCGCGGCCGACGTGGTGTTCGGCGGGTTCAGCCTTGCATTCGACATGTCGGTCGAGACGATGTGGAGCGCGTTCTTCGTCGGTGCGGTCGTGCTCGTCGCGACCGAGGCGCTGGCGACCAGCGGTCCCGACGTGGCGATCGCGCTGGCCGAGGCGAACACGACGATCTGGCACGTCGTCCCCTCGCTGATCTCGCTCGTCGAGCATCCGGTGCCGACGCTGCGCCTGCTCAACATGGGCGGCGAGGCATGCCCGGCGGACCTGCCGCGCCGGCTCGCGCGACCGGGCCTCCGCCTGCTCAACACCTACGGCCCGACCGAGACATCGGTGACCGCGACCTGGACCGAAGTGTTCCCCGGCCAGCGCATCACGATCGGCAAGCCGCTCCCCGGCTACACCGCCTGGGTGGTCGACGAGCATATGCAGCCGGTCCCCGACGGCCAGGAAGGCGAACTCGTCATCGGCGGGCCGGGCGTCGGCGTCGGCTACGTCAACCGCCCCGACCTGACCGCCGAGAAGTTCATCATGACGCCGTTCGACGGGCCTTCCGGTGCCCCAGAACGTATCTACCGGTCGGGCGACTTGGTGAAGCTCGACGCGGCAGGCGACATCGATTTCGTCGGGCGCATCGATACGCAGGTGAAGATTCGCGGCTTCCGCGTCGAGCTCGCCGAGATCGAGGCGGTGATCGGCGAATGGCCCGGCGTCGCGCAGACCGTCGTCCAGCTGTTCAGCGACGACGACGGCTCCGAATTCCTCGCCGCCTTCCTGATCGCGCGTCCGGCGGAGGAGATCGACATGGTCGGCCTCAAGGCCCGAGTCGCCGAGCGGCTCCCCAATTACATGCGCCCGGCTGGGTATCAGCTGTTGTCGCACCTGCCGACGCTCCCCGCCTCGGGGAAAGTCGACCGCAAGGCGCTGGTCAAGCCCGAGATCACCGTGACGTCGGACCGCGAGATGGTCATGCCCGCCACGCCGATCGAGGAAAGCCTGCACCGCGTCTGGGCCGAGGCATTCGCGCCACAGCCGGTATCGGTGCTTGACGACCTGTTCGAGGATCTCGGCGGCCATTCGCTTAAGGCCGCACGGCTCGTCTCGGCGGCGCGAAAGGTGCGCGGCCTCGAAGGGCTGTCGCTCGAGGACGTCTACGCCGCGCCGACGATCCGCGCTCTGGCGCTCCGCATCGGCGGCACCACGCCCGTCGCGATCCTCGACGAGACCAGCTTCCACCACATCGCGCCGTGGAAGCGCCGACTGTGCGTCGCCGCGCAGACGCTCGCGCTGCTGCCGATCTATACGCTGGCGGGGCTCCAGTGGTTCTCGCCCTATCTCGCCTACACGCATCTGGCGGGCGACATGCCGCGGGTCGACGCGCTGATCCTCAGCGGGCTGTTCTTCACGGTCGTGCCGATCGCGTCGATGTTCCTGTCGATCGCACTCAAATGGCTGATCGTCGGGCGCTTCAAGGCGGGCGATTACCCGCTCTGGGGCAGCTATTATTTCCGCTGGTGGCTGGTCCGCCGGATCATCGGCGTGACCGCGACGCCGTATCTCGCGGGCACGCCGATGATCCGCGGCTATTACCGGTTGATGGGCGCGAAGATCGGCAAGCGAGTCCATATCGGCTCCGGGATCATCGACACCGCCGACCTGCTCCACGCCGACGACGATGCGATCATCAGCGATCAGTCGGTGCTGTCGACCAGCTCGGTCGAGCGCGGGTTGCTGCGGCTCGGCACGGTAAAGCTCGGCAAGGGCGCGTTCGTCGGGTCGATGGCGGTGGTCGGCCGCAACGCCGCGCTCGGCGACGACGCGATGCTCGACGACCTGTCCGCGCTGCCAGCGGATACGACGATCCCCGCCGGCCAGCGCTGGGCAGGCTCGCCCGCCGCGCACGACGGCGATGCGCCCCGCCGCCCGGCCACCGCAGCCCCGCGCAAAGCCGGCCCGGCGATCGGCCTGTTCCTGTGCGCGCTGATCCTGCCGCTGGTCGCGATCCTGCCGATCGCGCCTGGGCTGATCGCGTTGATCGAGCTCGACTGGGCGACCAGCGGCTATGCCTATGTCGCGGTCGCGCCGCTGCTCGCGGTCACCTATGTCGTCATGATGTGCGTCCTCACGGTGGCGGCCAAGCGCCTGATCCTCGGCCGCGTCGCGCCCGCGGTCTATGCGCTGAACAGCGGGTTCTACGTCCGCTACTGGTTCGTTCAGCAGATCAACGACCTCGCGCTGCGCCTGCTCCACCCGATCTTCGCGACGCTCTACGTGGTGCCGTGGTATCGCGCGCTGGGCGTGAAAGTCGGTCGTCGCGCGGAAATCTCGACCGCCAGCGCGATCGTGCCGGATCTGGTCGAGATCGGCGAGGAGAGCTTCATCGCGGACTCGGTGATCTTCGGCGCCGCGCGGATCGGCCACGGCACGATCGAACTCGCGCATACCAAGATCGGCCGCCGCAGCTTCATCGGCAATTCCGCGCTCCTGCCGAGCGGCACGCAGATCGGCGACGAGGTGCTCGTCGGCGTCCTCTCGAAGCCACCGAGCGATCTCGCGCTCGCCACCGAGGCGGGCAGCACCTGGTTCGGCTCGCCCGCGATCAAGCTGCCGGTACGACAGGTCAACACGATGTTCGACGAAGGCGCGCGCTTTAACCCGTCGCGCGCGCTGATCGCCACGCGCCTGTCGATCGAGGCGGTCCGCACCACCTTGTCGCTGACCGCGTTCCTGGTGTTCTTCAGCCTGCTTCTGTCGGTGGTCGGCGACCTCGACGATCTCGATAACGGTGCGCTGGTCGTCGCGGCGACGTTCCCGTTCCTCTACGTCGGCTTCTGCCTGGCCTGCGGGATCTTCGTCCTCGCGCTCAAATGGCTCGTCGTCGGCCGCTACAAGGTCACCACCGCGCCACTCTGGAGCACCTTTGTGTGGCGCACCGAGCTCGTCACGGCGACCTACGAGAACCTGGCCGTTGCCAATTTGCTCGAACCACTCCGGGGCACGCCATGGATCGCGCTCTATCTCCGGCTGATGGGCGCGCGGATCGGCAAGCGCTGCTACATCGACACTACCGACCTGACCGAGCACGACCTCGTCGACATCGGCGACGACGTCGCGCTCAACGACTTCGCGGGACTGCAGACGCATCTGTTCGAGGACCGCGTGATGAAGGTCGGCGCGATTCGCGTCGGCGACCGCGCGACGATCGGCTCGCTCGCGATCGTGCTGTACGATGCCGAGATCGGTGCCGACGCGCAGCTCGGCGACCTGTCGGTGGTGATGAAGGGCGAGACGCTGCCCGACGGCACGAGCTGGGACGGGAGCCCGGCGCGGATCGCCGTCGCGACGTGACGCCGATCTGGCACGACGGTCCGCTCGACGCGCTCGTCTGGGACGGTCAGTCGCCAGTCGCATGGAGCGTTGCCGAGACCGGACCGTACGCCGCCGGCCGGCAAGACGATGCGCGCGCGATCCGGCGGGGCCTGGCCTCCGCGCTGATCCGCAAACTGGCCGGCGACTCCGTCGATGTCCGCCTGACACGCAGTCCGGCCGGCGCGCCGATCGTTTCCGCTCCCGGCGGCTGGTATCTCAGCCTCTCCAGTCGCGGTGCACGCGCCCTGATCGGCGTTGCGCGCGCACCGATCGCGGTCGACCGCGAGGTCATCGACGACCACCCGCCCCTCTGGGACATGCTGACCTCGACCGAAGCAGCCTCGCTCCGCCGCCTGCCCGCCCCCGCGCAATCTCGCAATTGGCTCCGCCGCTGGACGATCAAGGAAGCGCACGCCAAACTCATCGGCGAACCGCGTCGCATCCGCCCCGAGGCGATCGAAACCGTCGTGATCGATCCGATCCACGCGACCGCGACGTTCGAAGGCACTTCGCGCTGCTGGAGCCGTTCCACCCCCGACGCGATCGAAACCATCGCGCAGTGGAGCCAGCCATGACCAGGATTCTGACCCGCCGCTACGAGGAGAAGGACCGCGCCGTCGTCCTCGCGATCTTCGACTCGAACCTCCCCGAGTATTTCGGCGCCGGCGACCGCGAATGGCTGGAGGAAACGCTCGACGAGCCCGACGGCCCGGCATTCGTGGTCGACGTCGACGGCGTCCCCGGCGCGTTCGGCGGCTACGAGATCTGGGAGCATTACAACAAGGCGCTGCTCTTCTGGGGCATGGTCGCGCGGACGTACCATGGCTCGGGCCTCGGCAAGCTACTGCTGTTCGAACGCCTGCTCCACGTCGCCACCTCAGCCGAACCGCCCACGCGCTACGTCACCGTCGACACCTCGCCGCAGGTCTCGCCGTTCTTCCAGCATTGCGGCTTCGAACTGACCAGCATCTGGCCCGGCGGCTACCGCTCGGGCATGGACATGCACGAACTCCGCTTCGACCTCGCGGCCGTGTCCGTTTCCAGCCTCATCCAACGACGCGACGCGGCAATGCCCAGGTAGAGCGGGCGACGACGGCGGCCGTTTCCCGACGCGCTAAATCCTGTATCCCTCGCCAAGAACGGATCGAGACTGCTGATACCCGGCGGCGCGCCGGAAGGAGGACACCATGTCGACGCTCGTCATCACGGCGATGTTACAAGCACTGCTCGCCAAAGCGATCACGTCCCCGGAACCGCTGGACGCAGCTGCGATGCAGGCTGTCCCCTCCATGGCCGCGCGTGCGATCACCGTTCAAGATCTACCCCTGTTGCCCGCCGAACCCGTGACGGTCGCGATCCAGTGCCTCGTTCGGCCGAATGATACTCTCGGGGACTGCATTCCCGCGGACGACGGCGGCACGGCTGACATCAAGGTCTTCAGGCAACGGCTCTTTGCCCGGATCGGAGGTCCGCCAGTCGACCCGGTCGTCGGGGCTGCGCTCGCACGGGCGCGGTTCTACCACGTTCGCGCATCGAGCCCCGCCAAGCGTGACGCCGATCGATCGGTCCTTGTCCGCGTGACCATTTCGTCCGCGGACAAGGCGCCGAGCACGGCAAACGGTGCCGTTGCCAAGGGCGACGTGAAGATCGATCCCGCATCGATTACGGACATTGCCGATTTCTATCCCCCGCCCGCCCTTCGCGCGGACGCACGAACGCGGATCACCGCGACGTGCCGGGTACTGGCGGATCGAAGTCTCTACTGTCGCGATCCGCACGTCGATCTGCTGCCCGGCCAAGACGCTGCGGCGAACATGGCGATGCCGCAGTTCGATGCCGCTTTTGGCCGGGCCACGCTGTTGGCGTTCGCGACGATGCGCGCACAATCGCGAACCGGATCAGGCAAGGACAGCGTCGGCCGCGAAGGACCGATGTCCTTGAGCTGGCAGCTGCCATGATAGGCATGCTCGCGCGATGAGACGATCGATGCGCCCCGTCGCGCATGTATTGCTGTCGATCGCGACGATCGTCTCCTCGAGCTGCGCGCGCGTGACGCCGTTCACCGTTAGCATTCGCGGTCCTGCGACATCGTGCAGCATTGCCGTGGCCGGGCGCACGATGACGAACGACGCGCTGATGGCCGTCGCGCGTTCGAAGGCCGGAAAAGGGCGTCATGCCCGCATCGAAGCCGACACGTCCGATCCCTCGTACCGCTGTCTCGGCGGCGCCATCTACACGCTGCAGATGGCTGGCTTTACGAATATCGAGACTGTCGCCGCGCCTCCAGCAACACACCGGTAGGACACGTGATCAGGCGCGTGGTCAGGCCAGCGCGCGGCGGTAGAACTCGAACGTGAGGCTCATGGCCTGGAGGAACAGCGCGGGATCGTAGCGCGGGCCTTCGTCTCTCAGGAATGCGTGCTGGGCGTTCAGCTCGTGCCACTCGTAGTTCGCGCCGACCTCCTCCAGCCGAGCGCGGATCGTTTCCCGACCGGCGAAGGGCACGTGTGGGTCCTGCCGGCCAAATACGAACATCGTGACGGCATTCAGCGCGGCCATCCGCGCAAGGCTGTCGTCGGAGCGTCCCTCACCGAGCGTGCCCGAATGGATGTCCGTCGGATAGAAGCATGCGGCTGCGGATACGCGCGGATCGAGCGCGGCGCGGTAGGCGAGATGGCCGCCGAGGCACACACCGAACGTTCCCAGCCGGCCATTGCATGCCGGGTGTGCGAGCAATGCGGACAGGCCGGCATCCGCGTCCGCGTCGAAGGCGGCGACGGGCTTGGCGATCTTCAACGCGTTGCCGCGATCCGTGCCGGCGGGATCATAGGTGAGGACCGTGCCAGGCAGCTCATACTCGTGATAGACCTCGGGCACGGCGACGACATAGCCGTTGCCGGCGATCATCGTCGCCAGCCGGCGGATCGGTGCGGTGACCTGGTAGATCTCCGAAAACAGGAGAATGCCGGGGAAGCGCCCCTCGATCGCGGGCCGGAACATGTGCATCCGCATCAGGCCGCTGCCGGACACGGCGACATCCTGGATCTCGTCGCTGCGCAAGATCATGCACTCGTCCTCATGCCGGTACGATTCGGGGTCATCGCACGCCGCCGCCATAGATCGCCCGCGCGTCGCGCTTGAACGCCGCGCCGCTGTCCTCGCGGCCGTAGAACATGTGCCCGCCCGGATAGACGTTGAGTTTGACGCGCTCGGTGGCGCCGAAGCTCGGCATCTGGTCGACGATCAGCCGCGAGGCGAAGAACGGGCAGGACAGGTCGTCCCAGCCGTGCACGATCATCACCGCCATCTTCGGATCGTTGGCGATCGCTTTCCGCAGGTCGGTGACGGGCGTGTCGTCGGGCTTGCCGCGATCCCACGCCGAATTCACCTCGTAGGACAGCGCATGATAGCGCGCATCGGTCTTCCACCCGACGACGCGCGTGACGAAATCGACCATCGCACTGGTCGTCGGCGCGATCAGCGCGTCGAGGATCGGGTCGTTCGACTGGCGTTGCGCGGACCACGGAAACGGATCGAACGCGGTCACGTTCGAATCGTAGACGCTGCCGATCGTCCCGTCGGCACGGTGAATCTCGCGGAGGAACGTCGCGGAGTCGACGCGGCCGCCCATCTTCTGCACCAGCGCCGGATCGAGCCCCGTCAGCCGGCTGACGTTGGTCACGAGCCGCGAGACCGCCTGCGGATCGGTGCGTCCGCGCAGCAGATCGGTCGCGAACGCCCCGCGCGTGTACGCTTCGACATCGACCATCGCCGCGGGCGTCAGTTGATGCTGCTGCTCGAGATGCGCCGCCGCCATCGATGGCAGGTCGATCATCCACGGCAGCGGCGACAACGCCGTCGCGCCGTCGCCCGAGGCGGGATCGAGATACGGCGAGACCATCACGATCCCGTTGACCCCGACGCCGATCTGCGACTGGAGTTCGTACGCGATCCGCGGCGCGCGGTAGCCGCCATAGCTTTCGCCCATAACGTATTTCGGCGAGCGCAAACGCCCGGCTTTTACCAGCCAGTCGTAGACGACTTTCGACAGATATTTGATGTCGGGATCGTTGGCGTAGAACGCCTTCTTGGTCTTCTCCTCGTCGACCAGGCTGCGGCTGAACCCGGTGCCGACCGGATCGATGAAGACGAGATCGGTGAAGTCGAGCCAGCTGTTCGGATTGTCGGTGGTGATCGGTGCGTCGGACGGCGCATTGCCCTGCGCGCCGAACTGGACGCGCTTGGGGCCGACCGCGCCGAGGTTGAGATACACCGACGACGCGCCGGGGCCGCCGTTGAAGGCGAACGTCACCGGGCGATTGGTGGCGCCTCCCGTCGCGACATAGGACGTGTAGACGATCTGGCCGATTTCCTTGCCCTTGTCGTCGCGCACGGAAATCGTGCCGATGGTGGCATCGTAGGCGATGCTCCGACCGCCGATCGACGCCGACTGGCGGACCGTCTTGTCGGCGGGAAGCGGCGGGAACTTGACCTCGTCGTCGACCTTCTTCTCGACGGTCGAGGTTTCTTTCTTCTCCTGCGCCGCGATCGGCGCGGCGAGCAGGCTGGTTGCGGCCAGCGCGATGGCGAGGCGCGCGATCACTTCGCCGCCCCGCCGCCAGCAGCGATCCAGGCGTCGATCTTGCGTTCGAGCACGGGCATCGGCAGCGATCCGGTATCGAGCACCTGCGCATGGAAATCACGCGGATCGAACTTCGCCCCGAGCGCCGCCTGCGCCTTGGCCTTGGTTCGCGCGATCGTCAGCTGGCCGATCTTGTAAGCGAGTGCCTGGCCCGGAATCGCGATGTAACGTTCGACCTCGGCGGTCGCATCGGTCCGCGCCATCGGCGAATTGGCGAGCATGTAGTCGATCGCCTGGTCGCGCGTCCAACCCTTGGCATGGATGCCGCTGTCGACGACCAGCCGCATCGCGCGCAGCATCTCGTCGTTCAGCCCACCCATCCGCTGATACGGATCGGTTTCCATGCCAAGCTCCTTCCACAGGCTCTCGGCGTACAGCGCCCAGCCCTCGACATAGGCGGTGTTGCCGCCGAACCGCATGAAGGCGGGCAGCGCGGTGTTCTCCTGCGCGAGACTGATCTGGAAATGATGCCCCGGCACGCCCTCATGCAGGAACAGCGTCTCCATCTCCCACATGTAGCGCGAGGGCAGATCGTAGCTGTTGTAGTAGAATACGCCCGGCCGCGATCCGTCCGGCGTGCCGCCTTCGTACGAGCCGCCGGCCGAGCCCTTTTCCTTGAATGCCGGGACCGGGCGGATTTCGAGCGCGGTCTTCGGCGTCAGCGAGAACTGCTCGGGAATGCGCTGATAGATCCGCTTCTCGATCGCCTGATAGCCGTCGCGAAGCTGCGCGACCGAGCTTGGCTGGAACTGCTTGTCGGTGCGCAGGAAGGTGAAGAACGCGGGCAGATCGCCCTTGAACCCGACCGCCTGCTTCTGCGCCTCCATCCCCTTCAGGATGCGCGCGACTTCGGACAGGCCGAGCTGGTGGACCTGCTCGGCGGTCATCGGCAACGTCGTGCGCTGCTGGATCAGGTAGGTGTAATAGGCATTGCCGCCGGGCAGCGCAGACAGGCCGACGGTGTCGCGCGCGACCGGCAGATACGTCTTGGCGAGGAAGTCGCGCATCCGCTGGTGCGCGGGCGTGATGACGTCGCGGATCTGCTTGGCATAGGCTGCCTTCAACCGCGTCTGGTCGGCGGCAGAGATCGTCGCGGGGAACGTCTTCACCGGGCCGTAGAAGGTCGAGCCCTCGACGCCTTCCGCGATCAGATTGTCGAACTCCTGGATCATGTTGGTGACGACCAGCTTGGGCTGGACGATCTTGTCCTTCATCCCCTGGCGGAACAGGGTGATCGCGCGGTCGAGCAGGGCCGCATATTGCGCGCTGCGCTTGAGGTTGTTCTCATAGTCCGCGAGCGTCTTGAACGGCGCGGCGCCCTTGCCCGACGCGAAGTCGGGATAGAAGGTCTGGAAACCGCCGAAATGGTCGATCGGCAGGTCGCGCTGGACCTTCAGGATCGCGGGTGCGTAGCCTGCGAGATCGGTCTCGTTGCGCGTCTTGAACACGTCATAGGCGATCTGGTCGGTCGCCGTCAGCTTCGTCCGGTCGACCGCCTTGAGCGCGGCGAGATCATGCTCGATCGCGGCGCGTTCGGCGGCGAGGTACGCATCGGTCAGATACTCGCCGAGCCGATCAGCATACCGCAGGTCGCCGCGGAAAATCGCCTCGATCGGGTTGCGCTTCAGGCTGGCCTCGTCGCTGTCGTAGAATAGTCGTTTCAGGCGCGTGTCGTCCGCGCTCTCGCCCGGTTGCGCGACCGGCGGGGGCAGCGCCTGCCCGGACGCCGTGACGGCGGTGAGCGTGGTGGACAGTAAAGCGGCAATAGCCAGTTTGACGGACAACATGCGTTCCTTCGGATGCGACGATGCGGGGGTACGGCGCGACGGATGTCCTCGCAAGCGTCCGCGACAGACCATCCACGTTCAGACCCGGCTGGGACGAGCCAGGATTTTCGCGAACCGGTTTCGAAGACGCCTCGAACAGGCAGGGTAACCCGACGCGAGCCCGGCTAGAGTCGCGCGAACGCCACGGAATTTTCCTCTGCACGGCCGTAGAGGAACCCCTGCCCCATCTCGCAGCCCATCCGTTGCAGCATGGCCGCCTGCTCAGCGGTCTCGATGCCCTCGGCGATCACCGCCATGCCCATCGTCTTGGCAATATCGAGGATCGCACGAACGATACCGCGACTCTTGCTGCTGTCGTCCATCGCGGCGACGAACGAGCGATCGATCTTCAACGCATCGAACGGCAGCGTCTGGAGATAGCTGAGCGACGAGAAGCCGGTACCGAAATCATCGAGGCTGGTCTTTACGCCCCATCCCCGGATTTCCTCGAGGATCGTCGACGTTCGCACCGCATCGAGGATCGCGACGCCCTCGGTCACTTCGAGCCGTACCGTTTCCGGTGCGATGCCCGTCTCCATCAGGACGGTGTGGACACGCCCCACGAACTCGGGTTGCAGGAACTGCTGCGGCGAGATGTTGATGCTCACGAACGGTCGCGGACCACCGTCGGACCGCTGGTGCCATGCGGATGCCTGCGCACAGGCTTCGCGCAGCACCCAATCGCCGATGAACAGGATCAGCTCGGTCTCCTCGGCGACGTCGATGAACGCAGCCGGTGCCAGCAGTCCGCGCGAAGGGTGGTTCCAGCGGATCAGCGCCTCGAAACCGCAAACGCCGTCGGGATCGGTCAACGACACGATCGGCTGGAATGCAGCACGAACTGCCGCTCGGCGATCGCCTGGCGCAGTTCCTGCTCCAATTGCGTGCGATGCCGCACTTCGACGCCCAGTTGATCGGTGAACGTCACGCTCTGCCCGCGACCGTGCGACTTTGCGCGGTACATTGCGAGGTCGGCGTCGCGCAGCATCTGGCCGACGTCGCCATACGCGGTCGTGCCGTGCGCGATCCCGATCGACGCCTGGCAGCGGACATGCGTACCCGCAAGCACGCTGGGCGCGGCGAGACAGCGGTGGATCGTGTCGGCCAGGTCGCCGACGCTGGCCGGGTCGTCGACGCCGTCGACCAACACGTTGAACTCGTCCCCACCGACCCGGGCGAGCGTCGCCTGCCATGCGGCGCCGCCGTCGCGTGCCGTGTCCTCCGCCGCGGCGATGCACGCCTGCATGCGACGGGCGATTTCGATCAGCAGCGCGTCGCCCGCATGATGGCCGAGCGTATCGTTGATCGCCTTGAAGCCGTCGAGGTCGACGACCATCACCGCCATACCGGCCCCCTGTCGGCTTCGCATCCGCGCAAACCCGCTTTCGGCGCGTTCCATGAACAAGGTGCGGTTCGGCAACCGGGTCATCGCGTCGTGGAGCGCGTCGTGGATCAGCCCGCGGCGCGCGCGATCGCGCTCGATCACCCGGCCGAGCTGTGTTCCGATCTGCCCCATGATCCCGAGCAGGTCGTGATCGGGAACGATGAGACGCCGCGCGTAGAATTCTAGGACGCCCGCCACTTCATCGCCGACCATGACGGGAAACGCACACGCCGCGGCCAATCCGCATTGCGCCGCCGCGGCGACGCGCGGAAAATTGGGATCCACCATGACGTTGTCGATCCAGTGCGGCCGGACATCCATCAGGACGCGGCCGGGCAGGCCCGCGCCCTTTCCAAAGCTTACCCCCCGCGACGCTTCGACGAACGGAAACATCACGTCGGGGTCAGCCGCATACCAGACGTCGCACCCGGTCACCGTGTCGCCCTGCCCCGATACGAGCAGCGCGTTGCCGAACGACCAGTCCATATGCCGACAGATTTCCGTGACCGCGACGTGCAACGCGGTCTCGATCTCGGCCGTCTGGTTGGCACCATCGGTGATCCGCTGGAGAAGCAACAGCCGCTGCTGGCTTTCGTACAGACGTCGCAACCCCTGTTCCGCGATCGCCTCCGCCTCCAAACGCGCAGCACGTTCCCGCGCGGTCCGCCGTTCCGCACGCGCGAGCCGGGTGGCGAGATCGCGGGGTTCAGGGGCAACGAAGTGCTTCAAGGAAGCCAGCGCACCGCGAGCCGGCAGACAGGGTTGCCGTGTTGCATGCAGGCCAGGTGTTCGATCGTGACGCGTTCACCGTAATGGTCGGCCGCCCCCTCGACGAACCCGTGCGCGAGATGGCACATCCGTCGCGGGGATTGATAGCCGATGACCAGCCGCCCCTCGGCATCGTCGCCGAAGTGGAAATGCGGACACCCCGCGCCCGAATAGAGCTTGCGGACTTCCGGATGGATGATGTCGTTGACGCTCAGCACGAAGCTGCGCGCCGATACATGCCCCGCGAAAAACGGCCGATAGCGGTCGGCGAGCATCGGCATCGCCGCCCTGCCGAACCACTGCAACACGTCGGCGGGGCGAAGATCGAGATGATGCGCCGCGGCATCGACGAGCGCGACGATCTCCGCATCCGGATAGCTGCCGAGCGAGGTATAGGCACCGTCGACCCCGGCCGCTTCGAGCAGGTCGATCCAGGCGTCGTCGCCATATGTATCGGTGACGGCCTGCTCCAGCAAGTTGAACACAACACCCTTCACCGCACCCGTTCCCCGATAGACCTTAGCTTATGTTAGTTCCAATGAACTCGCTTTGGTTAAGATACCGTCATCGAACTGGTTTTGTCGCACTGCGCGGGTCCGTGCCCTGCCATGCTCCATTCCGGTCCGATCCGCCCCAGATCTTCGCTGTGACAAGGCCGATGCAGCAAAAGATGCCGTGCCGCGTTGAACGCGTGACACCGATATTGATGGGAAGTTCGATGAAGACGGTGACGCTACCGAGCGGGGAAAAGATACCGGCGCTCGGCCAGGGCAGCTGGATGATGGGAGAACGGCCAGCGCACCGCGCAGCCGAGATCGCGGCGCTGCGCGAGGGCGTCGAGCACGGCATGACGGTGATCGACACCGCCGAGATGTACGGCGACGGTGCCGCCGAACGCGTGATCGCCGAAGCACTGGGCCCGGTTCGCGACGAGATATTCCTCGTCAGCAAGGCCTATCCGCAAAACGCGTCGCGGACGCGCCTCGCCAAGGCGTGCGAGGCCAGCCTGAAGCGGCTCGGCACCGATCGGCTCGACCTGTACCTGCTTCACTGGCGCGGATCGGTGCCGCTCGCCGAGACGATCGAGGCGATGGAAGTGCTGCGAACGGCGGGCAAGATCCGTCACTGGGGCGTCAGCAACCTCGATACCGACGACATGGAGGAACTGATCCAGGCGGGTGGCGAAGGCTGCGCAACCGACCAGATCCTCTACAATCTGGGCCGACGGGGACCGGAACATGACCTGCTCCCCTGGCTGGAAGCGCAGGCCATCCCGGTCATGGCGTATAGCCCGGTCGAGCAGGGTCGGCTGCTCGCCAACCGGGTGCTGGCAGAGTTGGCGAAAAGCATCGGCGCGACGCCGGCGCAGGTCGCGCTTGCCTGGGTCCTGCGCCGGGATGGGGTCATTGCGATCCCCAAGGCCAGCACCGTTGCGCATGTCCGCGACAACGCCGCCGCTGCGAACCTGGTGCTGTCGGGCGGCGTGATCGCGGCGCTCGACGCGGCGTTCCCCCGTCCGCGCCAACGTTCTCCGCTGGAAATGCTTTAGACCTTCGCGGCGGCGGCGCGCATCACTGAAGATACCGGCCTTGCCCGTGCGCGAGGGTACGTGGGCAGAATAGCGCTTTTTTGCATCTCCTCCTGCGCATCCGAGGTGCCCGACGGCGCATTGCCCGCCGGGCATTTTCGAGCAGCGTCAGGCGGGCGCCTTCACGTCGTGCGTGCGAACGAGCTTTTTGTTGACGAACTGCTGGATGCCCATGTCGCCGAGTTCGCGGCCGTATCCGGAGTCCTTGATCCCGCCAAAGGGCAGTTCCGCATCGGTCCAGTCGATGTTGTTGATGAACATCATGCCCGTCTCGACCCGGCTGGCGACGCGCCGCCCGCGCGCGACATCGGCGGTCCATACCGAACCACCCAGACCGAAGTCGGAATCATTGGCGAGCGCGATCGCGGCCTCCTCGTCCTTCACGCGGAAGAACGATGTGACCGGGCCGAAGAATTCTTGACGGAACGCAGGATTGCCCGGCGCGATATCGGTCAGGATGGTCGGCGCCATGTACGACCCCGGACGATCTATCCGCTTGCCGCCCAGCGCGACCTTCGCACCGTGCGCGACCGCACCGTCGACCTGCTCGAGAAGATCGACCAGCGCCCGCTCGGTCGAGAGCGGACCAAGCGTGGTTGCATCGTCCATCGGATCGCCCGCTTCGAGCAGAGCCAGCGCGGCCTTGAACTTCGCGAGGAAGGCGTCAGCCATGCTCTCGACCACGATGAACCGCTTTGCGGCGCAGCAGGTCTGGCCGGTATTGTACATCCGGCCCCACACCGCCCAGGGCACCGTCAGGTCGAGATCCGCATCTTCTAGCACGATGAAGGCATCGCTGCCGCCCAGTTCCATCGAGGAAACCTTCAGGTTCCTGCCCGCCCGCGCGGCGATGCTGCGGCCGGCTTCGACACTGCCGGTCAGCGCGACGCCCTTGATACGGGGGTCGTCCACTACGGTGTCGGACTGGTCGTGGCTGATCGGCAGATTGGTATAGAGGCCGACCGGCGCACCCGCCTCGATCATCACCTGTTCGAAGGCGATCGCGCACTGCGGCACGATGCCGGCGTGCTTCACCACCATCGTATTGCCCGCCATGAGATGCGGCCCGGCGACGCGAGCAAGCTGGTAATAGGGGAAATTCCAGGGCTCGACGCAGAAGATCACGCCGATCGGGCTGCTTTCCATATGCGCCTCGCCATTGGTGGGGCTGAGCTTGACCGGCGCCAGGAAGCGTTCCGCATTCGCGGCGTAATACGCCATGATACGCGCGCTGAATTCCACTTCGCCACGCGCCTCGCCGATCCGCTTGCCCATTTCGGTCGTCATGATGCGGGCGAGTTCGTCGGCCCGCGCGTGGAGAATTTGGCCGGCCCTGGCGATGATCTTCGCCCGTTCGGCGTACGGCATATAACGCCATGTCCGGAAGCACGCGTCCGCTGCCGCGATCCTGGTTTCGAGCTGCGGATCGCTGAGGGTTTCGAACGCTTCGACGAGCTTGCCATCGAACGGATTGACGCTTTGATAGGCCATGATGATGCGCTTTCTGGCTATGATGACGGCGCGGTCAGTGGCGTCGCGCGATGGCGCGGCGGGGCTTACGCGGCGGGCGTTCCGATCGCACCGTCGCGACCGGATCACGATCGGCGAAATAGCTACCGCCAACGCGGCATGTCAGGATCGGAAACTACGCAGGGCGTCCTGCCAGACGGACGCATCGTGCGCGCGAACCGCGCGGATAGTCTGTCGTCACGGTGTTTCGGCAACCCCGTGCGATTTTGTGTCGCACGGGGTTGCCAGTCCCGAAGCCGCCAACCGGTTCGGGCATCATTTCTTTGCTTGCTTCAGCCGATCGGCAGGTCGAACAGCAGTTCGCGGACGTAGCGGACCGGCGGCGAACCATGCGCGAGCAGCGCGTCGTTGTAGCGCTTGAGATCGAACGCCGCGCCCTGCCGCTTCCTGGCCTCTTCGCGCAGTGCCATGTGCTCCGAATAGCCGGTGAAATAGCTCAGCAGTTGAGTCGAGCCGAGCGAGGCGCGGACCCATTTTCCCGCCGCCTCGCGTTCCTGCTGGAACGCGGTGTGCGTCATCAACTGCATCGCCTGCTCGCGCGTCATGCCTTCGGTGTGGATGCCGATGTCGAGCAGCGAGTTCGAGATCGAGCGGAGTCGCATCTTGAGCACGGTGAGCTTGAACAGCGGATCGCCGTTCAGATAGCCCTCGTCCGCCATCATGCCCTCGGCGTACACCGCCCAGCCCTCGACGAACGGCCCCGAGCCGAGCACCGCGCGCAGCGTCGACTGAGTCGCATTGGCATGCGCGAGCTGGAGGTAATGCCCCGGCATCGCCTCGTGCACCGCGAGGTCGTGGATCATGTAGTCGTTATATTCGCTGAGGAACGAGGTCGCCTGCGCCTCGGTCCAGTCGTCGGGGATCGGCGAGACGGCGAAGAACGTGCCGAGGTTCTTCTCCAGCGGGCCGGGGGAATCGCAGTAGGCGACCGCGACGCCCTGCTGGAACTTGGGCATGGTGATGATCTTGACCGGGCTGTCGGGCATCCCGACCAGCCCCTTCTCGCGGACGAACGCGGTCGCCTGCGCCAGCGCCTTGATCGAGGCGTCGATCATGCCGTCACGTGGCGGGCGCTTGGCGTAGGTGAGTTCGAGCGCGAGCTGGATCGCGGCCTGTTGCTGCGCTTCGGACGGCTTGTCGGGAAGCAGCAGCGCGCCCTTCTTGGCGCCGAAGATCTGGCGCGCGATCGCGTACATCTGCGCGCGCGTGTCGACGATCGCGGCTTGCGCGCGGCGCTTGATCTCGGTCCGGGTGAGGTCGGATTGCAGCGCGAAGCCGAGCTTCTTGTCGTAGAGCGCAGCGCCGAGGCGGAAGTCGCCCTTCGCGCCGGGAACGAGCGTCTTGTCGAGCCAGACCTGATGCTCGGCGACCGCCGCTTTCAGTTTAACGAGCGCGGCGTCGAACCGCTTTGCGTCGGCTGCCGACAATTCGCTCTTGTGCGGCGCGAGCATGCTCTCGGCGATGTCAACGATGCCGCTGTTCTGCTTCGCCACGGTCGTCGCGTAGATCGACGGTACGCGCGCGACCACGATGTTGGCGCGTGCCTGGGCCAGCAATGCGGGGAGCGCCTCCATCCGAGCGGTCGCCGCATTTAGCCGCTGCGGCCACGGCGCGAAATCGCGCGCGGCGAGCGAATAGAGCGAGCTGCCGGCGATGTCGTTATAGACCTGCGGGTCCCACGCCCACCCGCCGAGCGTCTCGGTATCCCAGATGTCGTAGCGCAGCGCATTATCGAGCAGCGCCGCGTCGACCTGCTCCTCGCGCGACAGGGCTTTGCGGTCGATCCGCTGGAGATCGGCGAGCATCGCCTTCGAGAACGCCTCACGCTTGGCACGCCCCGCGGCGGACATGTCGGTGATCTGCGTGTCGAACCGGTGATCGCCGAGCGCGGTCGCCGACGACGGATTGAGGCGGGCGAGGCCATCGACATAGCGCTTCGACAGCGACGCGAACGCGCTCGTCTCGGCTTGCGCGGCCAGCACGGGCGCGGGGATCGACGAAACGGGCAGCGCGAGCATCGCGGCGCCGAGCAACAGACGGAAATTACGCATCATGGATTCCTGACGATCAGCGTTGTGGCGCGAGTTGCGCGTTCAGATACACGGTGACGAGCGCCGCGCGCTTGGCGTCCTCGATCTTGTCGGCGCCCGCCGCGTGGCCGCCTTCGGGGTTCTCGTAATAGAAGAACGGATCGCCATACGCCTCCAGCCGCGCGGCGAATTTGCGCGCGTGGCCAGGGTGGACGCGGTCGTCCTCGGTCGAGGTGTAGATGAACGGCGTCGGGTATTTCACGGCGCGCTTCAAATTCTGGTACGGCGAATATTGCGAGATGAACGCCCAGTCCGCGGGCTTGTCCGGGTCGCCATATTCGCCGATCCACGATGCGCCTGCCGACAGATGCGAATAGCGCTGCATGTCGAGCAACGGCGATCCCATGACGATCGCGCCGTACAGGTCGGGCCGCTGCTCCATCGCGACGCCGACCAGCAGGCCACCGTTCGAGCGGCCCGAGACCGCGATCTTCCGCTTCGCACTGACACCGGTGCGGACCAGATCGTCGCCGACCGCATGAAGATCGTCATACGCCTTTTGCCGGTTCTCGCGCAGCGGCATCTGGTGCCAGCGCGGCCCGTATTCGCCGCCGCCGCGGATGTTGGCGAGCACGAACGCGTTGCCCTCCTCGACCCAGAACAACCCGGCCGGACCCGAGCGATAGGGCTGGTCGACGAGGTAGGTCGGCGTCTGCGCGTTGCGGAACCCGCCATACGCGTGGACCAGCGCGGGCACCGGGCCAGTCGTGCCCTTCTTGCGCACGAGGAAATACGGGATCTTCGTCCCGTCCTTCGACGTCGCGAACCGCTGTTCGACCTGCATCGTCGAGGCGTCGAACCGCGCGGGCAGCGTGTCGACCGCCACCGGCTTCGCGTTGGGGCGGACGGCATAGAGCGCGGGCGGGCTCAGGAAGCTCTCGACCACCGCGAAGGCGACATCGTCCTTGCCCGCGGTCGCTTCGAGATGGATCGTCGATGCGGTCGGCAGCGCCGCAACGCCTTGCGTCCAGATGCCGTCCGCGCCGCGCGTCAGCGATACGAGCCGGCCCGATACGTCGTCGAGCATCTTCACCCACAGCACCGACTTGCTCGAATCCACCTGCTCCACCGCCTGCGTCGCGGTCGGTACCAGCACGCGCTCGATCGCCGGCGCGCGGCCTGCCAGCACGTCGGCGATCGAATACGCGATCACCGACCCGCTTGGGATGCCGCGCCAGTCCGAGGCGAGCGTCGCGATCAGCCGCCCGTCGAGCACGGTGCTCATCACCGCATCGTCGGGCAAAGGCGACGGCACCAGCCGGCCGTCATCGGCGATGTGGCTGCGCTTGGAATGGAAGAAGTCGACGTTGCGGGAGACCAGCGCATAACGGCGATCGCCTTCGGAGAAGACGTTGGTCTCGATCCCGACATCGTCCGGCGTCGCGCTCGTGACGATCGTTGCCGCGGCAAGCGGCGTGCCGCGCTGCCACCGCTTCACGGTGCGCGGATAGCCCGACTTGGTGAGGCTGTCGGGCCCGAAATCTGTTGCGACGTACAGTGCGTTAGGCCCGGCCCAGTTCAGCCCGGTCTTGAAGCTCGGCACGACGAAGCCGTCGGTCACGAACTTGCCCGTCGGAATGTCGAACTCGCGCTCGACCACCGCATCGCCGCCGCCGTTCGACAGTTCGACCATGCAGCGGTCGTACGACGGCGAGCGGCACGTCGCGCCCTTCCACACCCAGCTCTTGCCCTCGGCCTTGCCCAGCGCATCCACGTCGATCAGCGTCCGCCATACCGGCTTGCCGCTGGTGAACGAGGCGAGCGAGGCGACCCGCCACAGGCCGCGCACGTTGGTCTTGTCCTGCCACAGGTTCAGCACCTGATCGCCGAGGATCTGGTCGGGCGTCGCGATCTGGCGATCCGCCTGCAACAGGTCGAGCGCGCGCTGGCGGTAGCGCGCATAGCCGGGCTTGGCTTCGAGCGCGGCGAGCGACTGCGTGTTCCACCGCTTGACGGTATCGAGCGCACGCGCGCCGTGGATGTCCTCGAGATACGCGTTCGGGTCGGTTGCGGGGGCCGACGTCTGGGCCAGCGCGGTCGTGGAAAGGGCCAGCAAGGCCAGGAACGGCAGGCGTCTTTGCATCATCACTCTCTTTCGTTCGATGATGCGACCTTAGGCAGCGTGGTCCGCTACGCCAGCCCCTTCTCTTCAGATCATTCAGCCTCGAGCGCGAGCAGTGCGAACGTCGCCAGCCAATGCTCACCCATGTAGTCGTCCGCGAGATGCGGCAGCGCCTCCGCCAAGTGCGCGTCGGCGATCGCGCGCGCCGTGGCAGGATCTGGCAGCGCGTCGGCGATCGTCCGCCAGCACCACGCGCGCGACAGGTTCACGCCGTCGAGATGCGCGAGCCGGCCGTCCGACCGGTCGCTGACGATCGCGGCAGAGCGCAGGCACGCCGTCGCGGCACCGAACGGATCGGGCAGGAACGCCGCCAGCCACGGTGCGAAGTCGTCGCCCAGCACGTCTTTCATCAACGCCGCCTCGCACAGCGTCGCCGACAGGAAATCCTCCCCGCTGGGCTCGAACGGGCGGCAGTCGCGATCGTCGCCATACCAGTCCCGCGCGCGCGTCTGGATCAGTGCGGCGAGCGATGCATCGCGCGTCCGCGCCCAGCGCAGCGCGTGGACCAGCGCGAACGCGGTGCAATCATGCTTCCCGCTCCGCACCGGGTAGATCAGTTTCGGCAGATACGCCGCAAACCGGGCCGCGAACGCGCGTGCCAAGGGCTCGACCGCGGCCGCCCATGGCCGATCGGGACGCAGCGCCAGCTCGTCGTGCAGCGCGAGCAGCCATCCCCAACCGTAAGGACGCTCGAACCCGCCCGTCATCGGCCGGTCCAGATACGCGACCTCCCCCGCGATCAACGCGGGCACCAGCATCCGGTCCGCGAGCGCCTCGACCGCGCGGGCCTGCGCCATGTCGGGATACAGCCGCGCGAGGCGCATCACCTGCCACCAGCCGTGAACGCAGCTATGCCAGTCGAAACTGCCGTGGAATACGGGGTGTAACGTCTTCGGCAGCGCGAGATCGTCGGGCCCGGCCAGCGTCTGGTCGAGCTTGTACGGCCATTCGCGGGTCAGATGCCCCAACGTCAGTTCGGCAAACCGCGCTGCTGTCGCGCGGTCGAGCGTTTGCGTCATTTCACCATCCCGATATGCGTGCCCGGCACGCATCAGCTGCTGTGGTCGGCGATGATCTGCCACGCCGCGCCGCGCCGCTCGAACACCAGCGTGGTCATGCCGGATTCGGTGGTCGAGGGCCCTGTCAGCGTCCACCGCGCGAACAGCATCACGTGACGCGGATCGATCCCGCGCATCTCGAGGAACGCGAACGACAGCTTGCCGCGCGCATTGCCCGTTCCGCGAAAGCTCGGCCGGTATTTCGCGGAGATCGCCTCCTTGCCGCGCAGCAGACCTTTCGGCGTCACGAACACCGCATCATCGGCGTACACATCCATGAACCGCACGAGATCGCCGGCATTCCATCCCGCGGCACTCACCTCCATGCTTTGGCGGATCGCGGTTTCGGCGGAGGTTTGCGTTCGCGTCTGGGCAGGCGCCGCTGTCGCGACCGTCATCAGCGCGAAGGGTAGCATCAGGGTACGCATCATTCTCTCGCCATCAGTTCGAGCAACGCCGCCTCGCCGACCGGCTCCGACAGCAGGAAGCCCTGGTACAGGCTGCACCCACCCGCGGCGAGCAGTTCGAGCTGCGACGGTCGCTCGACCCCCTCGGCGATCACCGCAAGGCCCAGCGAACGCGCCATCGTGATCGCGCCGGCGACCACCACGCGGTCGCGCGCGCTGCCGTCGATGTCTCGCACCAGCGACTTGTCGATCTTGACGTAATCGAGCGGCAGCGACTTCAGATAGGCGAGGCTCGAATAGCCCGTGCCGAAATCGTCGATCGCCACCCGGCACCCTGCCCCGCGCAGTTCCGCCAGCAACGCCGATGCCGCGGCAAGGTCCTCGATCAGCCCGGTCTCGGTAATCTCGACGGTCAGCCGCCCGCGCGGAAACCCGCTCTCGTCGATCCGCGCCAGGAACAGCGCACCGAAGCCGGGTCGCGTGATATCGGCCGCGGTGAGGTTCAGCGACACGCGCAGCGTCCCCAATTCCGCCGGCCAGGCAACCGCGCGCGCGAGCACGAGCCGCTGGATGTGATCGGACAGCGCGATCCCCAGGTCGGCACGGTCGGCAGCATCGAACAGCGCGTCGGCGCCGAGCGGCCCCAGCTTCGGATGGCTCCACCGCGCGAGCGCCTCGACCCCCGTGATCCTGCCGCTCGCGATCTCGACCTGCGGCTGCCAGCGCAGATCGATCTCGTCGCGTTCGATCGCATGGTGGAGGTCGATCGCCAGCGCGTCGATCGGCGCGACTCCGTCGGGCAGCGCGACGTGCAGCACCGATCCGTCGCTCGCCTTCGCCTCGGCCAGCGCCTCGCTCGCACGGCGCAGCAACGCCGCCGCATCGTCGCCCGGCTGGCGCTGCGCCACGCCGAACCGACACCCGAGCACGGCGCGCGTATCCGCCACCGCGAACGGCCGCGCGAGGGCGGCGTCCAGCGCGGTGATCGCGGCCGTCACCGCGGCGCCCGACGCCTCGATCACCAGCACGAACTCCGACCCGCCGAGCCGCGCGACCATCGCCTCGACGCCGATCGCCTCCCGCGCGACGGTCTCCGCACGGCGGACCGCGGCCTCGATCAGCCCGTCCACCGCGGGTCGGCCATGCGCGGCATTGACGATATCGAGCCGCGACAATGCGACCAGCACGACCGCGACCGGCCGGTCGTCGGCGATCCGCCCGACGATCCAGCGCCGCGCGTCGCCCGTCTCGCGATCGTACAACGACGCGCCGGGTATGCCGCGTCGGTCGATCGTGCCGCCCGAGGCACGCGCCGCATGACGCCCGGCGAAGCGCAGCGCCTGCACCAGTTCGCTATCGCTCGCCGGACTGGCGAGGAATTGCGTCGCGCCCGCATCGAAGAATTCGCCGATCGCCTCGACGTCGCCACGAGAGACCAGGACCAGTAACGCCGCGCCGTTGGTGGCGACGAGCCCTCCCAGCGAGCGCGTCGCCGAAAGCGCGTCGTCGAGCGCACCACGCGCGTCGATCATGGCCACCGCGGCGCCGCTCGCCAGGAAGCGACTTTCGATCGCCTGGGCGTCCTGCACGACCACCGCGTGCCAGCCGGCACCGGCGCCAGCGGACGCCAAAATCTCCGCGATTTCATCGCGTTGACGGAACGATATCGCGAACAGCGTCGTTGCCGTCTGCATGTCTTCCATTCCCGTCGCACCCCAGCCAATCGGTGCGAGCCTAGCTGGCGTATCGCCCTCCGCCAATCCATTACCAGCCGGTCCGGCCTTGTTACCGACCAAGTCAGCCCCTAGCTCTGATGCGATGACGATCGCGCCAGCCTCATTGCAAAAGCCGCTGCGCGATACGCATGGTCGCACGATCAAGTACCTGCGGATTTCGGTGACCGATCGCTGCGACCTGCGTTGTCGTTACTGCATGTCCGAAAAGATGACGTTCCTGCCGCGCAGCAAGCTGTTGAGCCTGGAAGAGATCGCGATCATCGCCGAGCGCTTCATCGCGCGCGGCGTGACCAAGATCCGGCTGTCGGGTGGCGAGCCGCTCGTGCGCCGCGATGTCGCCGAACTGGTCCAGCGCCTTGGCCACAACATCGGGTCGGGTCTCGAAGAACTGACGATGACCACCAACGGCACGCGCCTGGCGCAGCATGCCGAGGCTATGGTCGATGCCGGTATCTGCCGCGTCAATGTCAGCATGGACAGCCGCGATCCCGAGCGCTTCCGCTACATCACCCGCCATGGCGACGTGTCGCAGGTGATCGGCGGCATTTACGCGGCCCGCGACGCGGGGCTGGCGATCAAGATCAACATGGTCGCGCTGAAGGGCTTCAACGAGGACGAGATCGCGCCGATGCTCGCCTGGTGCCGCGATGAGGGCTTCGACCTGTCGCTGATCGAGACGATGCCTTTGGGCGCGATCGACGAAGACCGGACCGATCGCTTCCTGCCGCTGACCAAGGTGTTCGACGAACTGAGCGAGCAGTTCACGCTCGCGCGCGACGCGCACAAGACTGGTGGCCCGGCGCGCTACTGGAACGTAGACGGCTCGCGCACGCGGCTCGGACTGATCTCGCCGCTGACCGCCAATTTCTGCGACGGCTGCAACCGTGTGCGCCTGACCACCGAGGGCAAGCTGTACATGTGCCTCGGCCATGACGATCAGGTCGACCTGAAGGCGGCATTGCGCGAAGGCGGCACCGCTGGCCTCGACGAGGCGATCGACGCAGGGCTTTACGCCAAGCCCAAGGCGCACGACTTCCGCATCGGCCAGGGCGAAGGCCCCGCGGTCGCGCGTCACATGAGCGTTACGGGCGGATGAGTCGGTACGAGCGGCGGGCGCTGGTCGCGTCCAATACCCCGCCCGCTCGTGCCGCAGAGGCCGAACTCGCCGACATGGGCGAGTGGGTGTCCGTCGAAGAGGCGGATGTCATCATCGCGCTCGGCGGCGACGGCTTCATGTTGCAGACGCTCCACTCGATGCTGGAGCGTCGCAAGCCGCCGGTGCCGGTGTTCGGGATGAACCTCGGCACCGTTGGCTTCCTGATGAACGAATGGCGCCACCATGGTCTCACCGACCGTCTGGAGCGCGCGAAACCGTTCAAGGTCATCCCGCTCAGTATGACCGCGCTCGGCGTCGACGGGCGCACGCACACGCTGCCCGCGATCAACGAGGTGTCGTTCCTGCGCGAGACCCGCCAGACCGCCAATCTCGAAGTGACCGTCAACGATCGCATCGTCCTGCCCGAACTCGCCTGCGACGGCATCCTCGTCGCGACGCCTGCCGGCTCGACCGCGTACAACCTGTCCGCGCACGGCCCGATCCTGCCGCTCGGCTCGGGCATGATCGCGCTGACCCCGATAAGCCCGTTCCGCCCCCGGCGCTGGCGCGGCGCGATCCTGCCCGACAAGGCAAGGATCGGCATCCGCGTGCTCGATCCCGGCAAGCGCCCCGTCTCCGCCGTCGCCGACCAGCGCGAGATCCGCAACGTCGCGCGCGTCGACATCTGCATGGACCGCGCGCGCGAACTGACTCTGCTGTTCGATCCCGAGCACGCGCTCGACGACCGGATCACGATGGAGCAGTTCGTCGCCTGACCCCGGTTTATCGCGGACTTTGCATTTTTGCGGCGAAACCCGCTTGCATCGTCCGACCGGCCGTTTATAGAGCCGCCTCCGGCAACGTTCCCTGATAGCTCAGCGGTAGAGCTCTCGACTGTTAATCGAGTGGCCGTAGGTTCGAATCCTACTCAGGGAGCCATTTCCTCGTTCGCGGGGGTGCCGAGAAGCCCGCGGAGGCTTGCAAGCCCGCGGAAATCCTCACATTTGAAGTTCGGTACGGTTCGAAGCCGTTCGGGGGCATCCGGCCCCAAGTGGGGGCACTTTGGGGACACCAGTTTTCAGCGCTAGGGGCACCGCATGCTGACCGACGCGAAGTGTCGGAATGCACGGAAAGCCGAGAAGCCGCAGAAGCTTGCCGACGCGCACGGCTTGTATCTCTTCGTTACGACCACCGGCTTCCGATCGTGGCGGATGAAGTATCGATTCGGCAACAAGGAGAAGCGGCTGACGTTCGGCGGCTATCCGGACGTGTTGCTCGAGGACGCGCGGGAAATGCGCAACGCGGCGCGCCAGCTGCTCCGGGCCGGGATCGATCCGGCGATCGAGCGCAAACAGCGGGAGGCGACGGTTACTGCCGAATCGCTTCGGCTGTTCGAACCGATAGCGCGCGCTTGGCACACAGCGCAGACGCCGACCTGGTCTCCGCGCTACGCGGCGAAAGCGCTGGCGAGTATGGAGAAGGACATCTTCCCCGCACTCGGCAAGGTGCCGATCGGATCGATAACCGTGCCGATGGTGCTGAAGACTCTGCGGGCGGTCGAGGAGCGCGCGGCAATCGAGACCGCGCACCGGCTGCGCCAGCACATGTCGGAGATCTTCCTGTACGCGATTGGCGCCGGTCTGACGGAGACCGACCCGGCGCACGTCGTGAAGCCTGCGCTGCTGCCTATGGTCAAGGGACGTCGGCCGGCGGTGCGATTGGCCAGCGAGGCAACGGCGGTGCTGGCCAAGGTCGAAGCAATGGACGCCTTCCCGGCAACGAAGCTGGCTTCGCGCCTGCTCGCGCTGACGGCCGCTCGGCCTGGGGTCATACGGATGGCGGCGCCGCAGGAATTCGAGGGGCTCGATTCGACATCACCCATTTGGCGGGTACCCGCGGAGAAGATGAAGTTGACGGTCGAGCGGAAGAACGACGCCGACTTCGAGTTCGTAATTCCACTGTCGACGCAGGCGGTTCAGGTCGTTCGCGTAGCGCTGCAGCGTTTCGGGAACGGGCCCCTGCTCTTCCCCAGCGTCAGCAGTCCGAAGAACCCGCTCAGCGACAATACGCTGTCGAAGCTATACCGGGATGCCGGTCAACGCGGTCGACACGTTCCTCATGGCTGGCGAGCGACGTTCTCGACCGTAATGAACGAGCTAGCCGCGGCCGAGGATCGGACGGGCGATCGCGCCGTGATCGATCTGATGTTGGCACATCTTCCGCTCGGAATGTCCGCCTCGGAAGCTGCGTACAATCGAGCGCTCTACATGCCACGTCGGCGCGCGATCGCGCAGGCATGGGCCGATCTTCTGATTGTCGACCTTCAGCCGGCACAGCAGCTCGCGGAGCGCAGCGCTCCGTAGGTGGTGCGGCGTGATGGGCCGGGACGAAGGTGCGCCATCCGGCCAGGCTGTCCGTAATCTGATTCGCGGCGCGGGCGCACGGTTCGCGGAGAAGTCGCGGGGTCCCGATCATGGCGAGGGCCGGCGCGTGCCGCGGCGCCTCAGCTACGATGTCGACGACCTGCGGGCGCAGCCCTGGAAGAAGGTCGGCGACGGATCGCATGCCCAGGGCGTGATCCACGGCGAGGCGCTAGTTCAGAGCGCGAAGGAGCAGCGCCGGCAGGACTGGAAAGAACTTCCCAACCGTCGGCTGCGCGAGGTCCGCGAGTTACGCGACGCACTCGCGGCCGAACTGGCGACGCTTGTCGCGCAAGGGCAGGCCCCGATCGGCCGGCCGGCGACGCTTCGCCACGAGATCGAGCGCCTCGACGCGACGATCGCGCGCGCCGACGGCCGGCTGACGCGCATCGACGTGACCGTTCTCGAGGCGCTGCTTGCGAAGATCGACTTCGCCACCGGCGCGCTCTTCCCGTCGTATGATACGATCGCTGAGTGGGCGGTGTGCAGCCGCAACGCGGCGATCGAGGCGATAAAGCGGCTGAAGAGCCGCGGCTTCGTGGATTGGGTGCGCCGTAGCATCCGGACGAACAATGACGGCGAGTTTGCCCCTCAGCGTGAGCAGACGTCGAACGCATATTATTTCGACCATCGGCGCAGCATGGCGCCCCGAACATGGCAGCGGTACATGCAGATCCTCGTTGCTAAGCTCCGCCGCCTGGGGGCCGTCCCTGCCGCCGTGGCACCCGGTGCGCCGGCAGTGCCGCGCGAAGTCCAGGACCCGGCCCTGCGCGCTGCCCTCGCCAGCGCGTCTTCTTCGTTCGCTAACGCGAGTACATGATATGTGCTCTATCCTGCATTCAGGTATGAGGAATAAGGAACGTCTCCGCTGAACGCGGAGCCGGCGCTAGTTTGATATTCCCCCAAAGCCGAAACGGCATGCCTCAAGAACCCGACCGCCAAGACCCGGCTGTCGGAGCGAGGCGGCTTGCGCCGCCCCGGGCTGTCGATGGGGGAAGTGTGCGAAAGTCGTTGTTCTTTTCTTGCGTCGCGTATGCGGCGCTGTCGAACCAGAGACCCAAATGACGCCTCTCGATCGAATTACGGACGGTCGGTTCGACCGCACCCGGCAGTGGGCGGCGCGATTGGCGATCTGTCGCTTCGTCAGCGGCCGCGGTGATGCAACACATCCGGCGTGGCGGATCGGATCGAATGCCCCGCTCGGCTCGATCGCAGCCGACGACTGGGACGCGTTCGAGCACGAGCCATGTCAATTCTGCGGCGCGCCTGGCACCGACATTCTCGGCGGTGGTGGCGGTGGTGTGGGCATGGAATACTGCCGCGCATGCGGCAACGACTGGATCGTCGGCGATTACGACTGGCGAAACCTCGCGGACTGTCTGCAGTACCACGAGGATCTAGCCGCCGGTCTCGTCCAGCCCGATTCAAGTTAGCCGGCAGGCGTCGCCGCCGGCGACAACAGATCCGCCCACTCTTGGAACAGATCGCGGAGGCGCTGAAGCTGCGCGCTGCGATCGTAAGCGATCCTCACCTTGTCCTTCGGGGTATGTGCCAGGGCCCTCTCGATAACATCACGATCTGCCCCCTCCGATTTCTCGTTCATCAGCGTCGAGAAAGTGGCACGCCACCCGTGCGGAACATGCCGCCCTTCGAACCCGGCCCGATCATACAGCGCGCCGATCGACTTCTCGCCGATCATCCGGCCGGCGCCGCGGTCGAAGATCAAATCATGCAAATTTGCATCGTCCGGATGCATATCCGCGCGGATCTCCCGCAGCAGCGCGACCGCCTGATGTGACAGCGGCACCAAGTGATCGTTCTTCGCATCGAGCTTCTTGACTGCCTTCAGCTTCATCCGCGCGGCCGGGACACGCCACAAGGGCGCCGCGCCATCGAAATCCTCGATCTCATTCCAGCGCGCCCCGCGTACCGCGGCGAAACGGACCGCCGTCAGCGCCAGGAACCGCGACGCGCGTTTCACCACCAGCACGACGTCGACCAGCTCGGCCGCGGCTAGCAGCCCGCGCGCGTCCTCGATCTCGAGCAACGCGGCGTGATGCTGTGCCGGCGCAGGCGGCGTGAGAGCGCGGCTGACGATCGCCGCGGGATCCTGGTCGACCAGATCCTCCGCCATCGCGTACGCAAATACCGCCGAAATTCGCTGCCGGACGCGGCCTGCGGTGACCAGGCTGCCGCGCTCCTCAATGACGCGCAGCGCGTTCAGGATTACTGGCACGGTGACCGCGCCGATCGGCATCGCCCCGATCGCCGGGAACACGTCGCGCTCGAGGCTAGCCAAGACATCGCTGGCATGCGCTTCCGTCCAGCGCCGGCGCATGTGCGTATGCCACTGGCGCGCGACGTTCTCGAAAGCACGTGCCTTGCCGACCGGCGCAACAGTGGAGGTTCGCGGATCCTCGCCGCGGCCGAGCAGCTCGCGCACCTGGTCGCACCGGGCCCGGGCAGCGTCTAGCGACACTTCGGGAACGGAACCGATTGTGAGGAGCTGCTCCTTGCCGCCGAACCGGAACTTGATCCGGAAGGTCTTCCGGTTACCCGGTGTGACGTAGAGGTGCAGGCCGCCTTGGTCGAACAGCTTGTAGGCGGTCGCGCGCGACCGCGCGGCTTTCACCGCAGCGTTGGTCAGCATATGGTACCCTTTGAACATCGAGGTGAAAATATGTTTCAGCCAACGGAGCTTCGATATTCGGTCGAAATCGCCGATCCGAAGTTGCCGTCGTGGTCGACAGTTGCTTTGCGCTTGTCGATTGAGGGGGCCCGCAACGAACTCAGACTTTGCAGGCGTGAGCTGCCGTCACGGAGATTTCGGATTTTTGATCTGAGGCTCGATCAGGATCTCGACGACTGATCTAAGCAAAGATTTGGTGTAGGCGTTGGCCTGCGGCGGAGGAACTCTCCGCCGCAGTGACGCTTTTCCGCGGGTTTCAGCGGGGCATGTACCCCGCTTTTAGGTAGGCGATACCCCGGCGCTGACGCAGCAATAGGTACTCGAAAGCACGAAGTCTCAGCGCGCCTTGCTGCGGATGATCAGCTCGGTGACCTTTGCGCCGGCGCCGGTCGCCTTGGCGCCGATCGTCCAGGTCGTCTCAACCTCTTGTATATCGAAGGCGGCAAACGCCTCGCGGACGAACGGCGTGTCGTTGATCGACATTATGAACTGACCGGCGATCGTCGCCAGCTGCGCAGCCATGGCGACATAGTCGTCTCGGCCGAAGCCGGTGCCGTAGCCGGTGGTCTCATCATAGGGCGGATCGAGATAGAACAGGGCGTCGGCATGATCGTACCGCCGGATGACGTCGGCATAGCCGAGCTGCTCGACCTGGACGGGCTCGAGGCGCCGGCTGAGCAACTTCAGCTCGGCACGCAGCTTGCCAAGGTTGAAACGCGAACCGTCCCGCGCCTTCACGCCATAGTTCCGGCCGACAACCTTGCCCCCGAACGCCAGGCGCTGAAGGTAGAGGAAGCGGACAGCGCGCTCGATGTCGGTGAGCGTGTTCGGATCGGTTGCCTTCTGGCGGTCGAATTCGGCACGACTGGCGATTAGCCAGCGCAGCTCCTGGACGAACGGCTCGTAGTGCCGGCGCACGACGCGGAACAGGTTGGCGACGTCGCCGGACAGGTCGTTGATGATCTCGACCGCGGCGCGGCGCGATCGGCGGAGGAAGACGCCGCCCATGCCGACGAAGGGCTCGATATAGGCCTTGTGCGGGGTGGCATCGATCAGCGCGCATAGGCGCGTTGCGAGGTTGCGCTTGCCGCCCATGTACGGAGCGGGCGGGCGAGCGACGATAGCAGCATGCATGGTAGTGGTTTGACCTTCATGACGAGGCACGGGCTACGCGCGCCATGATGGCCGCCGATCGACGCGATCGGCGGAGCCCCGGCCGATTGGCCGCGGGATGGATGGTGCGATATTCGTCGCGAAACTGTTGAGGAGGTTGCTGCGCGGCCAACCGTCCGGACGGACCGGGTGGTTAGCCGCGCAGACCCAGGGAGCTACGCCCCGCGTATTTCCCCGAAGGGTTTTGTATTTGGCGGGCCACCCGGCGAACCGGCGACCCTAGGTATCCACGCGCGTGGGCTGTCCTCGCGGCTAAGCTCAGAGCAGCGCTGAAGCTATGCCACGCGACCTAGCAACCCGCAATCAGCGCGGTGCGGCCTCACACCCGGCCGGCGTAACGCCGGTCCGCATGATCGCGTCGACGCACGACCAGAGCTTGCGCACGCCCCCTGCCCGGTTGTTGCCGCGCTCGATCGCGCCGGCCGCCTGGGCGAACCGTTCGACGATCTCGGCGAGAACACCCTTATCGATCGACACCAGCTCGCCGGTCGGCTTGCCGGCGATCGGTGCCAGTCGCTCAGTCTTGACCAGGTCCTCCGGAAGTGCCGGCATCGCGGGCCGCTCGGTTCGCGCGAGCGATCCCCGCGTTGAGGCTGTCTCGCAGGCTGTCGACAGGAGCGGCAGGCAGAGCAGCGTCAGCAGCTGCAGGCGGAACATTGGCGAGCGCATTGCGGAGATCCTCGATCGTGGCTTGGACATAGGCGTCGGTCTGCGCGTCGATCCGGACGGTGCGCGCGGCGATCGACTGGGTGACGGTGGCAGCAGCACGCTCGTCGGCGCGCGCCTCGACGACGCGCTCGGTATGAACCTGGTCGTTCTTGGTGCTGACCTTCGCCCCGCCGGCGGTCTCGCCACTGTGGCGGATCATCGCGACGCCGGCGACGATCGCCAGCGCAATGACGATCGCGAAGATGATGCGGGCCTGCGTCACGCCTTCACCGCGGCGCACTTGCGGCGATCGACGTTGCCGACGCGGTTGGCGATCCACCCCTTCTGGAACACCTGCAGTTTAGGGTTCGCACCGATCAGCCGTGCGTACTCGCCGCTCTGCCACGCATCGAGGATCCCGAGCGTCGCAACGCATAGCGGAGCGGCGCCGATCTTTGCCTGGCACGAGCGATAAGCGGCGATCGAGCTGGGCCCAAGCCTGCCGTCGATCGTCAGCGTGGTGCCGCACAGAGCGTTGGTCGACTGCTGAAACCAGGTCGATGGGCGAGACGGGCCCATGTTGACGCTGGTATCGAAAAGCTCCTCGGTCACTGCGGCATCAATCGGGATCAACGTCGCGTAGCCAGGCGTGACCAGGTACCGGTCGTAATAGATGCTCTCGGCGACGCTGCGGGGCAGCGTGCGCATGGGCCCCTCATAGCCGTTCGCTACGGCGACCTTCTTGGTGATGCCCATGTTCGTCTCGCCGCCGGGGTCTGCCGGGTGGTTTACGTAACCACCCTCGACGGCGATCACGCTGGCGATCATCGCGATAGCGGCCGCGGCGATGCCGCCGGCCGCCTTCGGCGCGACCTTTCCGCTGACCGACCGCCACAGGCTTTTGCGGTCGCCGGACGGTGGCTGCGTCATCAGTCGCACGACGATCGTTGCAACGAACAGCAACGTCGGAATGAAGTGCGCAACAGATTCGGGAAACCTGCTGCGAACCTGATCGGGAAGCGCGTTCCAAATCTGGAGGAGGGTGTCGGGGGTGGCTGCGGCAAAGCCGGTGAGCAGGGCACCGAGCGCGGACATGCGCACGGACCACAGCGGCCAAGCGCGCAGCCATAGGCTACGGACCCGGCGCAATGCGTCGAGGTTCATCGGTATCTCCTGTGGAAGGCGGCAGCCGGCCGCCGGCGGGATCAGGTGCGGGCGGGAGCGCCGAGCGTCGACGCGGCGCACGGCCGACGTCGGATATGGATCAGCAGCCTGTACGCGAGCGGGAGCGCTTGGATCGTCGTGCCGACCAAGATCATGAGGACCGGACCGTCGATCATCGCGATGCGATCTTCGGTGCCGGCGCCATCATCTCGAGCTTGGTCTCAATCCGGATCGTGCGGCCGTCGATCTTGGTCAGCAGGTCGGCCTTGGCCTGGTTGGCTTCCTCCAGGATCACGATGCGCCGCGTGTTGTCCTCGATCTTGGCCGCGCGACCGCCGTCCGCACGGATCACGCCCCCGACGATCGCGGTTGCAGCAATGATTGAACAGCCAACCGTGATGTAATCCTTCAGCGCCAGGCGCTGCTGCGGTGCGTCGCTCACGCGGCTGTCCGTCCCGCGAAGCAAAGGCCCGCGAGGGTATAGTTCTTCATGGTGCGAGCCTTTGCTTGTTTGTGGGTGGCAGGCGGTGGCCTACTCGACCGGGGCCTTCTCAGCGTCTGGAGCTGCGGCTTTGGCCGCTTCGCTCGGCGTCATTGGCGCCGGTTCCGCGGTCGACAGGCGTTCGATCAGGCTGACGATCGACTGGCCGGTGTAGCCCATCACGGTAGCGATGTTGGACAGCATGCCCGACACTTCCGGATCGCTCGAAGCCAATACTTCGGACTGCGCAGCTGATACCGTTGCGAACGGCGTCACGGCCGCGGCGGTGAAGATCGAGGTAAGAGCAGCCAGACCGGAAAGCCGTGCTTCGCGTGCTGCCTCGCGCTCCTGCCAAGCAACGTAGTTCTTGCGGTAGTTGAGTTCGTCGAGAAGCGTCTGATCCTCGGGGGTGAATGTAGCCACGGTACTCTCCTTTGAAACATCTGGCGCGTGCACCCGGCGATCATTCCTCGACGGATACGATAGACAGGCGTTGAATCATGTTCGCCAGACCGGACGTGAACCCACGCGCCAGCGTCAGCGTGACGGTTCTATTCGCCGCACTCAGCGTCGGATCGGCGATCGTCGCACCACCGCCGATCGTCGTTGTGATCGTGGCTCGGCCAGCCGAATCCCCGACCACCGGAGCAAGACCCACGAACGAGGACTGCTGGCTCGAATAGGTCCGCTGATCCAGCTGCTGCGCGCCCTGCCCCGCAAACGCTCGGCTCAGCGTGACGGTGGAGGCGGGTTGCGTGGTGGTCGTAACGCCGTAGTGCCCGCCGGTCCCGTCGCTCGTCGCGTTGTTGCTGGCGACGGCGTTGTTATATTGCTGCAGGCCAGCGGCGGTGGCGGGGTACGTTGCACTGGTTGCGCTCGTATAGGACCAGCTGGCGATATACCTGACGGCCTTTCCGTTGGACCCGAAGGGGCCGACACTCGTCGTGATCGACGCGGCCAAATCGCTCGAAGCACCCGAGTTCTTCAAGGTCCCTGCCGAAAGCCCGCCGCCGTAATACCCCGATCCATCGGTCTTGGTGTACGAGTATCCGTTCGCCTCAGTGCATTGAGCAAGGGTGGACTGGCTCGGCCCCATCCATTCCACGAACTGGTTTGCGGAGCCGAAACCGACGCCCATGACCTTCATGATCGTCCCATTGTTGAAGGTGATGCCGGTGTCGCTGTCGATCATGATCGTCTTGCCGCCAGTCGTCTTCTGGACCTTGATATTGCCGACGATGTTGAGGTCAGCGCCGAAGTCGATCGCGGCGCCATTGGTGGTGTCCGATCGGATAGTCATCGATGCTCGACCGCCTGGCGAGATAGCCGAGATCTCGACGCGTGCCGCCGCAAGCTTGCTGGTTGCGTTAGCGACCGCGGTCTCGACGATCCCGGTACGCGCTTCGACGCTACCTGCCTTCGCCTCGACGTCCGAGGTCCTCTGCGCCAGCGAGCCGTACAGGGTGGAGAGAGTCGAATTGACCTGCTCGATGCGGGCAGTGTTAGTCGTCGCATCGACGCGCGCCTTGCGGCCGTCGATCTCGCCCTGGGCGGCGGGCCGGATAAGCGCCTTGTGCCATATGGTTCGGGCGAAGCCGGTGCCGTTTCCATACGAAGGGCCAAAGCCCTCCCATCCCGCCATCAGGAAGAAGTTGGAGGTCGAACCCGATGGGGCGCCGTTGTAAAACAGGATCCCGAACTGACGTCGCGTGCCGTTGGGCGCATTGCCCGCGAACATTGGCCCCGAAACGACATCGGCCGAGTCGACCTGATTTACGAAATGGAAGTTGAAGGCATAGCCGTTACCCAGGTTGATATGGGCGCCGGTGCCATTCCAATCGCCGTCTTCCAGATAGACGTCGAACTCGGCGACGTGCCAACCCTTCGCCAGAGCGATGGGTTGCGAGACACCGACGTTCACGCCCCCGCGGTCGATCCGCAGCGCCGGCAGGCCGGTATAGAACGATGCGTATGCGCTCTTACCGAGGAAGCTGTTCTGCGGGCGGTTCCAAAGCACCCATTCGGGCGGTGTGTTATCGTTGGTGTTCACGTCACCGCCCCACCCAAGCGTCCCGAAATACGCATTCCGGCTCAGCGCACCCTGCGAGAATCGCGATGCCAGCGTGGCCGTGTTGCTCGCCGAGGATGCGCTCGCCGACGCTGCTGCCGCACTAGATGACGCGGCACTGGCGCTGGCGGCCGCGTTACCGTTTGCAGCCTGGGCGTCGAGCTTAGCCTGATTGGCCGACGTCGCGCTGGTGCCCGCCTCGCTCGCCCTGGTCGACGCCGTGCTCGCGCTGGTATTCGCGGCTGTAGCGGCGTTCTGCGCGGCCGTTTTTGCGTCCGTTGCCGTCGAGGCGCTGCCGGCAGCCAGAGTCTGCGAGGACGATGCCGATTGTGCCGAGCCTTGCGCGTTGGACGCCGAGGTCGAGGCCTGCGCGGCTGACGTCGAGGCTTGGCCCGCGCTGGTGTTCGCGTTGGTCGCCGACGTGTTCGCAGCCGATGCCGACTGATCTGCGCCGGTCTTGCTGGCGGCCGCGGAGGATGCGCTCGATGCTGCCGCATTCGCGGTCGCAAGGGCCGCTTCGCGCTCGGTGACGTCGACGAAAGTCACGCTGCGCACGTAATAATTGCCCGCAGTCACCACGGCCTTAGGCGAGAGAGTCGTGTCCCCGGCCTGCGCGGTATAGATCGGACCCAGCACGGTGACGAACTTGCCGGTCGCCGGGACGGTGATCGCCTGCCCAGTATCAAAGCCGACCAAGGTGCCATTGCGGTTGATCACCAACCCAGGCGAGATCGTAACCACACCCCCGTTCTGCCAGGCGCTGACTTCCAGCAAAGCCTGATACTTCCGACCGACGACGGCCGCTCGGGAGCCCTTTGCGGCGACGGACGTGTATCGGCCCGCCGGCACGCTACCAGTCCACCAGTATTCTGCGCCGTTGCGCTCGAAATAGGACGTCGCTGCCACGTCGGTCGATTTATCCGCGCGGCTCCAATAGGTATCCGTCCCGTCGAAATTGCCGGGCAGCGTCAACGATGCGGCCGAGATCGCTGTCGATTGCGCGCTGGCAGCGACGTTGGCGGCAGAGGCGGCGCTGCTGGCGGAGCCACCCGCATTCGATGCCGAGGTCGCAGCCTGCGATGCCGAGGTCGATGCGTTGCCGGCCGAGGTGTTGGCAGCCGTCTGGCTGGCTTGGGCCGCTGAAGCGGAGGTGCCGGCCGCATCCGCCTTGCTCGATGCAAGCGAAGCGGATCCCGCCGCGGCGCTCGCGCTCGAGGCGGCCTGGTCCTTTGCGGCAACAGCGTCGGTCTTGGCCTGCGCGGCAACCTGTTGCGCCGACTGTGCGCTGTTGGCCGATCCGAGGGCGTTGGAGGCAGACGTGCTCGCTTCAGACGCCTTTGTCGATGCCGTACCGGCCGACGTTCCCGCATTCGTCTCGCTGGTCTTGGCCGCGCTGGCTGACTGATCGGCGCCGCCTTTACTGGCAGCGGCGCTCGACGCGCTGGAAGCTGCCGCCGTTGCGCTATCGCCCGCCGTGTTCTTTGCGGTGACGGCATCGTTACGAGCTGTTGCCGCAACGCTAGCGGAGGATGCAGCAGCATTCTTCGAGCCAAGAGCGTTGCTCTCGCTCGTAGCGGCGGATGCCGACGAGGTGCTTGCTTCGCCCGCCTTAGTCGAGGCCGTGGCAGCGCTAGCCTGCGCAGCCGAAGCCGACTGGCCCGCAGCGGTCTGGCTGGCGCTCGCGGTGGAGGCCGAGCCCGCAGCGGCCGTTGCCGACTTGCCGGCATTTACCTCGGCGGTGACATCGGTGATGCCGACCTCGGTAACGCGAATGGTGTTGCCGGCGACGTCCTGGCCGCCCTGCCCATGCGCTCGCAGCCATACGGTACCAGCAGGCCAAGCCTGGATTCCCAAAGCCGCGTTGGCGACGTCCGAAACGCGCAGCTTTGCACGAATTGGCCCCGCCACTGTCTTGCCAACACTCGCGCGAACTTCGGAAATATAGCTGTAGTCAGTGCGCAATCCGACAATGCCTGCAATTGCATAAACACCGCTGCTGCCCCCGTACACGTCAACATACGAGGCGGCTTCAACTTCATAAACCTTGCCCGGGGTGGCAGGAACGACACCAACTTGGCGGATGTAAGTTGGAACACCCCACACGCCGTTGAGGAACGTCGGCGTAACGCCTAGCCCTGCTGCGATGGTCGTCTCGGGACTACCGCTATCGGACCTGGTGAAACCCACACCGTTGGCGGCAAGTTGACGAGGCCCCGTATAGGCCTGTGCCTTCTGCGACGCCGTCGAGCTGCTCGCCGCGACGCCCGCCTGCGTTGTCGCCGTGTTCGCCGAACCGAGCGCGCTCGATGCCGAGGTCGCAGCCTGCGATGCCGAGGTCGATGCCTGGCCGGCTTGCGTGCTCGCCGTCGATGCCGATGCGGACGCGTTGGACGCAAACGTGCCAGCGGCATCAGCCTTCTGCGTGGCGATCGTGGCCTGCCCGCTTGCAGTCGTGGCGCTACCGCCGGCACTCGACGCGCTGGTCGCAGCATCGCTGGCCTTTTGGGCCGCGGCATCCCGCGCGGATGCGGCCGACGTCGCGGCCGTGGTGGCATTGCTCGCACCGGCCTGCGCTACATCGCGGTAACCCGCGGCGAGATCGCGGGCCGCGTTGGCAGCATCACGCGCCGAGACGCTGGCTGTCGACGCGGTTTGTGCGTCGGTCTTGGCGCCAACTGCAGTACTGGCACTGTCACCGGCCAGCGCCTGCGCGGCCTGGGCAACATCGCGCGCACCCTGGGCGGCATCGCGCGCGGTCTTCGCGTTCGTCTCGGCATCGCGCGCCGCGTCGGCGCTGGCGGCCGCGCTGGCGGTCGTCCCGAAGGTCGCGACCAGGTCGTCGATGTCCGTCTTCGCCTTGTCGACATCAGACAGCACCTGGTTCGCCGGCCGGCCGCTGATCGCGTTCGTATCCTTGGCGGTGTTGTCGCTGGTCTTGTCCGCATTGTCGGTCGGCTTGGTGCCGGTGGGATCGGCGATATCCGGCCAGTTGATCAGCGAACCGAGCGGCTCGATCTTCCCGGCCGTGCTCATACCGTCGATCGACAGCGACAGTTTGCTGGTCGTCTCGCCAACCTCGATCGAGAACTCCTTGAAGAAGCCATAGACCGTGAGGCTGTCGAGCCCGTCCAGGCCGATCCAGAGCGACGGCACCGCGCGCACTGCCGCAATCCGGTTCGCCACGACGTCGATCGACGCGGTGGTGATCAGCGACTTGGCCGCCATGCGCTTCGACCAGGCGCGCTCGACGATCGTCACCGCGCCGAAGTCGTCGACGTCCTTGCGGCTATAGTCGGTGATACCCGACGTCGGCGATCCCTCGGTCACGCCCAGCCCGACCAGCTTGCCGACGAGCAGCGTGCCGACCGACACGGATCCGCCGGTGATCGTCACGGTAACGCGCGTAGTGCCGGCCGGGAGATCCAGGAAGGTCGTGGCGCCAGCGCTGGCGGCAACCGTGCGGTCATAGCCTGTTGCCTGAAGGCGGACGGTCGCTGCGGTGACGTCGAGCAATGCCACCGCCTGGATCGCGGGCGCGGTCAGCGTCACGGCGATCGCGTTGGCGGCCGACGTCAGCGAACCAAGCGCCTGGTCAAACATCGCCCAGCGATTGGTCGGCCCGATGTCGATCCACTTGCCCGAAGCGGCGATCGGATCGTCGCTGACATTGCCGGCGATCGAGGACTCATAGATGCGGTGCGACGCCGCACGCATGACGCGCGCACCAAGCGGGTACGTCGTCGACCCGGACCATTCGGCTGCGTCCGTTTCTGGAACGCTGCTGCTGACCAGCTGGTCGTTCGTGATCTTGGTCGGCTGCAGAAGCCGCAACGTCGACGTGCCGGCGACCGCGGGATCCCCGCCGGCGTCGGCGATCGGCGCGGTTTCAGCCAGGCCCTCGACCGTCAGCGTGCAATAGCTGAGCGGCGGTACCGCGTGATCGACCTCGAAGTCCTTGTAGAAGCCGCGCACCGACAAGCTGGCGAACCGGTCGTCGGCGGTCCACGTCGCCGGCGTCGCGCGTAACGCGGCAAGCCGGCGCTGAAGCACACCGGTGTCGTCGAACGGCACGGCCAGGCGCACCTGCATGCGACGCGAGAACGTGCGCTCGACGACCGTCGTGACGCCGTAATCGTCGGTGACGCGACGGCTATAGTCGACGATGCCGATCGTCGGCGCCGTCTCGATCGGGCCGAGCTCGATCACGTCGCCCGCAGCGGTGGTGACCTTCATGCTGCGTTCGCCACGCTGATAGCGTCGCCACCGCTCGCCGACGTCACCGCTTCGAGGCGTCGATCCATGCGCTGCGTGTTGCCGGCGATCGCCGCCTGCCCGGAATTATTCTCGTTCCGCATGGCGGTCACCTCTTCACGAAGCGATTTAATCTCGCTCACAAGGTCATCGTTGGCGGGCGCTGGCGACGACGCTGCCTGCGCCTCGTTGAGCGAGGCGATGAGATCGCCAGTGGTGACGATTGCCTTCGGCGACGTGCTGCCCTTCGCCAGGGCAGTGACGACGCCATAGGTAGCCTCGAGGCTCGCGGCGGTCTGCGCCTGGACGCGCTCCAACTCCTGCCGGCTGGTCGCCTGTTCGGCCGCGGCGGTGAGCAGTGCCTGGCTCAGCGCCGGCAGGGTCTTCGCCGCATCCTGATCGCCACCGCGCGCAGCGGTGGTCGCGGCGTTGAATTGACCCTGCAGGCTGGCAAAGCTGTTGCCGCCGGCAACGTCCGTCAGGCCGCGGATCCGCTTCACCTCGTCCATGATGCTGTCGCCTACCGAGGTCCAGGCATCCGCCAGCGTCTTGGCGGTCGTCGCCGCAGCCTGCGCGTCCTGGATCGCGTAGATCTGCTGCTGAAGCGCGCGGTTGCTCGCATCGAGCTTGGCAAGATCGAGCGCACGGATCGCCGCGGTGTCGCCCTGCAGCTCGAGCAGCTGGCGCTGAAGATCCTGCCGCTCGCTTGCAATGTCGGCCGCACTCTTCGCACCCTCCATCGATGCCTGCAGATCCGCAAACGCCGGCGCGAGCTTCAGCAGCGTCGCATAGGTCGACTGTCCGGCCGACGTCGTCAGATCCTGCGCCTCGACGAGTTGGCGGAACGCAGACAGCGTCGCCGGCATCGCCACGCCCAGGCTGGCGAACACGCCGTTCATCTGCGCGGTCTTGGCGGCCGCCTGCTCTTCCTTCGAGTAGAAGGTCTCGAAATAAGCGCTGGCAGCATCGGTCAGCGCCGAGACGCTGTCGAACTGATCCGCAAGCGCGAGCTTCACGCCGATCGCCATCGACTGCGAGCTGGTGCCGAGCATGTCGAGCGATGCGCCAACCGCCTCGACAGTAGATGCGACCCGCACCAGCGTTTCGAACACGCCTTCGCCGACCTTCTGGAATTGCTCGAGGCCCGGGAAGGCTGCCGCTGCCATGCCGTCAGCCGCGGCGCCGAACACGGCCGACAACTTCTCCTCGATCTGCTCGCCGGTGAGGCCCTTCAGGTCGATCTTGCCGATGTCGACGATGAAGCCGTTGAGCCGCGCCTGGACGTCGCCGGTGGCAACGCCGAGCGGGCCGGCCGCTGACGCGATCGCGTCGTTGAACGATCGCAAGATCAGCGTGAATTGATTCTCGAGCCCGGCGTCCGCCCCGGTGTATTGCGTCGAGTACTTCGTGCTGGTCGTCAGGCCAAACAGCTTCTTCTTCTTCTCGATGTCCGAATAGTAGGACGCGTCAAAGCCACCGTTCATGATGTCGCCGACCGACTGCGGCCCGCCGGACAGGCCACTACCGATTACGCTGGTCTTGGAGCCGAACAGGCCGCCGAGGATCCCGCCGATGACCGGGATCTTACTGAGCACCGATCCGATGGCGTTCGCCTTGAAGCCCTCTGTCACGCCGCTCGACGCATCGATGTTGCCCGACCGCACGACCAGGCCGGCGACGCCACCGATCTGGCTGTCGATCGACTTCAGCGATGCCGACATTTCGCGCGCGAAGGTGTTGGTCAAGGTGTCGACCTCCTTCAGCGCATCGATCGCGTTCTTGATGCTGTCGCTCTTGGCCGACGTATCGCCCAGCACGGTGCCGGTGCCGGAGTTGGTCGGCGCCAGCGTGTTCTTGCCGCCGCCACCGAACGAGCCCGCGATCGACACGCCGATCGACGCCAGTGCGGCGACGGTCGCGGCGCCGGCCGCGATGTTGAGCGGAAACGGCAGGCTCTTGATGGCATTGACCACCGCCTCGGTCGCACCGACCGCGATGCGCGCGACGCTGTTGGCGATCTTGGTACCCGTCTCGATCGCGTCCTGCGCGATCGCGCGGACCGACAGCGCAAACTGTACCAGGCGGAATGCCTTCTCGGCGGTCTCGAGCGCTTTATAGCCCTGCGACCCTTCTTTGAAGAAGCCCTTGGCAGCCGCGGCCATATCGCCGAACGCGCCGATCTGCTGCGACGACGACCGGAGCGAATACAACCGGTTTTCGCGATCGATCCGCTGCTGATCCTCACCGGCCGCGCGGATTGCTGCCTCGTGCGCCTCCTGAAGCTTCGCCTGGTCCGCATAATAGCCGGTCATCACGGTGAGCGCGTCGCCGATCGCCGAGCCGACGCTGCCAAAGGCGTCCGCCATGCCCTGGGCAGCGCTCTGCGCGCTCTGGTCGATCGTGTCGAACAGGTCGGCCGTCGCCGTCAGCGATGCGTTCCACGCGTCCTGCGCCGCCCGGTTGGTCTCGGCAAGATCCGCGATCTCGACCTGGCGGGCAATGTACGCGGCCGCCTGAGCAGGATCGAGGTTCTTGGCCGTCGCTTCCTGCGTCGCCTTCAGCGTCGCCAGCGCACGCACGCGCACGGCGTCCGTCGCGCCGATCAGCCGCTGTTCTTCGCGCAGCTCAGCGAGGCGATCGTCGCCGGTCGCCATATCGGTGTTGAACTGGGCATCGCGTTCCGCCTTGGTCAGCGCGGCGCGCGCTGTGCGCTGGTCGGCCAGCGCCTTGGTCGCGCGGTCCGCCTCGGTCGTCAGCCCGCGCGTACGCGCCGCCTCGATCGCGGCGAGCAGCGGCAGATCGGCGATCTGATCCTTCACCAGGTCGGCCGCGCGCGCAGCGGGCACCAGGCCGGCTGCGACCTGCGCGTTGACCGCCGCCTGCGCGGCCGCCTGCTCGCGCGCACCGGCTGTCGACTTTGCCGCGTCCGATACGCGCTGCGCGATCGCGAGGCGCACCTGGCGGTTTACGGACGCCTCGATATCCGCCTGCTGCTTGATGGCCTTACTCTCGGCCTTCACGCGCGCCTCAGCAATCAGCGCCGCGGCGCCCGATACGCCATAAGCGTCTGCCAGCTTATACAGGTTGCGGATCTGCGCCTCGATCGCCTCGGCATCGCGCACAAGCGATTCAGCGTGGCGATCGACCGGTGCCTTCTTGGGCGTTCGGTCCGCCTTGATGGCGTTCGCCTTCTTGGTCGCAGCGTCCTGGGCATGCGCAATCGCGTTCGTCGCCGAATCGGCGAAAAACTTGTTCGTCCCGTCGACGACGGTGCCAACCCCCTGCTTGTATCCCTTGCCGAAAGCCGAGCCGAGTTTGCTGCCGGCGGTCGTCACGGCGTCAGCTGCGTAGTTCCAGCCCATCGCCTTCAGAACGGGACCGGCGAAGGTGCTGATCGCGCTGCCGATCGACTTCAGCCAGCCGGCGACGGTGTCATAAATGGAGCTGAATGTTTGCGAGATGGCGGTACCGGCCCACTGTGCCGCCCCGACGATAGGCGCGAAGAAGGACGCAACCGCCTTCGCAGCAGCGGAAACATAGTCCGATACCGTGGTGGAGATGCTGCCCCACAAATCGACGATCGCCGCATAGGTCCCAGTGAAGAAGCCGTAGATCGATGCCAGGAAGCCTTGGACTTGCTGCGCATCGTTCGGCGAGAACAGGTAATCCATGATCGACTTACCGGAGCCGCCCGTGTTGAGGCCGTCCGAGATCGTCTTCCATACACCAGCGACGATATCGCCCGTTCCGACGGACACGTCACCGAGCTTCTTCATTTCCTTGTGCGTCAGGCCGAGGCCTTCGGCGAATTTCTTCATGCCGGCGTCGTCGTTGATCTGCTCTTTCCACCGGTAAAGCGCGACGCCGGCGACAGCGACGCCAGCAATCACCGGCAGGAACGCAACCGCGAGCCCGCCGACTTCCGCGGCAAAGCCCTTGAGACCGCCCTCGGCCATCTGCGCGACCTGAAAGATCTGCGCGCCCTGCTGGATGAGCACCTGCATAGGCTTCTGGCCAGTGAGCAGGCCCTGCGTGATATCGGGGAGCTGGACCGCAATGTTCTTCAGCGCACCGCCGCTCTTCCGCATCGACCCGGCAGCACCCTCGTGCGCGATCGCGCCCTGGCGGAGGCGTTCGTTCAGCACGTCCTGCTGGCGGGCATATTCGGCGGGCGCCGTTGCGCCGGCATGATAGAGCCGCGTCGACTCCGCGATCTCGGCATTGAGGCGCTTGGTCGCCGCGTACAGCGGGTCCGTGGCCATGCGCAGCTGTTCGGCCGCGGCTGCATCGGCGATCTGAGCATCATGCGAACCGCGCACAACTGCAGCGAGCTGAGCATGCTCGCGCGTCAGTTGCTCAGCCGCCAGACCTTCGAGGCGCATGGCGGCCGCATTGGCCTCGCGCTGGGCGATCTCGTTGGCGGCCTGCTGCTCGTTGTACTCGCGAGACTTGATCTTGGCGTGCGCCTGAAACTTTGCGTAGGCGAACTCGGCTTCCCGGACCGCTTGGGCCTCCAGCTCAATGGCCTGCGCCGCCGTTTGCGCAGCGATCACCTTCTGCTCGGCTGCGTCCTTGGCTTCCTGGGCGGCACGCCGTGCGGCCGTGAATTCTTTATCGTACAGCGCAGACTCTTCCGCGCGGATCCGCTGCGCAAGTTCCGTCAGTCCCTGCTGCTCTGCGGCAGTTGCCCTAAACTCGGCATTCATCCCGCGGATCTCTTCGCGGGTCTTGCCGAACGTGCTGTTTTGCCGCTCGAGCTGCGCGACCATGCGCTCGCCGGCCTTCTCGACGCCCGCCATTGCCATGCGTGCGGTCTGCAGCTCGCGCGAGGCAGCGTTACCGAATGCGACAATGTTCGACGTCCCGGCCGCGACGTCGACCATGCCCCGGGTTGCCCGCTCGATCCGCGTGGCGTCGGCGAGCACCTTGGCTTCGGTCGAATCCATCGCGGCTTGCAGCTGCAGCAGCTCGCCGAACGAATCGTTGGTGTCGATGACGAAGCCGACTTCGAGTGCCGGGGAGGAATCGTCCATGGGCATATCCCTCCCCGATCAGCCGAGCACGTTGCGCAGTTCGGCTTCCGCGACTTCCAGCTCGCGCTGGGTCACTGGCGCCCGCCATGGCGGCGGGCAGGTTTCCGCTTCGGCGCGCCGCCCTTCGGCAAGGTACGCGGCGGACAGCTTGCGCAGCAGGCGCGCGACCCACGGCTCGAGCCGGATGCAGGTGTTGTCCTGCCACGCCGCGATCTCGCGCGAGCTGAGCGGTACTTCGCCCATTCCCGCCGCCTCACTCAGGCCGATCTCGATCAGCCAGGTGGTGATGTGCGGCGCCGGGTTGGGCGGCATCTGCGGATCGATCTTCTTGCGCTTGAGCGCGTCGATCCGGCTACGCCGGGGGGCATCTGTTTCGATTTTGCCCCGCCGGCTCCGTTCGTCCGGCTTTGGCGTGGCATGCAGCCACGCCATCTGCCGGACGTAGAGGGTCAGGCCGCCTTCGAGGCGGCGCTGAAGTTTCCCCAATCACCGAAGAACTTCATCACCTGCTTGGTGATGAAGCCGAGCGACTGGTCGGCGTACAGGGCGCGGAACAGTGCTTCGCCGGTGGCGTCGGCGGGATATTCGAAATTCTCGAACGACGCGGTCAGCGCGGCAAGATCCTCGGACGTCTCGGCGATACGCTCCTCGCGCGATGCCGCGGTGATCTTGCCGTCATTGTCCTGCATGCGCTTGAGCGCGCGGGCCGACTGGCGGGCTTCGACGACGCCGGCAACCTGGCTGCCGGGGCCATGCAGGTGGATGCGGACGGGCAGCGTGCGCTCGGCATCGGCGTACAGCAGCTCACCGGCCGGGTTCTTGATGTGAAGGGCGGCGGTCGCAGCAACGGCGAGCGAGGCGATGTTGAAAAGCTTGGCGGTCATAAATCATCCTTCGCGGGAAGATGGTGCACCGACCCGCCCCGCACCCGCGATAGCGAGGCCGGTCGATGCATAAGGGAGAGCCGGCGTCGCGGGCGCCGGGAGGGGGGATCAAGCGCCGGGAGCACCGGCGCCGGAAAGAGAATCAGACGCCGGCGACGCGGACGATCTTGGTGCAGATCTCGATCGTGGGCGCACCCGTCAGCATCGAGTCGGCGTTGTCGGTCGTCTCAGGCGCGCCGAAGTTACGGCCCTGGAAGAAGCGCTTCGACCCGTCCTGATAGGTGACCTTGAACGAGTAGAGCTTCTGGCTCTCGTCGTCGGCTGACGTCTGAAGCAGCGTCTGGCCGGCATCGGCCGGATCGATCGCGTAGGAGGGCTGCAGCGCGCCGTAATCGGCCGAGCCCTTGAACTTCTGCTTCGCGCCCTTGAGCGGCTGGAATTCGACCTTGGCGAAGCTCGCGCCGATCGCGCCGATCTTCTCGACCTGGCCGACCTCGACAAACGTCAGCGCGCCATAGCCGGCCGCGTCGAGGGTAGCAGGCGTCGCGGCCGAAACGGCGAGCGACGAACCTACTGCGGTGTTGGAACCCATGTTGATCTCCTGGTGCTGGGTGCCGGCGCTGCCGGCTGAAACAACCCGCTCGAGCGGGCTGGCGGGTTAGCTGGCCTTGCGGCCGGCGGGCGCGGCAGGGCCGGCGGGCTCGTCGGCAGCGGGCTCGACCAGGCCGCACGCCTGGTAGTTTGCGAACGCGCCCTCGGTCATCTCGACAGTCGCGCCGGCGGTGAACTGCGTTTCGGTGCCGGCGTCAGTGAAATCGCGGACGATCTTGGCGCGCTTGGTCTTGGTGTCGGACATGGTGGTCTCCTTCAGGCGGGAGCGTCGAAGCTGACGCGGAAATCTTGGGTCTGTTCGAAGCTGTTCCCGGGGCCGCGCGCATCGGGGCCGGTACCGGCGGTCAGGATCGAGGCGTTGGTGGCGCCGGCGATGTCGCCGGTGCGGCCCGCGCAGGCGCTGCGGATCACACGGATCGCGGCGGTCTGCTCTGCATAGGTTGCGGCGCGGACCGTGACAGATACCCGGTCGACGGTCCGGATGGTGCCGCGGCGCTTGAGCGGCTGGCTCTCGACGCTGCTGACCAGTCGGACAAGGAAGGCAGGCAAGACGACGTTGTCGGGCAGCGCGCCCGCCTTGATCCGCGCCGCCGGCGCAATGGCCGTCGCCGCGCGATCGTCGATCAGCAGCGCACCAATGATATCGACACCGGTCATTCGTCATCGCCCTCGGGCTCGGCGCTGGCGACGATCCCCGAGCGGGTGACGTGCGCGTTGATGAAGCTCTGCGCCGCGGCGATCGCCTCGGCGCCCTTGATATCGAGCGCGGGGCGCAGGAACGGATGCGGCCCCGCACCGGGATGAAAGACGGTCTCGCCGACGAACTGCCCGCCGATGACCATCGACCGCTTGGTCGTCGCATTGATCCTGGCGACGCTCTTTCCGCCGCGTTCGTCCTTCGCGATCGAAACGAAATGCGCGTCGGTCCCGTATTCGAGCCAGTTGGCGATCGCGCGGCCCCAGCCCTTGCGGACCGTGATCTTGACCGTGATGCGACCGGCTTCCGCCTTGGTGCGCATCACCAGCGCCTCGTCGACGTCCGACGAGATCGACCGGTCCTTCGCATCTTCTAGGATGATCCGGCCGCCGGCGCGCGCGGCGCCGCGCAGGACCTTCTTTTCCAGCTCGGCCGGGAGCTGCGCTATGCGGCGCCGGACTGCAGCACCGCCGCGGCTCGTTGCCATCAGGCGGCTGCCGTACCCGGGTTGTAATCCTCGACCATCAGCTCGATGCCGCCGCGGCGTCCCAGCTCGGCCGGGCCCGACACGATCTGCATGATCCGGTTGCCTTCGACCAGGCGCATGCCGGTCTCGACGTCGTCGCGCCAATACATGCGCACCCGCGCCGGCCGCGTCGACGTCGTGAACCCGCCCTCTGTCCGCTCGCCGCGGCTTGGCAGTGAATCGCGGATGCCGATCCAGATCTCGTCGATCAGCTGCCAGGTCTCGCTGCCGGCGCTGCCGAAGTCGGTGCTCTCGATCCGGCGCTCGAGCCGCACGAAATGCTCAAGCTCGCCCGGGCGAACGACGATCATGCGACCGACACCGCCATGTAACGGCCGATGATCGGGCGGAGCTGGTCGTCGGTGAGCTGCGGCCCCTCACGATTCACGTACAGGTCCGACAGCGCCAGCTTCACGCAATGAACGACGATCGCCGGCACCTGGTCGACCGCAGGCCAGCCGGTCGCGCCGACCAGCTCGTCGCGGCCGAGAAAGCTCTCGATGCGTCCCTGTGCTGCCGGCAGCAGCTCGAGGATCTGCGCGTCGACGCTGGTACCGACGCGCAGGAAAGTACGCGCAGCGGCGATCGTCAGCACGCCGCCATCGATCGCCGCCACGTCGACCATCGCTTAGGCCGCCGGCTTATCTGCGGCCTTCGCCGACGTGTGCTTGTCGGCGATCTTGCGCTCGATCAGGTCCTTCTCGACCTCGGGTTCGAACGTCGCGACGTCGCCCTTGTTGTAGTGCGCGCCGACGGAATGCGAATGATTGAACTTTACGGCCATGCTGGCTCTCCAGATGCACCACGGGCAGCCGAAGCTGCCCGTGGTGAGGTTGATGGTGGTTGGCGGCGTTCAGGCCGCCGACGGGGTTACGCGCCCCAGGTGACGCCGGTGAGCATCGAGAACGCGGCTGCGTACCGGGTACCGGTGTCGTGCTCGGCGATGAGGCGAACCACGGTCTCGTCGTTCGAGAACGCCGAGCGGATCGTGCCGGCATCGTCGTATGCCGCGGTGTCCGAGCTGGCGATCGTCACCGCCTCGGTGTCGCCGATCAGCAGCTGCGAGAAGTCGCCGAAGTAGATCTCCGACTCGTTGCCGCCTGCGCCGAGATTGTCCGGCACCGACGTCGTCATGCCGATCGGATAGCCGTACAGCGTACCGCTCGCGCCGACCTCGGGGAACGCCAGGTTTCCGTTACCGTCGCGCAGCGTCTCGAGGAACATCTTCGAGCGCGGGCTCATGATCCAGCCGCAGCTGATCATCGGCACGTTGGCGTTGATGACCCGCAGACGAACCTTCATCAGGTCATTGGTGACCGACACCAGCGTCCCGCCGGCGGTGATCGCGATCTTGTTGCCCGCGGGCATCAGTGCGGCCAGGCCGTTCGGCGTGAGCGTGTCGCCGGTGTTGCGGATGAACACGGCGTCTTCCTTGACCGCCACGCCCTCGAGCAGATCGTCGCGCACCATCTGCACCACGCCGATCGAGGCGCGGCGAATCAGCTGGTTGGTGATCGGCACAAGCGCGCGCAGCGTCTTTGCCGACATCGACATCATGCCGACCTGCACGTCGGTCGTCGGCGCCGGCTGACGTTCGCCGACATAGCCGGCGGTCGTGCCCTGCGTCTTCTTGCGCATGCTGAGGTTACCCTCGGGCATCGGGATCGAGCGCGCGCCGAGGCGGCGCACAACGACGCGGGGGCGCAGCAGGTCGATGAAGTCGGCGCTATAGGCGGTGTTGATCAGGAAGCCGCCCCGAACGTTGGTCGACTGCTCCTGGTTGGCGACGATCTGGCCGGTCTCGGTGCCCCAGACCTGCTCGGCATGATCTGCCGCGGCGCGTTGGTCCATGTTGCAGGCCGCAAGCGACATGGTGATGCGGGTGAACATCGTACCGGCCGGCAGCTGCACCGCAGGCGTCGCGGGTACCGTACCGGGCCCGCCGGTGGGCGTGCCGACGACGATCGGCGCCGCGGCGGACGCCTTCAGCTTGAGGACCTGCTCTTCGCGGCCGATCTTCGCCTGAATGCCGGCCGCCTCGGTCATCTTGGCGTCAAATTCGACCTGCTCTTCGGCGGTCAGGTCACGGTCGCCGTCGGCGGTTGCGGTGGTCGTGATCAGCTCGGCTGCCGCGAGAACGCCGGCAAGGCTCGTCTTGAGCTCGGTGATGCGCATAGGTAGGTCTCCTGGGGGTTCAGAGGCCGGCGCGGGCGTGCGCAAGCTTCAGGTTGTTCTCCGCGGCCGTGCGCCGGGTGGAGGAAGTGCGGGTCGCAAGGCGGCGGATCGCGCCGTCCAGGCCGTCGGCCTCGACGCGGTCGGCCATGCCGGCCTTCACCGCCGGACCGCCGGCGAGGACGCCGCCTTGTCCGAAGTCGCTGCGGACAACCGCCTCGGTGACACCGCGGCCGCGCGCGACCGCCGCGATGAACACGTCCTCGAGCGCGTCAACCGTGCCGCTGATCACGGCGCGCCCTTCCTCGGTGGTGAGATCGGGGCGCTTGTTGGGCGCGTTCTTGCTGACGATCGCGATATCGCGCCGGCCGGCCTGGTCGGGGTTCTCCTGGACGCTGCCGCCCATCATCACGCCGATCGAGCCGACCATCGCGGTCGCGTCGATCGAGATCTGGTTGGCCTGGCTGATGATCCAGTAGGCGGCGGAGCAACCCATGCCGGTGACATGCGCGAAAACGGGCTTGGGCGACTGCGCGACCATGCGCGCGAACTGCGCGATATCGGTGGTGACGCCGCCCGGGCTATCGACGACCAGCAGGATCTTGCGGACGGCCGCGTCGGCCTGAAGGACACGGAAGTCGGCTGCGAGCAGATCGAGCGCGACCGCACCGCCGCCCGACGGGTTCATCATCGCCGCGCGCGGCAGGATCGGGCCGAAGATCGGGAGGGCGCCGACGCCGTCGCGGATCGCTGCCGATCGCGTGCCGGCTGCGCGTTCGCCCATTTGCGCGATTGCCTCGAAATGCCGCTCGACGTGGCCGTCCTCGGCGACCGCCTGGACAGCCGGGTGATCGAGCGCGCGGATTGCCATCGCCTCGATGGCCTCGAGGTAACCGGGCATGATCGCCCAGGGCACGGACCGAATGGCCGCTAGGATACGGTCGTTCATTACTGGTCCTCACTGTTTTGGGGGGGCGGCAAAGCGGCCGGCGCGGGTGGCTGCTCGCCCTCGATCTGCGAGCCCGACCCGACGCGGTACTTCTCGCCGCCTGGTCGCTTGTTGCGGTTCTCGAGGCTGCGGACCTCGTCCGGATTGAGCACGCCCTTGTCGATCGCGATCGAATACGCCTCGTACCGGCTCTTGATATCGCCCTTCAGCAGGGCGTCGGGCAGGAACTCGAAGAAGTGACCGGGCTCGGCGAACTGGTGCGTCGCGGCTGCGGCGACGCGCTCGAAATGGCCCATCATCGAATACAGGATCAGCTCGAGGCTCTGCTGCTCGATGTTCGAAAACGTCGCGCGGCTCAGCTCGAAGACGACATGCGGGGGAACGCCGAACGCGCGTGCGATCTCGACGACGTAGAAGCCGCGGACCTCGACATACTGGCTCTTCGCATTGTCGTGCGCGAGGAACTTCGCATCCATCTCCTGATCGAGCACGGCGACGGCGCCGGCGTTCTTCGGTCCGGAGAAGCGGCTCTGCCAGTCCGTCTTGAGCTTGGTCTTGTCGCCAGGCTCCATTTTTGCCTTCGACGTCAGGATCGTCGACGGCTGTGCGTTGTTCTCCCAGAAGCGCGCGGCGAACGCCGACGTTGCCGCGGCCGCCTGCAGCGTGTCCTGCAGCAGCTTCAGTCGATCGATGCCGACCAGGCCGTCGCGCGAGAAACCCGGGATGAACCACACATCGTTGCGCGTCAGTCGCTCGAACGTGCCGTCGGGCAGATGCGTATCGTAGAACACCTCGAGCCCGTCGGTCTTGTCCCAGCTCGACACTGGCGAGATCCCGTGCGGATCCACGCGCGAAAGCTTGCTGGCACGGTAGAGGCCGTCGCGGTGAACATATCCGGCGAATTTGCCGGTCATGATCAGATCACCGAGCATCAGCTCCTTGAACAGGAAGGCGTTCTGCACGTCATTCGTGCGCGTCCGGAGCATGATTGCCGGCGGGGCGTCGTCGACGCGCACCTTGCCGCCGTCTTCCTCGCGGTAATAGATCAGCGGCGCCATCGCGAAGAGCCCGGTCAGCACCTCGAGCGCGCGCAGCACCGCGGGCGATGACAGCGCGGCATGCTCGCCGATCGGCGCGCCGCGCGTGCCGCCCAGCAGGTTGAGGAAGGTGAAGCCGCCGGGGTCGTTCATGCCGTCCGCGCTGGCCTGGACGGACGGCGTAGTCGGTTCGGCCGAGGTGGTGACGTTGCGACGGGCTTCGGCTTCTGCCGCGCGTGGCGACAGCTGATATCCGCTGATCGACATGCTCAGATCCCCGTATATTCGAAGGTGTTCGTCCGCGGGTTGCGCGTCATCAGCACCACGGCGTTGAAGCCTGCCAGCAGCGGATCAATCTTCGCCGTCCCCGACACCTGCTTGGTGATCAGGATGGCGCTGCCGCGCGGCTCGACCTTCGCGTTGCCGACACACCAATTCATCAGTTTCTGGCCGGCGTGCTTGAACGTGCCGTCCTTCAGCTTGCGCTCGGTGCCCTTGATCGCACCGGTCAGGCGGAACCCCTGCGGGACGGCGACCATCTGCTCGGCGGTGAAGCCGCGGCTGGCCAGCTCGTCGACCAGGGCGGCAACGCCTTGCGGATCCAGCCCGATCGCCGCCTCGTCCGGAAACAGGCCCGCATCCTTCACCAGCTCGAGCAGATCCGCGACCTCGACCAGGTCCTGCGTCGGCTCGTCGCAGCGGATCAGCGTCTTCTCAGCCATGAAGTCGTGGAGCTTGCTGACGATATCCTTGCGGCGTTCGAACACGTCGAGATGCGCCCAGGCCCGGTTCCACATCAGCCAGACGCGCGGATCAGACTTGAGCCGGCCGAGCAGCGCCAGGCCGAACAGATCGTCGAGCCCGCCGCCATCGATGCCAGCGACGGCGACCTCGACCAGCTCGAGGAACTGCTCGAGCGAGCCGTCCCAAAGCTCGACGGCCGCCTGCGCCTGGGACCAATAGACCGCACCGATCCAGGCATCATGCCGCAGCCCGACGCCGATCTCGACGTTCAGGTGCTTGGCGTAAAAGACCTGCTTGGTGCCGTCCTCGGCGTTCTCGATCTGGCGAAACTGCCCCTCGAGCCATTTCTGGCTGACCGACTTCCCCATGTTCGGGTTGGTGATGTAGAAATTGGCCGGATCCAGATGCTCGTCCGCGGCGAGCATTTCGTCGGGGAACTCGTAAAGAACCGGCAGAAACTCGTTGTTGACGACCTTGCCGTCGCGGACGTCGCGGGCATAGGCCAGCTTCTCCTTGAACACGCCGGCGGGCGGCTCGTCCGACTGCGTCGTCAGATAGAGCGTGTAGCCCTCCGGACGCGATACCTGGCCGCCGGCCGCCTCGCGCAGCATCGAGTCCGCGTTCGCCTTCTTGCCGAAAAGCCATAGCTCGTCGACCAGCACCCGGCTGGCTTTCTTGCCCGATACCGTTGCCGCGTCGGCCGCGACGACTTTCAGCGTCGCCTTGGTGTCGCGGTTGGTGATCAGCCGGACATGCTCCTGGATATGGAGCAGGTCGTCTAACTCCTCGTCCGCGCGGATCATGTCGCAGGCCGGCTTGAAGCTGTTGCCGGCGACCTCGATCGTCGGCGCCAGGATCAAATTCTCGTCCGACGGCCGCCAGCCGCAGATCAGCTCGGTCAGCATGATGCCGGCCGCGATCGTCGACTTGGTGTTCTTCTTCGACACCAGCAGCAGGCCCTCGCGGATCAGCTGCTCGCCCGTTTCCGCGTTGTACGCGCCGAAGATCGCAGCCGCGAAGTCGAGCAGCCATTCGTCGGCGCTCTCGCCGATCGTCCACGTCTCCCCCGTTGCCGGGTTGATGCCGAGATCTGCGATCTTGAGCGCGCAGAAGACCGCCATCTTCGCCTCGGCCGAGGCAGGAAACAGCGGCGTGAACGGGATAAGGGTGCGGCGATCGCGGATCCGTCGTTTCCAGTCGAGGCACGCCGTCGACCAGATGGGATCGGTCAATTGATCGTCCGAGTCGGCGCGCCGATCGCGCCGAACTTGCGCCCGGCCGCCGCGGCACGATCCTGCGCCTGCGCTTTCTTGCCCTTCGCGGGCGCGGCCGCCTCGTTGATCGTCTTGAGCGACGTCGCGAGGTTCTTCAGGATCTGCGACCGCGCCGGCAGCGACACCGCCTTCATCATGGCGTTGCGCCGGCTTTCATCCTCATCGTTGGCTGTCATGATCTCGATCGCCTCTTCAAGCTCGCCCTGGTAGCTGGTCATCGTGTCCAGCTCGTCGAGCATGCGAGCGGCCAACTGGCGGCCGTTCTCGGCGATCGTGCCGGCGTCGAGCGGTTCGCGGGGTTCCGCCGGCGCCGCCTGGGGTGCGCGCGGCGCGGGAAGCAAAGTGCGCACCGGTTCGCGGGCGCGCACCGGCCGTTTCCAGCCTTTTGCCTTCGCGCGCTTACGAATAGCCGCTTCCGATATTGCGTAACGGTCAGCTATTTCCCGGATCGAGTCGTCGCTCGACAAGTATTCGCGCTCGATTTGCGCCCACTCGTCAGGTGATTTGCGAACTGCCATCGACCAGCACCCCGCCACCAAAGTACGCACCCGGGATCACCCAGGAGGAAATAATCTCCGCATGGGAGCCATAGGGGTCCAGGGGGTCGGCACCCCTCAGGGATCGACTCACCCCCCTGCCCCCGCGTGGTTATCCAAGTGCGGCGCGCTCGGCCCGCTGTTTGCGGCTATCGTGGCACGGCTTGCAGAGGGTCTGCAGGTTGGCGAGCAACCAGAAGAGCCGCTCGTCACCGCGATGCGGGTCGCAGTGGTCAGCGATCAGGAGCGACGTGTCGGCCGACGTAAAGCCGCAGCCAGGCCACTGGCAGGTGTAGAGGTCCCGGATGAACACCGTGATGCGCAGGGCCCGCCAGCGGGCCGACTTGTACCACTGGTGCCAAGGCTTGAAGAGGCGGCGATCGGCGTCGGCGCTGCGCTCGACGGGGGCAAGGGAGCCCATGGTCGGCTTCAGCCTGGTAAGCATGCTACCGATCGCCTTCAACTTCCCCATGACGCTTACGCGGACGCCAGATCGATGGTGACCGGGTGCCAGGTCTCGTCGTGTGCGGGCCGGTCGTAGAAGCGGACGTAGGTCTTCGAGCCGATGATCCGGATGGAGTCCTTGATCGCCTCCATGGCACGCAGCCAGCGCACGTCGTCGAAGTCGAGGCGGAGCAGGCGGAACAGCTCGGCTCGGTTGATCTGGCCTTCCTTGTCGACTTGGAACACGCCGTTGACCACGGCCTGCAGCTCGACCGGCGAGCCGCCTGCCCAACCCATCAGGCACTCGTCGATCAGGACCTTGGCGGCCTGCAGCTCGGGCCCGAACTCGATGAGGTCGGCGACCTGCACCTGCGCCCGCTCGCGACCGTCGAAAGTGAGCAAGGTGATGTTGCCCTTCTTCCCGCCGACGGTCGTGCCGTACTCCTGCGCCAGCAGTGCCTGGAAGGCACCGACGCGCTCGAACGTCCGGACCTTGAACGCGGCGACGAGGGCGGATAGCTCGCGCGCGTCGGTGAGGATGGCGCGCACCGTCTCGTCCATGAGCAGATCGACCGGCTTGACCGCGGCGAGCGGGACCAGGCTGCCCTTGGCATCCCGAAGGTACGGGATGCCGGCGACGTCGATCGCAGCGAGGTGCGGCTTGGTGATCATGCCGGCGTCCCTTGGGGCGCGGTCGGCACGGTGCTCGCGACGATCATCTCGACCGGCAGGAACTTCAGGATCTCGCGCATCAGGCTGACCGGCACGCCGATCAGGGCGGTGTCCGGATGACCGGCGTCGACGGCACGTCGCATAGCCTCGCGTGGGATAGCCATTACCAAACTGCCTTCGTGCCGTCGGCACTGACATAGAGGGGCGGACGGGCAGCGCGGGGAGCGCCGCCTCGGAAGGCGGTGAGGAGGTCGCTGGCGATGCCCTGCGCCATCTCCTCGAGGACGTTGTAATCGTCCGAAGATACGACGCCCAGCCGCGCTCGTTGCGTCAGTTCATCGAACCGCGGCGTGATGCGTTCGAGCTGATCGGCCAAATTCGAGTTCGGCTGGGCGGACCGCAGTGCAACTGGCCGCGGATGATCGTGATGCATATCAGACCTCCTCTTGCGAACCGCACGGCCCTTCAGGGGGGCGGACCGTGCCAAACAGATGCAACTGTGGCGGGGTCGATTTGCGAGTTACGTGACCGTTTGGGCAGGTGCCCTTGTGGGAAGTTCCCCAAAGGTAACCCCTTAGCAGCGCTTCCAGCTGTCCAGCGCCGATACCAGGATCGATCGCGCCCGCCGGTTGGAAAGGCGCCAGTCCCGCGCGGCAGTCGTCAACGCCATGTCGTCGACGATGATCGCGAGCAGCATCGCGCCATGCGGAGCGACGGCTTCGCGCCAACGGGCGTATGCGCGCTCCCGAATCACGGCAGCAATTGGCGCGTGCGAAGCGCTGTGCGGCCCGCCGCCCGAGCTGCGCGGTTCCAAGTTCGCAGTGCGCACCGCAACTTCGGCCGTGATGGAATGGTACGCCTCGGCGATCTGATCGGCCGCGGCGAGCTGGTGCGCGTCGATCGCGCCGGTAGCGACGAGGCGGGCAAGCGCACCTTCGCGCTGCGCCTGCGCCGCGGCATGCTCGTGCGTCTCGGCCGTACCGTTCGTCTTATGCGACCAATCCTCGCGTAGCCGAACGCGCTCCTCGATGCCGGGTGCCAGCACGAAGATCGCCGGCGTCTTGCCCTTCTTCAGCCGGTTCGCGCCCTTGGGTTTCGGACGCGGTTCGCCAAGCACCAGGTGCGCAACGCGCTGCCCCTCGCGCTCGAGGGAATGTGCGAGCGAGAACGCCGCGTCAGCAGGTAGGTGTGGCATGGAGATCCCCGGCGTCGACGTCAGGGATATGCTCGAGGATTGCCACAAGCGGGAGATGACCTTGTGGTAACGGCAGCACGCGATCGCCATGCTTAAAATCGTCGTCGACGACGACGCCCATGCTGCGCATCCGTTCGAGTAGCTGCCGCTCCAACAGCCCGGGCACGGTGATCGCCCGTTGCGCGCCCGCCGCGCGCTCGATCATCTTCTCGAACGCCAGCTTCTTGACCAACGCCTTAGCCCGGGTGTCACTGACGTCGAGCGCCAGCGCGATCTCACGCATTGCCGGGCTGCGGCCATGCTCGAGGATGTAATCGGATATGAAATCGAGTGCCTGCTGCTTACGGCTCGCTCGTGCCGGTAGCACCTCTGAATATGCTCCCATCATTCCCCCGGATCCCCTGGGAGAACATAGGGGGAATCGCCGCAAATGCCACATTTATGAGGCACCATTCAGACTGTGCGATGTAAGTAGCAGCTAGTCTTTCGTTGTCCGCAACCAACTATCAACCAGGCCACGCTGCCGCTCGACGATAGTAAGCATTTCAGCCCGAATTTTGGTAATCTTCGGTAGATTTTCATCGAGTATGCTGAGGGATGCGCCGGTTAACCCAGACGTAGTGATCCCGAGCTGGGCGGACCCTACTGCCGCCTTCGAGGACGACATTATCTGAAGAGTATCGCTCGTCATTACGGGCAATTTTTCGGATCCGATATCGACAAGAGCTCCCTCCAAATGCGTGAGCATTCGTGTGCAGTCATCGAAGCGCGCCAAATTAGTGTTTGCTAAGGCGTTCGATCCTGACCCCGCGGCAGCTACGGCATCTCGTCCTTGTTGCACCACGTCCAAGCAGAGCTTGAATATTGCGTCTGCACCATGAAGGCGGTCGCGCCGAGTAGTTCGCGAAGCAAGAATTACCGTTCGTCCAGCGACATAAATCGCACCGGCCGAGCCTATCGCCTGAAACCACGCCGGTAGGGATTCAACCCAGGTAGAACACTCAGCCATCCTATCGATCCTGCCTTCTTTAGCCAATGCGGCGGATATACCCTTCGACGCACCCCGCCATGCCGGCGGTATTCAACCGTCGTGCGACAGTGTACCCCAACAAAAGCACTTAGGGCATAGTAGGTGCTTGGTAGATAACCTCGACCGGCTTGCCGGGAGAGAGTAACTCAACCCTGTTCACGCCTTGAGTTGCGAGCCTTAGCCCGGCCTCCCGCATATTTGCTTCGTAATCTGGTCGGGCGAGAATGCTGCCGATCTCGCGCCCAACGCGCGTAAAGTCGATACCGACCCATCGAGCGCCACAATGCTCTGGGAAGCGGATTAGCAGAAAGGTCCCGTCAGCGCTCATGGGTGTCCAAGGAGCGCTACCATTCAAGATCGGGTTGAATGGCGGCAAGAACTGGGCGGTTTCGGAAGGCGCCATTAGGCCAGCTTGTGCCAGCCGCTTCCACCGCGCGAAGCCCTCACCTAGTTGGTACTCAGTTCCGAAATCAACTGCCTCGCCGACGCTTTTCGCCCACACGAAGCCAAAGTCAGCGGCGATTGCCTGATCCAGTTCGCTGACAGTTCGCAAGGTTGATAATGCAAAAGAGCCAGGCCGCTTGACCTGGCCGGCCAGTATGCGTCCGAAAAGGTCCTGCAGCTTCTCTGACGAGGCATCCTCGGCGAACCGCATGAATGTGTTCATCCAGTCGTCGTCAGGCGCCGCTGTCTTAGTTTCGTCACCTGTGTCGGAGGCCACATGCTCGGCGGCGCGCTCCGCGACACCGATCCTGTTTTTAGCTTTGCGCAGACCAGTTGGCAGGTAGATTTCTGCGGCTGCCTGCATAACCAAGGGCTCTACAACGCCTCCATCGGCCGCCGCTTTCGCCACCGCAGCGGCAAACGCAGTTCGAGCCGCCGTCGTGTCCTCAATACCTTGAGCGTACTGTTTCAGTTTCGCTGCGGGTATAGCCGTAAGACCACCCAGTAAGTCGCTAAGGGCCTTAAAGAACGATGTTCGGACTGGTGCTGGTAAGCCCGTCATGGCCCCGGTGATCATCGAAAGCCCGGTTTCCTCGACGTTGCTCATCATTGTCTCGCCAATTTGCTTGGTCGTAGCTTAGCAGCCTCTCAGGGCACTAATAGTAGATGTTTGCCTGCGGCGGATACACCCTCCGCCGCCGCCTTTCCAAACCCGCGAAATAACGTCGTTTCTGGCCTTCGTATTACACGTTGTACCCCCGCGATACCCCCGTCTGGTAAGGCTGTATCGCCACATCCGGATCGTCGACGGCTCACCTTACAAGGGCCGTTGGCCCCTTACCGAGTCCAAACGTGGTCGCTCAAGACGCTGTAGTGCGTACCGTGGATCGTCGGCTTCCGATTCACACTGAACGCAAAACGTCGATCTGGGCTGCTTTTCTCAACAAATGGCCCATCCATATGAGCGCCCCCGAGTAAGAAGGGATGCTCGTACAATTCATCCAGAAGCACTTCTATTTTGGCGAGCCGTCTCGTTTCGCCGGGCGGGATAGGAGTTACTTGGTTATGCTGAAGGAAGGCGCGCGGCGTTTCAGCAGCCGATGTCCAAGTATGCCGTACAGAATTGACTACACATCCGCTGCCTCCCACGTTTGTCGCTGCAATATTAAATGTGAGAGAGGCATTCTGCCCTACTGTTTCGACGATGTCTTCCAACGAAAATACAATGGTCGGCTTCTGAGCCTCTATACTATTTTTTAGCCCGTCTTGAGCAGCGACTGCCGCTGCCCGGCCATACCATGCAGCGAAAGCTGCAGCGATAAGTGTCCAAACTCCAAATATCGTGCCGGCGATTAGCAGCATGGTTTGCCGAAAGCCTACTTCAACCGCGGCAACGGCCGAGTCAGCTGATCGTGCCGTCTGCGCCAATTCACGGTCACTCTCTCGTTCCAATGCGAGTGCGCATTTATACTTTTCATCATCGACTTGAAGCGGGGGTAATTTAGCAAGACGGGACGGCATGCAGGCCTGTGACCCAGGATAATAACTCGCGTCTTGCTCGTACATGTCTGCATGGTTCGGCAGCGAAGGGTATTTGGGAATCATCCACGCCCACATGGCACCGGAGATGAGCAGCAAAGCGACCAACGCTATCACGAACCTTCGATCATTTCTCAGCATCGACATTCCAAAAATTGCAGGCGCGCTTCCCAGATGCGAGCCGGGCTCGGCGATTGTGACGAAAAGCAGATATCCTTATTCAGCCTACGTAGCATAAGTCTTCTCGCCCAAAAACGGAGGAGACACCCTCCGCCGCAGCTAGCCAGCAGCAGGGAAAATCATGGTCTTGTGTGCCTCGTACGGCGCCTAGTACCCTTGCTGTACCCCAGACAGGGGGGGGGCGACATAGTCACCCGGAAATACGCAAGTTCTAGACGTCGGTCTCAATCTCCGAGACATCATCGGCCTGAACTGGCGCAAGCGGCTCGTGTTCTTCCAGCCCCAATTCGTGTTGGCGGGCCTCATCCGGGATCGGAAGATCCGAAATGCGCACTATAGGAATATCGCACAGCTTGGCTCTTCCAATCAGCCCCTTGTCGTCTGTATAAAACGCGTCGCAGCGAGCAACTTTGCAGATCGCGAGTATCTGTCGATCTACCTTTACCTTCTGGTACGGCTCAGCTCCCGATTTTTTGTCAAGCGCCGCGAATATATCGCGATTAAGAAAAGCCAACTCGAATGCAGCAAGTTCGTCAAAGGGACGAACTTCAAACACCTTCGATCGATTCACGATCGACAGATAGTCGCCATTTGTAGGTCCGATTAACGTCAGCACCTCCGCGACTACCGGCGTCGGAATCACGATCTTGCTTCGGCTCCGCTGAAGTTTACCTAAAAGGCCTTGAAGGCGCTGCTGGACGTACTCCGTAGGCAGTCCCGTGGTTGGATCGTTTGGAGCGCGCGATTCTGGGTTCAGCAAAAGACTCAACATCGTCGAGTCAAATCCAACTCGCATCAGGCAGCGCCCCCACGCATAGATAACAGCTGCTCCGTGCTATCGGCAGGCCAGTTAGCCTTCACACTACGAAGCTTCACTACGACGTCATCGAGCTCGTCATCGTCGAGTGCCTCAAACGATTGTACCTGCAGACGGGTTATTTCCCATCTACCAGTGCCGGTACGCTGCCAACTTGCGATGCCGTGCAGACGCAATGGCTGGTAAAGGTATCGGCCGATCTTCGCGGCCAGCTCGCGGGGCGCAGTGCAGCCGGCGACAATCATTCCGGACGTTTCCTGCACGAGCAACTGAGCATAGTCACGCTGACCGCCGATCCGGATAAGTTCTCCCTCGACGCTCGTTTCCTGCCGGAGCGCGTGCACAATCTGATCCTCGCCAAGATCGATTTTCTTAAACTCCAGGAGCTTACCTTCTTTTGCCTGCAGTATCGCCGACTTGCCGCCGTCCTCCGAAACAAGCCGGCGTATGCGATCGTAAGCCTGCCGGCGGCGACCCGAGCCGCCTCCTTGCCGGACTTCGCTCACACGATTTCTGGCATTAACTGCCACGGCGTGAGGCATCACAAGCACGGGCTTGGTGCTCGACTTCTGAATCTCGATGAGGTGCATCTCCGACGCTTGTCCGAGAATGATGCTCAGTTCGCCGAGATACTCCATCAGGCGGTCGAGCGGCATCGTTTCCGGCGTGTAGCCCGGCACGATAAATTCGAAGCGCTCCAAATCGTTCACCTGAAGAGCCTACGTTGCGACTATCGGCTCTTCAATAGCCCTTAGGCAATAAAGCGCGGGCCACGATTGCGGCGAAGATCCCCTCTGCCGCAACCACGGACATGTCACGCAAGATGCGCCATTCGCGAACGCCATGCGGCGTAACGCACCTCAACGATACCCCAATGGCGTCCGTCGAATTGACCAAAACAAACTGATCGACCTTCAGTACTACGAACCCAAGATTCGTTAGAAGACCGCTGCTTTTTTCGCCACCGCCGTTGGAACTCCGAGCCTTCCCCCGAAAGGCGATATGAGTTCCTCAACCCGCTGACCGAAGTGATCCGCGAAGGTATCACCAGTAATTTCGGGGAATACGATGGCGTAATAGGATCCATCCACACCATCACCCACATGATGAACCTTTGCATCGATCGCAAGACGAATAAGCTGTTCAGATATTTGCGGCCTGTAATCGTTATCTAATGTAAAGAAGTACGCTGTACCAATGCTGTTCGTCACCCTCTTAGTAAACTCCATCCTTTGAGTGCCGACTAAGGAACTCCTCAGAGGTGGCGCTGGGCGGTTTATCTTTGCGCTGATCTCGTCTAAGCGATCTAGAACATATTGCTGGATTGGAACCTCTCGTTCTCCAGGCTGAACAACGTCAACTACTACCTGGCCAAGGAATGGGATATATCCCTCTTTGCGTGAGGCCTCATCCTTTGCGATCAAAGTGGCCGAAAGCTCCTCGATGAAACTCTCCATTTCTAGAATGCTCAGCGACGGTGGGTATTGAAGCGCGTGAAAATCGCGAATGTCGAAAGGGATCGTACCGCCGACGTTTACGATGACCACGGTTGGTTTTTTCGATGCCAGTCGTAGTCCAAGCTCCAGCATGACGTTTGGGTTGCTGTCGCTGATGTCGGCAACCACGAGCGGGAAGTGGAAGATGTTTCCAATAATGCGTTCCGATACACGGTCAGCCGAAGAGTTTTCCCAAACCGGCGCAGCGACGAACCCGGCTTTTTCGATAGCTCGGCTTAGCAGAACACGTACTGACGACCAATGAGCCTCCGAGTGATTGGCGGTCGCAGAGATTGGTATAATAATTCCGCAGGTACGCTTTGCTTCTGCGGCGCTAGCTACGCCCTCAACTAACGCGTCTTGGTCCTCGGACATTCCCATCCCCTTTTCTTGATGATCTACCTAGTCATCTCCAACGATCCGATGTTGCGGTGGAGAGACCCTCCGCCGCAGCCGTCCGAGACCGTGTAAAAGCGGTCGATCCTGAGCCCGCATTCGACGTTAAGTACCCCCTTAATACCCCGATCGTCGGTTGGGCTAGCGGGCACTACAGCCTCCTCAGTTTCCTTCGATATCACTTGGCCGTGGCTGGCTGACTTCCTCAGTCAGCCACTCGCGCTTCCAGCTTTGGGTTGATATAGAACAAAATAGGAACACGGGGACTGAGCGGTTTGGCGAAGGCGGTATATCGATCGACACCAGGCTGCGAGCAGGGCTGCTCTCGATGCCGCATCAGCTGCGCCGCCCTGGCTGGGCTGCGCGATGATCGACATTCTCAATTACTCGACGCGAGAGCCCGGTATCGGATCGATCCAACGGAACTTCATCGATCTCATCTGCAGCGGCGCGAAGAATTGTGGGCAAGCTCCTGGCGAGCTCATGAACTAACTCGTCCCCCGATAGGCCTGGCGAAGCCTGCAGGAATCCATTCAGTGCATCTTCGAGGGCTGCGGCGCTCGGAAGGCTGATGGGAGGCGCTGGGATCGGGATATCAGCGAGTGAGCAAGCCAGCTGGAGTAACGCCCGCTGATTTACGGGAGGAAGTGCGTCGAAGGCACTCACAATCGAGGACTGATCTTCGTTCAGTCCATCGCTCGCTCGTCTGCCCGTCAAAATAAAATGCGGATCAACGCCAGTGCGGATCAGGCTGAGCAAATATTGAATATCAAATGGCCGTTTACCCGATTCGTACTCAAGTTGGCTGCCGCGTTTGACGCCGCCAATCTGGCCAAAATCAGTCTGACTCATGCCTTGCCGTTCACGTTCCTGCTTAAGGCGCGCGCCGACCTCCACCAAATTGGACGAATAATCGATCAACGTTGCTTGACCCTGTTCGAATAATCGTCCAACTGTGGACGGTATTGACCAACAAAGCGGACATAGCATGGTTTGCGCAGTCGCCAAGGATGAGGAACGTAGAGGCCGACCGTTCGCACCGCGTCCGGATCCGGCTCGGATCGAAGCGTTACGTGCCCGCATGACCGCTGAGGGCCAAACCGTTGCCGCGCTCGCCGTTCAAATCGGTGAAGACGCCTCGAACGTCTACAAGGTGCTGAGCGGTACTCGCGCGGCCTCGTCCGGTGTTGGCCACCGCGTTGCGGTAAAGTTGGGGCTGAAGGATAGCCCTATTATCGAGGTCCCAGTCCACGAGATTGCTCGATGACCAGCGAGGGCCCCTCATTAGTTTCTCTCTGCCGCCACCCTGGCGGCGAGCGTCGACGGCATTTCCTCCCCTGTGTGTCGTCGACGTCACCAATCTACCCTTTCGACCGCTTGCAGACCGGTCGAAACTCCCGTTTGGTCGTCCGACACGACCGGGCGTCCGCCCCTCGTCTGTGTCTTTCTGGATTGCACGTCCCGACGCCGGTCGTCCCCAACGATCGGCGCCACCTTTTCGCGGCAACGACATGACGAAGATCAAAGCTCCGCTGTCGATCGACGCCGCTCTTGCGCGAATCGCCGGACAGTTTGAGAACGGCTACAAGGATCTCGCGCGCATCGTCGAGCGGCACGAGTCTACCGTCCGCGCTTGGGGTGATGACGGCAGGTCGGATCAACAGATGCCTATGCCGGCTGCGATCGCCCTCGACATCGCTTATCAGCGCGAGGGCGGCGATGGCAGCCCGCTATTCGAAACCTTCGCTCTGCAGGTTAAGGTAGCCCGCGAGAAGGCGTTCGCCGGCGGCATCGCACTTGCCCAACGAGCCTGCATCCAGATCCGCGAAGGCGCTCAGGCAAACGAGGCGATTGTCCTCGCAAGCCTACCGTCCGCTGGTCCTGCCCAGCGGGCGCAAGCGATCCGTGAGCTGGAAGATGTCGTACGCGAGTCAACCACCACGATCGCACTTCTCGTGACCGGCGATCCCCTTCCCGAGCCCCCACCGTGATCTGACGCCCTGCGGCGAGCGCCGCTGCTCAAACTGCCAACCCTGCCGATCCTGCCGCGCCATTCCGCGACCGGGAGCGGTTTTCTGCTGCCTGGATACTTTGCCATGCTCAACCGACGCAAAGCCCTCACGAACATATCGAAAGCCCTCCAGGAGCAGGCTCATGTGCTTCAACTCCTGAACTCTCCACGTGACGATTACATCCCGCAAGGTCTGCGCTTGCTGCTCGACGCGATCGATTACGTCGATGTTGCAGCGAGTTCGCGCCTTGATGGTCGGCCGAGCGAATGACCGTCGCCCCCTCCCGTGCGGCGATTACCGCGCCGATCATCGCACCGTCGATCACTCCGGGCACGTACATCCGCCTTCGTCGCGAACACGCTGGCCTGACGATCGAGAATGTCGCGATGATGATCGAGAGCTTTCCGCAGGTCACTGTGCAGCGCCGTATCGAAGGGCTCACGATGATCGAGGCGGACGTCGAGGCGATCTCGCCCTCGACCGCCATAGTGCTGCACGAGGTGATCGGCGTCGACCTGCGGGTCCTAGCCTACTGGATGGCGATCGCTGAAGGCGCAAAGCCCTCACCCGTCGGCATTCTCGGCGCGGCAAACCCGGCGATTTCTTCGTGAGCCGCGCGCGCACCGTCCACGCGATCGCTGTCATTCTGAGCGGCGTAGCGCTCGCTCTGGTCCTGTTCGGATCGGTCGGCCCCGCGATCGGCCTGCTCTCAATTGTCACCATCCTGCTGACGTGGAGCCTCGAAGTGCTCCGCGCCGCCATCCAACCCCGTCCGGAGAAAAGGTCATGAGCCGTCAGCCGAAGATCGAGCACACTTTCCGCCTGCACGAACCGCATCTGCGTATCGTCGAGATCCACGATCACGACTGCGACTGCGCCTCATGCGCGCCGTACGTACCCAGCGATCCCGATCGTCTGACCTCCGTCGACATGGGCAAGCTTGCCTGCCTCGGCGCGACGGTAGGTTCCGCGATCATGTTCGCCATCAACCCGGGCGGTGCCGCAGCTGCCCTCCTTGCTACGATTGGACGCTGACATGGCCGAAGAACGCCAACACGGCATGGGTGGCGGCGCTGTCGCCGCCGACGAACTCCGCCTTCTGATTGAACGCGCCGAGCGCCTTCAGGAAGAGAAGAAGGGCATCGCCGACGACATCGCCGACGTGATGGCGGAAGCAAAGGGCCGCGGATACGACCCCAAGGCCATCCGCAAGATCTTGGCGATCCGAAAGAAAAAGAAGGACGAGTACCAAGAGGAGGAAGCCATCCTTGAAGTATATCTTCAAGCACTGGGGATGATCTAATGTTGGCAACCGGTCGCTACCTTCGCCTGCCTGATGTCTTGCATGAAACCGGCCTCGGCAAGACGACAATCTATCACCTGATCAACGAGGGGTCGTTCCCGAAGCCTGTAAAGATCGCGCGCCGCGCGGTGGCTTGGCGCGAGGGCGCGATCGAAGCCTGGAAGGCCAACCGCCAAGGCCCATCCGAATAGACCAAATTTTTAAAGGTGGGGGCATCGTCGGGGGCACCGACGCTCTTCGCACCGTGATACCTCTAGTTATATCAAAGGTTTATTCATGCAGTTTGCGACGTACTCAGGGAGCCATTTTCGTACGCCAAGGCGACGAACTTACCGACCATACCGGTGTCGGTCTCACATCAAATAATCCATCGGTATTATGCCTCTCCGCGGCGGACTATTCGCGTCTCCATCGACCGTTTGCTTAAGGCGGAACGTGGTGAGCCCATCTTGGCGAAGCGCTGGTTCGGTAATGTCACCCGCCCTTTGGAACCGGTGACCGGCCGGGCGCGGATATCTGCGGCGATCCGATTACCCATGAAATTTTCGGCCGCCACTTGTCGGACATACGCCGCGCATGGTCTTTGGCGCGAAATTGCGGCGGCGGCCGGGATAAGTCCGACGCTGCTGACTCGCCCGACGGTGGAGAAGGACAATGCCGATGATCGAACACGCCATGGTTCAGACGATGCGCTGGTTCGGTCCGTCCGACCCGACGTCGCTTGCCGATATCCGCCAGGCGGGGTGCACCGGGATCGTCACCGCGCTGCACGACATCCCCAACGAGACCGTGTGGCCGGTCGACGCGATCATGGCGCGCAAGGCGCTGATCGAGGCGGCGGGGCTGACTTGGGCGGTCGTCGAAAGTGTGCCCGTGTCCGAGGCGATCAAGCGCAACACGCCCGAACGCGCCACCGCGATCGCCGCGTATCAGGAGACGATCGTCAATCTCGCCGCCTGCGGGATCACCATCGTCACGTATAATTTCATGCCGCTGCTCGACTGGACGCGGACCGACCTCGCCTATCCGATGCCCGACGGTGCGCTGGCGCTCCGCTACGAAGCGATCGCCCTCGCGGCGTATGACCTGTTCATCCTGCAACGCCCGGGCGCCGCCGACGCGTATGCGCCGGACGTGCAGGCCGCGGCGCATGCACGGTTCGAAGCGATGAGCGACGCGGACCGCCGCTCGCTCGAAAACACCATCATCGCCGGGCTTCCGGGTAGCGAAGAGCATTTCACCTCCGCCGATTTCCGCGCCGCCATCGCCAGCTATGCGGGGATCGACGCGGCCGCGTTGCGCGCCAACCTGATCTCGTTCCTCGAGGAGATATGCCCGGTCGCCGACGCGCACGGCGTCCAGCTCGCGCTGCACCCGGACGATCCGCCCTTCCCGCTGTTCGGCCTGCCGCGCATCGTCAGCACGCAAGCGGACCTCGACCTGCTGGTCGCCGCCGTCCCCAGCGCCGCGAACGGGCTCTGCTTCTGCACCGGATCGCTCGGCGTCCGCGCCGACAACGATCTGCCCGCAATGGTGCGCCGGTTCGGCGAACGCGTGTATTTCCTCCATCTGCGCAACGTCGAGCGCGACCACGCCGGCAATTTCCACGAAGCCACGCATCTCGGCGGCAGCACGGACATGGCCGCCGTCATGCAGGCGGTACGCGAGATCTCGGTCCGTCATCGCCGCAGCATCCCGATGCGCCCCGATCACGGCCACCAGATGCTCGACGACCTGAACAAGCGGACCAACCCCGGCTATTCGACGATCGGCCGGCTGCGCGGGCTGGCGGAGTTGCGCGGGCTGGAACTCGGCATCGCCCATGCCGCGACATCGCAATTGCTCCTGCGGCCCGGTTGAGCGTAGCGTGCGGCAACGCTGTCACGGAGCCCGTCCCGCATGAAACTCACGATCCTGCCCACGATCGCCCTCGCGTCGATCGCACTGGCCACCGCCGCCATCGCCCAGGACAAGGTTGCGCCGGCCGGTGGCGACATCCCCGCGAAGTTCGTGCCGCCGACGACCGCGCGCGATTACGTCAAGCGCGAGGTCATGATCCCGATGCGCGACGGGACGAAGCTGTACACCGTCATCGTCTATCCCAAGGGCGTCACCAACGCGCCGATCGTGCTCACGCGCACGCCGTACGATGCGAAGAGCCGCGCGAACCGCTCCGACAGCTCAAGCATCCTCGCCACGCTGCCGCTCGCCGACGAGATGTTCGTCAAGGCGGGTTATATCCGCGTCTACCAGGACATCCGCGGCAAATACGGGTCGGAGGGCGAGTACGTCGTCACGCGCCCCGTCATCGGCCCACTCAACCCGACCAAGGTCGATCATGTCACCGACGCGTACGACACGATCGACTGGCTGGTGAACAAGGCGAACCTGCCCGAGAGCAACGGCCGCGTCGGCATGATCGGCTCGTCCTACGAGGGATTCACGGTCGCGATGGCGTTGCTTGCCCCACACCCCGCGCTGAAGGTGGCGGCGCCCGAGAGCCCGATGATCGACGGCTGGATGGGCGACGACTGGTTCCACTACGGCGCGTTCCGTCTCGCCAACATCGCATGGCTCGGCAGCCAGACCGGCTACAAGGGAGCGGGCAAGGCACCACCCACCGGGGGCTATGACGATTACGAGAATTTCCGCGAGGTCGGCTCGGCCGGCGACTGGGCGAAGAAGTCCGGTTACGATCAATTGCCCTATTGGCAGCGAATGGTGTCGCACCCCGCCTATGACGGCTTCTGGCAGGGCCAGGCGCTCGACAAGCTGCTCGCCGCCAACCCGTCGAACGTGCCGACGATCTGGGAACAGGGGCTGTGGGACCAGGAGGACATGTACGGCGCGATCACCGCATGGGAAGCGCTGAAAGCTAAGGGCAAGCTCGGCAACAACCACCTCGTGATGGGTCCGTGGCGACATAGCCAGATCAACCGCGAAGGCCGCAGCCTCGGGCCGTTCCAATGGAATGGCGACACCGCGCAGCAATTCCGCGAGGACATGCTGCTCCCCTATTTCAACCAGTATCTGAAGGATGGCGCGCCCGTCACGCTGCCCGCAGCCGCGATCTACAACACCGGCGAGAACCACTGGGACAAGTTCGCGACGTGGCCGCTCGCCTGCGAGACGGGCTGCACGTCGCCGCTGAAGCCGATCTACCTGCAGGAAGGCGGCGCGCTCGGCTTCGGCACGGCGACGACCGGTGGTGACAGCTATGTCTCCGATCCGTCGAAGCCCGTGCCGCATCTGCCGCGCCCGGTGAACTTCGGTGACGGCCGCTGGGGCGACTGGCTCGTCAGCGACCAGCGCGGCGTCGATGGGCGTCCCGACGTGATGACCTACACCACCGAGGCGCTGACCACGCCGGTGCGCGTGTCGGGCGCACCGATCGCCGACATCTTCGCCAAGACGACCGGCACCGACGGCGATTTCGTCGTCAAGGTGATCGACGTCTACCCGGCGGAGAACGCGAGCGATCCGAAGATGGGCGGCTACGAACTGCCGATCAGCCTCGACATCTTCCGCGGCCGCTATCGCCAGAGCTTCGCCAAGCCGACCGCGATCCCGGCAGGCAAGGTGCAGGAATACAAGTTCCGCCTGCCGACCGTGAACCACGTGTTCCAGCCGGGCCACAAGATCATGATCCAGGTCCAGTCGAGCCTCTTTCCGCTCTACGATCGCAATCCGCAGACCTTCGTCCCCAACATCTTCCTCGCGAAGAAAGCGGACTACAAGCCTGCAACCGTGACGATCGTTCGCGGCGGCGCGTCGGCGAGCGCCGTGTGGCTACCGGTAGTGCCGCTCGATCAGTCCGCCGCGCTGGCGAAGTAACCGCTGTCCACGCCCGTCCCGTTCGCCATGCCGCACGGCGAGCGGGACGTCGCAAATCCAACCGCAATTTCCGCATGCGAAACTATTTTTACATGTGAAGTCGGCGCGATTTCGGCTAAGCACCGGCTCGATAAGCTTTCAGGCGGTCGAGAAGGTTCGATATGGTCGATGCAGTGATAGTCCATGCCGGCGACAGCGTCGCGACGCTGTTGCATGACGGCGGCGCCGGCGATCGTATCGATACGGGCGCCGCGGTCCTGACGCTCGCGCACGACGTGCCGCGCGGCCACAAGATCGCGCTCGCGCCGATCGCCGCCGGCACCGACGTGATGAAATACGGCTATTCGATCGGTCGGGCGACGGACGCGATCGCAGCGGGCGACCATGTCCACAGCCAGAACCTGTCGACCGGACTCGCCGGCACGCTCGAATACGGGTTCGACCCGGCGGGCGTCTCTCCCGCAAACGCCCCCTCGCCTGCTCCAACCGCAACGTTCCGCGGCTTCGTCCGTCCCGATGGCCGGGTAGGCACGCGCAACGAGATCTGGATCCTGCCGACGGTCGGCTGCGTCGCGCGCACCGCCGAACGCATCGCCGCCAAGGCCAGCGCGCGCTTCGCCGGCACGATCGACGGCGTCCATGCCTTCAGTCATCCGCACGGCTGTTCGCAGCTCGGCCATGATCTTGACGGGACGCGCCAGATCCTTGCGAGCCTGGCCTGCCATCCCAATGCCGGCGGCGTGCTGATCGTCGGACTCGGCTGTGAGGAGAACCAGGTCAAGGCGCTGATCGAGGCGATCCCGGCGTGGCGGCGGCCGGCGATCCGGACGCTCACGGCACAGTTGAGCGCTGACGAGGTCGAGGAAGGTATCGCGCTGGTCGAAGAGCTCGCCGCACTGGCGGCATGCGAGCGACAGGAGGTCGGACTCGACCGGCTGGTGCTCGGCGTCAAGTGCGGTGGCTCGGACGGGTTGTCGGGACTGACCGCCAACCCGCTCGTCGGCCGGATGAGCGACCGCGTCGTCGGCGCCGGCGGGCGCGTCGTGTTCACCGAGATCCCGGAGATGTTCGGCGCGGAACAGGCGCTGATGAACCGCGCCGCCGACGTCGCCGTGTTCGACGCGATCGTCGGCGTGGTGAACGGCTTCAAGCAGTATTTCATCGATCACGGCGAACCCGTCTCGGAAAACCCCTCCCCCGGCAACGTCGTCGGCGGCATCACCACGCTCGAGGAAAAGTCGCTCGGCGCGGTGCAGAAGGCGGGCCGCTCGACGATCGCCGACGTCATCCCCTACGGCGCGCAAGCGCGGATCGACGGGCTGACGATGCTGGAGGCGCCCGGCAACGACGCGGTATCGTCGACCGCACTCGCCGCCGCCGGCGCGACCATGATCCTGTTCACCACCGGACGCGGCACCCCGCTCGGCTTTCCCGTGCCGACGATCAAGATCGCGTCGAACAGCGACCTTGCACAGCGCAAGCCCGGCTGGATCGATTTCGACGCGGGCCAGGTCCTAGCCCAGGGGTTTGCCGCCGCTGAAACCGCGCTGGTCGACTGCATCCGGTCGATCGCGTCGGGCGCCGAGACCGCTGCCGAACGCAACGGCGAACGCGAGATCGCCATCTGGAAACGTGGAGTAACGCTGTGACACGACTGACGTACGCGACGCTCGATCGGCTGCCGACGACGATCCCCAGCCCGCTCGGCCGCACGCCGCCTACGATCGGTATCGTTCATTTCGGGCCGGGCGCATTCCACCGCGCGCACCAGGCAGCCTATGTCGACGCGTTGCTGGCGGACGACCCGCGTTGGGGGATCGCCGCGGTTTCGATGCGGAGCAAGGCGACCGTCGCCGCGCTCGCCGAGCAGGACGGGCTCTACACGCTCGCGGTGCGCGATGCCGATTCGTCGAACCGGGTGATCGGCGCGCATCGGCGGTTCCTCGGTCCCGACGATGCCGCGCAGACGCACGCGCTGCTGGCCGACCCCGCGGTCCGGCTGGTGACGTCGACGGTGACCGAAAAGGGCTATTGCCTCGCCGCCGACGGGACGCTCGATCTGTCCCATGCCGACATCGTCCATGACCTCGCGGGCACCGCGACGCCGCGCAGCCTGATCGGCTGCGCGGGCACCGCGACGCCGCGCAGCCTGATCGGCTGGCTCGTAGCGGGGCTCGATGTACGACGCGTCGCGGGGATCGCACCGTTCGTGCCGATGCCGTGCGACAATCTGGCGAACAACGGCGCCAAGCTCCACGCCGCGCTGGTCGCATTCGCCCGCGCGCGCGATGCGGGGCTGGCGGACTGGATCGCAGGCGAAGTGCGCGTGCCGTCGACGATGGTCGATTCGATCACCCCCGCCTCCGACGCCGCGCTCTACGCCGACGTGGCGGAAACGCTCGGTCTCGAAGACCAAGCGGCCGTGCAACGCGAATCCTTCGTGCAATGGGTGATCGAGGACATCGGCGTCCCGCTCGGCCCCGATCTCGCCTCGGTCGGCGCGACGATCACGCGCGACGTCGCCAGCTATGAGAAGGCCAAGCTGCGGATCCTCAACGGAGCGCATTCGACGCTGGCCTATGTCGGCCTGCTGCGTGGCGCGACCAGCGTCGCGGATGCGATGCGCGACGCGGATCTCGCCGAGTTCGTCGATGCGATGATCCGCGACGACATCATGCCGATGCTGCCAGCCACCGCCGGGCTCGATCTCGATGCGTATCGCGCGGCCGTGCTCCAGCGATTCCGCAACCCGGTCATCGTCCACCGGCTCGACCAGATCGCGCAGGACGGTTCGCAAAAGCTCTCCTACCGGCTGGGCGACACGCTGATCGCCCACCGCCGCGCGGGCCGCATGCCGGCCGGCATCGTCACCGCGTTCGGCGCATGGGTCGCCTTCCTCATCCGCCAGGCACGCACCGGGACGCCGATCGTCGATCCGGCCGGCGAGCGCCTCGCCGCCGCCGCACGAGACGGCACGCCCACCGACGTGGTCGCGCGCCTGATCGATGCGGCGCTGGGCTTCCCCCCCGAACTGCGCGGCGACGATGCGGTTCGCGCGGCCGTCGCCGATGCAGCCGAACGCATCGCGCGCGGCGACTGGACCGCGCTGGGGGCAAGGCATGCCGGCTGAGGACGATCACGACGACGCGGCGGCTCCGGCGAACGCCAAGACGACCTACCGCGCCCCGGCGCTCGAAAAAGGGCTCGATATCCTCGAACTGCTCGCCACCGAGCATGCCCCCCTCACCCTGACCGCGATCGTCCAGCGCCTGCAACGCTCGACCGGCGAGCTGTTCCGCATGATCCAGGTGCTCGAACAGCGCGGCTTCGTCGAGCAGACGATGGAAGGGTATTCGCTGACTTCGCGGCTATTCGACATGGGGCTGGGTCGCCCGCCGATCCGCAACCTGGTGGAAACCGCGCTGCCGGTGATGCGCAGCCTGTCGCTCGAGACCAAGCAATCCTGCCATCTGGTGTTCGCGTCCAGCGGCGACATGGTCGTCGTCGCGCGGATGGAATCGTCCGAACAGCTCGGCTTCTCGGTCCGCGTCGGGCATCGCCGCCCGATCCATCATGCCGCGTCGGGCATCGTCCTGTACGCGTTCCAGCCGGCGGAGGTTCGCGCGCAATGGGAAACGCTGTTCGTGCCGCCCGCCACGCCGGCCGAACGCGCCGACCTCCATGCCGAAGCGGACGCGACGCGCGCACGCGGGCATTTCAACGCGCCGAGCAGCTTCACCGAAGGCATCACCGAGCTGTCCGCCCCGATCCTGCGCGGCGATCACGCCGCGGCGGCGCTGGCGATACCGTTCGTCCGGACCAAGGTGGCGCCGATGGCACTCGACGACGTCGTCGTGCGCCTATGCGACGCCGCAGCGGCGATCTCGCGGATGCTGTCGCTCAACGACGGCCGTATCTGAGGCGCGCGCAAAGGAATCGATCGTCGAGCGGCGTTACAGCGCGACGACCGCGGGCATGAAGACATAGCCGTTGCCGCGCACCGTGCGGATGATCTCGACCGGATCGACCGCGAGCAACTTGCGCCGCAACCGGCTGATGTTGACGTCGATGGTCCGACCGCGCGCGGTGCTGTCCGACCTGCCCGACCGCTCGATCATCTCGTCGCGCGAATGGACCTTTTGCGGCTCCATTACGAAGATGTTGAGCAACTGGAACTCGCCGTCCGTCAGGCGGACGGTGGTGCCGTCCGGCGCGTGGAGCAGACGCATGCGGGTGTCGAGCTTCCAGCCGGCAAACGCGAACGCCTCGACCGACGCCACGCGCGCAGGTGCGCCGGCGCTTGTGCCGGCGGAGATCACGCCACCCGTCGCCCCGTTTCCACGGCGACGCAGCACGGACCGGATCCTTGCGAGGATTTCGCGCGGGCTGGACGGTTTGGTGACGTAATCGTCGGCGCCAAGTTCGAGCGCGACGACGCGATCGACCTCGCCCGCGAGCGCCGAAAACATGATGACGGCGGGTGCATCGCCGTCTTGGGCCAGCGTGCGCAGGACGGACAGCCCGTCCTCGCCGGGCATCATCATGTCCAGAACGACGAGATCGCACGGCGACCGATCGAGCCGGGAGCGAAGCGCCGCGCCGCTCTCCACCGCCTCGGCGCGAAGCCCGTGATCGACGAGGAACTCGGTAAGCAGCTCGCGCAGTCCGGGATCGTCGTCGACGATGACGATCCGCGGACTTTCAGGTCGGATGCCGTCGGGTGCGTCCGGATAGTCGCCGTTGTCGGGAACGCGGGAAATGGGGGCTGGCAGCCCGTGATGGTTTGCGATCATGACGGTCTGATGCAGGTTATGTTTGTCCGGGATATGTCTGGACACCTTCCGTATATTAGCGCGCGAATAACGCGTCTCGTGACGGCTGCCGACGACGTCGACATTGTGCGAACCGCAAGACGGCGCTAGCGGCACGTCGCCATGTCGATCGCCGCCACCACATCCCCGCCTAAGTCCTTGAACTGGCTTCGGCCTTTGTCGGGACTACAGATACTCAAGCGTGGCGACGTGCCGATCACGCGGGTGCAGATCTATGGCCAGCGGTGCAGCGGGACGAATCTCGTCACGCGCGCGATCGAGGCCAACATGCCGGGCATCGAGATCACCGAGGCGTTCGGGTTCAAGCACTGGTTCGTGCCGCCGCAGACGTTGTTCGTGAAGGATACGCTGGTGCTGGTCGTCGCGCGCGATGCGTTCGACTGGGCGCGCAGCCTGCACCGCCAGCCCTGGCACGCGCATCCCGACCTCAAGGCCCAGCCGTTCGACGTCTTCATCCGCAGCCACTGGCACAGCTATTGGGACGATCATTTCGGTCACATCGAGCCGGGGCATCCGATGCAGGGCGGCGAGATGCTGCACGAACGCGATCCCGAGACGGGTGAACGCTTTGCCAATTGCATCGCCAAGCGCACCGCGAAGCTGCGCCATTGGTCGACGCTGACGAACCGCGCGCACAACGTGGCGTTGCTCGGCTATGATGCGTTCGCGCGCGATCCAGGGGCGTTCGTGACCGCTCTCGGCGCGGCGGCGGGAATCGCCTGCCGCGAGCCGTTCGTGCCGATCACCAGCTACAAGGGGCAAGGCCATGCGCCCTATGTCCCGACGCTCTATCCCCCGCTGGAATCGGACGATGCCGAGCACATTACCGCGTGGCTCGATCCCGAGGTGGAGGCGGCGTTCGGGCTCTCCGCCCGGCATGACGCGGTATATTAACGCACATCAATCGCGTTTCCGGGTGATCTCTCTAGGGTCGGCACCATGAGCAAGCCGATCACCTTCTTCATCCACCATCAGGGCCGCGGCCACGCGAACCGCGCGATGGCGATCATCCGCGAATTGCCGGCAACGCGCGCGGTGACGATCCTGACCGCGAAACCCTCGTTGTTCGACGGGTTCGAGCGGCCCATTACGATCGCCGCGTTGCCCGACATGATCGGCGCGCCGGTGCCGACGCCCGGCCTGTTCGCTCAGGCGACCCCCGAGGTGATGCACTGCGTCCCGCTCGGCGTGGCGAAGACGCGGGCGACGATGCGGACGATCGTCGACCATCTCGACGACGTCGATCCGGCGCTGTTCGTGGTCGACGTCTCCGCCGAGATCGCGCTGCTCGCACGGATCGCCAGCGTCCCCGCGATCAGCATCCGGATGCACGGCGACCGGCTCGATCCGGGGCATCTCGGCGCGTATCAGGCGAGCGTCGGCCTGCTCGCACCGTTCGGCGAGGCGCTCGAACAGGCGGACACACCGGACTGGGTGCGCGCCAACACCTGCTATGCAGGCGGCCTCTGCACGACCGTCGACGCGGTCCCGACCAAGGCGGAGGCGCGCGCGAAACTGGGGCTCGATCCCGATCGGGAGATCGTCGTCGTCCTCACGGGTGGCGGTGGTGCGGGAACGCCCTATGCGCCGCTGACGATGGCCGCGCGCGCCGTACCCGACGCGCTGTGGCTGGTGCTTGGGCCCGTCCACCGCGAGGGCCACGAGACCGATTTCGGCAATCTCGTCGAACTCGGCTGGGTGCCGGGCGTGACCGATCACATCGCCGCCGCCGACGTCGTCATCGCCTCGGCTGGCGACAACACCGTGCACGAGATCGCCCGCGTCGGTCGCCCGTATGTCTGCGCGCCCGAGTGGCGATATTTCAGCGAGCAGACGCGCAAGGCCGAACGGCTGGCGGAACTGGGCGCGGCGGTGGCGCTGCCGGCATGGCCGGGTGCGCTGACGCCGTGGCGCGGCATCCTCGACGCCGCCAAGGCGCTGGACCCTGCGGCGCTCGCGGACCTGTACGACGCCGACGCGGCAAAGGTGGCGGCGGACTATCTGGAGGATCTGGCGGTCTCGCTCTGGGCGCCCGCGACAGTCGGTTGAATTGCAATCCTCCCCCGCGAGGGGGAGGTACGCGATGAGCGCTGTCCGTTCAGCGCCGGCACCCGACTAGGGCGTGAGCGTCACGAACGTATCCATGACCCGCTTCCGGCCTGCGCTCTCGAAGTCGATCTCCAGCTTGTTGCCCTCGATCTCGGCGATCGCGCCGTAGCCGAATTTCTGGTGGAAGACGCGCATGCCGAGCGAGAGGTCGTCACGGCCCTTGTTGCCGAGGCTGATCGCGCTCGATCGGCTTTCGACGACTCGGGCGGGTTTGGTGGAGAAGGTGCTGCCGGTGCCGGATGCTCGCTGCCAGCCGGGGCCTCGGCCAGTGCCACGGGCGACGTCGGCGAACGGATCGGCGCGGTCGGACCAGTTGGCCTGCCAGAGGCTCGCACCGCCGGACATCGTGGTTTCCGTGTCGATGTGCTCAGGCGGAAGTTCGGCGACGAAGCGCGAGGGGATCGACGAGTTCCACTGGCCGTAGATGCGGCGGTTGGCGGCGTGGATGATGACGGCGAGCCGCCGTGCGCGCGTGATCGCGACGTAAGCGAGGCGGCGTTCCTCCTCGAGGCTCTTCACGCCGCCTTCGTCGAGCGAGCGTTGCGACGGGAACAGGCCTTCCTCCCAGCCGACCAGGAACACCGTGTCGTATTCGAGGCCCTTGGCGGCGTGGATGGTCATGATCGTGACCTGCGGATCCTGCGCCCCGCCCTCGTTGTCCATCACGAGGCTGACGTGTTCGAGGAACGCGCCGAGCGAGTCGTATTCCTCCATCGCGCGGACGAGTTCGCTGAGGTTCTCCAGGCGGCCGGTGGCTTCGACCGATTTCTCGGCCTGATACATCGCGGTGTAGCCGCTCTCGTCGAGCAACTGGCGGGCGAGTTCGGCGTGCGGCAGGCTGGTCGCCATGTCGCGCCAGCGGGCGATGTCGCCGACCAGCCGTCCGAGCGACTTCTTTGCAGCCCCGGTCAGTTCGTCGGTGTCGAGGATGCGGGCGGCGGCGGTGGTCAGCGGCGTGCCGGTGGCGCGGGCGAGCTGGTGGATGCGCGCGACCGCCTTGTCGCCGAGGCCCCGCTTGGGGACGTTGACGATGCGTTCGAAGGCGAGGTCGTCCGCCGGCTGGTTGACCACGCGGAGATAGGCGAGCGCGTCGCGGATCTCGGCGCGTTCGTAGAAGCGGAAGCCGCCGACGATCTTGTACGGCATGCCGATCGCGATGAAGCGGTCCTCGAACTCGCGCGTCTGGTGCTGCGCACGGACCAGGATCGCCACTTCGTCGAGGCTCTTGCCGGAGCGGCGGACGATGTCGATCTCCTCACCGACGCGGCGCGCTTCTTCGGGGCCGTCCCAGACGCCGATGACCTTCACCTTCTCGCCGACGTCGCGCTCGGTCCAGAGCTGCTTGCCGAGCCGCCCGCCATTGTTGGCGATCACACCCGATGCGGCGCCGAGGATGTGGGGCGTGCTGCGGTAATTCTGCTCCAGCCGGATGACCTTCGCGCCCGGAAAGTCGCGCTCGAACTTCAGGATGTTCTCGACCTGTGCGCCGCGCCACGAATAGATCGACTGGTCGTCGTCGCCGACGCAGGCGATGTTCTTGCGCTCCTGCGCGAGCAGCCGCAGCCAGAGATATTGCGACGAGTTGGTATCCTGATACTCGTCGACCATGATATATTTGAAGCGCTGCTGATACTGCGCGAGCACGTCGCGGTGCGTCTTCAGGATCACCAGCATGTGGAGCAGCAGGTCGCCGAAATCGCAGGCGTTCAGCGCGATCAGACGCGCCTGGTATTGCTGGTACAACTCGCCGCCGCGGCCGTTCGCGTAACGCTCGGACTCGCCGGCATCGATATCGGCGGGGACGAGGCCCTTGTTCTTCCACTGGTCGATCAGCCCGGCGAGGCTGCGCGTCGGGAAACGCTTTTCGTCAATATCCGCGGCGAGGATCAGCTGCTTGAGCAACCGCAGCTGGTCGTCGGTATCGAGGATCGTGAAGTTCGATTGCAGCCCGACCAGTTCGGCGTGGCGACGCAGCATCTTTGCAGCGATCGCGTGGAACGTGCCGAGCCACGGCATGCCCTCGACCGCATCGCCGACGAGGCGCCCGACCCGCTCGCGCATCTCGCGTGCGGCCTTGTTGGTGAAGGTGACGCTGAGGATCTCGGATGGCCACGCCTTTTTGGTGAAGATCAGGTGCGCGAGCCGTGCGGTGAGTGCCGCGGTCTTGCCCGTGCCGGCGCCCGCGATGATCAGCACGGGACCGTCGGTGGTCAGCACCGCCTCGCGCTGCGGCGGATTGAGGCCGCGCAGATAGGGAGGCTCTGCTTGCGGCGCGGACGTTTGGGCGATCTGGTTCACCGGTGAACAGGTAGGGAACGGGGGGCAAAGGGGCAAGCGGGTATGGCTTGCGCAGGTTGTCGATACGTGGAACAAGCCGAGAACATCACGGGAGGCGGACATGCTGGCGGGACGATGTCATTGCGGAGCGATCGGCTATGTCGCGGAGGGCGAGCCCGAGCACCATGCGCTCTGTCATTGTGGCGATTGCCGTCGCAGCGCAGGCGCGCCGATGGTCGGCTGGATCGCGTTCAAGACCGAGCAGGTGACCGTTTCGGGCGATCCGGTGACCTACGAATCGTCGGCGACCGGACGAAGGCAGTTCTGTGGAAAATGCGGAACGGGGCTGTTCTACGCCAACGCCGCATACCTGCCGGGGATTATCGATATCCAGTCCTCCACGCTGAACAACCCCGAAGCTGCGCCGCCTGGCGCGCATATCCAGGTCGCGGAGCGGTTAGCGTGGATGACCGACGTCGCCGCGCTGCCGGCGTTCGAACGCTATCCGGGCATGTAGGCCGCGCCCTATACGTTAATGCGGATAGGCGGCCAGACCGTGGCGTTTCATGTGGCTGACCGGGTGATTTGCTCGGTCCCGTATCACATTTTGGGTCGGCGTCCGAAGGAAATTGGCGAGTCGTGGCCGGTCCTAGCTCCGTTCGACGACGCGGCCGGTCGATTAATCGTATAAACCCGGACCGCCGCCGAACCGTCTCGGAAGCGACGCGCAAGCGTAACGATCGCGGCGTAGGGCTCGCGCCAGCAACGTGGTTCGTGATCGCAGAGGCCGCATTCAGAAAGGCCTTACGAAACGCAAGCCGTTGCCCGCGCGCTATCGAGCGTGCGGACCGCAGGACCATTTGAGGACATCATCATGAAGATCTCGATTAGCGCCGCTTGCGCGGCGATCGTCGGCGCATGCCTTTTATCCACCAGCGTCACGGCCGCGCCGTTACGCGATCCGGTCACCGTCCGCGTCAGCCTCGCCGGTGTCGACCTGACCAGCGAGGCCGGGCGGACCGCGTTCCAGCACCGCCTGCGAGCCGCGATCTCCACCGCGTGCGCACCGCGTACCGGCGGGCTCGACGCATTCGGCGACTCGCAGCAATGCCGGCGCGAAATGATCAAGGACGCCAGCGTCCAGGTGGCGGCGTTGCTCGGGCGCAACGGCGTGCAGCTGGCAAGCAACGTCGCGCCGCGATGACCCGCGAACGGGGCGGCACGGCTGCCGCCCCGTCTTCGGACCAGCCTCCCGCGACGTCTTGATCGGGCCTGTCATAAAGTTGTCATCGTTAGGGCCGACTGCACGCGCTATGGCTACCTCCACATTCACCGCGGATGCGATCGCTTCGACTCCCCGCAGCGGCCCGAAGCTCGATCATTCGCTGCATCCGTCCGGGCGGTGGATCTTCTTCGCGATCCTGCTCGGCGGGATGGCCTATGCCGGGATCAGCATCGCCACCGATACCGCGCAGGTCGGCGAGAGCTTGGCCGGCGGCGCATTCGCATTTCTCGCGCTCGCGTTGCTGATCGCACTCGGGTTCGAGTTCGTGAACGGCTTTCACGATACCGCCAATGCAGTCGCCACGGTCATCTACACGCATTCGATGCCGGCCCCGTTCGCGGTCGTGTGGTCGGGCTTCTTCAACTTTCTCGGGGTGATGCTGTCGTCGGGCGCGGTCGCCTATTCGATCGTCACGCTGTTGCCGGTCGACCTGATCCTCAACGTCGGCAGCGCCGGCGGTTTCGCGATGATCTTCGCGTTGCTGCTCGCGGCGATTCTCTGGAATCTCGCGACCTGGGCGGTCGGACTGCCCAATTCGTCGAGCCACGCGCTGATCGGGTCGATCCTGGGCGTCGGGCTGGCCAACCAGCTGATCAGCGGCGGTTCGGACGGAACGTCGGGCGTCGACATGGCACAAGTCTGGAAAGTCCTCTCCGCGCTCGCGTTCAGCCCGGTGATCGGCTTCGTCGGCGCGCTGTTGCTGCTGCTCGTGATGAAGCGGTTCCTGCGCGACAAGAAGCTGTACGAGGCACCCGAAGGTCAGACCCCGCCGCCGCGCGGCATCCGCGCGCTGCTGATCGGCACCTGCACCGCGGTCAGCTTCGCGCATGGCAGCAATGATGGGCAGAAGGGCATGGGCCTGATCATGCTCATCCTGATTGGCTGCGCGCCGACCGCCTATGCGCTCAACCGGACGATGCCCGAGAGCGCGACGCCGGCGTTCGTCCAGGCAGCGCGAGCGGCTTCGGCGGCATATGTCGCGCATGCCGACGGCAGGCCGGCGAATGTGGGTGCGGCGCGCACCGCCGTCACGCAGGCGCTGAAGTCGAAGCGGGTCGCAGATCCGGTCGTCTATGGTGCGCTGGCGACGCTGTCGGACGACGTATCGAGCCGGATCGCGGGCTATGGTTCGCTCGGCAAGGTGCCGGCCGCGGCGACGCCGAACCTGCGCAACGACATGTACCTGGTGCTCGACACGACCAAGCTGATCGCCGCCGACAAGGCCGCGCAGAGCCGCTTCACCGCGCAGGAAATCACGACGCTGAAAAGCTACAGCGGCAAGCTGGAACAAGGCACGCGGTACATCCCGACCTGGGTGAAGGTGACGGTCGCACTCGCGCTAGGCCTCGGCACGATGGTCGGGTGGAAGCGGATCGTCGTCACCGTCGGCGAGCGGATCGGCAAGACGCACCTGACCTACGGAATGGGCGCGTCGGCCGAACTGGTGGCCGCGGCGACGATCCTGCTGGCGGTGAATTACGGCATGCCGGTGTCGACCACGCACATCCTGTCGTCTGGCGTCGCGGGCGCGAGCGTCGCGAACGGCGCCGGGTTGCAGCGTCGGACCGTGATGAACATGGCCCTCGCTTGGGTGATGACGCTGCCGGTGGCGATGCTGCTGTCGGGCGCGTTGTACTGGCTCCTGCTGACCCTCGCGCATTCGCTCGGCTATTGAGAGCTACACCCGTCATCCGCCGGTAAGCGCCATTAGGCCGGGTGGCGACGACCGCCGCGGGGAACCGCTCGCCCGCGCTGCGGGTTGCCCGAACCATGCGATTACGATGCTCGATCTGTGGAAACTGGGACTGGCTCGCGCGTGCGGACTGGTGCGAATGTAGCCATTGCCGCCTGCTGGTGCGCGACGTGCGCGAAGTCGGTGCGGTCGCAAACGAGATCGTCGCAAGGCTCGAAAGCGGGCTGGTCGATCTGGAGCGCGATCCGGCGGAGCGCTGGATGCTCGACCCGGCAGGGTTGCGGAACGCGGCATGGCGGTTCGGGTTCGCGGTGGAGCCGGTCGCCGTTGCGCAGGGCGACGTCCGCTTCCCCCCGGATTACCGTCCCGGCCGCGCGCATGCGACGCGCGCGACGACCGTGCCTCACCCGACAGGGCTCGGCATCATGGCGCGACCTGCCGATGGCGCCGACATCGTCGAGATCGCCACCCGCTACCGCGACACCTTCCCCCGAATCGTCGTGCTGCTCGACGGCACCGCAGCCGAGGCCGGTGAACTCGCCGACCGTCTTCCGTGGATCGAGATCGCGCATCATCCGCTCGCCGGCGATTTCGCGGCTCAACGCAACCGTCTCCAGGACGCGATGCAGACCGACTGGGTGTTGCAAATCGATACCGACGAGCGGCCCGACGTCGCCTTGCTCGACGCGCTTGGCTGGCTGGTCGCGGCGGCGGACCGAGATGGGCTACGGTCGCTCGGCTTGCCTCGCCGCAACATGGTCGATGGCGTGCAGTCGGCGTCGTATCCGGACATCCAGTACCGCCTCAACCGCAGCGACATCCGCTTTGCCGGCCGCGTCCATGAACGCCCGGTCGTGCCGTTCGTCGAAAGCTCGCTGGCGCTGACCGGTGCGCTCGAACACCGGCTCGATGGCGAGCGGGTGCGCGAGCGGACGCGGATCTACGAGGCGATGTCGGCCGGTGCGGGCAGACCGGAGGACGAGACGTTGCTGCTCGCGGTCTTCGACTCGGTCGCGGTGCGATAGACCGCAACCGTCTGCGCACCCAGTGTCGCGCGCGTGAACATCCCCGCGGCCCGACGACTTGCCGCAGCATAGTGTGTGCGCAGCGCCGGATCCTCGATCAGCCGCTGCACCTGCGTCGCCAGATCGTCACCGGTGCAGCTCCTCGCCAGCAGCCCCGCCCCGCTGTCGCCGATGAACAGCCGCGCGCTCGGGTCCTCGGCGCAGGCGACGACCGGGCGGCCGAACATCATTGCCTCCTGATACACCAGTCCGAAGCTCTCGTATCGCGACGGCGCGACGATCACGTGCGCGGATCCCATCAGGTCGTGCAACGTGGCTTCGTCGACGCGGTGGTGGCAGGTCAGGCGCGCGCGGGCCGAAGCGGGGATCGCGCCGACGTCGTTCGCGTGCACACCGACGATCGTCAGGCGGAACTCGCGCATCCCGGCGTCGGCGCGGCGCGACAGGATCCTGAGCGCCATGATCAGCGCGTCGAAGCCCTTGCGATGCTCGTCGCGGCCGACGAACAGCAACTCGATCGGCTCGCCGACCGGGTAGGTCGCGGCCGTGCCGCGCGCGACGATCTCCGGCGGCAGGCTGAGCCCGATCACCGCGTGGCCCGCGCCTTCGCCGGGCGCCGCGACGCCGTACAGCGTGGCGATCTTGTCGCCGTGGAGTTGCGTGTTCGAGATCAGCGCCTTGCTCAACCGCGCGGCGATGCGTTCCGCCAGCATTGCGGCGCGTCGATCGAACCGGTCGCGCAGGCTCGTCACGGTCCCGGCCGACGTCGCCGCCGGTGTCGAGTTGCGAGTCACCAACGGTGCGGGGCCGGTGAGCGCGATCGCCAGCCCCGGCGCGTACCAGTTGGTCGCCTCGACCACGTCGAACGGTACCCGGCGATGCTCGCGCGCCACCGCGCGGCGGAACGTGAACGGCGCGACCAGATGCCCGATCCCGGCGACCTTGCGCAGCCGGGCCGCGAACGATCCCTCACGCAATCCACACCCGATCACTGAAACCCGGCCGTCGCTGCTGTCTTCGCGGCGGTCCATCGTGAACACGCAGACATCGTTGCCAGCCTCCGCCAGCGACTGCGCAATTTCGCGTGCCGCGCGGGTAAGTCCGCTCTTTTCAGGAGGATAGGCCCAGGTGAGTAGAGCAATCCTCATGCCGAGTGATCGCAGGACGACCGGGGCGCCGCAAAGAACGTAATAACCTGTGTCAATACAAGGGTGTTAAGTGTCATCGCCCCGGAACTCGGCAACCCCGCGAGCGGTTCCTTAAGTGAATCACAGATGAACGGGGGAAGGGTGTTCGTACTACATATCGCGTTGCAGGGATGTTTGCGCGGCACCGATGTCGAATACGGAATTACCGCGGATACCGGGGGTCATATCCGGTATCTGCTCGATCTGGTCGCCGCCAGCGGCCGCAATCCGGCGATCGACCGGATGGAGATCGTCACCCGCGCCTTCCATCATGCGGTGTATGCCGAATGCTATGCCGAACCGATCGAGACGATCGACGGGACGACCCGGATCGTTCGTCTTCAAACTGCGTCGGACGCGTATCTCGTCAAGGAAGACCTCTGGACCGAGCATGACAGCCTGGTCGACGCGCTGGTCGCGCATATCGCGACGCTCGATCGTGCGCCCGACGTCATGCACGCGCATTATGCCGACGCCGGGTTGATCGCCGCGCGGGTCTCCGCACGAACCGGGATTCCGTACGTCTTCACCGCGCATTCGCTGGGACGCGTCAAGCGTGCGGCGTTCGATCGCGACTGTGCGGAGACCGCCGGCCTCGATCGCCGGATCGCGATCGAAGAGGAAGCCATTGCCGGCGCCGCCGCGATCATCGCCTCGTCGCGCGATGAAGCCGAGGTGCAATATGCCGATTACGCGGCGTATGATCCCGGTCGGATTCGCGTTTTCGCGCCGGGCAGCGACCTGAAACAGTTCGCCAATTGCCGCACCGATCCGCGCGTCGACGCGACGATCAACCGCTTCCTGGACGACCCGACCAAGCCCGTCATCCTGGCAATCGCGCGGCCGGTGACCAAGAAGAACCTTGCGGCGCTCGTCCACGCATATGGCCGGTCGCCGGCGTTGCAGGATGCCGCCAACCTCGTGATCCTGGCCGGCACGCGCGACGACAGCACCACGCTGGAGCCCGAGATCCGCGACAACATCGCCGAGCTGCTGCAGCTGATCGACCGCTACGACCTGTACGGCAAGGTGTCCTACCCCAAGCAGCATCGCCCGAACGACGTCGCCGCGATCTATGCCCATGCGCGCACGCGGCGCGGCGTGTTCGTCAATCCGGCGCTCAACGAACCGTTCGGGCTGACCCTGCTCGAAGCGGCGGCGAGCGGATTGCCGGTCGTCGCAACGGACAGCGGCGGACCCAACGACATCGTCGAGACGTGTGGCAACGGCATTCTCGTCGATCCGCGCTCGCCCTCCGCAATCACCGATGCGATCGCGAAGATCCTCGACGACCCGATCCTGTGGTCGCGTTATTCCGCCGCCGGCTCGGTCGCGATCCGCGCCTACGACTGGGATCGACACGTGCAGCTCTATGCCGGACTGCTCGGCGAAGTCGTCGGCGCGGCACCCGAGACGGCGGTCGATCGCGCGCCCGATCTGCTGCTGGTCTCGGATATCGACGGAACGCTGATCGGGTGCGCAGACGGCGTCGGCGACTTCGCCACCTGGCATCGCGCGCAGTCCGACGTCGCGTTCGCGATCGCCACCGGGCGAAGCTTCCACAGCGCAATGGCGGTCCTCGGCCAGCACGATGCGCCACAGCCGGAGATCCTGATCACCTCGGTCGGCTCCGAAATCTATTACCGGACGCTGGGCGGCGCGGTGTACGACCGCGATACCGAATGGGACGGCATCATCGCTGCCGGCTGGGACCGCGATGCGGTGGCCGCGCTGGTCGGTCGCCACGCCGGGCTGACACCGCAGAGTCCGCTCGAACAACGCCGGTTCAAGCTCAGCTATTTCGCGGACGGCGACATGGCGGCGGCGGAACGCGTGCGCGCGTTGCTGGCGGAGCACGGCCATAGCTGCTCGATCATCCAGAGCCATGGTCGCTATCTCGACATCCTCCCGCATGCCGCGTCGAAAGGTACCGCGGTCGAGCATGTCCGCCGCCGGCTGGGGCTCGAACCTCGGCAGGTGATCGTCGCGGGCGACAGCGGCAACGATATCGAGATGCTGCGATCGTCACGCCACGCGATCATCGTCGGCAATTATTCCGACGGGCTCGGCACGCGCGCCGATCTCGCGCATGGCTATGTCGCGGTCGGCCACCATGCGCGCGGCGTGATCGAGGGCGTCGCGTATTTCCGCGGGACCGAGACGGGGATCAGGAAGGCGTCGTGAGCGTGCCGACGGTCAGCGTCCTGACGCTCGTTCGCGGCCGCCGTGCCCATCTCGTCAATCTGATAGCGGGGCTCAACGCGTCCACGCGGAAACCCGACGAACTCGTCATCGCGTACATGCAGCCGGACGCGCACGACGACCTGCCCGAAACCGACTTCTCGGTGCGCGAAGTCTTCATCGAGGGCGACGCCATGCCGCTCGCAGCAGCCCGCAATCGCGCCGCAGCGACGGCTGCGAGCGAGCAACTGATCTTCCTCGACGTCGACTGCATCCCCTCCCCCACGCTGGTCGAACGCTATGCGGACACGGCGACATGGCCCGGCGGCATCCGCCTCGGCGAAGTCCTGTACCTCCCTGCCGACGCGACGAAGGGCGGGCTCGATTTCGCCATGCTCGACAGCGTTGGTGTTCGACACCCCGCCAAGCCACCGATCGCATCCGACGAGATACGCCCCACGCCCAACCACGGCGAGCTATGGGGCCTGTCCTTCGCGATATCGGCTTCCGACTGGGTGCGTGCCGGGGGCATGGACGAGCGCTATGTCGGCTATGGCGGCGAAGAGACCGACTTCGCCGCGCGACTGGAAAAGGCCGCGGTGCCGATGTGGTGGGTCGGGGGAGCACGCGCCTATCACCAGCACCATGCCGTCCACACGCCCGCCTACCAGCATTTCGACGCGATCGTCCGCAACGCGCGACTGTTCCGCGGCACCTGGGGACGGTGGTGTATGGACTATTGGCTGGGACAGTTCGCCGAGCATGGCCTGATCGCTTGGGACGCGGATACGATCACCGTGCTGCGCCATCCAACCGCCGCGGAGATCGCGGATACGCTCATGCCGCCGGATACGCTGTTTAGTTGAGGCATGGGTTTAGCCGCGTCATCCAGCTATGGGGTTGCATGACCCCATCGATATCGCGCCGCATCGCCTACCCTGCCCGGATGCTCTGGCTGTCGGTCATCGTCGTTTGTGGGGCCTCGGCATCGCTGGACGCGCAGCCGGCGCCGGCCACAGCCAGCGTGACGGCCCCCGTCAACGATCGTCTCGATCAGAGCTGGTGGGCGAGTCGCCACGCGGCGATCCTGGCGACGGTCGCCAGGCACCCGGATCCCGCGGTCGTCCTGATCGGCGATTCGATCACCAACAATTATGACAAGGCAGTGCTCCCGGACGAGAATTTCGCCCCGACCTGGGCGACCTTCTACGCTCCTCGCCATGCGCTAAACTTGGGCTTCAGCGGCGATACGACGGCGAACGTCCTGTGGCGGCTGCGCAACGGCGAGGTCGCCGGGCTTCACCCCAAGGCGGTCGTGTTGCTGATCGGGACCAACGACACCGGCAGCGCGGGGCGGACCGCCGAGCAGACCCGGGCGGGGATCGATGCCGTAGTCGACGACCTCAAGCACCGCCTGCCCGATACGAGGATCCTCCTGCTCGGGCTGCTGCCCAGCGCGATCACGCCGGCGAAAACCGCCACCGACGCAGCGGTGAACACCTATCTCGCCCGGCGCTACGCCGTCGATCCGCGCGTCGCGTATCTCGATATCGGCGCCATCTTCCGCCAACCCAACGGCACGTTGAACGACACGCGGTTCTACGATCCCCGCCTACCCCAGCCCGGCAAATCGCTGCATCCGGATACCGAAGGCCAGCGGATGATGGCCGAGGCGATCGAACCGACGCTGGCTAAACTCATCGGCGAGCCGCCGCGCGTGCCGCTGGCGTCGATGACCGACATCGATACCGCGGTCATTCCCGTGCCCCGGCTCGAGATGGATTCCTACGACTGGTATGCGCGGCACCGTGACGTGCTCGCGATGAACGGCATGACGCCGCGGATCGTCATGATCGGCGATTCGATCACGCACTTCTGGGCCGGCCAACCGACGGCGGCACGCGTCAGCGGTCCCGAGGCCTGGCAGCACGCATTCGGGACCGCCTCGGTCGCCAATCTCGGCTTCGGCTGGGATCGAACGCAGAACGTGTTGTGGCGACTGCGTGCCGGCGAGTTCGACGGCATGGCGCCGGACTGGGTCGTGCTCAATATCGGCACGAACAACCTGACCGGTACCGACAACGCGCGTGCCAGCAGCCCTGCCGAAGTCGTGTCGGGCATCGAAGCGATCCTGCGCGACATCCACACGAGATCACCGCGCAGCCATGTCGCGCTGATGGCGATCTTTCCGCGCGGCGACACTCCCGGCGATCCACTCCGCGTGGCGATCGCGCAGACCAACCGGCTGCTGGCGGCGCGGTTCGCACAGGACCGAGCGGTCCGCTACATCGATATCGGCGCAAAATTCCTGAAACCGGACGGCAGCCTCGATCGCGATCTGCTGCCCGACGGAACGCATCCGAACGAAGCGGGCTATCGCCTGTGGGCGGACGCGATCCTAGCGGCCGGCATCAGGCGCTGAGCCAGGCCGTCTCGGCGATGTCTGTCAGTTTGTGGAGCGGGTGAAGGGAATCGAACCCTCGTCACTTGCTTGGGAAGCAAAAGCTCTACCATTGAGCTACACCCGCGAACGGCGATCTACGCCTGTCGGGCCGGATCTTGCACCGGCTCTCGATGACCGGCCGAGTGCCACAGTCCTTGCGGCGGCGTCAACGCCAAATCGTCCCGCCGCCCTGCGCTTGCGCTCCCGCGAACCAGCTAGCCGCGCAGGCCGAACACCTGCGAACGGTCGGCTTCGGGCACCAGTCCTTCGAGCACGGCCCAGAACCCCGATACCGCGCTCTGCCCCGCGCTCGCATAAGCCTCCGCCATCCGGATTCGCGCGGCCTCGAACAACTCGCGCTCCATGATCGAGCCTTCCGCCGTGAGCCGCAGCAACCGCTGCCGCCGGTCGCGCTCGCCCGGCCGCGTCTCGACCAGCTTGCGATCCGCCAGTTCGTTCAGCACGCGGCCCAGTGACTGCTTCGTGATCGCCAGCAACGACAGCAGTTCGCTCACCGTCATGTCGGGCTTGCGCGCGATGAAATACAGCGCGCGGTGGTGCGCCCGCCCCAGCCCCTCTTCGGCAAGCCCCTGGTCGATCGACCGGGTCAGGTGGCTATAGCCGAAATAGAGGAGCTCCATGCCGCGGCGAAGTTCGGGTTCGCGGAGGAACAGGGGTGAGGCAGGCGACGCTGTGGCAGACATGTTGACCGGTTTAGACATCGCCCGTAGTCGTCGGCAACCCGCCACGAGAGAGAATTTCGATGTCCGCTCCAGCTTTTACGTCGCCCTCCGCCTTTCGGCACGAACCGAATGCGACGCCGGTCGCGGCGAACGAGCGTGCGAAGCAGCTGATCGATCCGGGATTCGGGCGAGTCTTCACCGATCACATGGCGATGATCCGCTACAGCGACGCCGAGGGCTGGCACGACGCGCGTATCACCGCACGCGCGCCGCTGACGATCGATCCGGCGTCGTCCGTGCTGCATTACGCGCAGGAGATCTTCGAGGGGATGAAGGCGTATCGGCTTGCCGACGGCGGCACCGCGCTGTTTCGTCCCGAGGCGAATGCGCGCCGCTTCCAGGATTCGGCGCGCCGGCTCGCGATGCCCGAACTGCCGACCGAACTGTTCCTCGAATCGGTCGAGCGGCTGGTCAAGACCGACACGAACTGGATCCCGGAGAGCGACGGCGGCGCGCTGTACCTGCGCCCGTTCATGTTCGCGAGCGAAGTGTTCCTCGGCGTGAAGCCGTCCTCCGAATATCTGTACATGGTGCTCGCCTCGTCGGTCGGCGCGTATTTCAAGGGCGGCGCCCCCACCGTCTCGATCTGGGTGAGCCAGCAGTATACGCGGGCCGCGCAGGGCGGCACCGGCGCAGCCAAGTGCGGCGGCAACTACGCGGCCAGCCTGCTCGCGCAGTCCGAGGCGATCCGCAACGGCTGCGACCAGGTCGTCTTCCTCGATGCGGCCGAGCGGCGCTGGGTCGAGGAACTCGGCGGCATGAACATCTTCTTCGTGTTCGACGACGGCAGCATGGCGACCCCGGCGCTGACCGGCACGATCCTGCCCGGCATCACGCGCGACTCGATCCTGACGCTCGCACGTGCGAACGGCATTACGGTCCGCGAGGAAGGCTACACGATCGACCAGTGGCGCGCCGATGCGGCGAGCGGCCGGCTGGTCGAGGCGTTCGCCTGCGGCACTGCGGCAGTGGTGACGCCGATCGGTACGGTGGCGAGCCCCGAAGGCCGCTTCACGATCGGTGACGGCGCTCCGGGTGCGCTGACGATGCGGATGCGCGATGCGCTCGTGTCGATCCAGCGCGGCACTGCGCCCGACGAGAACAACTGGCTGCACCATCTCGCCGATTGACGTCCGCAAGGGCTTTTCACCGGCCGCTGCCCCGCTATAAGGCCGCCTCTGTTGGGGCGTCGCCAAGTGGTAAGGCAGCGGCTTTTGATGCCGCCATGCGCAGGTTCGAACCCTGCCGCCCCAGCCAACTTCCTAAAATCGATTCAGCGCGCTGCGGCAGCCATCTCGGCGTTGCGGCGTTCTGACGCGGCCAGCGTCGCCGTCAGCAGCGCGACCAGTGCGTCGTCGCGGTCGAGCACGTTCAGGCCTTCGCGGGTCGATCCACCGGGGCTGGCGACACGGTCGGCCAGCACCGCGGGCGAGACGTCCGCGTCGGCAGCCATGATCGCGGAGCCTTCCAGCGTGGCGATGGCAAGCCGCGCGGACTGGTCGGCCGGCAGGCCGAGTGCAGCCCCCGCCTTGGCGAGCGCGTCGGCGAAACGAAACACGAAACCCGGACCGCACCCTGCGAGCGCCGTGACCGCGTCGAAATGCGCTTCGTCGACGATCCATTCGTAATGACCGAGCGGGGCTGCGAAGGCTTCTGCCGCCGCGATCGCCTCGTCGGACGCCCCAGCGGTGTAGAGCGAGGTCACGCCCTTGCCGATCGCCACCGGAAGGTTGGGCATCGCGCGGACGATCGTATCCGCGGCGAACCGCTGCACGAGCGCTGCATGATCGACACCCGCGAGAATCGAAAGGAGCAGCTTGGGAGCCCCCCGGAGCGGCGCCAGCAACGCCTGCGCAGCGTCGATCTGCTGGGGCTTGAGCGCGAGCATCACCGTCGCAGGCGCCTCTTGGTCAGGCAGTGCGGTCAACGAGCGGACACCGTCCGGCGCCCCCTGCCCGCTCCGGGTGATCACCGTCACGGTCGCCGGATCGAGCCCCGCGGCGATCCAGCGCCGCAGCATCGCGCCGCCCATGTTGCCGCAGCCGATCAGCCACAGCGGACCTGCCGGAAAGCTCATGCCTCGCCGTGCGTTTCAATCAGCGCCGCGGCGATCGCTTCCTTCGGGCTCTTCCCACCCCACAGCACGAACTGGAACACGGGATAAAAGCGCTCGCACTCCTCGATTGCCGATTCGACCAGCAGTTCCGCCGCGTCGAGCGACATCGTGCCGTCATCGCCGCCGTCGACCATCGCCGCGTGCCGGAACAGCAATATGCCGCTCGACGACCAGAGTTCGAAATGCCCGATCCAGAGCTGTTCGTTGACCAGCCCGATCGTCTCATACACAGCCTGACGGCGTTCGTCGGGCACCTTGATGTCTGGAAAAGCGAGGAATTGCAGGACGCTATCGTCGTCGCGCCACAGCGCGCGCAATTCATAGGTCGCCCAGCTTCCCTTGACGGTCGCGACGATCTCGTCGTCGTGACGCTCATGCTCCCAGCCATGCGCGGCGTAATAGCTCTCGAGCATGTCGATCGGGGCGGCGTCTTCGTGGTCGTGGTCGGCGTGTTCAAGCATCATAGGGTCCTGGCGGTCCTTATCGCACGACAAAGGGTGCCGAGGCAAAAACGCCCCGGCAACCCCATCGGCCCCAATTCTGCGGAAAACTGTGGAAAAGTCAGTCGACCGACGCCCCGGTCGGCGTACTTACTGTCGATTGTGCGGAAAACTTGGCTTCGAGCGCATCGAGCCGGGCCTTCAACGCATCGTTCTCGTCGCGGGCAGTCGAGGCCATCGCCTTGACCGCATCGAACTCTTCGCGGCTGACGAAGTCGAGCCCGCCGAGCCACTCGCGCGCGCGTTCCCGCGCGCCCGAACCGGCTTCGCGACCGACGCCCGCAAGCGTACCGGCAGCACCGTTCAAGACCTTGACGATATCGTCGAACACGCGGTTTTCGGACTGCATTGCTTCAAAATCCCAAAGACTGTCGCAGTGACTGATACAGTGACTGCTGCGTCACAGCATTTGGGACGTATGCGGCGCGGGTGCAAGGGTTTCGGCATCGGGGTTCAACTGCCCGATGCTGAACGCGAGCACGCCGGCAAAGCTGATCCACACCATGTACGGCACCATCAGCCACGCCGCGGCGGGGCGAATGCGCGCGAATACGAAGGTCGCGGCGATCGACAGCGCCAGCATCGCGACGATCACCAGTACCGACAGCCCGATCCTGTGCGCGCCGAAGAACATCGGCGTCCAGGCGAGGTTGAGCAGGAACTGGCCGACGAACAGTGCGACCGCAAGCCCGCGCAACCGAGCGCCACGCGCGTTGAGGATCATCGCGAGCGCGAGGCCAATCAGGATGTAGAGCGTGGTCCAAACGACGGGGAACACCCAGCCCGGCGGGTTCAGCGCGGGCTTGGCGAGCGCCATGTACCAGGCATTCTCGCTGCCAACGCTGACCGACCGGCCGGACAGAAAGCCCAGCAACAGGATCAGGGGCACGGTCACGACCGCCCAGCGGAGGAACGACATCCTCAACTGGCCCTTCGAAGCGATACCGCCCACACAAATCCTTCCGTCTCTACGCGGCGTCGTCCTGCCGCGCATTTGGCGTTCGGTAAACCGTGCGCCAACAAGAATCGTTCCGCTAGTGGTTCATTCCGGCACGCTACCTCCCCACGCCGTCATTCTGACGAAAATCAGGATCCAGGATACCGAGCGCACCCTGCGTGGCTCTGGGTCCTGACGTTCGTCAGGATGACGGAGGTGATTGCGTCTCGCTTGCCACGTCCGATAGCCGTTGTTCAGAAGCCGGCCGGCCATGCAAAGCAGCAATCAGGAACTCCACGTTACCCTCAGGTCCCGTGATCGGGCTCTCGACCACACCGACCACGCTCCACCCCTGCCCCGTCAACCACGCCGCAACCTCGTCGCAGACGCGCTGGTGGATCGCGGTATCGCGGACGACACCGCCCTTCCCCACTTCGCCGCGTCCCGCCTCGAACTGCGGCTTCACCAGCGCCATCAGCCGCGCGTCGGGCTTGGCGAAGGACATCGGCCGCTCAAGCACCTTGGCCAAGCCAATGAAGCTCGCATCGCAGACGATCAGGTCGATCGGCTCGGGGATATGGGCAGGCGTGAGGATACGCGCGCTGGTCTGTTCGTGGACGACGACGCGCTCGTCCTGCCGCAGCGACCAGGCAAGCTGGTTGGTGCCGCTATCGACCGCGTAGACCTTTGCAGCGCCGTTCTTTAACATAACGTCGGTAAAGCCGCCGGTCGACGAGCCCACGTCGATCGCGACCGCACCGGTCACGTCCCAACCGAAATGCGCAAGGCCGTGCGCCAGCTTGATCCCGCCGCGCGAAACCCAGGGATGATCGCGACCGCGCACATCGAGTTGCACGTCATCCGCGAGCGTCTGCCCCGGCTTGTCGACCTTCTTAGTCCCCGCGAACACGAGGCCCGCCATGATCAGCGCCTGCGCGCGCGTCCGCGACTCGACCAGCCCCCTGTCGACCAGCATTTGGTCTGCACGTACCTTCACCATCCGCCCGCTATCGCCGCCCGATCCGATTGCCGCAAGCTGCCTTCCTTTCGCCGCAATGCCATTGCCTACCGAACGGGTAGGATTATCTTGAGCGCATGGGATCGTGACCGAATGGCGTGCCCAAGAGCGTCTTTCGGCCACGCTCCCGACCTCGAAGAACGAGGTTTTGGAGAAGGAGAAGCGCTGTGGGTTCTTTCGCACCGTATGATTCCGTCCAGCCGACGATCTTGACCGTGCCCGGCCTTGGTGGATCGGGTCCTTCGCACTGGCAGACGTTATGGGAAGAGGCGCGGCCCGACACGGTCCGCGTCGAGCTCGGCATGTGGAACACGCCGCACCGCAACGCCTGGGTGACGCGACTCGACGAAGCGATCCGGCAGGCACAGGCACCGGTGATCCTCGCCGCGCACAGCCTCGGGTGCCTCGCAGTGGCGTGGTGGGCCGAACTGAGCCCACAGCCCTATGGCTGGCCGGTAGCGGGCGCGCTTCTCGTGGCACCGGCGGACGTCGATCGCGGCGGCGCACAGGCCGAACTGAAGGGCTTCTCGCCGACTCCGCGAACGCCCTTGCCGTTCCCGTCGATCGTGGTGGCGAGCAGCGACGACCCGTGGGTCACGCCCGATCGCGCGCACAGCATGGCGGCGGACTGGGGCAGCCACTTCGTCGATGCCGGGCCGCAGGGGCATTTGAATGCCGCGAGCGGAATCGGCTGGTGGCGCGAAGGGCAGGATCTGCTGGAGCGGGTGATCGCGGCGAGTGGCGATGGTCGAGGGCAGGCTCTACCGCCAAGTAAAGCGCGGTCGATCCTTGCGGTCAGCGCTACAGACGCCGCCCAGACGCACTACTTGGGCGGGTGAGGTCGCCTACCTGACGATACACCACCCCGGCGAAGGCCGGGGCCCAATTGGGAGACGTTGGTAACGGAGCGCGGTGCTTCGTTACTGTGACCTCACCAATTGAGCCCCGGCCTCCGCCGGGGTGGTTCTAAGTCACGAAATCCGAGAACCATCCTCATCGAACAGTTCGGGATAAGCGACTTGCTCGGCCTTCGCCGCAGCCAGCCCACCCCGCATCCGCCGCCACATCGCAATATTGAGCGACACCATCACGATCACCGCCAGCGCGATGATCACGAGACCCTTGGTCGGCCCGGTCATGCGCGCGCTTCGGCCACCCCGCCCGAATTGTGGCGGAGCGCCTTGAGCACGGTATCCACCAGCGCAGTCGCATCGAGCCCGGCTTCGGCATACTGCACCTCGGGCTTGTCCTGATCCTGATACACGTCGGGCAGACGCAACGTACGCAGCTTGAGCCCGCCGTCGATCAGCCCTTCGTCCGACGCCATCGTCAGCACGTGCGCACCGAAACCACCCACCGAGTTCTCCTCGATCGTCACCGCGACTTCGTGCGTCGTAAGCAGTTTCCGGATCAGATCGACGTCGAGCGGCTTGGCGAAGCGGAGATCCGCTACCGTCGTGCTCAGCCCCTTGGCTTCGAGAACCTCGGCGGCCTTGAGCGCTTCCTCGAGACGCGTGCCGAGCGACAGGATCGCGACGGTCTTGCCCTCGCGCACGACACGGCCCTTGCCGATCTCCAGCAGTTGCGGGGTCTCGGGCAGCGCAACGCCGGTGCCATTGCCGCGCGGATAGCGCACCGCGATCGGGCCGGTGTCGTACTGCGCCGCGGTATGCGTCATGTGGACGAGTTCCGCCTCGTCCGCCGCCGCCATCACGACGAAATTCGGCAGCGTCGCGAGGTACGTAACATCGAACGAGCCAGCGTGAGTCGCACCATCCGCACCGACCAGCCCCGCGCGGTCGATCGCGAAACGGACCGGCAGGTTCTGGATCGCGACGTCATGCACGACCTGGTCGTACGCGCGCTGGAGGAACGTCGAGTAGATCGCGCAGAACGGGCGCATGCCCTGCGCGGCGAGGCCGGCGGCGAAGGTGACGCCGTGCTGCTCGGCGATACCGACGTCGAAGAACCGGTCGGGATACGCCTTGGCGAACGCGTCAAGCCCGGTGCCCGAAGGCATCGCCGCGGTGATCGCACAGATCCGCGGGTCCTTGGCGGCCTCCGCGACGAGCTGCGCGCCGAACACGTTCTGGTATTGCGGCGGCCCCGGCGGCGCCTTGGTCTGCACGCCGGAGATCACGTCGAACTTCTGGACGCCGTGATACTTGTCCGCGGCAGCCTCGGCGGGGCCGTAGCCCTTGCCCTTCTTGGTGACGACGTGGACGAGGATCGGGCCCTCCTCGGCATCGCGGACATTCTCGAGCACCGGGATCAGGTGTTCGAGATTATGGCCGTCGATCGGGCCGACATAATAGAAGCCGAGTTCCTCGAACAACGTGCCGCCCATCGTCATGCCGCGCGCGAACTCATCGGTCTTGCGCATGCCGCTGGCGATCGGTCGTGGCAGCCGCTTGGCGAGTTTACGCGCGAGGTCGCGGAACCCAAGGAACTCGCGACTCGACACGATGCGGCTCAGATACGCGGACAGACCACCGACCGGCGGGGCGATAGACATGTCGTTGTCGTTGAGGATCACGACGAGGCGGTTACCCGCCTGCGCGGCGTTGTTCATCGCCTCGTACGCCATGCCCGCGGACATCGCGCCGTCGCCGATCACCGCGATGCCCTTGCCGGGGGTGCCTGCAATCTTGTTGGCGATCGCAAAGCCCAGCGCTGCCGAGATCGAGGTCGAGGAATGCGCCGCGCCGAATGGGTCGTATTCGCTCTCGCTACGCTTGGTGAAGCCGCTGAGCCCGCCACCCTGACGCAGCGTGCGAATCCGGTCACGGCGTCCGGTGAGGATCTTGTGCGGATAGCATTGGTGACCGACGTCCCACACCAGCCGGTCGCGCGGGGTATCGAAGACATAGTGGATCGCAGTGGTCAGCTCCACCACGCCGAGGCCCGAGCCGAGATGTCCGCCGGTGGTGCCGACCGCGGAAATGGTCTCGGTACGCAGTTCGTCGGCGAGTTGGCGGAGCTGGTCCGGGCGCAGCTTGCGGAGGTCGTCGGGCGTCGAAACGGTGTCGAGCAGCGGTGTCGAGGGAAGGTCGGCCATCGGACGGGCTTAATGCAGCGCGCGTATCGTGTCGATTGTTACCGTGTCCTGCGCTAGCATTCGCACTGGAATCGCTCGGAAAGTGCACAATTATGAACTTTACGCACCGTGTGGCCGGCGAGGCGGATATCCCGGCGATCGCCGCGCTGATGGGACGCGCGATCGGCGCGTTGCAGGGGGACTTTCTCACGCCCGCACAGGTCGAGGCGAGCCGCGCGGTGATGGGGCTCGATACGCAGCTGATCGCGGACGGGACGTATCTGCTGGTCGAGGTGGACGGGCGGCTGGCCGGATGTGGCGGGTGGAGTCGGCGCGCGACGCTGTATGGCGGCGATCACAGCACGGCGTTGCGCGATGCGGCGTTGCTGAATCCGGTGCGCGACGCCGCGCGGATTCGCGCGATGTATACCGATCCGGATTTTACGCGGCGGGGTGTCGGGCGGCTGGTGTTGTCGGTTTGCGAGGCCGCAGCGCGAGAGGCCGGGTTTGCGCGGGCGGAGATGATGGCGACGCTGGCCGGAGAGCCGCTGTACCGTGCGTGCGGGTATCTGCCGATCGAGCGGATCGAGACGCCGGGGGACGTGCCTGTGCCGATGATCCGGATGGGAAAGGCGCTGGGGTAGACGCTGATCCTCCCCCGCCAGGGGGAGGTGGCGCCGAAGGCGACGGAGGGCGAGGACACGGAACAGCGGTTTGCCCTTCCTCCCCCTCCGTCTGGCAAGCGTCAGACACCTCCCCCTGGCGGGGGAGGATTGCGCGATGGCGAGCCTACTTCGCTTCGCAGTCCGCACATCGCCCGCGGACTTCGATCACCGGACGGACCGGGGAGAAGCCGGCCGCCTCCGCCGCGTTGCGAACGCCCTTGGTGATCGTGTCATTATCGAGATGCGTGGTCTGGCCGCACGAGTCGCAGACCAGGAAGATGCAGTCGTGCAGGCAATCCGGGTGCGCGTTGGCGACGTAGGCGTTCGCGCTCTCGACTCGCCGCGCGAGGTTCGCGCCGACGAACAGGTCGAGGATGCGGTACACGCTGTTCGCGGCAACGCGGCGGCCTTCGGCTTTCGAGACGGCTTCGGCGATGTCGTAGGCCGATGCCGGCTTCTCGAAGCTGGCCAGCGCGGCGAACACGCTGGCGCGCATCGTCGTCCATTGCTCGCCGGCCTTTTCGAGCGTCGTCTGTGCTGCGACGGTAAGATCGGCGCCCTGCGGTTCGGTGTGGTTGTGAGCGTGCGCCATGCTGGGTGAAGTAGGATGCCGGAAGGGTTCCAGCAACCCGCTCAGCTTTCCGCGCGGCGGTTGAGATCGTGGCCGAATGCGAGCAGCCCGACGCCGACGATCGTCCACAACGTCTCGCCACCACCGCTGTCGTGCGGCAGCGTCATCGCGCCCGCCATGATGCCGAGCCCGAGCGCGCCCATCGCGGCAGGCATCATATAGCCGTGGTTCAGCACCCCGCGCCCGAGCGCGAGCGCGCCGAGACCGATCGCGATCGTCAGGCCCACTTCGTGGAAGATCGGGTCGAGCAGGAAACCGCCCGCGGTCGACATCAGCGCGACCAGCACGGAGGTCGCCAGGCAATGCACCATGCACAGGCCCGACAGCCCGATCGCATAGCGATCGAGACCGGCGAAGCGGTGGGTATGCGTGGCCGAGGGCGTCATCGTTCGTCGGATATAGATGGGCCGCTGAAAGGATACAACATTACATTGCAGATTTTCTTGGGTGCTGGGGTGGTTTTTCGTCGCCGTTCCGCAAGACCCTGACCATGCAACGTCGCGCCATCCTCACTTGTTTCCCCGCGAAGGCGGGGACCCAGCCTGGGCTCCCGCCTTCGCGGGAGAACAATGAAGCAGAGCACTGCGGCTACTGGGGTCTTGGCCCCCGATCGGATCCAGCAACATGAAGCAACGGCGCACCACGAACCGATGGCGCCCCGCCGCGCAAACCACTATCTCCTCATCATGCTTCAACCCAGCGCCGCCTTCCTCAGCAAAGCCCGTCCTCGTTCCGTCGCCCTGTGGCTGTTCACGGTCGCCGGCCTGATCGTCGCGATGGTCGTCATCGGCGGGATCACGCGGCTGACCGAGTCGGGGCTGTCGATCACGCAGTGGAAGCCGATCAGCGGGATCATCCCGCCGCTCAACGACGCGCAGTGGCAGGCCGAGTTCGACGCCTACAAGCGCATCCCCGAATATGCCGCGTTCAACGCCGACATGACGGTCGGCGGGTTCAAGGCGATCTTCTTCTGGGAATATCTCCACCGGCTATGGGGCCGCGTGATCGGTCTCGTGTTCGCGTTGCCGCTGATCTGGTTCGCGGTGCGCAAACGTATCCCGGTCGGCTACGGCTGGCGGCTGTCGGCGCTGCTCGCACTCGGCGCGTTCCAGGGCGCGATCGGCTGGTGGATGGTCGCCTCGGGCCTATCGGTGCGCACCGATGTTAGCCACATCCGACTCGCCGTCCACCTGCTGACCGCGTTGACGATCCTCGCCGGGATCGTCTGGACCGCGCTCGACCTGATAGCGCTGCACCGCAATCCGCTCGCCGCCCCTGCCCGCCTCGCGCCCGTAGCGATCCTCGCGCTCGCGCTACTGTTCGTGCAGTTGGTCTATGGCGCGTTCACCGCGGGGCTCGACGCCGGCTATGCCTTCGCAAGCTGGCCACTGATGGGCGACGGGCTGTTCCCTGCGGACGTACCGATGGTCAATCCCGCCTGGAGCAACGCGGTCGACAACCCGATCGTCGTGCAGTTCATACACCGCTGGTTCGCGTTCGCCGCCGCCGCCGGGCTCATCTGGCTGGCGATCAAGGCGACCAAGACCGGCAGCAGCGCAGGGTTTTTCGTCGTCGGCCTCGTCACGCTACAGATCATGCTGGGCATTGCGACGCTGATGACCGGCGTGCAGATCGACGTCGCGGTCGCACACCAAGGCAACGCCGCGCTCCTCCTGATCGCGGCGATGTTCGCCGCGCACGCAGTCGGCAGCGCGCCACTCCTAAAGCAGCGGGTATAATAATACCCGTCAGGAAACCGGCGGAAAGCTTGACTTGAAGCCCCCCTTTCAGCATTAGGCCGGCATTCGCGCTGCGGGGCCTCCCCTTGGTGCGCTTGCATTCAATCTGGAAGGTCTAACGCCCATGAAGGCGCTCATGAAGACCACCAAGTCGGCAAAGCCGGCTGAGGTGGAGAAGCAGTGGCATATCGTCGACGCGGAAGGTCTCGTCGTCGGCCGTGCCGCATCGATCATCGCCAACGTCCTGCGCGGCAAGCACAAGGTGTCGTTCACCCCGCATGTCGATTGCGGTGACAACGTCGTCGTGATCAACGCCGACAAGATCCGCTTCACCGGCAACAAGGCCGCGAAGAAGATCTATTACAAGCACACCGGTTACGCCGGCGGCATCAAGGGCATCACTGCCGCCAAGGTCCTCGACGGCCGCTTCCCGGAGCGCGTTCTCGAAAAGGCTGTCGAGCGCATGATCCCGCGCGGCCCGCTGGGTCGCGAGCAGATGCGCAATCTGCGCATCTTCAAGGGCACCGAGCATCCGCACGAGGCACAGAACCCTGCCGTGCTCGACATCGGCAGCATGAACCGCAAGAACAAGGTGGGCGCATAATGTCCGACAACCGCCAGTCGCTCGCCGATCTCGCGAGCCTGACCAACCAGCCCGCGCCGGCTGCCCCCGCCGAGCAGGCTCTGCCGACCAGCGAAGGCGATATCGCAGCGCCGGTCTCGAACGAGCCCGTCCGCGAGCCGATGCCGCTGCGCGAGCAGATCCTCGACAAGCAGGGTCGCGCCTATGCGACCGGCCGTCGCAAGGACGCGGTCGCGCGCGTCTGGGTCAAGCCCGGCACCGGCAAGATCACGATCAACGGTCGTGACCAGGAAGTGTATTTCGCACGTCCGACGCTGCGTCTCGTCATCAACCAGGTGTTCGGCATCACCGAGCGCGAAGGTCAGTACGACGTCGTCTGCACCGTCAAGGGCGGTGGCCTTTCGGGCCAGGCCGGCGCGGTCAAGCACGGCATCAGCCAGGCCCTGACCCGCTTCGAGCCGGTGCTGCGCGCATCGGTGAAGGCAGCAGGCTTCCTGACCCGCGACAGCCGCGTCGTCGAGCGCAAGAAGTACGGCAAGGCGAAGGCCCGTCGCAGCTTCCAGTTCTCGAAGCGCTAATCTCGCTTTCAGTATTGCTTACCAAGAGGGCGGTCCGGCAACGGGCCGCCCTTTCTGTTTTAAGGCGTCAGCACACCGCGCATAGGCCGAACTGCGGTTCCAAAGGACGACGATACCTATCCAAGCGCACCAATGATTTCGTCGAGCGACGCGTTACGAATGCCGCGACGGTCCAGTTCGTCGAGCATCGCCGTCCACCACGCGTGAAAGCGTTTCAGGTCGGCGGCATCGCGAACATAGGGCGTGTGGCCGGGGGCTAGCGATGGCGAGTGGAACGAGAGGTTCAGCAACCGAAGCCCCTCGCCGACCGCAACCGCGACGGCTTCGAGCGCGGCCTCGATCGGCATGTCCTCCGGGGTCAACGCGACCCGCGACAGGAGGCCGGCGCGAGCGAACAGTCCCCTGCCCTTCGGCAGATGCCCGAGCACATTATACAGCCTGTCCCCGCCCCGCCGTGCGTAGCCGGTGAAGATGGTAGTCAACGGCAGTTCGACGATGCGACCGTCGCGGTAAGCATGCGCGTCGCCCCGCGAGAAATCCGGACCGCCGTCCGCGCGGTAATCATAGCCCGGTCGGATCGAGCTATCGATCCGGTAGCCAAGCGCCGACAGCAGTGCGAAAGTCCGTGGACCGATGCCGTAGCGGCCAGCGCGATACGCACGTGGCGCGCCGCCGAACGCGGTCGTTATCGCCTTGGTCAGCGTATCGAGTTTGGCAGCTTCGAGCGCGCCCGGCAGGTTGCCGGCGTAGCTCGCTTCCGGTGTCGCATCCTCCTCGAACGGTGGATTGACCCAGGCGTGCAACTGCGTGCCGATCTCGGATCGCCCATCCTCGACGACCCGTTTCAGGATCTCGACCGCGGCCGGGTCGGTAGCGATCGGGTGGTCGACCATGCAGGCTAGGGCGACGCCGCGCTCGGCGAAGCGGCGATGCGCGTCGGGAAATGCCGCCATCGCGGTCGTCGCGCGGTTGCGCGTGTCCAGCGGCGCGCGCCAGTCGAATTCCTCCTCGACGTCGACGAAGACGGTAAAGCGCGTACTGAAATCGTCGGGCCACGCCACGCGTTGCGAAGGCTGAGGCCGCGGCGGTCGATACGCGCGGTCGGCGATCACCGCTGTTCGTCGGCGGTCCGCTCCACCGCGCGGGCATGCGCCGCGGGAAGCTGAAGCGTGAGGCGTTCCGAACCGATCGTCAGCGCGCCGCCCAACTCGACTGCGAGGTTCTGCGCGAGACGAAGCGCGAAGCCGGTACCGAGCAGGGGTGCCCCATCGCCGTCGCCGCCCTGCTCGGCATCGATGCTGAGCAGGACATCGGTAGCGTGCGCGGCAAGCGCTGCGGGGCGGTCGAATTCGATCGTCACGGTATCCGCGACCGGCCGGACAACCAGGCCGAGCCGTTCGCCCTGCCGACCCGCCGATACGAGCGCGGCGAGCAGGCGACCGATCAACCGTTCGACCGCGCGGTCATCGCCGAGCACATCGCAGTCGCCCGCCGGCATCGCGAGCGCGAGGCTTGCACCGCGCAAGGTGGCTAGCGGTTGCAGGTCCAGCATCACGCGGTCCAGCATCGGGCGGACCGATACCGTCGTCGGCCGCAGATCGAGCGCATGGCCTTCGATCCGCGCGGCGGTGTCGAGATCGTCGATCGCGGCGAGCAGATCGCCCGCCTGCGTGCGGATCGTGGTCGCCCGGTCGCGATAGGTCGGCGATACGGGGCCGAGCAACTGCGTCTCGATCAATTCGGCGAACCCGGCGATCGCATTGGTCGGCGTGCGCAGTTCGTGGACGAGCTGGCGCAGCGAATCGGATATCGGTGAGGTGGCCGCACGTGCCGGTTCCGCGGTCTCGTCGCGACGCGGGCGGCGTCCGGTGCCGCGAAAGCCGGTGAAGCGCCCCGAATCGTGATCGAACGCGGGCACCCCGGATACGCGCCACGATCCGAACGCGTCGGACAAGCCGCCGACCTCGAGCCGGGCATCGCCGAACCGCGACCGGCGCCGGAACGCACCCGCGGCAACGCCGTCGAGCTGCGCCTCGCCCTGCTTGGCCGCATGCGCGAGCGACACGCCGATCAGCGCGGACCGCGCGACGCCGTCGACCATGCGGATGACCCCGCGCGCGTCGGTCTCATACCGGAAGCTCTCGATCTCGGTGGGTGCCGCGGCCGGCATCGCATCCTCGACCGTGCGGTCGCGGTTGAACGCCTCGATCCGCGCGACGAGGTCGGAGATCTCGAACCGGTCGGCCGGGGCGGCGTTTACCGGCGCAGATGCTGGCGGTTCGGCCTCCGCCAGCTTGGCATGGCGCAGCGCCTCCGCCACGAACGGCAGGCCACGCGCGACGGCACCCAGTGCCATGAACGGCGTCTCGCTCAGTGGCGCACTGGGCGGTACGACAGCGGACGCGACGGGTTCGGCGGCAACCGTCTCGACGATAGCAGGCGTGGCGATAGCTGGCTCGGCAGCCAGCATCTCCGCGACGACACGCTCGCCGGCGGACGGCTCGATCACCTCGTCCGCGATCGTCACATCGACGACGGGTTCGACGATCGGTTCCGACGATACCGCACCCTCGTCGACGTCGGGATTGGGCAGGACGAAGTCGGTCGAGCCGAAGCTCTGCAAACCGCGCTGAACGCCAGCTGACAGATCACGGCGGTGACGCAGGACCGACCGGCTTGCCGGGGTCAGCCGCGGGAGAAGCGCGAGCCATTCGTCGGTCGCCAGCGTGGCCGTCCGCAGCACCGGCGCGGCGATCGCCAGAACGTCCTCGGCGAAGAAACCGACCAGTCGCGCATCGGGTTTGGCGAAGGCGAGCGCCCGGGCACTCGCGGCACGAACGTCGACCGGCACCGCCTGCCGCAACAACCGCAACCGCGCGATCGCGGGCTCATCGACCACGGCCCGGCCGCGTCCCATCAGGTCGACCAACTGCCGCCATGCCGATTGCGCACCGAAACCGGTGGCCATGTCGGCGGCAAGGATCGTCTTCAGGCTATCGTCGAACCGCACATCGTTCCCCGGCTTCAGCGGGCCTAGCACGCTCTCCGTACCGATTCCTTAACGCGCGCGGCGATGCGAAGGAACAACCCATTTTGGTAGGCACCCTCTTCGTCGCATTGTGGGACAATTGCGTTTCGCCGCAACAATCTTATCGCTATGAAGAATGAATCGCTTGGTTTGCGATGCCCATCAGGAGTTGCGTGAAATGAGTTTTGACCGGATCGATCGGCAGATCCTGTCGCTGTTGCAGGCCGACGGTCGGATGACCAATGTCGACCTGGCCGACCAGGTGGGCCTTACCGCACCGCCCTGCCTCCGCCGCGTCCGAGCGCTCGAGGAAGCGGGTGCGATCCGTGGCTATCATGCGGACCTCGACGCGAGCCGGCTTGGCTTCCCGATCACGGTGTTCGCGATGGTGTCGCTGCGCAGCCAGGCCGAGCACGACCTCGCCGCGTTCGAGCATCATATTGCAGACATTCCGGAAATTCGGGAATGCCACATGCTCAACGGCGAGATCGACTTCATCCTGAAGATCGTCGCGGCGGACCTGAAGAGCTTCCAGGAAATCCTGACGACCCACCTGACTCCAGCGCCGAACGTGGCGAGCGTGAAGACGTCGCTGACGATCCGGACGGCCAAGGCGTTGTCGGGAATACCGGTGGTGGTGGACTGACATCAGCCCCTCGATCCTCCTCCGGAAGGGGGAGGTTGAAGGCACTCGCCTGACGACGGGCGCCGTAAGCAACGAACGACGTTGCGTGTCCTCCCCCTTCCGTTACCTTCGGCGCCACCTCCCCCTTGCGGGTGAGGATCAGGAACAAAGCCCCATAAACGAAAACGGGGCGGCATCGCTGCCGCCCCGTTTCCTAAAGTCCAGGCTTCGCTGGCTTATGCAGCCGGTGCGGCAGCCCAAGTCGTCCACAGACCGGCAACGTCCGACTTCGGTGCGGCCTTCACCGCCGAGAACGCGGTCGCAGCGCCGGCCTTGTCGCCCGAGCGTGCCAGCGCGATGCCGAGATGCAGGTTGACGTCGTCGGCGTCGACACCGCCCTTGGTCAGCGCCAAGCGGTACAGTTCGATCGCCTTGGCGTAGTTGTTCTGGCCGAGATACGCATCGGCCGTACCCGCGGCGAGCTTGCCGTTGGCAGCCGTCGTCGCACGCTTTTCGAGACCTGCGAGCGGACCGTCGGCGGCGATGTTCTTCGTCGCGTCGGCCAGTAGGCCCTTCGCCATCGTGTTCGACGCCGGGATCTTGCCCTGCGCCATGCCTTCCTTGATCACTGCCTGCGCTTCGCTCGGCAGGCCGCGACGGTTCACGCTATCGGCATATTGCAGATAGTCGGTCTGGTCGGCGAGCGAGTTGGTCGCACGCATCAGGCGGAAGATGTCGATCTTCTGCGTCTCGTCGAGCGTGATCAGCGCGTTCTGCTGGATGCCCGAGAGCACCAGCGTGTCGCGCCAGTTCTTGGCCGACGGATACGCGGTGACCCACTTCTTCAGCCACGCCATCGTGTCGGCGTTGCGCTTTGCGGCGTACGACTTGGCGACCGCGTACCGGTAATATTCTTCCGGCGCCTTCTGACCCGCTGCGGTCATCTGTGCGATCGCGGCTTCGAGATCCGCGGTGCCACCGGCGACGTCGCCGCTATCCATCTTCGCCTTGACGATCTGCAGACCGAGGTTCGGATCGGTGTAGCCAAGCTCCTTGGCCTTCGCGAAATACTGCAGCGCGACCGGATACTGCTTGCCGTTGAACGCGAGTGCACCGCGGCGATACGCATAGCGACCACGATCGGCAGCAGGCGTCGCCGCATTCGCGATCAGCGCGTCGAGCGGCTTGGCGAGCGTGGTCTCGTTGACCGGCGCATTCGGGTTCGCGGTCTGCGCGGCGACGATCTTCTCGGTTTCGAGCTGATAGCGCAGGGCGGCGCCGATATACTTCTCGTAATCGGTCTTGGCAGCGACATCGATCTGGTCGATCGCGGTCTGCGCGCCGGCATAATCCTTGGCGGCCAGCGCGGTCTGCGCGGCGATGCCGGGCTTCTGGACTTCGGGGCTCAGCTTCATCGCTGGCGCCGCATCGGCCTTCTTGTCCTTGGCGAAGGCGGGCGTGGTGAGCGCCATGCTGCTTACGCCAGTGGCGAATGCCGCAACCAGTGCAAGCTTGGAAATGGTCTTCATGCGGAAACTCTCCCTCTGCGTCGGCCCTACCGTGGTGGCGCGCGCCGACGCTATATGGTCCGCCGTGCATACGTTCAAGCAAGCGGCTTGTATCCCCGCGCATGGAATTTACCCCGTGAACCGCGATTGAACGAGATGGCGGTGGGCGGTAGATCGCGACGATGATCGCTGTCCTATCGCCCGCCAAGACGCTCGATTACGAGAGCGCACTGCCCAAGCTCGAGCCTACCACGCCGCGGTTCGCCGACGAGGCGAAGACGCTGGCGCACGCCGCCGCGCACCTGACGCAGAAGAAGCTGTCGGAACTGATGCACATCTCGCCCGCGCTGGCGAAGCTGAACGCCGACCGGTATCGCGATTTCGACACGCTGCCCGAGCGGCCGGCAATGTTCGCGTTCGCGGGCGACGTCTATACCGGGCTGGAGGCAAAGACGCTCGACGAGGCGGCGGTCGATTACGCGCAGGATCACGTGCGGATGCTGTCGGGGCTGTACGGCCTGCTCCGCCCGCTCGACCTGATGCGGCCCTACCGGCTGGAGATGGGCACGCGCTGGGCGCCGCGGAAGACCAAGCTGACCGACTGGTGGGGGGATCGGATCGCCAAGCTGCTCGCGGACGATGTCGAGGCGGAGGGATCGGGGACGATCCTCAACCTCGCGAGCCAGGAATATTGGGCGGCGGCGGATGGGAAATTGCCCAAGTCGATCCGCGTCGTGGCGATCGATTTCCGCGAGGGCGAGGCGCAGAAGTTCGTCAGCTTCCACGCGAAGAAGGCCCGCGGGCTGGTCGCGCGGTGGCTCGTCGAGCACCGCGTCGACGACATCGAGGGGATCAAGGGGTTCGACAGCGACGGCTATGCGTATGACGCGGCGGGCAGCAGCGACGCGCAGTTCCGGTTCGTGCGCAAGTGAGCAGCGCGGTCGTCATCGGTGTATCGGGCGGGATCGGCAAGGCGCTGGAAGAGGCGCTGATCGAGGAAGGGGCGTTCGATAAGGTCTACGGGTTCGCGCGGTCGGAGAGCGGCGATCGGCATCTCGATCTGGAAGACGAGGCTAGCATTGCGGCGGCGGCTTTGCGAGTCGGGTCGCCGACGCTGGTGATCGTGGCGACGGGCTTGCTCCACGACGGCGACAAGGGTCCCGAGAAGGCGATGCGCGAGCTCGATCCGGTGTGGATGGCGCGCAACTTCGCGATCAACGCGATCGGGCCGGCGCTGGTGGCGAAGCACTTCCTGCCGACGATGCCGAAGGCGGGGCGGATCGTGTTTGCTGTATTGTCTGCTCGCGTGGGCAGCATCGGCGATAACAAGCTCGGCGGCTGGTATGGCTACCGCGCGTCGAAGGCCGCGCTGAACCAGTTGGTGAAGACGGTCTCGATCGAGGACAAGCGCCGGAACTCCAGCGGGATCGTCGTCGGCCTACATCCGGGCACGGTCGACACCGGCCTGTCGAAGCCGTTCCAGGGCAACGTGACGCCCGGTAACCTGTTCAAGCCGGACCGCGCGGCGGTGCAGTTGCTCGACGTCATCGACGGCCTGCGCGCACCCGACAGCGGCAAACTGTTTGCGTGGGACGGGGTCGAGGTAACGCCATAACGGCCAGCGATACCGGTTTGCCGACCAACCACCTCGTCATCCCCGCGCAGGCGGGGATCCATATGCTCTGACGGTAGCGATGGAGCCGAAAGGTTCGCCACTATGGGTTCCCGCCTCCGCGGGAATGACAAGGCCTTGGCTGGACTTCGGCACTATGCATGACGCCGATTTCACCTGCCTGCCACACTCCGTTCAGGTCCTCCGGCGCAGTCTCTTGGCATCGTCCACCAAGGCCGAAACGAGAGGATACCCGCATGAAGAAGTCCCTCCCCCTCGCGATCCTCGCCGGTAGCGCGCTGCTCTCCGGCGGCGCAGCGGTTGCCGCCACTCAGGCTCAGACCAAGACCGTCCAGCCGAAGACCGTCGCGACGCACACCACGACGACCAAGACCACCACGCCGATGGGCAACACCAAGGTCGCCAAGCGTACCACCACGGTCAAGAAAGGCCGCATGGTCAGCGCCAAGCTAGCGAACGGCAAGACCGTCACGTACGATTGCTCGCTCGCCGGCAACAAGACCAAGACCGCCTGCAAATAAGCCCGAAATTAACGATGAAACCTTGCTCCCTCGCGTGCGTACGCGTGCGCGGGGGTAGTAAGGTGCCCCCCCCTCGGCTAAGGTGTGTCACAACACCGCAACAAGCCGAAAGCGTTCAGATTTGACCGACGAGACCATACTCGCCGAACCCCAGGGCGGCGAGCCCGCCGGCATCGCCACGATCTCGATCGTCGACGAGATGAAGTCGAGCTATCTCGACTATGCGATGAGCGTCATCGTCGCGCGCGCACTGCCCGACGTCCGCGACGGCCTGAAGCCCGTCCACCGCCGCATCCTGTACGGCGCGCACGAGAGCGGCTTCGTCGCCGGCAAGCCCTACCGCAAGTCCGCGCGCATCGTCGGTGACGTGATGGGTAAATACCATCCGCACGGCGACAGTTCGATCTACGACGCGTTGGCCCGCATGACCCAGGACTGGTCGATGCGCGTGCCGCTGATCGACGGCCAGGGCAACTTCGGCTCGATGGATCCCGATCCACCCGCGGCGATGCGCTACACCGAGGCGCGCCTCGGCAAGGTGGCGAACGCGCTGCTCGGCGACCTCGACAAGGACACGGTCGACTTCACGCCCAACTATGACGGCTCGGAGCGCGAGCCCTCGGTGTTGCCGGCGCGCTTCCCGAACCTGCTGGTCAACGGCGCGGGCGGCATCGCCGTCGGCATGGCGACCAACATCCCGCCGCACAATCTCGGCGAAGTGATCGCCGCGTGCCTCGCCTACATGGACAATGGCGCGATCACGACCGAGGAACTGTTCGAGATCGTCCCCGGTCCCGACTTCCCGACCGGCGCGATCATCCTCGGCCGCGCGGGCGCCAAGTCCGCCTACGAGACCGGCCGTGGCTCGATCATCGTCCGCTCGCGGCACATCGTCGAGGAGGGCAAGGGCGACCGTCGCTCGATCGTCCTCACCGAGATCCCGTTCCAGACCGGCAAGAACGGCCTGGTCGAGAAGATCGCCGAAGCCGCCAAGGACAAGCGGATCGAAGGCGTCAGCGACATCCGCGACGAATCGAGCCGCATGGGCGTCCGCATCGTCATCGACCTGAAGCGCGACGCGACCGTCGACGTGGTGCTCAACCAGCTCTGGCGGCACACCCCGGCGCAGTCGAGCTTTCCCGCCAACATGCTGGCGATCCGCGGCGGCCGCCCCGAGCTGCTCAACCTGCGCGACATCATCGGCGCGTTCATCACCTTCCGCGAGCAGGTCATCACCCGCCGCTCGAAGTTCGAACTCGCCAAGGCCCGCGAGCGCGCGCATCTGTTGCTCGGCCTCGTCATCGCGGTCACCAACCTCGACGAAGTCGTTAAGATCATCCGCGGGTCGTCGAGCCCCGCCGAAGCGCGCGGCAAGCTGCTCGCGCGCGAATGGCCGGTCGAGGAGATCGCACCGTACATCGCGCTGGTCGAGGCGGTCGAGGACAAGCAGGCCGACGGCATCTACAAGCTGTCCGAACCGCAGGTCCGCGCGATCCTCGATCTCCGCCTCCACCGCCTGACATTGCTCGGCCGCGACGAGATCGGCGACGAGCTGAAGGCGCTGGCCGCGACGATCGGCGAGCTGCTCCACATCCTCGGCGACCGTGCGAAGCTGTACGAAGTGATGCGCGGCGAGTTGATCGCGATCCGTGACGAATTCGCCACGCCGCGCCGTTCCGAGATCGCCGCCGCCGCCAATGGCATCGACGACGAGGACCTGATCGAGCGCGAGGACATGGTCGTCACCGTGACCATGCAGGGCTATATCAAGCGCACCAGCCTCGACACGTTCCGCGCACAGGCGCGTGGCGGCAAGGGTCGTGCGGGCATGTCGACGAAGGACGAGGACGTCGTCACCGAGCTGTTCGTCACCTCGACGCACACCCCGGTGCTGTTCTTCTCGAACCTCGGCAAGGTCTATCGCTACAAGGTCTGGCGCCTGCCCGAGGGTGGCCCCGCCACGCGCGGCCGGCCGATGATCAACCTGCTGCCGCTGGCACCGGGCGAGACGATCTCGACCGTGCTCCCGCTGCCGGAAGATCTCAGCGAGTGGAGCCGCCTGCACGTAATGTTCGCAACGCAGCACGGCCTCGTCCGCCGCAACGCGATGGACGCGTTCACCAACGTGCCGTCGAACGGCAAGATCGCGATGCGCTTCGAAGAGGGTTCGGAGGACAAGCTGATCGGCGTCGCGCTGCTCAGCGAGCATGACGACGTGCTGCTCGCGACCAAGCTCGGCAAGGCGATCCGCTTCGCCGGCGACGACGTCCGCGAGTTCCAGAGCCGGACGTCGACGGGCGTGCGCGGTGTCACGCTGAAAGGCGACGACGAGGTCATCTCGCTGTCGGTCCTGCACCGTGTTGGCGCAACGCCCGAGGAGCGCGAGACGTACCTCAAGTTCGCACCGTGGAAGGGCGAGCGCGAGGGCGATCACGGCATGGGCGCCGACCGCTACAACGATCTCAAGGACCGCGAGCAGTTCATCCTGACGGTCTGCGAGAACGGCTATGGCAAGCTGTCGAGCGCCTATGATTACCGTCGCACCGGCCGCGGTGGTCAGGGCATCACCAACATCGACAACATCGCGCGCAACGGCCCCGTCGTGGCGAGTTTCGCCGCGGCGAAGGGCCATCAGCTGATGCTGGTGACCAACCAGGCGAAACTGATCCGCACGACGCTCGCGTCGCTCCGCGTCATCAGCCGCAACTCGGCCGGCGTGAAGCTGTTCGACGTGGCGAAGGGCGAACACGTCGTCTCCGCCGCACGGATCGAGGAAACCGAGGAAGACGCCGAGATCAACCTGGCGGACGCCGTGCCCGAGGTCGCTCCGGATACCGGCGCGACGATCGGCGAGGACACGGCTGCGGGCCCGGAGGACGGCGAATGAGCCGCGATCCGATCGCCTATAAGGTGCTGACCGGGGAGCAACTGGCGACTCTGGAAAGCGGAAGCTTTGCGGGCGCGCCGGTGGATGTGGCTGACGGCTACATTCATCTATCCACCGCCGAGCAACTGACGGAGACGGTCGACAAGCACTTCGCCGGTCAGTCGGACCTGCACGTCGCGGCGATCGATCTCGAAGCGCTTGGCGACGACGTGAAGTGGGAAGAGTCGCGGGGGGGACAGCTGTTCCCGCACATCTATGGCGGCCCGCTGCTGCTGGAGGTCGTGCTGTCCTACGGCGCTCTGGAGCGTGACGAAGCCGGCCAGGTGAAGCTCCCCGTCGCGGGCTGACCGGTACTCAAACGCAAGCTTGTTTTCCCGCGAAGGCGGGAGCCCAGACTGGGCTCCCGCCTTCGCGGGAGAACAAGGAGCGGGAGTTGCCGCTCGATTATGGCAGATCGGTTCTGACCATTCTGCAACCACCCCGGCGGAGGCCGGGGCCCAGTTGGGGAACGTCGCTAAGGGAGCGCTGTCCTCAGTTACATCGACCTTTCCAACTGGACCCCGGCCTCCGCCGGGGTGGATAGTTTATTTAAGTACGCTGCCCCCAACCGCAATCTCACCCAGCCGCAAACGCAGCCATTACAAACCGCGCACAAGCCTCCGGCGCAGTGATCGGGATCATGTGCCCGCCCTCGATCGTGTCGATCTTAGCCCCCGGAATCACCGCAGCAGTCCGGTGACCATTCCAGGCCGGATCAAGAATCGCATCCTGCCGCCCGAACAAGATCCGCACCGGCAAACCGATCTCCGCATACCGCCCGACCATCGCCGTCACGTCGTCGTTCGCCCCGGCAAGATCCGCCGCCGCCGCCGCGATCGCGATCGGCCGCGCGGACAGCGCGCCGCCGCCCCGTGTGATGAAATCCTCCGGCACAGCCTCGGGCGCAAACACGCCTTCCAGCGTCTTCTTCGCGGTCAACCGGCTGAGCGGCGTCCCCAGCACCTGCGCGAACGCCAGACGCGCACCCGACGGGATCCGCGCGAGCCCGCGAAAACTCTCCGGCACCTGCTCCAACGGCTGCGTCAGCGGCGCGATCAGGGCGAGCGCGCGAACCAGATGCGGATGGTCGAGCCCGACTGCCAGACTGAGCGCACCGCCCAGCGAATGCCCGACCAGCAACGGCCGATCGAGCCCGAGCTTCTGGATGAAGTCGGCGATGATCGCGCCCTGCCCGATGATCCCCGGCATCGCACCCGTTGCTGTCGAGTAACCCGACCCCGGCCGATCGACGACGATCACGCGATACTCGTCCTTGAGCAAATCGACGAGCGCATAGCTGAAGTTGCGCAACTGCCCGGCGAGCCCGTGGACCATGACGATCGCCGGCCCGCTGCCGACATCGATATAATGCAGTCGAGCGCCCGCGACGTCGAGAAAGCGACCTTCCGCCGGCACCAGGTCTTCGGCAAGCCGCGCGACGCGGCTCGAATAAAGCGACAGCCCGATCCCCGATACCGCCGCCAGCAGCGCCCCGCCGATCAATCGCTTGCCCGTCCGCTTCATAGCCATCTCCTTCAAATCCTTAGTGCGCTGAACGCCCGGCCTTGTCCAAAGTCGCAGCCGCCCGCGCAGGGAACCCGTTACAGCCACCGAACGTCCGGTCCGCGAAGGAGATGCGCCGGTGGATCCACAGGCTCGAACGATACTCGACACGATACAGACACTCGCCCCGGATGCTGATCCGCACGCCGACGATGTGCGGTGGCTCGCCGACTTCCGCTACCAGACGGCGTTGCTGAAGACCTTCTCGGGCGATCCGGAACCGGTCCATGCGATCACCCACCTCATGCTGCCGTCGGAGTCCGGCCCGCTGGTCGTGCGGCTCTATCGCCCGAAGCCTGGTCCGTTGCCGCTGCTGCTGCACATCCACGGCGGCGGCGCGATCGCCGGGTCGATCGACGGCCACGACCCGGCGTTGCGCGCGCTGGCGAACCGGACCGGCTGGCTGGTCGCCGCCCCCGCCTATCGCCTGGCGCCCGAACACCGCTTCCCCGCGCAACTCGACGATAGCTGGACGACGCTTCTCGGCCTCATCGCACAGGCCGACGCGCTGGACATCGACCTGTCGCGCATCGTCGTCTCCGGGGACAGTATAGGCGGTACGCTCGCGACCGCGCTCGCCTACCGCGCAACGTCGGAAGGCGAACCAGCCCTACGTGGCCAAATCCTGCTCTACCCCAACACCGACCTGCGCCGCGATGCCACCTACCCGTCGCGGCAAAGCGAAGACGGCAACATCATCGACGTGAAGTCCTTGGAGCGCCAGATCGACCTGTACCTAGCCTTGGACGCAGACGGCACCGGTCCGCGCGCGTCGCCCGTCCTGGCAGGCGACCTCGCTGCCCTGCCCCCGACCTTGCTCGTAACCTGCGAGAACGACCCGCTGCGCGACGAAGGCGAAGCATACGGACAGCGCCTGCGCGACGCGGGCGTCACGGTCGACCACGACCGGTTCGACGGCATGATCCACGCCTTTCTGCAAATGGGCGGCAGACTGGACGCGACCGACCGGCTGCTCGATCGCATCGCCCGCTGGCTCGACGCCCGATGATAAGGAAAAATGGTGCACCCAGAGCGATTCGAACGCCCGACCCTCAGATTCGTAGTCTGATGCTCTATCCAGCTGAGCTATGGGTGCATCGCCGTCCCGTGACCGGTTCGACAAGCCCGCCGTGAAGCGGAAAATCCTGGTGCACCCAGAGCGATTCGAACGCCCGACCCTCAGATTCGTAGTCTGATGCTCTATCCAGCTGAGCTATGGGTGCACTGGAGGGGCGCTGATAGCAGGCATTTTCGGGGGCGCAAGGGCGTAGCGCGATAAAGTTGTGTCGCGCGACGCGGACGCATAGAGCGGCGGGCATGAAACTCGCCGCTCCGCTCCGCTCGCTGTCGCTACTCGCCCTGCTCGCGGCGTCCGCATGCAGCAAGGATACCACCGCCTATCCGTCGCTCGGACTGCGCCCGGTCGAGAAGCTCGGATTCGCCGAGCCCGAGGTGAAGACCGCGGTGGCCGCGCCCGATCCGGTGCTCGATGCCGATATCCGGACGATCTCGGGCAAGCTCGATGCGATCGCCACCGGCTTCACGCGCGACGCAGCCAAAACCGAGGCCCTCGCACGGACCGCACGCGGCGGCGCAGTCGGCAGCGACGCGTGGCTCGCCGCGCAGACCGCACTCGCCGGGCTCGACGACTGGCGCGCACAATCGTCCGCACTAGTGACGGACATCGAGCAACGCGCCACCGATCGCGCTGCCAAGCTGCAAGCCGACTATCCGGCGCTAGCCGCGATCCGCGACAAGGCGCAGGCGGAGAACGATCGCCAAGGCGCCACGATCACGCGCATCCAGGCAAGCCTCCCCGCCGCTTAGTTCACTTCTGATCCTCCCCCGCCAGGGGGAGGTGTCTGGCGCTTGCCAGACGGAGGGGGAGGAAAGCGAGCATGCTGGTTGCGTGTCCTCCCCCTCCGTCGCCTTCGGCGCCACCTCCCCCTAGCGGGGGAGGATCAGACGGCTAGAACCCCTTCAACAACGGCAGGATCGTCGAATAATCGTCGGTCCACGCGGTGAAGCCCTTGCGCGGCACCAGCGGCGCCCACTCGGCATCACCCGCTCGCAACGCCGCGATTGCCTTCGGGTCACGCGACAACGCCACCCAGTCCGACGCCGACGCGCGATCGACCAGCAAGCTCGACGGGCGATATTTCAGCTCGACCGCAGTCCACCCGCCCTCTCGCGCCGCCGCCGCGATCACGGGTTCGAGATCGATGAACCGGTTCGAGATATGCACTAGCAGCAGCCCGTTTCGCGACAGCACGCGGCCATAGGTCGCGAACGCCTCGCGCGTCATCAGGTGCATAGGCACCGAGTCCGATGAGAACGCATCGAGCGCGAGCAGGTCGAGGCTATCGGGCGCATCATGCGCGAGCGCGATCCGCGCATCGCCCATCCGGATTTCCGACTTGGGCAGGCACCGCGAAAGATAGGTGAACTGCCCGGTATCGCGCGCGATCCGCACCACAGCCGGGTCGATCTCGTAGAACCGCCAGTGCTGACCGGGCTTTGCGTAACAAGACAGTGTCCCCGTCCCCAGCCCGACGACACCTATCCGCGCCTGCGGGCCGTACAAGGCAGGCGCGGCTCGCATCGCCTGCCCTACGCCCGATCCGGCCGCGTAATAGGTGGTCGGAGTCTGCTCGCGCTCAGGCGAACCACGTAGCTGGATGCCGTGCACCGTCGTCCCGTGATCGAGCTCGCGAACGCCGCCATTCGGGCCCGGCGTGTTGCGTACGGTATAAACCCCGAAATAACTCCGAACCCGCGCGCCTGGATCGAGCGAGAACTCGAGCGACCGATACCCGCCGAACAGCACCAGCGCCCCCGACAGCACGACCATGTACGGCCGCCGCGCGCCGATCGCGACGAACCCGATGGCGGCTATCACGAGGAAATCGAGACCCTGCCGGCTCTCGCCGAAGGCGCCGTCGGGATGGGTGATCCGCAAGCCGATCAGGACAACCAACACGACGACGATCGCGAGCAGCGCGACATGTTTCGCCGGCCCCTTGCCCATCCACAGCGCGCGAAATCGCCCGAACAGATACATCTGCGGCACCAGCGCGCCCGCCGCGAGGATCAGCAGCGGATACTCATACGTCCAGTCGAACACCACTGGCGCCACCAGCGCAGCGAACACCCCGCCGAGCGCGCCACCCGCCGACATCGCGAGATAGAACCCGGTCAGACGATCGGGCGCCGGCCGCTTGCGGTACAGCGTCGTGTGCAACGCAACCGAGATCATGAACAGCAACACCAGCGCGATCCCCGCACTGAAGAACGGCCGCTCGTTGACCCCGCCCATGATGATGCCACCGAACAGCAAAATCGTGATCGGCGCGATCCGCGTGAGCAGGTCGGCGAGCCAGCGATCGTTCGCGAACGCCACGCTAAAGCTCAGCAGGTACAGCCCGAGCGGGATCACCCACAGCAGCGGCATCGCGACGATATCGGTAGTGATATAGGTCGAGGTCGCCAGCATCATCCCCGACGGCACGAGCGCCAGCGCGATCCAATGCGCGATCCGCCGCGCGCCCGGCGGCGCGCTGGTCGCTGCGACATGATCGACCGCCGCGGTCTTCGGCAGGCGCGTGGCGCAGGCAAGCACCAGCACGATCAGCAGCAGATAGCCGCCACTCCATAACAGGCTCTGGCCGTGCACCGCCATCAGCGGCTCGACCAGCAGCGGGTACGCGATCAGCCCCGCGAAACTGCCGAGGTTCGACGCGGCATACAGCGCATACGGATCGCCGCCGCCACTCGCCGCACTGAACCAGCGCTGGATCAGCGGCGCCTGCGCGGAGACCGCAAAGAACAACGGCCCTATCGACAGCCCGAGCAGCCACGGCACCCACAAGGCTGGCAACGCGTCCGCCGGCAGGTCCATCGCGATCAACCCGATCGGCAACCACAGTGCCGCAACGATAAGCACGCCAAGATGGACTGCCGCCTGCGCACGCGGCCTGACCCGCCCGAGCCAATGCGCATACGCATAGCCCGCGAGCAGCAGCGCCTGGTACACCAGCATCGCCGAGTTCCACACCGCCGGCGCGCCACCCAGCCGCGGCAACGCCATCCGCGCGACCATCGGCTGGACGAGGAACAACAGGAACGAGCCCGTCAGGATCGTCGCGACGAACATCGTCCGGCACCAGCGCGCCATCAGGGGCCTGTCGTCCGCGCCGACAGCGTCAGCCATTCAGCAATTTCGCCGCGTGCGCCGCGTGGTAGGTCAGCACACCCGAGCAACCGGCGCGCTTGAACGACATCAGCGTCTCCAGCACCATCACGTCGCGCTCGGCAGCCCCCGCCGCGACGGCGTGCTCGATCATCGCGTATTCGCCCGACACCTGATACGCGAACACTGGCACCTCGAACGCCTGGCGTACGCGGACGATGATGTCGAGATATGGCAGGCCGGGCTTGACCATCACCGTGTCGGCGCCCTCCGCCAGGTCCATCGCGACTTCGCGCAGCGCCTCCTCGGCGTTGGCGTTGTCCATCTGGTACGTCTTCTTGTCGCCCTTGAGCAGCCCGCGCGAGCCGACCGCGTCACGGAACGGACCGTAGAACGCGCTCGCGTACTTGGCGGCGTACGACATGATCTGGACGTTGTGGTGCGAGTCCGCCTCGAGCGCGCTGCGGATCATGCCGATCCGGCCGTCCATCATGTCCGACGGCGCGATGATGTCCGCACCCGCATTAGCTTGGTTGAGCGCCTGCGCGACGAGCATCTCGGCGGTGGTGTCGTTGACGACATAGCCGGCCGCGTCGACCAGCCCGTCATGGCCGTGGCTCGTATACGGATCGAGCGCGACGTCGGTCAGCACGCCGACCTCGGGCACAGCATCCTTCAGTGCGCGGATCGCCTGGCACATCAGATTGTCCGGGTTGAGCGCCTCGCGACCATCCTCCGTCCGCCGCTCGACCTGCGTATACGGGAACAGCGCGATGCACGGGATGCCGAGGTCGCGCGCCTCGCGGCCGCGCGCGACGATCCCGTCGACCGACCAGCGCGACACGCCCGGCAGGCTGGCGATCGGTTGCTCGACGCCGGCTCCCTCGGTGACGAACAACGGCCAGATCAGGTCGGCGGGCGTCAGCACGGTCTCGGCATGGAGGCGGCGGCTCCAGGCGGAGGCGCGGGTGCGACGGAGGCGAAGCGCGGGATAGCTTGCGGTCATGCGGCGGGCTTTGCGGGATGCGCGGCGACGGATCAAGTTTTACGGGCAAAGCGTTACGGGTGCGAAACCGCATGCCGTGCGTTGGGGGCCTTATGTCGAACGATACGATCACGTCCGCGGCGCTCGTCGTCAACGCCAAGTCGCGCAAGGGCCAGAAGCTGTTCAAGCGCGCCTGTGCGGCGATGTCGGGGCTGCCTTATGAGGTCGACGCGCATGCGGTCGAGGATCCGAAGGACCTGGAGGCGACGGTGTTGCGGGCGCTCGCGAAGAAGCCGGACCTGCTGATTCTCGGCGGCGGCGACGGTACGGTCAGCGGGCTGGTGGACCTGATGGTCGGCCACGACGTGATCCTCGGCGTACTGCCGCTCGGCACCGCCAACAGTTTTGCGCGCACGCTCGGCATTCCGTTGAATATCGAGGGCGCGGTGGAGGTGATCCGCACCGGCAAGCCGCGCAGGATCGATCTCGGCATGATCGACGGCGATTATTTCGCAAACTGCGCGGCGATGGGCATCAGCCCAAAGATCGCCGAGACGGTCCCGCACGGGTTGAAGAAGATCTTCGGCAAGGTCGGCTATCTGGCGTGGGCGACGTATCAATATATGCGCTTCCGCCCGTTCACGCTGATCGTCGGCGAAGGCCCGACCGCGGTGAAGATCCGCGTCGTCGAGGTGCGAATCTCGAACGGGCCCTATCATGGCGGCACCGAACTGGTGGATGCGGCGGCAGTCGATTCGGGCGAGATCGTCGTGCAGGCGGTGATGGGGCACGTGAAGCGGCGACTGGTGCAGAACTGGTATGCGAGCGTGTTCCGGCTCGAGTCTCGTCACGAGAAGGTGCGGGACTTTCGGGGAAAGAGCCTGAAGATCAACACGATCCCGCCGCTGCCGATCTCGATCGACGGGGAGGTTCTGGCGAAGACCCCGGTAACGGCCAAGGTCGCGGCCGGAATCATCCGGGTGATGGCGCCGGCCTGAGGCCCTCGACTAACGGCACCACCCGCCCCCTTGTTCTCCCGCGAAGGCGGGAGCCCAGTCTGGGTCCCCGCCTTCGCGGGGAAACAATCTAGTGGCGGGTAACCTTTCCTCACACCACCCCGGCGAAGGCCGGGGCCCAATTGGAAAGGTAGGAGTAACTGATCGCAGTCCCACGTTAGCAACGTCCCCCAATTGGGCCCCGGCCTCCGCCGGGGTGGAATTGAGTGGTGGCGTTACTTCACCCGACGAACGGTCAAAATCTTAACCGGCGCAGCAATCATCTGCCCCTTCATCACCCCAACCCCGGCAGTCGGCGACGTCGGCGCAGCAAGAATCCGCTTCACCACGTCCATCCCCTCAACGACGTGCCCGAACGCCGCGAACCCGGCCGTATCCCCGCTCCCAGCCGGGTTCGCATCGAGCGACAACACCGGCCCGACCGTAATGAAGAAGTCCGCCGTCGCGCTCCCCGGCGCGAACCGCGCCATCGAGATCGTCGCGTCGACATGCGACAGCCCGGTCTGGCTGGTCGGCTCATGCTTCACCGGCGGCAGCAGCCGCTTCGCATCACCCCGCGGCCCGCCCTGGATCAACCCGGAGTCCGCCCCGAGCTTCATCGCCCGGTAGAACGTCACCCCATCGAGCCGCTTCTGATCCACATAGCGCAGGAAGTTCGCGGTCGTCAGCGGCGCGCGATCCTTCTCCAGCGCCAGCGTGATCGGCCCCTCGCTCGTCGTCATCACGATCGAGACGGTCGCCGGAGCAACAGGCGGCGGCGCAAGCGGAGCCTCCTGCGCCGAGACGGAAACCGCGCCGAGGACGGCAAGAGCGAGCGTGACGAATCTGGAGATCATCCGCTACGCTACCGCGTCCTCCCCTCCCTGTCAGCGGCCCGGCGACACGATATTGCGCGCGGCAAAGTTTTGCTTGGGTTTGCACGCCCGTGCGCAATGCGTATCCGGGTCGCGATGACCGATCTCGCCATTCTCTACGAGCACCCGCTCTGGTTCGAACCGCTGTTCGCCGCCCTCGACCGCCGAGGCGTCGACTTCTCGCGCGCGACGCCGGACGGTTTCTGGAACCCCGCCGACCAGAGCGCCCCCGCCCCCGTCGTCTTCAACCGCATCGCGATGTCGAGCTTCCTGCGCAACGACGAGCATCCGATCTTCGACACGATGGCATTGCTCGATCACTGGCGCCGCACCGGCGCACGCGTGGTCAATGGCACCGACGTCCTCGCGATCGACGCCTCCAAGGCCCGCCAATTGTCGCTGATCGCCTCGCTAGGCCTCGCGATCCCCGAGACTCGCGTCGTCCACCGCGCCGCCGACGTCGTCCCTGCCGCGCAGACGCTGCGCTTCCCGCTGGTCGTGAAGGCGAACATCGGCGGATCAGGCGCAGGCATCATCCGCTTCGACAGCCTCGACGAACTGCGCACCGCGGTAGCCGATGCCGGCCTGCCGAGCAGCGTAGACGGCGTGCTGCTGGTCCAGGAATACGTTCCCGTCCGCGACGGTGCGATCACCCGGATCGAGACGCTCGACCGCAAGTTCCTCTACGCGATCGAGGTCGCGGGCGGCGGCGCATTCGATCTCTGCCCCGCGGATGCATGCGTCGTCCCCGGCTCGGGCATCAGGATGGCCGCGGTCGAGCCCTCGCAGACCTTGAAGGACGCCGCCGAAGCGATCGCCCGCGCGGTCGATCTCGACGTCGGCGGGGTCGAGGTGATGATCGACGACCGCGACGGCGTCGCGCGCTTCTACGACATCAACGCGCTGTCGAATTTCGTCGCCAAGCCCTTGGATGTGCTCGGCTGGGATCCCCACGACCGCCTCGTCGATTACCTGATCGAACAGATCGAGAAGGCCCGCTGATGCGCTATGGTTACTGGACTCCCGTCTTCGGCGGCTGGCTTCGCAACGTCCCCGACGAGGGGATGGAGGCGAGTTGGGCGTATAACAAGGCGCTGACGCAGAACGCCGAGCGCTGGGGCTACGACCTGACGCTGATCGCCGAGCTGAACCTCAACGATATCAAGGGTATCGAACAGCCCGCACTCGACGCATGGTCGACTGCGGCGGCGCTGGCGGCGGTGACCGACAGCATCGAGCTGATGGTCGCGGTCCGCCCGAACTTCCACCACCCCGCGCTGTTCGCCAAGGCGGCGGCGAACATCGATCGGATCTCCGGCGGGCGGCTCGCGCTCAACGTCGTGTCGTCCTGGTGGGCGGACGAGGCCAAGCAATACGGCCTCCAGTTCGACCAGCACGACGATCGCTACGCGCGCACCGCCGAGTGGCTGACCGTCGTCGATGGGTTGTGGACGCAGGAGCGCTTCGACTTCGCGGGCCAGTTCTACACCACCGAACAAGCGATCTGCTCACCCAAGCCCGCCAAGCGCCCGACCGTCTACGCGGGCGGCGAAAGCGAGAAGGCCAAGGCGATGATCGCCGCGCAGTGCGACGCGTACGTCATGCACGGCGACCCCGCCGACGCGATCGCCCCGAAGATCGCCGACATGGCCGCGCGACGCGAGGCAGCCGGCGGCGCGCCGATGCAATATGGCATGGCCGCCTACGCGATCGTCCGCGACAGCGAGGCAGAGGCCAAGCGCGAGCTGGAGCGCGTCACCAGCGTCACCGAACTCCCCGCCGGCTACGCGAACTTCGACCAGTGGCTGTCGGGCACGCAGCTCGAACGCGAACTCAAGATCCAGGAATATTCCGTCTCCAACCGCGGCCTGCGTCCCAATCTGGTCGGCACGCCCGAACAGTTGAAGGAGCGCGTCGCTGAGTACGAGGCGGCCGGTCTCGACCTGCTGCTGCTTCAGATGAGCCCACAGGCCGAGGAAATGGAGCGGTTTGCCGCGCAGGTCATGGGCACCGCATGATACGCCTAACTGACGTCGTTAAAACCTACCCGGCAAGCGACGCGGCTGCCCTCGACGGCGTGTCGATGGAAATCCCGGCGCGCGGCGTATTTGGCGTCATCGGCCAGTCCGGCGCAGGCAAGTCGACGCTGATCCGCCTGATCAACGCGCTCGAACGCCCGAGTTCAGGCCGGGTCGAGGTCGATGGTGTCGAAGTAGCCGCGTTGTCGGCGGCGGACCTGCGCGCGCTACGCCGCCGGATCGGCATGATCTTCCAGAACTTCGGCCTGCTGTCGTCGCGCACGGTCGCCGCGAACGTCGCGTTCCCGCTCGTGCTCGCGGGCGTATCCAAAGCCGAGCGCGAGACGAAAGTCGCCGCACTGCTCGACCGCGTAGGCCTCGCCGATCACGCCGCCAAATACCCTGCCCAGCTCTCCGGCGGCCAGAAGCAACGCGTCGGTATCGCCCGCGCGCTCGCCACCGACCCCGACATCCTCCTTTGTGACGAAGCGACCAGCGCACTCGATCCCGAAACCACCCGCTCGGTCCTCACCCTCCTCCGCGAGCTCAACCGAGACCTCGGCCTGACGATCGTCCTCATCACCCACGAAATGGACGTCGTCCGCTACGTCTGCGACCGCGTCGCCGTCCTCGAGCGCGGCCGCATCGTCGAGACCGGCGACGTCGCCGACATCTTCGCCAACGCCGCCCACCCGGCAACGCAGCGCATGCTCGCGGCGCTGGCGGCATGAGCTTCTTCGCCAACATCGACTGGTCGGACATCGGCAAGGCCTGCCTCGACACGCTGGTCATGCTCGGCGGATCGCTGATCCTCACGATCGCGTTCGGCCTCCCGCTCGGCGTCCTGCTCTACCTCACCGACCGGGACCGCCTGTCGCAGAACCGCGTCGCCAACGCCGTGCTCGGGATCATCGTCAACATCCTCCGTTCCGTCCCTTTCATCATCCTGCTGATCGTGATGATCCCGCTCACCGTGATGCTCGTCGGCACCTCGCTAGGCGTCGCCGGCGCGATCCCGCCGCTCGTCGTCGGCGCCGCGCCGTTCTACGCACGGCTCGTCGAGGGATCGCTCAAGGAAGTCGACCGCACCACGATCGAGGCGGTGCAGGCGATGGGCGCCACCACGCGCCAGATCGTCACCGGCGCGCTGATCCCCGAGGCGCTCCCCGGACTGATCGCCGGCGCCACCGTCACCGCAGTCGCGCTCGTCTCGTTCACCGCGATGGCGGGCGTAGTTGGCGCGGGCGGGCTTGGCGACCTCGCGATCCGCTTCGGCTATCAGCGCTTCCAGACCGACGTCATGGTCGTGACCGTCGTGCTGCTGGTCGTGCTCGTCCAGATCATCCAATATGCTGGCGACGCGCTCGCCCGCCACTTCACCCGCCGCTAGGAATTCGCATGAACCGCCGCACCTTGCTCGCCTCGTTCTCGCTGCTCGCACTCGCCGCCTGCGGTGGTACCAAGACCAATGACGGCAAGACGCTGACCGTCGCCGCGACCGCCGTGCCGCATGCCGAAATCCTGGAGTCGATCAAGCCGACGCTGGCCAAGGAAGGCGTCGACCTCCAGATCCGCGTCTTCAACGACTACGTCCAGCCCAACCTCCAGGTCGAGCAGAAGCAGATCGACGTCAGCTATTTCGAGACCAAGCCGTATCTCGACGAGTTCAACGCCTCGCGCGGCACGCATCTGGTCACCTATGCCGGCGTCCACGTCGAACCGCTCGGCGCCTATTCGCGCAAGTGGAAGTCGATCGCGCAGGTACCCAACGGCGCGACCGTCGCGATCCCCAACGAGCCGAGCAACGGTGGCCGCGCGCTGCTGTTGCTCCAAAAGGCTGGGCTTATAACGCTCAAGAACCCGACCAATCCGCTGTCGAGCCTCAACGACATCGCCACCAACCCGAAGAACCTGCAGTTCAAGGAACTGGAGGGCGCCACCCTGCCCCGCACGCTCGGCGAAGTCGATCTCGCGCTGATCAACACCAACTACGCGCTCGACGCGAAGCTCAACCCGGTCCGCGACGCGCTCGCGATCGAGGACAAGAACAGCCCCTACGTCAATTTCGTCGTCGGCCTGCCCGGCGGCGAGAAGGACCCACGGGTCGTGAAACTGATCGCCGCGCTGCGCAGCCCGGCCACCAAGACCTTCATCGAGCAGCATTATCGAGGTGCGGTCCTGCCGGCGTTCTGATACCGGCGCGAGCCCAGTCAGCGTAATCTCCGAGGCTCCATGACGGTCGTCGCCGCGTATCTCTATCGTCATGGCAAGCGCGTCCGCGCGGTCTCGATCGACGAAAAGGTCGACTGTCCCGCGGACCGTTCCGAGTTCGTCTGGATCGGCATCTGCGACCCGACCGACGCCGAGATGCGGACGCTGAAGGACCAGTATAACCTCCACCCGCTGGCAGTGGAGGACGCGATCAAGGCGGACCAGCTGCCCAAGGTCGACGTCTATGGCGATCAGCTCTTCGTCGTCGCCCGCACCGCGCAGTTGGAGCAGGACAAGATCGCATATGGCGAAACCGCGATCTTCGTCGGCCACAGCCACATCATCAGCGTCCGCCACGGCTCGGCACGGTCGCACAAGGCACTCCGCGAACAGCTCGAAGCCGCGCCGACGTTGCTGATCAACGGCGTCGACTATGTCCTCCACGCAATTCTGGACTACGTCGTCGACGGCTACCTTCCGATCGTCGAGAGCATCGAGGACGAGGTGCTGGCGATGGAACAACGCACGATCGACGCATTCCTAGGCCGCGACGAAATTGTCCGTATCTTTGGTCTGAGACGCGAAATGATCCGCTTCCAACGCATCCTCGGACCGATGGGTGAGGTTGCAGGCAAGATCGTCCGCCTCGACCTGCCCTGTATCGATACCGAGGCGAAACCGTATTTCAGCGACGTGCTCGACCACGTCCGTCGCGTGCAGACGATGGTCGAGGGCCTGCGCGAAGTGCTGACGTCGGTGTTCGAATTCAGCAACCTGCTGGAGCAACAACGCACCGGCGCGATCACCCGCCAGCTCGCCGCCTGGGCCGCGATCCTCGCAGTCCCGACCGCGATCGCCGGGATCTACGGCATGAACTTCGAAAACATGCCCGAGCTGAAGACGGAATACGGGTATTTCGTCGTACTGGGGGTGATCGGGGTCGTCTGCGCCGCGCTGTACGTGAAGTTCAAGCAGGCGAAGTGGTTGTAGGCCCGCGGATCGACCTGATCGTCATTTCAGCGAGGCGGTCAGACCTTGCCCCCACCCCGGCGAAGGCCGGGGCCCAATTGGGGGCCGCCAATGACGGGCGTTACGCTCCGTTACCGCGACCTTTCCAATTGGACCCCGGCCTCCGCCGGGGGGGGTAGGTGCTGGAATGGAAGACGTTTAGCTCAAACCTTGACGAGCATCTTCCCCGTGTTCCCACCCGAGAACAGCCCAAGGAACGCGTCCGGCATCGTCTCGAGCCCCTCGTGCACGGTCTCCTGCCGCTTCAGCGTCCCCGCCGCCAGCATCCCGCCCATGTCCTTGTAGAACTCCTCGGCGCGATTCATGTAGTCGCTGACGATGAACCCGCGGATCTGCACGCGGTTACCGATCAGCCGCGCGAGGTACTTAAGCTGCGTCGCCGCGCCGCTGTTATACACATCGATCATCCCGCACACCGCGAACCTGGCGTGCATCCGCGCATGCGCCAACGCCGCATCGAGATGCTCGCCGCCGACGTTGTCGAAATACACGTCGATGCCTTTCGGCGCCGCCTCGCCAAGCGCCTTCACCACCGGCACGTCGCTCTTATAGTCGATCACCGCATCCGCACCGAGCGACTTCACCCACGCGCACTTCTCCGCGCCGCCAGCCGAGCCGATCACCGTCATGCCCTTGGCCTTGGCGACCTGCACCACGGTCGATCCGACCGCACCCGCCGCCGCCGACACGAACACCGTGTCGCCCGCCTTCGCCTCGGCAACCTGAAGCAGCCCAAAATACCCGGTCATCCCCGGCATGCCGAGCTGACCCAGAAACGCCTGCGGAGGCACGTCGAGCGCGGGCAGCTTCTGCACCTGCGCGGCGGGCACCACCGCTTCGTCGCGCCAGCCGGCCATGTGCAGCACCATGTCGCCGACCTTGATGCCGTCGTCGTTGCTCTCGACCACTTCGCCGACCGCGCCGCCCTGCATCGCTTCGCCCAACGCGAACGGCGGGACATAGCTCTTCACGTCGTTCATACGCCCGCGCATGTACGGGTCGACCGACAGCCAGCGATTGGCAATGCGCACCTCGCCGGCGCCGAGCGCGGCCGTATCGAGATCGATCATGGCGAAGTCGGTATGCTTCGGCATGCCTTGCGGACGTGCCTTCAGGCTCCATGCACGGGCCATAAACTTGCTCCTGTCTAGATTATTCGTGTTGCGGGTATGGCGAAAAGCCCTGCGCGCGCAACCCGCAAAAAAGCCCGGACGTTTCCGCCCGGGCCCCTTTTCGACCTGCGTCAGGCGACGCCGGTCAATATCGTCATGCGATCAATACGTGGTCGAACCCGCCTTGCCGAGCGTGTCCGACGTCGTGCTGCTGGTCGATGCCGCACCCGTGGTGGACGAACTGCCGGTCGAGGCGCTCGAAGCATAACCGCTGGTGCCGGCATCCTTCTTGTCGCCGCCCGTGCGATCGCCGTACTCGAACATCGCCGAGTTGCGCTCTTCTTCCTTCCACGCCGCCTTGGCCTCGTCGGCCGACTTCGACAGCGTCACCTTGCCGTCGACGGCCTTGATCCAGCGCGACGGGATCGAGTGGTGCACGCCACCCGCATCGCGGTCGTTCTTGGTCAGCAGGATCCGGTCGCCCTTCACCTTGTCGACCGTGCCGACATGGCTGCCATCCGAACCGACAACTTCCATATGCTCGGTGACCTGCGACAGCGAACTGCGCTGGCCCTGGCGCTCATTGCGCCACGACGAAAACTCGGTCTCGAACTTCGAGCGGTTCTCGTTCCGATACTCGTCATAGTCACGGTCGAGCGCCGCGATCTGCGTGCTGCGCCAGCCATGATAATGGTCGTCATGCGTGTTCGACGAGCGATTGCCGAACGCACGGTTGTCCGAATTACCATACGAGCGCTCGTCATAGCGCGCATCGGCTTCGCGGCGACGCTCGGCCTCGTCGTCACCGAACCACGAGCGAACTTCGTCGCCTGCGCGCGCGATGAACCCGCGATCGTCATAGTCGTAACCCTGTGGCTGGCGACCATAATCACGCCCCTCGTTACGGCTGCCGCCGCGTGAGGAGTTGCGGTTGTCGTCATCGGCGTCGCGGTTGCGGCCTACGTCCTCGAAACGGCGACCATCCGATGCATAGCTACCGTGGTATTCGGTATCGCTCGAACCCTGGCTGCGCTGGCCATAGCCCTGCTGGCCATAGCCCTGGCCGGAGCGCTGCTGGCCATAGCCCTGCTGCCCGTAACCCTGCTGGCCGTAGCCCTGGCCCGATCCCTGGCCGTAACGCGACTGGCCATAGCGATCGCCGCCCGATGGCTGCGAGCGATCATTGTGGCCGCCATAATAGTCGCGACCGCCCTGCTCGCGAGCATATTGATCGCCGCGTCCCTGGTCGTCACGCCCCTGATATCCCTGACCACGGCCGCTGCGGTTATCGTCGCGATCATATTCGCCGGCGGCTTCATACTCACGCGCGCTGGAACGACCGTAGCCGCCACCGTCCGCGCGGAAATCGCGACCATAGTCATTTGAGTTCGGCCGACCGTAATAGTCGCCCGACTGGCGATCTCGGGTGTTGCGTTCGTAGACCATAGGAACCTCCTAATTGCTGTCCTGCGGCTGCCGGCTTCGTCGATCTGTCGTCGATCGCGGGGCCGTACATTCCGAAGACTACAAACGCCAAAAGGGCGGAATGTTCCTGCAAACCCGGCCATGTGGCGGCGACAGGACGCAGCCCTGCGACGACGTGTGGGAAGGACTGGCGGCGACCATTGCATCGCCCAAAACCACCCGCTAATGGCTCGATCATGGCCTCTGGCCACCGCACGGGGCCGTAGCTCAGATGGGAGAGCGCTGCAATCGCACTGCAGAGGTCAAGGGTTCGATTCCCTTCGGCTCCACCACGCGAAAGCATTCGATCCATTCGCCATTCGCGCGCTCCGGTCAGCGTAACCACGTTAGTATCGCACGTGGCGGTGAACTCGCCTACGGCCTCCCAAAATGCCTCGGTCGAAGGGGTAAATTCGCGCAGGTACTCGGGGCGCAGGTGGGTATAGCTCACGCCGGCCACCTGCTCGCTATGGCCCACAGCTGCATCGATCTGCGCTTCGGGCCGAGTAGCCTTTCAGATGGGTGCCGAAATCACAATAGTGTTCTTCGGCGGAAAACTGCGGGCCTTCCTCGTGATCGCAGATGAAGTGCGGAACGCTCGTTGTCGGCCGATCCTGCTCCCCGCAGAACCGCTTGTCGGGGACTGCGATAAGGATATGCCCTCCTGGCTTCACGACCCGAACCCATGTCTTTAGCGCGGCAATCGCGTCATCCACATGCTCAAGGACGTGCGCCGCGATCAAGTAATCGAACGTGCCGTCTGCTACCGAAATTAACGTGGCACCGTCGTCGATGATGTCCGGATCAACGATGTCAACGTTCTCATTCCCGGGAAGTCCTCGCCAGTAAGACGAGGGCATCGCATCAATATATCTCGTCTTGGATCCGGCTGGTACAAGAATTGGCTGCATCAATGCCCCGGTCTCAGCGCCGTACCCTTTGCAATACTTTTGGGCCGAAAAGCTTCGTGTGTGTCGCGCCTTACGCCCCTCTAATAGGGGACTGATTGCTTTGAACACCAAGGGTTCAGCTTTGAGCGCGATTTTCCGAGCATACTGTTTCATATCTAGCACTCTAGTATCTGTTCACCGACCCACCCCGGAGTCACGTTTCTCTCATCAACTAAATACGTCCATTATTATTTGAAAGCAGCTCCGCTGAGGTCGGATCGGCTTTTCGCGCTGTGATGCCAACCAACTCTCTGCTTAAAATTCAATCACTTAACCGCAGCCAAACGATCGCAGGAAAGGATGACGCATGACTGCGACAGCAAACAGCAGCTTTGCGGCCGAGGCTTCCGCGGAGGGACCGATGACGCTCGCGCCTCCATCATTCGACGGGCACGGCTGGCGTGTCGTGATCAACCTCGCCCGCACGACAGCGGTCGGCGTCGGCGCGCTCATGTTCGCCGTCGGCGCGTGCTCGCTTAACGCCGAGCTCGCGTTCATCGGCGTTCAACACGATAGCGAGCTCGGCGCCGCTCGTCTTCCGGCAATCGTTACGGATATCCACGTGCGACGAACTGCTGAAGGTAAGCGGGATTACGCCCGATCGTCGCCGACAGACTGGCAAGGCTCCAACCTTGCTCGTTCGCCAGTTGGGGGAAACCACATGCGCGGGTTGGGCGGGGTTACCATCGGTACGGATCCTCACATCAATTCGGAATGCGTACGGCCAAACTGTTTCGTTTATGGTCTCACCCTAGGATGCCTCCGACCGGGCAAGCCATTGATATTCATGAAGTGACAATTCAGGGACACGCGGGCAACTGCCGTTGAAAACAAAGGGCTTTACGGCTCCACGGCTAAACGGTCGGTTGCCTCGCGCACGAGTTACGTTCTCGCCTAAGTTACGTCCTCGCTTACGTTTGTAACTCAAGGCGCGGGCTTCCCTTTGATAGAGGGCGGGGCATCGGATAGATCGAGAACGGTCATGTCCGCCAATCCCCAGCGTCGTCGGATGCGGCTGTTGGCCGGCACTGTATAAGTCCCGCGATAGGTGTAGCGCTCCAATCGATCATTCTGTGCGACGTTGTCGGTACTGGTTACCGCATAGCGACGGCCAGCGATCTGCTTGAGGATCATCCGCGTTTGGGCTGTCGACAGCGTGCCTCGCAACACAGTGATATCTTCGGTATGACCATCTGGCTTCACCCGAAAACTAACATCGGCCCACTCTATACCCGAGGGGATGTCGTCGCCGGGCGTGCTTCCCAAGAAGAGTCGTGCCGTTTCCTTCGCGTGTTCCGCGGGCGATTGGGCGAAGGACGGCTCCTGAACGAGGATAGGCTCTCCGTTTGCCATCGGCGTGATACCCTTCACGAGATCATCAATGGAACCACCATTCTCGCGCTTCGTGCCAAGCCTTGCTCGGGCAGTCTGGACGCCGGCCCGAATGCTGGCATTGTCTACCTGGGGATCGTGCTCGACGGCCACGAGTATTTTCTCCGCCTGTTCCATGCGACCGACCGCGGTCAGCAACGACACGCGCCGCAGAGATGCCACCAGTGCCGCAACACCTTGTCCATGTTCACGAGCCTCCTTTTCGGCCTCGGCGTAGCTCGCGTCCGCCGATCGGAAGTGTTTTAGCTTTACCCACATGTCACCCACGTGGATGGTGGCGTAGACTACGGAGGGGTCTGTGTTCGGAAGGTTGCGACGGAGCACGCCCATTTGGCTTGATGTCGCACGCCGAAACACCTCCGTGTCTCCCTCGTGAAACGCCACGGTACCATAGGCATCGTACAACGCCGCCAATGATCGCGGGTACGTCTTTTCGAACCCGCGATTGCGTCCAACCGCCTTGGCCAGCATGTCTTTGGCCAGTACATACTTCCCTTCCCGCAATCGTTGCTCTGCCAGCGCGATCGTAACGTGCGCATCCTGCGCCGGCGTACAGCGGCGTTCCAAGCACTCTGCATAAGAATCGCCTAGGCGCCTAGCAGTGACCACGATATCTTTTTGCGGCTCCGCCTTAATCGGCAAATTCTGGATCAGCTGCACTAGCAAGAACGCGATCATCGTATTCTCCTCGCGACCGTTCTATCCAGCAGACCAAGCAAAACCAACATTTTCCGACTTGGCAGTCGTCAAGTTTGCCAATCAAGATCTAGCTCCACCCGGGCCTGTGCGCTTGGTATCACGCTGGTATCGTAAAACGCCCATGCCGACGGTTAGATCGTACGTCATCGTGACCCTTTGGCCGCGTTATCGCACAGGAAGTGCGCCATTCGGAGGAATCACACTGCGGAGGTCAAGGGTTCGATTCCCTTCGGCTCCACCAGCGCCAAATCGCCCGGCGCCAAGTCACCGCTCCGGTTCAAACAATGCCGTCGGCGGGTTGCTGGATTGATACCCTTCACCGGTATCGGCAGTGGTTGCGCGCACTGGCGGAAAGCAGTTCGTCCTGATCGAGCGGTCGTCAGAAGCGGACGTCGAAACCCAGTCGGATGGTACGCGGCCTGAGCGGGGTCATCTGGTTGCGCTCGGCCACGCTGAACGGATTGCCGAGCGCGAAACTGTTCGCGCGGACGTCGCCGATATTGTCGATGTCGAGCGACACGCCGAACCTATCGAAGCCCAACCGCCCCCCCAGATCGCCGACCGCATATCGGCCTTGCGGGATGTTGAGGACAGGGCCGACACCAAGTCGGGATTCACCGATGTAGCGCACCGACACGTCCGCGCTCAAATTCACCCCCTCGGCGATGGTCTTTTGCCAGGTAGCGGCCGCGCGCGTGCCGTTCCTCGGAACGTTGGGCAAAGTCTGCTCTTCGGACGTGCCGAAATCGGCCTCGGCCGCGTACAGCTTGCTGTTGTTGACGAACGCCGCGCCGGTGAGCGTGAGCGCGGGCGACAGCCGCCACGTTATCTCAGCGTCCAGCCCATAGACCCGCCCGTCCCCCACATTGGCGGTGTACGGCAAACCCGACGTATCGACGAGGTCGGCCTGGATGTGATTCCAGTCGGCGAAGAAGATCGCGGCGCGAATACTCAACCGATCATCCCCCCTGCGCCCCCACCGTACGCCGAGTTCGGTCATCGACAGATCGTCGGCCACGAATTTCCGGCTATCCAGCGCGTCGCCCGATGGTGCCACCGCGAGACCGCCAGCCCTGAACCCCTTCTGGAAATGCACGAAGCTCGAGAACGACCGGGACGGCTGCCAATCCACCGCGAAGCTCGGCAGTGCAGGCAGCGCCGTACTGGAGGGCTCCTTCGATCCATTCTTGGATTTGTCGAGCAGGCTGCCCGCGCTTCGTGCCAGCGTGACGCGTACGCCCGCCGTCGCCGTCAACGTTCGTGTTATGGGCTTCGACGCCTGTCCGAACAGTGCGAATTCCATCTGCCGGTTACGGACGCCGGCGATCTGCTCGAGCGCATCCGGCACCCCGATCGAACGTGACAATCGGCTGATGTTATGGATCCCCGCCACCCCCGCCACCCAAGGCGATCGCTGGCCTCCACCCGATACGCGCGTCTCGTAAGCATAGGCACGGATCGCGTTCGTCTCTTCGAACTTGAGCGGCGACGTTGTGCCGAGATATCCCGTCGCATCAAAGACGGTCGTAAAATCATGCTCGACCACCGACGCCGTCGTGACGATCTCCCCCCGCCCAAGCGGACGTCGCGCGGTCACGTAGCCGAGATGATAATGATCGCGGAACGGCTGCGCGATCGCCGTCGCGCGGGTCAGCGGCGGATCGCCCCGGATCGTGTACTGCCCGTCGCGGCTGGTGATATTCTGCTCGACGCCACCGATATCGACGGTCCAGCCCGAAAGATCGGCGATGCGCAGCGTCACGCGCTGCCCAAAGCTTCGCGTCGTGTTGATGTCGCGCAGATTGCGGGACGGATCGTCGATATATCCGGCTTCGCGCGCCCCGAATGCGACGATGCGCAGGGCGATGCGGTCCGCCGCGATCGGGATGTTGAGCATCGCGGCACCGTCGCCCCCGACGCCGCCCGACCGTGTCGAACTCAGTCCGGCGGAAGCGGTCGCGGCGATGCGGTCGGTCGCCGGTGCGTTCGGGACGAAGCGCATGATCCCGCCGAGCGCACTGGCGCCGTACAACGTGCCCTGAGGACCGACCAGGATTTCGACGCGTTCCATGTCGTACAGGTTCAGATCGGGATCCGGCGCACTGTAATTCAGGCGTACTTCGCCGAGATACTGGCCGACGGTCGCCTGGGTCTGGCCGCTGAAACTGCTGTCCGCGATCCCCCGGATAAACAGCTTGTCCCGCCCGGGGCCCAAATTCGTGGAGCCCATGGTCGGAAGCAGTTCGGCGATCGCCGCGCTACCGTTGCCGGCGTTGCGCGCCAGCCAGCCGGCATCGAATTCCATGAGCTTCACCGAACCCGGGAAACTGTCGAGCAGCGCTCCCTGCTTGCTGGCGGTAACGATGATATCGCCAGGCACTTCGGCGATCTCGATCGGTGTCCTTACCGGAACGCGACGTTTGGGTTCTTTCGGCGGGATGATTTTCCGTGCCATGATCCGGACGGTCTTGCGATCGTAGAAGACGAAGTCGGCACCAGTCCCCTTGATCGCCTCCGTCAATGCGGCGGACACCGAACGCGCACCCCGGACGCCCGGCGATCGTCTGGCGGCGATGATCGGATCGGTCACCGTTATCGTGATCCCAGCCTGCGCGCCGAGCGTCGCTGCCACGTCGCCGAGCCGTCCCGGTGAAACGTCGAACCTTTCGGCCTGAGCGATGGCCGGCATGGCGATAACGAGCCCGGTACCGACCGTCGCCATCGTCGCCCATCTAGCGCGCAGCACCGTCACCGGGTTTCATGATCCAGCCCGCCGACCCACGCTGCACGGTGACGCCCAGAGCCGGCGCCAGTCGTTCGAGCTGACCGGGGCCCGAACCGTCGAGGCGAATTGCACCGGAAAACGGGCGGTTTGCGATGGCGGGCGCCATGTCGATGCGAACGCCGAGCGCCCGGGCGAGGTCGGCTGCCACGCTCGACAGTGGCGCCCCACCATAGAGCAGTTGGCCTTTTTGCCACCCGCCGACGGACGCGACCGGCGTAGCGATCACGCGCACCGTCTTCGAGGACGACGGATCGATCAATCCCTGGCCGGCATGGAGGGAAATTCCCCTATCGCCCGGGTTATACACGACCTCGCCTTCGGCCACCGTGACCCGCACCCCGCCTGCATCGTTCACGACGTTGAAGACGGTTCCGACATCTTCAACCCGGTTGCGACCGACGTGAAGCGTAAACGGCGCGGCATCGTCATGGCGAACGCGGAACAAGGCTTCGCCGCCGACCAGCGAAGCGAACCGCGCATTCTTGCGATCGAACGTCATTCGCGTCGAGCCATTGAGCGCCACCATAGTCGTCGCGTCCAGTGCGATCGTCCGGCGCTCGCCGGGGCCGGTCGCGACATCGTAGCGGCCCGACTCGAACTGCGGGGCGACGACGATCGCCGCGGCGACCGACGCGGCCAGTGCGCCGCCGGCGATCGCCCAGCCGCGTACCCTGCGGTCAGGCGCGGGCAGGACGGCATCGTCGTTGGCGGCAGTTCGTTCCGCAGGCGCGAACGACACCTCCGACAATAGCGGCGCGATCGCGGCATCGACGCGTTCGATGGCGTCATATGCAGCAGCATGCCGCGGATCCTCGGCAAGCCAGTCGGCGAACGCTTCCCATGCGCGGTCGTCGCCATGGCGAAGCCGAACATGCCATTCGATCGCGCGTGCGTCGTGGCGATGGGCTGTCTCAGTCTCCATGATGCCCTCTTTCATGCCTGAGACGCCGCGGCATCGAATGATCCTCATCCAGATGAAGTCTCGCAGCGGCGATCGCTTCGTAAGCGCGCGTCAGATGCTTCTCGACCGCGCTGACACTGACGCCGATGTCCGCGGCGATCTGCCGTTGCGGTTCGCCCTCTACCCGGAAGCGCCGGAATATCGTCCGGGTTCGCTCCGGCAGTCCGTCCAACACATGCTGCAAGATCGCGACCTGCTGGTTGGCGATCAGCGACGTCTCGGCCGAGGGCCGTTCGTCGAGTTCCCGATCCTCGCCGGTATGCGCATCGACCCAGTCGCCCTCGCGTCGCACGCGTCGTCCCGCCGCCCGACGATGATCGAGAAAATGACTGTTGGCGGTCCGGTACAGATAGGCGCGCGGCTCCGTGACCGGACCGATCTTTGCAGCCGAAATAGTAAGATACACTTCCTGGAGAATATCCTCCGCCTCGTCCGCGGCGGCGCCACGGGAGGCGAGAAATCGTAGCAATGCCGGCCTCAATGGAACCAGCATTCCCAGAATTTCTCTATTCGGCATATGCCGTCAACATCCAATACCGAACGCAAGCAATAGCGTTATCGATTTTGTGAATGCCTATCAATGCGCCTCGACAGACTCAAAATCACATTTTTGCGAGCACGATTGAGTAATTTCGGTGTTACGCAAGACTAAACCAAAGCCAATAATCTGACATTGCTCGATAAAATATTCGTGATGGGGAATATCGATATCGTCGGCGTCTCAGTCAGGAAAGGAGGCACCTGTGGTCCAGCGCAATAAAAAGCACCGATATCGCAGATCCCTACTCATCTACTCACGCACTATAGCCGATGCGTAGCGACGTATTCGGCAAAGACGTCTCACTTAAGCCGGTGATCGCCGTCGTCTGAAGATTTCGTCGATCGGCAATCGAACGCCACGGCTTCGGTCGACGAAATCTGCATTTCAAACAACCGCTCCGAACTCGTCCGACAGCGCGCCTCCACCTCGGTCACGAACCGCGGGCCGTGCCTCCATGCCCGGCGGACACCGCTCTGAGCGCGTTCGGCAGCAGCCATAAGGTCTTATATGAAAATCTCCGTCTTGTGCCGTTCCGCCGTCCTCTGCGCTGCTGCAACGCTGGGGGCCACGGCTTCATCCGCGCAGGAGCGTCCGCCGCTCGATCCCGGCGCGATCCGTGCCGCCGGCACACCAGATGAGCCGCGGGACGATTGGCAGATCCAGCTCGGCGTGGGCAGCTTTTACAGCCCCAACTTCGTCGGATCCAAGGATTATCAGCTCCAGGCAGGTCCCAATATCGCCGTGCGTTACAAGGACCGCTTCTTCATTTCGGTCCTCGATGGCGTCGGTTTCGATCTGATCAAGACCGACAGCTTCAGAGCGGGCCCGGTCGTCAAATTCCAGCAGCAGCGCCGGGAGAACGGCAAATCCACGTTCATGATCGCGGGTAAGCGGTCCACCGCACTGCTCGGTATGGGCGACGTCGACGCGACCATCGAGGCAGGTGGCTATATCCGCTATCAGTCTGGCCCGTTCTCGGCGAACGCGGAGGTGCGCAAGGGGCTCGGCGGCCATGACGGCGTCATCGCCGAATTCGGCCTGCGATACACGACCCCGTTCGCCGGCCTGAGCGTCGGTGATCGGCCGATCATCCTTTCGGTCGGCCCGGGCGCGACGGTCGTCGATAGCAAATACGAGTCGACGTATTTCAGCATCGATGCCGGACAGTCCTCACGTACCGGTCTTGCACGGTTCGATGCCAAGGGCGGGTTGCAGTCCTACGGCGTCAACGCGGTCGTCGTCGTTCCCATCTCCCCCAAGCTCAGTGCGGCCCTGATCGGCGGGTTCGATCGATTGTCGGGAGACGCCGCCAAGTCTCCCCTCGTCCGCGAACGCGGATCGCGCAACCAGAAGACGCTCGGCCTGGGCCTGACCTATCGGTTCGGACTTTAGCATGTTGGCATCCCTCATGCTCCTGTCGTCGACATCCACGCCGTATCTGTCTCACGCAACGGCCAATGCCCTGCTGATCATCAATTCATTGCCTCGGCGTAGAAGCCACGACCCGGACCACCGACGATCCCCAGCCACGCGGGCCAACCGCCCTCCGCTTCCTTTCGGCGAGCCGGCAAACGCCGAGATACAGCCGTTCGATGTCCTGGAGCTGATGGTTGTCCAGATCGGTCGGCGAGATCGGGAATCGTACCTCAAACCGGATGGCTGGCTTGCTACTTTGTGCAAGACGCTCTTCGGGTTCGAGCAGGTCACGCGCCTGGCAGATCCCCGCCTCGAAGCGCTGCGGATGCTCGTGATCGCACTCGGCCGACGCCATCCGCGGCCCGCGATCTTCAAGGCGGCACTCGCTGCTGGCATCACACGGCAACAGATCGATTTTCTGGTGGCTCGCCAAGGCTTGCGGTGATCGCCCCCCACAGTTCAAGGCGTCGCTTCCGCTCGGCCAAATCACACTATCCCATTGCGATATATATACTAATTATCGCAGCTGAGCGTGCTTGGCAGTAACTTCGTCCAATTGAAGTGCGCAGATCGTCCGCAGCGCTCCGGCTTTACAGCCGAATAAACTCGCTCGATTGCGCAAGCATCTGCACGGCCCACCAAAATCTAGATCAATTCCGATTTTCTTAACTTCAATTAGCTCTTCAAAATTTTCGGAAAATCTCCTATCCGAGCCCTTCTTGTAAAATATTGGAGCGTTCAAATGCGTAAACTTATCCTCTCCCTGTCCGCGATCGCCGTTGCAGCAATGCCAGTGGCCGCCAGCGCAGCATCGAATTCCGCAGCATCGCTCTCGACCACGAAGTCGGTTCGCGCCGCATCGTCGACCGGGAAGAAGAGCCATTTCGCTGACGTCAGCGGTTCCGGCCTGCTGATCATCGCCATCGCTGCAGTCGCAGTTGGCGGCGGTCTGTACATGGCGATCGACAACGACGACAATTCCGACAGCAACTGAGTCGGTTGGGGCGGCGAAGCATCGTCGCCCCATTTGCTGCTCTCAAGCGCGGCGTCGGGCCGTCATCGACACCCGATACGCCCGAATATCGAAAAATCCGAACAGCCGGGCCGGGCCGCGACGGATGTCAGCCGCGAGGGTGCTTGTTGGTGCCAGGCTGGTTCATCATCGTCCAGGCCCGCGTGCTATCCACATCGTGGATATAGCGGCTTGACGACTGGCCCGCTCGACGACGACGCTTCGTCACGACGAGCAGCAGTAAAATCGCTCCGGCCGCTATGACGCCGCCCCCAACTATCCAGATCATCGCCGCCCCGCTTGATTTACATCATGGCGGTTCGTGCATCTTTGCGCGTCGCATGGCCATGACCTGTTCCTTACAACCGTCCCAGACGGGGACTTTCCCTTGGAAAAGAGCGTACTGCCGGGCCTCGTGACGCAATGAAGGCGACCTCGCCCACGCCAGGGGAGACGAAACGAGCAGCGGGCGTTGTCGCTCCGAATACGGAGCCTCGACCACCATGCCCCTCGCCGATATCGCCACCGAAATTGCCACTACCATCCAGCGCGATGCCCGCGATATCGAGCATGCGGCCGACGCGAAGATAGCGGGGCTCGAACCAGGCCCGTTCGGCATGGCGATCGCGATGGCCGACGGATCGCTGATCCGAGCGGGATCGGCCGACACCGTCTTCCCTATCCAGAGCATTTCAAAAGTCTTTGCGCTGAGCTTGGCGATAGAGAAGATCGGCGACCCGTTGTTCAAGCGCGTCGGGCGCGAACCCTCGGGCGATCCGTTCAATTCGGTGATCGATCTGGAACGAACCTGCGGTGTCCCGCGCAATCCGTTCATCAATGCTGGCGCGCTGGTGATAGTCGACATGCTGGTCGAACACTTCGGCGATCGAGCGAAGGACGCCGTTCTAAATCTCGTACGCGACGGCATCGACGACACCGCAGCGAAATCAGCGGTCGCGCTCGACAAGGACGTGCTCGAGGAAGGCGGCGACCTCAATCGCGCCATGCTGCATTTCATGGTCCACCACGATAATATCCGATCGCCGATCGATGCGATCATGGATGCCTATGCGCGGCAGTGTGCGGTGGCGGTCGATTGCGTCGGACTGGCCCAAGCCGGTCGCTATCTGGCCGACACGCGCATTTCGGCCGACGCCGCAGACCGCGCCAAACGCATGCGCACCATCCTCGCGCTGATGATGACGTGCGGCCATTACGACGGTTCGGGCGACTTCGCAGTACGTGTCGGTCTCCCCGCCAAGAGTGGCGTCGGCGGCGGCATCCTGGCGATCGCGCCGGGCATTGCATCGATCGCGGTCTGGTCGCCCAATCTCGACCAGCACGGCAACTCGATGCTCGGCGTCCGTGCGCTGGAGATGCTCAACGCACGCACCGGATGGTCGGTCTTCGGTCCACCTATCTCATAGCCGGGCTGCTCTTGGCTTCAGCACCGCGAACAACAGCCATCCGATACCGCCGGCCAAGATCCCGAGCACCCCTCCGAGAAGATACGCGTCGATTGCGCCGTCCGGCATGAAAAGGCCGCCGACCATGTAGCCAAGGATCGCCGCACTGTTCGTTGCCGCGCTGTAAAGGGCTGCGACCTTGCCGTGAGCGCTAGCGGGCGATTCGCGTTGCAACATCGTCCGGACGGCGACGTTGTGCACGCTGTTCGCCGCGCCGCCGATGACGAAGGCGATCCCCACCATCGACAGTCCGGCCAGTATGGTCGCACCGGCGACACCGATCGTGACCATCATCGTACCCATCACCATGACCGACGCAAAGGCGACGGGTGCCGGTCGGTTCACGGGCCATGTTCCCACGACGACCGCACCCGCCATCATCCCGCCCGCCCAACAGGCGGTCAGCAGCCCGAACGCTATCGAACCCGCGGACAATGAAACGGTCACCAGAAAGACGAACGCAACATCGGCGATCGCGCTGGCGAAGACGCCGAACGTCAGGGCGCCGATCATGATGACGATCCGCCGATCCCGCAACACCGGCATATAGTCCGCGAACAGGGTCCGCCCTCCCACGCTGACATGGCGCTCGACCGGACGCCGCAGGCCGCTACCCACGATCACCGCGGCGAGCAGCGCGAAGCTGGCCGCATCGATCAGCAGCGCGTTGCCGGCCCCGCCCCAAGCCACCAGCATGCCCCCGACGACCGGCCCCGCGAGCATGCCCGCACTCCGCACGAACTCCAGCCCCGCGTTCGCACGCGCCAGCGTCATCCCCAGTCCGGTCGCCAACACGGGGATGAGCGCGAAGCTAGCCGTCCCGCCGATCGCAAAGAGGATGCTGAGGACGCTGGCGCCGGCGAGCGTCGAACTCAGATCCGGATGATACGCCATCCAGACCAGCACGACCGCATCGGCCAACGCAGCCCCGGCAAGCAGCATGCCCGCGTCACGCGCATCGACGAGGCGACCGATGTACGGCGTCGCGAGCAGCCCCGGCAGCAGCTGCGCCATGAGCAGCAGCGGTACGGCGAATGGCGCACGATCGCCGGCCGTGCGGAACATCAGCGTGATCAGGGAGATCTCGTCGCCGATCGTCGAGATCGCGAGCGTCGCCAACAGCAACCACCCCCATCCCCGCCTGAACTCGACGATCCCCATGTCGCGCGCCCTTCCCGTATCGCACGTCTGCATGGAAGCGACGGTCGGGGCAACCGACGGCGGCTCGGGCGCGATAGCCGCAAGCCCGGCGCTTCACTGCGTAGCCGGCGCCTCGCTGGCGAGCGCACGGCGTAGGGCCGCGACTTCCGCATTGAGCGACGCGAGACGGTCCGGCGTCATGCCCGATCGCTCGACGATCAATGGTCCGAGACAGCCCGTTTCGGTCCACCGCGCCCTGCCCGCGTCGGTCAGGCGAACGCGCACCTGGCGTTCGTCGGCAGGATTGCGAATCCGGGTGACGAGCCCGGCGGCCTCGAGCCGCTTTGCCAGCGGCGTGATCGTGCTCGGTTCCAGCGCGAGCCGCTCGGCGATCGCCCCGATCGAACACCCATCCTCCGCCTCGTTCAAGGTCTGGAGAACGAGGAACTGCGGATAGGTGATGCCGAGCCGGTCGAGCACTGGCTTGTACGCGCGGTTGATCGCGATCGTCGCGGCATACAGCGAAAAGCAGAGCTGTTGGTCGAGCGGCAGGGGATCGGACACGGCGGGGCTCCTTCGCAATCGGGTATAGCATGAAAATGTTTATCGCGACAATTGTTGCTGGACTTCCGTATCGTGCCCGCCTAAATAGTTATCGCGATAAGCAATATGGAGATACAGCATGTCGATCGACGTCAAGTACACCACCGAAGCCACCGCAACCGGCGGCCGTGACGGCCACGCACGTTCGCAGGACGGCCGCTTCGACGTAGCCCTCTCGACGCCGAAGGAACTGGGCGGCGCAGGCGGCGACGGCAGCAACCCCGAGCAGTTGTTCGCAGCTGGCTATTCCGCATGCTTCATCGGCGCGCTCAAGGTTGCGGGCCAGCAGCTGAAGATGAAGGTTCCGGACGACGTCGCCGTCACTGCCAAGGTCGGCATCGGTCCGCGTGCGGCTGGTGGCTTCGGCATCACGACCGACCTGACGGTGACGCTGCCAGGCCTGGAGCGCGATCGGGCGCAGGAGCTCGTCGATGCGGCGCATCAGATCTGCCCGTACTCGAACGCCACCCGCGGCAACGTCGACGTCGGCCTGACGCTCGTCTGAGCCATGCCCCAGGGGCCGGCGCAATGTCGCCGGCCCCTGGGTTACGTCTTTACGCTGCGGGTATCCGCTTCAATTGTGCCGACCCGATATGCCACCGCAACTGGCTCGCCGACGCGCCGTCGACATCGTTGACCCGGCGCACGACATAGGTGCCGCGGAAGCGCTGCTGCGTACCGTCGTCGAGAGTCGCATCGACCGTGACGGGCACCGGTTGGTAGATCGATCCGGCACCGCCGTCGCCGGGCTGTAGCGCACCGATCGTCACACGGGTGCTGCGGGTATGCGCGAATCCCGCCTCGAACGCGGCGAGCGTCTGGCCCGGCCGGCCCTCATCGCCCCACTGTGTCCAAGCGGTCGCGTAATCGCGCGCGTTGATCGCCGAATAATAGCGTCGCACCACCGCGGCGGCCGCTTCCATGCTCTTCGGCGCCGGTCCGCACCCTGCCATTGGCGCACCTTTACCATCGAATAGTGCACAGCTCCGTGCGATCTCGTCCTCGATGATCGCACAGCTGTTGACGGCGTTGCACGGCGGATGGGTCGCGGGTGACACATCCCGGCATATCGCCACGCGCTTGGCGGCGGCGGCCTCGCCGATCTCGGCCTTGCACGACAGCAGCTCCGACGAGATCGGTGTCGAGGCGGCCGGCTTCGAGGACGGACCGGACGTCAGCGCGACCTTCGTCGGTGCCCGCGTCGATGCCGGCGACGATTCTGCCGCCAGTGCAGTGGTTTCGGTGTCGCGCGCGACGGTCGTCTGGTTCGATCGGTCGGGGTCCGCGCCGCATCCCGCCAGCGCCAGACACACGAACATACTGGTCATCATCACGCGCATACGCTGCCTCTCTCCTGCGATCGTCGTTGCCATCGCCTTGGCGGACTTAGCCCGCGGGGTGGCGCCGGGAAAGTCATCAAGTCGCTCGGAAGTCTGCGCACTCTACCGCGTTGCGCGCAGCGTGATCCGCGTCATCTCCGCTGGCCGCCCCAGTCGCAACGCGAACCCCGGCCACAACCCGGTGCCGTTGCTGACGTACAGCGTCATGCCGTCGACATTGTACCGCCGCGTCACGAACCCGCCATTGGCGGATGCGAACAGCCGGTCTAACCCGCGGATCATGCCGCCATGCGTGTGTCCCGAAAGCTGGATCGCGATGCCCCGCGCCGCCGACCGCCGCGCATTCTTCGGTTGATGATCGAGCAGCACGATCGGCATGTCGCGTGGCGCACCCGCGAGCGCGGCGTCGAGATCGGGACCGGGCTGTCCGACTCCGGGCGCCGACAGATCGGTGACGCCCGCGATCACCAGCCCGGCGTCGCCACGCGTCAGCATTGTATGCGCGTTCGGCAACATGCGGATGCCCAGCCCCGACAGATGTCGCATCCAGGCCGCGTAATCGAAGAAATATTCGTGGTTGCCGGGAATGGCATACACGCCGTCCGGCGCGCGAAGATCCGCCAGCGGTGCCACGTCCGCGCGGCGCATCGCGACCGATCCGTCGATGAAGTCCCCCGTCACGACGATCAGGTCGACACCGGTCGCATTCGCCCGGTCGACGACCGCGCGGGTCCAGCGTTCGGGAAACAAGCGGCTGATATGCAGGTCGGTCAGTTGCAACAGCCGATACCCGTCGAACTGCGGCGGCAGGTCGCGCACGCGAATCTCGACATCTTCGACCGGCGGGACCCGCACGGCGTTCGCGACGCCGATCGCGGCGAGCAGCCCCGCCAAGCCGCCGATCGCATAGCGGACGCCGTCAGGCACCCCGACCGATCCACGCCGCACCAGCATCGTCGCGAGCGTACCAAGGTCGAGCAAGATCTGCAGCACCGCCAGCAGCACGATCGCGCCGAACGCCCAATTGAAGAGAATGACGATCGCCCGCGGAAACTCCGGCGCGAAGATCGACCCGGACGATAGCCGACTCCAGAAATGATATTGCGAGGCCAGCAGGAGTATTATGCCGATGCCGGCCTTCATCCAGAACGGCAACGCCAACGGCCACAGCCAGCGCGCGAGAACGAACAGGCACGGCGTCGCGAATATCAGGTTGAAAATCGTCCGTCTCCATCGCCGAAGCGCCGTCGGCCTTCGCGTCCTCGACCGGATTTTCGACCGGGCCACCGAACGGCGAGGGTCGAGAAACCCCGCCTCGTGCGCCCCCATACCGATATCCTGCGCCGGGTTCCATGCGTCCGATATCCAAGCGTGCGACTCCAAGCCCGCAATATCCCCGCGCGCTCGACGAACCTGTACGCCAGCCGACAATGTCGTTCAGGAACGATGCCGCCAAACAACCGTATCAACGGCGCATCCCGATTGTCGGGTTCGAGAGGACATCTCATGAAGTTTACGCATCTCATCGCCGCGGGCCTCGCCTTTGCCACGCTCGGTCTCGGTGCCGCCGCTCCCGCAGAAGCGCAGCGCGATCGCGGGCACAGCCAGCAGTATCGCGACAACGATCACCGTGGCGACCACCGGGGCGATCGCCGCGATTATCGCCGCAACGATCACCGCGGCGATCGTCACGACAACCGCCGCTATCGTGGTCGCGACAACGATCGTCGCAACTGGAACAACAACCGCCGCTGCCGCACCGAATGGCGCCACAACCGTCGCGTGCAGATCTGCCGCTGATAAGTCTTGATATCGGGCAGGCGGTGGCGCGATGCTGCCGCCCGTCATCGTCGTGACACTCTAGAAGGATCCGGATCATGAAGCGTTTTCTCGGTACGGCTGCACTGATCGCCGCTACCTGCCTCTCCGCCGCCACCCCCGCGCTCGCGCAGTCGCAGGCCGACGATGCGCGGTTCGCCGCCGCCCAGTCGCGCCTCGACAGCGAATTGCAGATCTTCCGCCAGGAATTCGATCGCTATCAGTCGGTCCGCAACCGCGGCGGGTATGTGCCGCAGGGCGGCTATCGCACCGCACCCGATCGTGGTTATCAGGAAGCGTATCCGGACGAGCGCGACGAGGGCAATTACGACCCCTCGCGCTATTACCGCGCAGGCCCGAACTACCAGGAGCGCACGCTGGCGACCAACGACCGCGTCTATGCCGGCCAGGACGGCAAATATTACTGCAAGCGCAACGACGGCACAACCGGGCTGATCATCGGCGCGGCGGGCGGCGGTATCCTCGGCAACGTCATCGACGGCGGCCGTTCGCGCATCGTCGGCTCGTTGCTGGGCGCTGCCGCGGGTGGCCTGGCCGGACGTGCAGTGGAGCAGAGCAACAGCCAGGTCCGCTGCCGCTGATCGACGGTCGATCCTCCCCCGCCAGGGGGAGGTGTCGCCGAAGGTGACGGAGGGGGAGGACACGGAACCGAGGTTTCCCCTTCCTCTCCCTCCGTCAGGCGATGCCTGCCACCTCCCCCTGGCGGGGGAGGATTACAGGTTTTACTTCCCCACCCCGACCAGCTTCTGCGTGAAGTACGTCATCTGCAAAGCCTGCAACCGAGCCCCCTGCTCGATATCCGCATCGCCCGAATGCCCGCCGGCGGTATCCTCATAATACAGATACGGCAGCCCATATTCCTTCAACCGCGCCGCGAATTTCCGCGCATGCTGCGGCCCGACGCGGTCGTCCTTGGTCGTCGTCCAGATATACGGCTCCGGATACGCGACGCCCTTCTTGATGTTCTGATACGGCGAGATCGTCTCGAGGAACGCCTTCTCCGCCGGCACCGTCACCGAGCCATATTCGTCGACCCACGACGCCCCAGCCGCGATCCCCTCATACCGGATCATGTCGAGCAACGGCACCTGGATCGTCACCGCCTTCCACAGGTCCGGATGCTGGTTGAACTCGACCCCCATCAGCAACCCGCCATTCGACCCGCCATAGATTCCCAGCTTGGCCGGGCTCGTCAGCTTCCGCGCAAACAGGTCCTTCGCCACCGCCGCGAAGTCGTCATAGATCACCTGTCGCTTCGTTTTCCGCCCAGCGTCATGCCATTTCGGCCCGAATTCGCCGCCGCCGCGGATGTTGGCGAGCACATACGACCCGCCCCGCTCCAGCCACAGCTTGCCGGTGCTCCCGGAATAGCTCGGCGTCATCGACACCTGAAAACCGCCATATGCGGTCATGATCGTCGGCGTGGTCCCGTCGAGCGCAATGCCCTTCTTGTGCACCACGAAATATGGCACCTTCGTCCCGTCAGTGGACGCCGCCTCGAACTGCTCGACGACATCGTTCGACGCATCGAACTTCGCCGGCAAAGTCTTGATCGGCTTCGGCGCAGCCCCCGTCGCCGCATCCAGCGAATAGAGCGACGTCGGCGTGAGAAACCCGGTGACCGTCAGATACGCATCGTCGCTACGATCCGTCGTGCTCGCGACGTCGATCGAGGCGTTGTCGGGCAGCGCGATCGGCTTGGCAGTCCAGCCCCCCGCCCCATGCGTGTAAACCGACGCACGGCCGCGGACGTTGTCCGACACCACCAGCAACAGCTTCGACTTGGTCAGCGCCATCCCGTCGACCGACTGGCGCGGCCCCGGCGCGAACACGATCGTCGGGTTAATCGTTCCCTTTTCCACCTCGGCGAGTGGCGCGGAAGCAACCGCCCCCTCGGGGATCTTGCCCCAAGGATCGCTGGTCGAGAAGATTACCTGTCCGTCGATCATCCCCGCCGGAAACGTCCGGTCGGGCAGCGCGAGCGGCCGCGTCCCCGCCGGCGTCCACACCAGCTTGTCCGCGCCGAAGAACGTCTTCCGCCGCTGGATCACCACCAGCCGATTGCCCTTCTCGTCGGTCAGCACGTCCGCACCGGTCGGCCCCTGGTCGGTCGCCGCGCCGCGATACACTTCGGTCGCCGAAGCCAGCGGCTGGCCGCGCTTCACCTGCTTCAGCACGAACGCATAGCCCGACTGAGTCGTCGTCCCCGCCCCCCAGTCGCGCGCGACCAGCAGCGTATCCTTGTCGACCCAGCTCGCATCCTGCTTCGACTTCGGCAGCATAAAGCCGTTCGCGACGAACGCACCGGTCGACAGGTCGAACTCGCGGTATGTCACTGCATCCTCGCCGCCCTCCGACAGCGCGACGAGGCACAGCCGCTCCTCGGGCTGGAGACAGGTCGACCCCTTCCACACCCACTGCTTGCCCTCGGCCTTGCCCAGCGCATCGAGATCGAGCGCGGTCGTCCATTTCGGCGTGGCGCTCGCGTAATCCGCCGCCCTGGTCCAACGCCAGAGCCCGTGCGGATGATCGGCATCGCGCCAGAAATTATAGATCCGCCCGAACATCTGGTTCGGCATCGGGATGCGATCCTTCGCCGACGCGATCGCCAGCGCCTCGGCATAGAAGGTCTTGTAGCGCGGATCGTTCTGCAGCCGCGGCAACGTCTTCGCATTCTCCGCCTCGACCCAGGCCAACGGCTTCGCGCCGTCCTTGTCCTCGAGCCAGATATACGGGTCGGCGGCAGTGTTCGTTTTGGTCATCGGTGCGATTTGGGCAAGCGCGGCACCGCCCGCAAGGCCGGCGCCACCGCTCAATATCGTCGCCGCAAGCATCGAAGCCAGAACCCGCATCACCGTATCTCCCTGATTTGCTTGGCGCGATACATGCCGGGGTCTATCGCGGTCCGCAATGCAACCGGACCAGATATCGGCGGCCGACGGCCTCCCCAAGCCGCGCCGTTTCGTCGCCATCGCCGCGATCTCGGCGGGCACTGCGCTAACGATCATCGACGGCGGCATCGCCACCGTCGCACTCCCGACCATCGCGCGCGACCTCGACGTCGGCAGCAGCGCGGTAGTGACCGTCGTCACGGTCTACCAGCTGATCCTGGCGATGGCACTGCTCCCGTTCTCCGGGCTCGGCGACCGCATCGGCCTGAAGCGGATGTACCAGTACGGCCAGCTGCTCTTCACGGTCGCGACGTTGCTCTGCTTCTTCGCCAAGAGCCTGCCGTTCCTGCTCGTCGTCCGCGCCGCGCAAGCCCTGGGTGCCGCGGCCGCGCTCAGCGTCTCGTCGGCGCTGATCCGCTCGATCTACCCGACCAAGCAGCTCGGCCGCGGGCTCGGCATCAACTCGGTCGTCGTCTCCAGTTCGGCGGCACTCGCCCCGACGATCGGCGGTCTCGTCCTCGCCATCGCCCCCTGGCCGTGGGTATTCGCCAGCGCCGTACCGTTCGCGATCGCGTCGCTCCTGCTCGGCCGCGCGCTGCCCGAACCGCGAAAGCACGACGAGCCGTTCGACGTGCTCGGCGCAGTCATGTGCGCGGCGATGATCGGCCTCGTCATCGGCGGCGCGGAAAGCGCGGTCCACGGCGACAGCCCGATCGTGTCCGCAGCGATCGTCCTGACCGGCGTGGTGATCGGCTGGTTCTTCGTGAAGCGCGAGCAGGGCGAGACCAAGCCGATCCTGCCGATCGACCTGCTCGCCCGGCCGGTGCTCGCGCTGTCGGCGATCGGTGCGTACACCGCGTTCATCGCGCAGATGACGCTGCTGCTCTCGACCCCGTTCCGCCTGACGCACGCCTACGGCTTCTCGGCGGCGGAGGTCGGTGCCGCAATCGCGCCATGGCCGCTGGCCAACATGTTCGTCGCGCCGCTCTCCGGCTGGTTGTCCGATCGCTATCCTGCGGGACTACTCGGCGGGATCGGGATGGGGGTGTCGATCTGCGCGCTGCTGCTGATCGCGTACATGCCCGCAGACCCCGGCTATTTCGATATCGCATGGCGAATGGCCCTGTGCGGCTCGGGGTTCGGGATGTTCATGGCGCCGAATGCGCGCCTCATCATCGGCTCCGCCCCCCGCGAACGCGCCGCAGCGGCGGGCGGCCTCGTCTCGACGGTCCGCCTGGTAGGCCAGACCACCGGCGCCACCCTGGTCGCGGCGTTGTTGGCGATGGGCGTGGGCGCCGGCATGACCCCGCCGCTCGTGGCCGCCGGTCTAGCGCTAGTGGCAGGCCTATGCAGCCTAAGCCGCCTCCGTCCGTCGATCCGAAACCCGCCAACCGAAGAAACCCAAGACGTCCAACCCGCGCAACAGACGCGGTAACTGCTACTCCCTCTCCCTCCGGGGAGAGGGTCGGGGTGAGGGGCAGCCAAGCAGCGCTGCGCCTGGAACAGCCCCTCACCCCAGCCCTCTCCCCGGAAGGGGAGAGGGAGCAGAAAGAAGAAGAATGTTCACCCGCGAAGGCGGGTGCCCAGTCTGGGTCCCCGCCTTCGCGGGGACCCATGCTTTGGTTTGGGACACCCTAACACCGAGCGCTACCACCCCGGCGGAGGCCGGGGCCCAAGTGGAAAGGTCGGCATAACGGTGGACTGCGCTTCGTTAGCAACGCTCCCCAATTGGGCCCCGGCCTTCGCCGGGGTGGTGCGGTAGGTGACGCAACCCCTCCTTAATCAAAACGCAGCCGTCGCCTTAGCCTCCCCCATCATAGCCTTCCGCACCAAGGGAATCGGCGGCCCCCCATAACTCAAGAACTGGTCATGGAACGCCTTCCAAGCCTTCCGCCCCCCCCGCGTCGCGGTCCAGTCCGCCCGCAGCTTCCGGATCATCAACTTACCCATCGTATAGTTCAGATACGCCGGATCATACGTCCCCCGCGCCGCCTGCTGCTTGGCGTTCCCCTCGTCCTGGTAACACTCGTCGACGAACATCCGGAACGACTGCTCCTGCGTCATCCCCTTCGCATGCATGCGTATGGCGGACAGATACCGGCAATCCCGCAGCAGAGCATTCGAAATCTGCCCGACATGCGTCTCCGGATCGCCGTTGTTCAGCCCAGCCTCCCACATCATCTCCTCGGCATAATGCGCCCACCCCTCCGCAAACGCATACCCCACGAACAGCCGCCCGAAGAGCGAAGGCGACCGGTTCGCATGCAGGAACTGGACGAAATGCCCCGGCATCACCTCGTGCACCGAGGTGAACAGAAGGTCGTTCTTCCCCGGCACGAACGCGTCCTGCACCGCCTTGGTCCAGCTCGGGTCGGGCGGCGAGATATAGTAGATCGACGGCACGCCCTTATCGAACGGCCCCGGCGGATCGATATAGGCGGAGTTCTGCCGGTTGTACGGCGGCGATTCCTCGACCAGCGCCTGCTCGGTCCCCGGGATCGTCACCAGGTCATGATCCACGACGAATTTCCGCAAAATCGGGATCTGCCGCCGCGCCTCCGCCACCGGGCCGCCGACCGGCTTGTTCGCGTTCATCTTGTCCATGCACGCGAGGATCGTCTGCCCCTTGGCGAACACCCCGCACGCCTGCGCCAGCGCCGCCTGGTTACGCTTGAGGTCGGCGACACCCGCCGCCTCGAGCTGGTCGAGCGGCGTATCGACGCCCTCGGTCATCGCCACCATCCGCGAGAACTTGTCCGCCCCGAGCGCAAAATCCTGCGTCGCGGTCGCGCGCTGGCCCTCGGTCCACGTCCCCAGATCGCGCATCGCCTTCGACGCCGCCTGCGCCGCATCGGTCAGCTGCTTCTGCGCCGCCGCATCCTTCACGCCGGCAAACGCCTTCACCGCGTCGCCCGCATAATAGTCCGCAAAGCCGTTGAACGCCGCCGTCCCGTAATTGACGTAGCTCAGCGGCATCGGCGTCTTGAGGTTCGCCTTGATGTTCCCCGCCGCCGCCGGGATCTTCTGCAGAAACGCGATCAACGCCTTCATCCGCGTCGGCGCGTCGGCATAGTTGCGCGCGATATACGTGTTCGGATCGAGCCCCGCGCTGACATACCACGCCGGATTGTGGTGCGGCTGGTCGGCATCCTCCAGCCAGAACAGCTTCCCCTTGGCGACCTGCACCAGATAGTCGCGCTCGAACGCCTCGGCGGGTTTCAGGTCCTTGAACGCCCCCGCCTTGTCGATCGCGCCATGCAGGAAGTCCGCCTGCCGCTTCAGCCCCGCCGCGCTCCAGTCGCCCAAGCCGCCGTCATATTCGTGCTTGCCCTGATAGACCGCGTTCGCCGGATCGATCTTGAACCAGCCGTCGATGAAGCCATCGCGGAACCCCGCCCAGTCGCCCTTCGCAACGGTCGTCGGCGCGGCAGGAGCCTGCGTGTTCGCGGTCGTCTGCGCAGGGCCGCACGCGCTCAAGGCGAGGACCGCGCCAAGCGCCGTCGTCAAAAGTCCGATCCGCATCCTGTCTCCAATTCCGATTCGTCTGGCGCCATGCTGCCAGTCGAAGTCTTGGTACGCCAGCGTGCGGAACGGCGCGCACGATGAGCCGTTGAACGTGCATCTGCCAAGACAGACCGGAGACTTGCATGCCCTACGTAAAAACCCGTGACGGTACAGACATTTACGTCAAGGACTGGGGCGCGGGTCGCCCGGTGATCCTCACGCACGGCTGGCCACTCAACGCCGACAGCTGGGACGCGCAGGCGATGGCGCTCGCGCACGCCGGCTTCCGCGCGATCGCCTATGACCGCCGCGGGTTCGGTCGCTCGGGCCAGCCCTGGACCGGCTATAACTACGACACGCTGACCGACGATCTGGCCGACGTGATGGAAGCCACCGGCGCGAACACCGACGCGACGATCGTCGGCTTCTCGATGGGTGGCGGCGAGATCGCGCGCTACATGAGCCGCTACGAGGGCAAGGGCGTGGTCGCCGCCGGGCTGATCTCGTCGGTCGTGCCGTACATGCTCAAGACCGACGACAATCCCGACGGCGTTCCCGAAGAGACGCTGGCCAGCATCGGCGCCGGTATCGAAGACGACCGCCCGGCGTTCTTCAAGACCTTCCTCCAGCAATTCCTCGGCGTCGGGTTCATCACGTCGCCGGTCAGCGACGAGGTCGTCGACTGGGTGTGGAGCCTCGCGATGCAGGCGGGCCTTCACCCGACGCTGGAATGCGCCAAGGCATTCGGCCACACCGACTTCCGCCACGACCTGGCCGCCTTCCGCGTACCGACGCTGGTCGTCCACGGGACAAGCGACAAGACCGTACCGATCGACGCGACCGGCCGCGCCGCCGCCAAGGGCATCGCGGACTCGCAGTTGGTCGAATATGACGGCGCCCCGCACGGCCTGACGATCACCGAAAGCGATCGCTTCACCAACGACCTGCTCACGTTCCTGGGTCGGTAAGCTTCAATCCTCCCCCGCAAGGGCGAGGTGTCGCCGAAGGTGACGGAGGGGGAGGACGACGAAACAGAGGTTTCCCGTTCCTCCCCCTCCGTCAGGCAAGCGCCTGCCACCTCCCCCTGGCGGGGGAGGATCGAAATCTCAGTTCCCCAGCGGGACGATAACCTCGTCTGGATGCGCGACGTTCAGCTCCTTGCGGACCATCTCGTCGACCATATCCGGGTTCGCATGATCCGGATTCAGCAGCGCAACCCGGTTCTTCAAGACCTCACGCTTGCGATCGAGCGCCGCATAGTCCTGCTCGCGCTTCGCAAGCTGGCGCTTGTAGTCGCCATACGCGAACATCCCGTTCGGCCCGAGCACGGCATACGCGCCGAAGAACGCCATCAGCGTCAGCCCCAGCGCCGGCCATGCGGCCTTGCGCATCGTCTTCCGCAACTTGCTGGTCTTCGTCGTCACGCGTGCCATGTCGTCCTCCGGTACTCCGCCCTGATCGGTCGATCATCCCGGACCGATCAAATACTTATACCCCTAATACACCCAACCGTCATTCCCGCGAAGGCGGGAACCCATAGTGGCAGGCCGAGCAATAGAAACGCGACCGTTCGAGATTATGGGTCCCCGCCTCCGCGGGGATGACAGGAGTTGAATTTCTAAGGGGCTATACCGTCACCCCCCGATCAGGATGTCGCGCCCGGCATAACGCGCCGCGTCGCCCAGCTCTTCCTCGATCCGGATCAGCTGGTTGTACTTCGCCAACCGGTCCGACCGTGCCAGACTGCCCGTCTTGATCTGACCGCAGTTGGTCGCGACCGACAAGTCAGCGATCGTCGAATCCTCGGTCTCGCCCGAACGATGCGACATCACGGCCGTGTACTTCGCCCGCTGCGCCATCGACACCGCCTCCAGCGTCTCGGTCAGCGTGCCGATCTGGTTGACCTTCACCAGCAGCGAGTTCGCGATACCCTGGTCGATGCCGCGCTTCAGACGCTTCGGGTTGGTCACGAACAGGTCGTCGCCGACCAGCTGGACCTTGTCGCCGATCAGGTCGGTGAGCGTCTTCCAGCCCTCCCAATCGTCCTCGCCCATGCCGTCCTCGATCGAGAAGATCGGATAGCGCCGCGTCAGATCCGCAAGATACTCCGCCATCTCTGCGCTCTCGAGGATCCGGCCCTCGCCCGAAATGTCGTACTTGCCGTTCTTGTAGAACTCGGTCGCCGCGCAATCGAGCGCGAGCATCACGTCCTCGCCGGGCTTGTACCCAGCCTTCTCGATGCTCGACATGATGAAGTCGAGCGCCTCGGTCGTGCTGCCAATGTTCGGCGCGAAGCCGCCCTCGTCGCCGACGCTGGTCGACAGGCCCTTCTCGCTCAGACCCTTCTTCAGCGTGTGGAAGATTTCAGAGCCACAGCGGACCGCCTCGAGGATGTTCGACGCGCCGACCGGCACGACCATGAACTCCTGGAAATCGATCGGATTGTCGGCATGTTCGCCGCCGTTGATGATGTTCATCATCGGCACCGGCAGCAGATGCGCCTGCACGCCGCCGACATAGCGGTACAGCGGCAGACCGCGTGCTTCGGCCGCGGCCTTGGCAACGGCGAGGCTGACGCCCAGGATCGCGTTCGCGCCCAGCCGGCCCTTGTTCTCGGTGCCGTCGAGTTCGATCATCGCGCGATCGAGGTCCGACTGGTCCTCCGCGTCCATGCCGAGCACGGTGTCGGTGATCTCGTCGTTGACCGCGTCGACCGCGCCATCGACGCCCTTGCCGCCCCAGCGGGTCTTGTCGCCATCGCGGCGCTCGACCGCCTCGTGCGCGCCGGTCGACGCGCCCGACGGGACAGCCGCGCGGCCGAAGCTGCCGTCTTCGAGCAGCACGTCGACCTCGACGGTCGGATTGCCGCGGCTGTCGAGGATCTGGCGTGCATGAAGGTCGATGATTGCGGTCACGTAACGATGCTCCTACAAATCCCGGTGCCGGGTCGTTCGCGCCGCCTCTACCGTCTCACGCCATATCGGGCAATCGCGCGGACATCCGAGAATAGTGTCGTGCAATCGCGCGACGGTTCGGGAACCGTGCTCCAACGACGGTGTTGAGGGCGTAACAATTCTGAAAGGGACCGTCATGGCCGACTCCAGCGTAAACGACACCGTCAACGACCTGAAAACGACCGCGAACGAGGTCGGAACCGAGCTCAGCAAGACGATCGACAACGGCGATGTCTCGGCCAAGGCCGGCGACGCCAAGCAGGCGATCAAGGACGGCGCGAACAAGTACACCGCGCAGGCCACCGACAAGGTCCGCACCTTCGCCGAGGACGGCAAGGCACGTGCGAGCGGCGCGCTGGAACAGGTCGCGCAGTTGCTGACCGACGCCGCCGGCCAGGTCGATGAGAAGCTTGGCTCGCAGTACGGCGGCTATGCCCGCAGCGCCGCCGACAGCGTATCGGGTTTCGCCGACCAGGTTAAGGCGAAGGACATCGACGAGCTGTTCGACGACGCGCGCGAACTCGTGCGGAAATCGCCGGCCATCGCGGTGGGTGCAGCAGCCGCCATCGGTTTCGTCGTCGCGCGACTGGTGCAGTCGGGCGTCGATGCCAACTCGAAGGTCTGAGGTCTTGGTCGATCCACTGACGTTCGCGACCGGCGAGGACGAGAGCCTCGTGTCGATCGTCGGTCGCCTGGCGACCGAGACGAAGAGCCTCGCGACCGCAGAAGTCGCTGTCTACAAGGCGAAGTTCGGCGAGACGGCGAGCGCGTACAAGTCGGCCGCGATGTTCTTCGCGGTTGCCGGCGTGTTGGCTTTGGCCGCGCTGATCGCACTGCTGGTCGGTGCGATCTTGACGGTGGCGACGCTGGTGGGGCCAGGATGGGCGACCGCCATCGTCGTGGTGGCCGTCCTTGCAGTGGCGGCGATCCTGGCGATGATCGGCAAGTCGAAGCTTCAGACGAAGAGCGAGCCCGTATCATGACATCCGCCAAAGTCGCCGCCGCAGAGATCGAATCGGCCCTCGCCCGCCAGCGCGTCATGATGACGCTCGGGCAGTTGCAGGACCGGCTCAATCCGCGGAAGCTCGCGCTGAACGCCAGCCGCGACGTCGCCGATGCCGGCACCGCCGCACTCAGCGCCAGCGTCGAGACCGTGAAGCGCAATCCGGGACCGACTGCGGGATTTGCCGCAGTCGCGGGTCTGTTCCTCGCGCGCCACCGGATCGTCGGATTGTTCCGCCGCGGGCGCTGATCGCCCTGACCACGGTCACCGTATTGAAACCTAGAAGTCCCGGCTCGCGTTGAACCCTCATTGCATTGAACGGCGAGCAGCTTGCCACCAGAAGGACATTTCCATGACCGACGCAAAGACCACCGCCAACGAAGCCGCCCACGAGACCGAGAGCCGCCTGCGCGAAGGCCTCGACACCGTCCGCGAGACCGCCTCGAAGGTCTATCACGACGCCGGCGACAAGGCTTCCGAGGTTCTCGAAGTCTCGCGCGAGAAGACCAAGCGCGTCGTCAACAACCTCGAATCCAACCCGCTCGGCATCCTCGTCGGCGGTCTGGCCGTAGGTGCCCTAGCCGGCGCGCTTCTCCCGCGTTCTGCACGCGAGAAGGAATTGCTCGCCCCGGTCGGCAAGCGCCTCAGCGAGACGCTCGTCGCGGCGACTGCCGCTGCGAAGGACGCCGGTCGTTCGGAACTCGGCGAACTCGGCCTGACCAAGGACAATGCGCGCGATCAGGCCAAGGGTTTGCTCGAAGGTATCGTCAAGGCAGTGACGACGGCCGGTACCGCAGGTGCGAAGGCGTTTTCGCAAAAGCCTACGGTCTAAGGGTTCAAACCGCGGGTCGAACACGCTAGGGAGGCGGCAACCCCCTCCCTAGGAAAGCAAGCGCATGAGCAAGCTCCACCTCGTATTCGGCGGCCGCGTCAGCGACCCGCGCACCCTGGATTTCAACGATCTGAGCAAGATCGAATTCGTCGGCGTATTCCCCGACTACGCCAGCGCCGAAAAGGCTTGGCGTGCTGCGGCGCAGCGTACCGTCGACGATGCCGAGATGAAGTTCGTGGTGGTGCATCTGCACCGGATGCTCGAGCCGAACCTTGGCGCGACGGTAGCCTGAACTACTCCTGATCCGTCATTCCCGCGGAGGCGGGAACCCATACTGGCTAACGGCGCGATGTAATCGCAACGGCATAGTTTATGGATCCCCGCCTTCGCGGGGATGACGGCCTCGAAGCAACGGCCCCCATCCCTCTTCCGTTCGGGAGAGGGAGAGACGCCAAAGGCGGCGAAGGGTGAGGGCACGCCAAACAAGACCTCGGCCGACAAATCACGCGGCCTGGCCAAACAGCGGTTGCAGATCGCAGTCCTCGTCCCACGCCGTTCGTGCTGAGTAGAGACCGAGTAGCTCCGCAAGGGGCGTATCGAGGGCTCGTATCGAAGCACAGGCCTCGAGCGCCAACCCATCCTTTGATACGCCGCTTCGACAAGCTCAGCAGCTACTCAGGAAGAACGGTGTGGGTTTAGATCAGCGTGGAGTGGAACGAAGTGGGGTTAGTGGCGAGCTAGGTGCTCAAGCGGCCCGGTAATGCCAAAGCAACAACGGCCGAGCCAGTACAAGCCCCGCCAGAAACCCGCCGATATGCGCGCCGATCGCAATAGGCCCGCTAGCCCCAACCGAAGCCCCAAACCCGGCCAGCCCCATCAGCAACTGGATCCCGATCCACGCCGCGGCAAGCCACACCACATGCACGACCCCAGCCGGCACCGGCCCGATCGCCTGCGCCCGCCGCTCGCCATACAACAACGCATAAGCCCCAACGACCGCCGAAATCGCACCGCTCGCGCCAATCATAGGCGCAGTGGACTCAGGCCCGAACGCCCAATGCCCCGCCGCCGCAGCGTACGCGCCCAGCACATACAGCACGACCAACCCGACCGTCCCCAGCGCCTTCTCGACGAACTGCCCGCAATACACCAGCATCACGAGGTTCAGCGCGATATGCGCCCACCCGCCATGGATCAGCGTCGCCGTCAGCGGCGTCGCCCAGGACGGCACGACGAACATGTGCTCGCTCGGAATACCAAGATCGGTCATCCGCAGCGGAATGAACCCGGCGTTCACGGCCCAGTAGCCAAGCGACCCGCTCAGCACCAAAAATCCCGAGACGATGACCGTCACGATCGTGATGATCGCCGTCGCCCGCGTCTCGAAGAATTGCATAAGGCTCAGATGAACTCGATCTTGGAGACGACGTAATACCGCTCGCCCGCCGGCACCGTAACCTCGACCTCTTCGTCGAGCTTCCGCCCGATCAGCCCGCGACCCAGCGGCGAGTTGTACGAAATCCGCCCGGTCTTTGCGTTAGCTTCGGTCTGGCCGACGATCTGATACTTCACCGGCTTATCGTTCTCGTCGAGCAACGTCACCGTCGCACCGAACACGACCTTGTCGCCCGACAAATCCTTCGGATCGATGATCTGCGCGCGCGACAGCTTGTCCTCGATGTCGGAGATCGATGCCTCGACCTGGCCCTGACGCTCCTTCGCGGCATGATATTCCGCGTTCTCGCTCAGGTCGCCGTGCGCGCGCGCCTCTTCGATCGCGTCGACGATCGTCGGACGTTCGGCTTTCAGGCGCTTCAGATCCGCACTCAGCGTCTCATAGCCTTCCTGCAGCATCGGCATCTTTTCGACGGTCGCCATCATCTCGTCCCCAAATCCATTTCCCCGCGCGAGGCCCTGTACCAGCCCCGCCCACACATCATTCTCATGTCGGGATCAGTCGTGCGACTGCGAATAATAGGATTGCAGCGGCCGTACTTCAAGGCTGTGCGTCGAAAGCTTGGCGATCGCCTTGGCCGCTTCGAGCGAAGCCGGCGCAGTCGTGAAGTACGGAATGCGTTGTCCCAGCGCGGAAGCCCGGATCGGCTGCGAGTCCTTCAGGCTCTGCCACCCCTCGGTGGTGTTGAAGATCAGCGCGATATCGCCGTCCTTGATCCGGTCGACGATATGCGGCCGGCCCTGCGCCACCTTATTGACCTTCTCGACCGGCAACCCAGCGCGCGCCAGATGATCCGCCGTCCCACCGGTCGCGACGATCGAGAAGCCGGTATCGACAAGCGCCTTGACCGCCTCGACGATCATCGCCTTGTCGCCGTCCTTCACGCTGACGAAGACATTGCCCTTGGTCGGCAGTATCGTCCCCGCGCCAAGCTGCGCCTTGGCAAACGCGATCGTGAAATCGGGATCGATTCCCATGACTTCGCCGGTCGACTTCATTTCCGGTGACAGCACCGGATCGACGCCGGGGAACTTGTTGAAGGGGAACACCGCCTCCTTCACCGCATAATAGTCGATATGCCGGTCGATCTTCGGCAAATTGACCAGCTTCTCGCCCGCCATGACTCGCGCAGCGATCTTGGCGATCGGCGCACCGATCGCCTTGGCAACGAACGGCACGGTGCGCGATGCGCGCGGGTTGACCTCGATGAGGTAGACCAGCCCGTCCTTCACCGCGAACTGGATGTTCATCAGCCCGACCACCGACAAGGCATGCGCGAGCGCCACCGTCTGCCGCTCGATCTCGGCAATGATCTCCGCCGACAGCGAATATGGCGGGATCGAGCACGCAGAGTCACCCGAATGGACGCCCGCCTCCTCGATATGCTGCAACACGCCCGCGACCACGACATCGGTGCCGTCGCAGATCGCATCGACATCGACCTCGATCGCATCGCGCAGATACTGGTCGATCAGCACCGGCGAGTCGCCCGACACCTGCACCGCGGTCGCGATGTAATGCTCGAGCTGCCCGATCGTATCGACGATCTCCATCGCCCGTCCGCCGAGCACATACGAAGGCCGCATCAGCACCGGATAGCCGATCCGCTCTGCCGCCGCGACCGCCTCGTCCCGGCTCCGCGCCAGGCCATTGGCCGGCTGCAGCAACCCGAGCTTGGTGATCAGCGCCGCGAACCGCTCACGGTCCTCCGCCAGATCGATCGCGTCCGGCGTCGTCCCCAGGATCGGAATGCCCGCAGCCTCCAGCGCGCGCGCAAGGTTCAGCGGAGTCTGCCCGCCGAACTGCACGATCACGCCCACCAAGGTGCCGTTCTGCTGCTCGACATGCAGGATCTCCAGCACGTCCTCGGCGGTCAGCGGCTCGAAATACAGCCGGTCCGACGTGTCGTAGTCGGTGCTGACCGTCTCCGGGTTGCAGTTGACCATGATCGTCTCATAGCCCGCATCCGCCAGCGCGAAGCACGCGTGGCAGCAGCAATAATCGAACTCGATCCCCTGCCCGATCCGGTTCGGCCCGCCGCCCAGGATCACGATCTTCTTGCGATCGGTCGGCTCGGACTCGTTCTCGGGCTCGCCGAAGCTCGGTGCCTCGTAGGTCGAATACATATACGGCGTCTTCGCATCGAATTCGGCCGCGCACGTATCGATCCGCTTGAACACCGGCCGCACGCCGAGCTTCAGGCGATGCTGGCGCACCTCCTCCTCGGTCACGCCGCCGGTCATGGCCTTGACGACCTCGTGGATCAGCCCCGAGCCGCGCGCGATCCCGCGGTTCATCCCGCGCAGATTGGCGGATTGCAGCGCCAGCCATGCGAGCCGCTTGTCGCTGAACCCCATGCTCTTCAGGCGGCGCATACCCGGCGCGTCGATCGGCAGCCCGTCCTTCATCACCTCGGCCTCGGCCGCGATGATCTCCGCGATCCGCTCGAGGAACCACGGATCGTACTTGGCGATCGCATGCACCTCGGCGACCGTGAAGCCCTCGCGCAGAGCCTGCGCCGCGACCAGCAACCGATCCGGCGTCGCGACGGCCAGCGCCGCCTCGATTTCCGCGCGAGGTGCCCCAACCAGATGATCGACCTGGTTGAACCCCGACAGACCCGTCTCGAGCCCGCGCAACGCCTTCTGCATCGATTCGTGGATGTTGCGACCGATCGCCATCACCTCCCCGACCGACTTCATCGCGGTGCCGAGCGTGTTCGACGCGCCCTTGAACTTCTCGAACGCGAACCGCGGAATCTTCGTGACGACGTAATCGATCGTCGGCTCAAACGCGGCAGGCGTCGCGCCGGTAATGTCGTTCTCGATCTCGTCGAGCGTGTAACCGACCGCCAGCTTCGCCGCGACCTTCGCGATCGGGAAGCCTGTCGCCTTCGACGCCAGCGCGGACGAGCGCGACACGCGCGGGTTCATCTCGATGACGACCAACCGGCCGTCCTTCGGATTGACCGCGAACTGCACGTTCGAACCGCCTGTTTCGACACCGATTTCACGCAACACCGCGATCGATGCGTTGCGCATGATCTGGTATTCCTTGTCGGTCAGCGTCAGCGCCGGCGCGACGGTGATCGAGTCGCCGGTGTGGACGCCCATCGGATCGACATTCTCGATCGAGCAGATGATGATCGCGTTGTCGTTGCGATCGCGCACCACCTCCATCTCGTATTCTTTCCAGCCGAGCAGCGATTCCTCGATCAGCACCTCGGTGGTCGGCGACAGGTCGAGCCCGTTGCGGACGATCGCGATGAACTCCTCGCGGTTATACGCGATGCCGCCGCCCGAGCCGCCCATCGTGAAGCTCGGCCGGATGATCGACGGAAGCCCGGTCTTCTCAAGGCCTTCCAAGGCTTCCTCGACGGTATGTGCGATCGCCGAGCGCGCGCTTTCGAGCCCGATCCGGTCCATCGCGTCGCGGAACTTCAGCCGGTCCTCCGCCATGTCGATCGCATCGGCGTCAGCCCCGATCATCGTCACGCCGAACTTTTCCAGCGTCCCGTCATGGAACAGCGCCAGTGCGGTATTCAGCGCGGTCTGCCCGCCCATCGTCGGCAGGATCGCGTCGGGGCGTTCCTTCTCGATGATCTTGGCGACGATCGCGGGCGTGATCGGCTCGACATAGGTCGCGTCGGCCAGCTCGGGATCGGTCATGATCGTGGCGGGGTTCGAATTGACGAGGACGATACGATAGCCCTCCTCCTTCAACGCCTTGATCGCCTGCGTGCCCGAATAATCGAACTCGCACGCCTGGCCGATGACGATGGGTCCTGCGCCGATGACGAGGATCGAGGAGATGTCGGTGCGTTTTGGCATTATTTCGCCTGTAGAATTTCGCTGACCAACGCTCCAAGAAGCGCGTTAGCCAAAGCGACTATGGTTGGGTTCGAGTAACGCTTGATCAATTCGCCAAGGGCGCGAACAAGCGTTTCGTATAAAAGAAAAGAACGAAAGGTTCCGGCCCTGATCAATTCACGCCCGGCCCTAACTTCACCTAAAATCTGCTCTCTTAAGCCCGGCTGGTCAGGATCACCGTTGTCGGCGTCTAGAGCGCCGACCAAATCATCGATCGGCTGAACAACTGCCGCCAACTGGTTGTGATTTAACGACACTATCCGATCTGAAGCGGGAATTTTTATGCCGCCCAAGGGATCAGCGCCGATCCGTTCCAACACAATCTTATCGGCAGCGATTAACTCCTCCGCCTGCCTGAGACCTGCCGCGGTAAGCTCGATCGGTTGGTTCTCGACATCCCCTAGAAGCAGAGGCCCCTCTGCCCACTTAACGTCAACAAAGTGCATCATCGCACGATTTAACCATCTTGTGTTGTCGTCGAGCGCATAAAGGCTTTTCGCCTCTGCGAAACTAACTTCGTCCTTAGCTAGTATGTTCGAGGTGTAGTAAATCGCAACTAGAAGGTGCTCCTCGAAGGAGGTGTAGCCTCCGACGAGAATAGTCACCGCAAAGATCCTACAAACCGTTCGAACAGGTACAAGCTGTCCTGCGGCCCCGGGCTCGCTTCCGGATGATATTGCACGGAGAACGCCGGCTTGTCGGTCAGTTCCAGCCCTGCGTTCGACCCATCGAACAACGACACATGCGTCTCGCGGACGTTCGCCGGCAGGCTGTCGCGCTCGACCGCGAAGCCGTGGTTCATGCTGGTGATCTCGACCGCGCCGTCGCTCAGCCGCTTGACCGGGTGGTTGGCGCCGCGGTGGCCCTGGAACATCTTGGTCGTGGTCGCGCCGACCGCGAGGCCGAGCAACTGGTGGCCGAGGCAGATGCCGAACAGCGGCTTGCCCGTCTCCAGCAGCTGGCGGATCACCGGCACCGCGTATTCGGCGGTCGCGGCGGGATCGCCGGGGCCGTTCGAGAGGAAGATGCCGTCGGGGGCGAGCGCCATTACGTCGTCGAAGCTGGCGGTGGCAGAGACGACGGAAACCTTGGCGCCTGCCTCGACGAGGTTGCGGAAGATGTTGCGCTTCGAACCGTAATCGATCGCAACGACGTGGGGCTTCTTGCCTCCCCTCCCGCTTGCGGGAGGGGATTGAGGGGTGGGCTCGCGCTCACCTGCCGGGGGGACGGTCGAGGAGTGCTCAACCGCACCGTCGTCTGTCGAGGAGGCCGGGAGCCCACCCCCGGCCCCTCCCGCTTGCGGGAGGGGGGAAGAAGAATAGCCGAAGCCCAGCTTCCACGTACCGCCGGGCGCATCCTCACCCCAGCCATAATGCATGCTCGTGGACACGTCCTTGGCGAGGTCCATCCCCTCCAACCCCGGCCAGGCGCGCGCCATCGCCAGCAACGCGGCCACATCGAACTCGCCGCTCGCCGAATGCGCGATCACGCCATTAGGCGCGCCCGCCACCCGGATCCGCCGCGTCAGCGCACGGGTGTCGACCCCCGACAGCCCGATCCGCGCATGCCGCTTCATCCAGCCATCCAGCCCCTCGACCGCGCGGAAACTCGACGGCTGCGTCACGTCCTCGCGGACGATGATGCCGAGCGCGTGCGGGTCGTCCGCCTCGACGTCGTCGGGGTTCGCGCCGACGTTGCCGATGTGCGGGAAGGTGAAGCAGATCATCTGCCCGGCGAAGGACGGGTCGGTCAGCACCTCCTGATAGCCGGTCATCGCGGTGTGGAAGCACACTTCGCCGACCGCACTGCCCTCTGCGCCGAACCCGCGACCCCAGATCACGTCGCCATTGGCGAGGACGAGGACGCCTGTTGCACCGGCAGGCATGGCTATAGGCTGGGCGTCGGCCATCAGGCTGGGCACTCTCTTTACGTTGACGATGTCGCTAAGTGGTGTCCGCTAAGGCCGGCGTGCCGCAGCGTCAATCTGTTAAACGGGCGGCGGACGCGCTATCCCGTCGGGCTACGCACGAACCACCTGAAAGACCAGTACATGATTCGCGACGACATCAAGGCTGCGCAGCTGACCGCCATGAAGGCCGGCGACAAGCAGAGCCGCAACGCTATCTCGTTGATCCAGGCCGCGATCAAGAACCGCGACATCGAGGCGCGCACCGGCAAAGCCCCCGAGAGCGACGACGCGCTGGTGATCGAAGTGCTCCAGAAGATGGTCAAGCAGCGCCGCGAGTCGATCGAGATGTTTGCAAAGGGCGGCCGCCAGGAGCTCGCCGATGCGGAGACGGCCGAGGTCGCGGTGATCGAACGCTTCCTGCCGCAGCAGATGAGCGAGGCGGAAACCACCGTCGCGATCCTGGCGATCAAGGACGAACTCGGCGCGACCGGCATGAAGGACATGGGTCGCGTGATGGCGGAACTGAAGGCCCGCCACGCGAGCGAGCTGGACATGAGCAAGGCGAGCGGCCTGGTAAAGGCAGCGCTGTCGTAAATGGATAAAGGCGAGCCCCTTCTTCCTCCCCTCCCGCAAGCGGGAGGGGACCGAGGGGTGGGCCCGCGCCATCGTCTGGACCGACCAACCGAGAGAGCGCGAGACCTCCGCAACGACGCGACGAATGCCGAGCAAATGCTGTGGCGGCAGCTGAAGGGCTCCAGGTTGCAGGACCTCAAGTTCAGCCGCCAGATGCCGATCGCCGGGTATTTCGCCGACTTCGTATGCCGCTCGCACAAGCTGATCGTCGAACTCGACGGTAGCCAGCACGTTGAAGGCCAACCCCATGACGACGCCCGCACGGTGCAGCTCGAAGCCGCAGGCTACCGCGTCATTCGCTTCTGGAACAACGATTTGACCTCGAACATGCCCGGCGTATTGGAGACCATTCTGAGCGCTGCGAGTGGAACCGAGCGCGTGCCCACCCCCCAGCCCCCTCCCGCAAGCGGGCGGGGGGGCTCTGTCGTGCGCGGGGCGATCTAGTGGCGCTAACCCCACAATTCCTCGACGAACTCCGCGCCCGCACCTCGCTCAGCGCGCTCGTCGGCAAGACCACCAAGCTCACCAAGGCCGGTCGCGAGCACAAAGGCTGCTGCCCGTTCCACAACGAGAAGACGCCCTCCTTCTACGTCAACGACGACAAGGGCTTCTACCACTGCTTCGGCTGTTCCGCGCACGGCGACGCGATCAAGTGGATGACCGACCAGCGCGGCCTCCCCTTCATGGACGCCGTCAAGGAGCTCGCGCAGGCCGCCGGGATGGACATGCCCGCGATGGACCGCCAGTCCGCCGCCAAGGCCGAACGCGCCAAGGGCCTGCATGAGGTGATGTCCGACGCCGCGGACTGGTTCGTCGAGCAACTGGGCGGCCTCCCCGGCACCGAAGCGCGCGCGCTCCTCGACCGCCGCGGGATCAGGCCCGAGACGGCGCGTGCGTTCGGGATGGGGTTCGCCCCCGACAGCCGCGGCAAGCTCAAGACCGCGCTGAAGGACTACGGCGACCCGATGCTGGTCGAGTCCGGCATGCTCATCAATGTCGAGGGCAAGGACCCCTACGACCGGTTCCGCGGCCGGCTGATGATCCCGATCCGCGACCCCCGCGGGCGGACGATCGCGTTCGGCGGACGCGTGCTCGACGGCGGCGAGCCGAAGTACCTCAACTCCCCCGACACCCCGCTCTTCGACAAGGGCCGCACGCTCTACAACCTCGACAAGGCCGCCCCCGCCTCGCGCAAATCCGGCCGCGTGCTGGTGGTCGAGGGCTATATGGACGTCATCGCGCTCGCACAGGCCGGGTTCGGCGAAGCGGTCGCGCCGCTCGGCACCGCCCTCACCGAAGCGCAGCTCGAACGGCTGTGGCGGATGGTCGACGTGCCCCTGCTCTGCTTCGACGGCGACAGCGCCGGCCAGAAGGCGTCGCTCCGGGCAGCCCACCGCGCGCTCCCGCTGCTCGCGCCCGGCCGCAGCCTCGCCTTCGTCACGCTCCCGCAAGGCCAGGACCCCGACGATCTCGTTCGCGCCGGCGGCCCCGGTGCGTTCGAGGCGCTACTGAAAACCCCCGAACAGCTCGTCGACCGGCTCTGGGCATCCGAAGTCGCCGCCGAGGCGCTCGACACCCCCGAACAGCGCGCCGGCCTCAAGCGCCGCCTCCACGAACTCGCCGAAGGCATCGCCGACCCCTCGGTGAAGCAGCAATATCACGCCGAGTTCAAGAACCGCTTCTACGAGCATTTCAAACCGGTACGCGCGCCCTTCGTGCCCAGAGGCGAGCGACCGAAAGGCGGCTGGAAGCCTCCGGCCGCGCCCGTCACCGAAGACGCGAAGGCCTTCCTCGCCACCGGCATCGACCGCGTCTTGGCCAAGGCAGTGCTCGCCGGCCTGATCCGCCACCCGGTCGAGATCGCGCGCCACATGGAGGTGCTCGGCTCGCTGCAAATGATCGACGGCGCGCTCGGACGATTGTTCGAAGCGGTCGTAGATGTTGCACTTGAGGACCAGAAGCTTGATAGCGGGCGCTTGCTCACCATATTGGCGAGGTCCGGTTTCAATTCAGTCGCGAGTGACCTGTTGAGAGCCGATACGATGCCCTATTCGTTCACGCAGACCACGGCCGATCCAGCCCGCGTCCGTGCCGACCTCGACGAGGCGATCGCGATCATGGTCGCCCGCCCTGAGGTAGACGCGGCACTCAAGCAGGCGACCGCGGCGATGCAGACGCACTTCACCGAAGATGCGTTCGAACGACAAGTGGCTATGGTAAGAGAGAAACAGGCGTTGGAAGTCCGACTTGCAAATCTTGTACAGTCGAACGAAGACGCCCGAGCGTTGGGTACCGAGGGCGATTGATGGCTAAGGCGAACATGGCGGAACCCGCCGAGACGAACGAAACCGGCGATGCGCCGCTGATCGACATGAACGATGCGTCGATCAAGAAGGTCATCGCGCGCGCCAAGAAGCGTGGCTACATCACCTATGAGCAGCTCAACGAAGCGCTGCCGCAGGGCGAGATGTCGTCCGACCAGATCGAGGACATCAGCGCCGCGCTGAGCGAGATGGGCATCAACATCGTCGAGAACGACGAAGCCGGCGAGGACGGCGAGACCGAGCCCGCCAAGGACGACGAGGACGAGCCGGAGGCCGCCGACGCGGATGCCGACACAGGCCCCGCGATCGAAAAGAAGAAAGAGACCATCGATCGCACCGACGATCCGGTCCGCATGTACCTGCGCGAGATGGGCGCGGTCGAGCTGCTCAGCCGCGAGGGCGAGATCGCGATCGCCAAGCGCATCGAGGCGGGTCGCGACACGATGATCCTCGGTCTCTGCGAATCGCCGATCACCTTCAACGCGATCATCGACTGGTCGACCGCGCTGAACGAGGGCACGATGCAGCTGCGCGAGATCATGGATCTCGACGCGATGCTGTCGAAGGACCCCGCCCCCGAAGCGATGGCCGAGGACGGCGAAGCCGACGACGGCGAGATCAGCGAGAAGAACGCCGGCCCTTCGTTCAAGGAAGAGGCCGAGCCCGAAGAGCCGTCCGCCGACGAGGACGAGGACGGCGAGCGCCGGGCTCCGCGCGCATCGGACGACGAGGAGGAGGACAACACCCTCAGCCTCGCGCAGATGGAGGAACAGCTCAAGCCGATCGCGCTCGAGCGGTTCGCCAGCATCACCGCGCTCTACAAGAAGTTCAGCAAGATCCAGCAGTCGCGCGTCGATGCGATGGGCATCGGCGGCGATTTCTCGGCTGCCGACGAGCGCAAATACCAGAAGCTGCGCGAGGAACTCACGGCGGAAGTCGAGAGCGTCCAGTTCCACAATGCCAAGATCGAATATCTGGTCGATCAGCTCTATGCCTATAACCGTCGCCTGACCGCGCTGGGCGGCCAGATGCTGCGCCTCGCCGAGCGCCACAAGGTGCCGCGCAAGGACTTCCTCGACCGGTATATCGGTCACGAGATCGACGAGAACTGGCTGACGACGGTCAACAAGGTCGACAAGAAGTGGACCGCGTTCGTCGCCAACGAGGGCGAGGCGGTCGAGCGCATCCGCGCCGAGATCGCCGACATCACGCAGCAGACCGGCATGGCGCTCACCGAGTTCCGCCGGATCGTCAACATGGTCCAGAAGGGCGAGCGCGAGGCGCGTATCGCCAAGAAGGAAATGGTCGAGGCGAACCTGCGGCTGGTGATCTCGATCGCCAAGAAATACACGAACCGCGGCCTGCAGTTCCTGGATCTTATCCAGGAGGGCAATATCGGCCTGATGAAGGCGGTCGACAAGTTCGAGTATCGCCGCGGCTACAAGTTCAGCACCTACGCGACATGGTGGATCCGCCAGGCGATCACCCGTTCGATCGCGGACCAGGCGCGGACCATCCGTATCCCGGTCCACATGATCGAGACGATCAACAAGCTGGTCCGCACCAGCCGCCAGTTCCTCCACGAGCAGGGCCGCGAACCGACCCCGGAGGAGATGGCCGAGCGCCTTTCCATGCCGCTCGAGAAGGTGCGCAAGGTGATGAAGATCGCCAAGGAGCCGATCAGCCTCGAAACGCCGATCGGCGACGAGGAGGATTCGCATCTCGGCGACTTCATCGAGGACAAGAACGCGATCATCCCGGTGGATGCCGCGATCCAGGCGAACCTCAAGGAGACGGTCACGCGCGTGCTCGCTTCTTTGACACCACGCGAAGAGCGCGTGCTGCGCATGCGCTTCGGCATCGGCATGAACACCGATCACACGCTCGAGGAAGTCGGCCAGCAGTTCTCGGTGACCCGCGAGCGCATCCGCCAGATCGAGGCGAAGGCGCTGCGGAAGCTGAAGCACCCGTCGCGGTCACGGAAGATGCGGAGCTTCCTCGACCAGTAAGGGTTTGAGGGAAGTCAAAAAAAATGGGCCGCGGTGGCAACACCGCGGCCCATTTTGGTTATGCGGCACATCTGCGCCACTTGAGCGCCAATGATTATGTAAATAGTATAGCCCGATAATGACCTATCAGTATTCTACTGATATTTTTCAAAATCATCTTCAACAGCGCTTATGTCAATATTTTGCCAATAGCAAAAATGCCGCGTTGATGCACGTTCAAGCGTGCTCATTCCAACCTCCGCCAGGCATGCTCCAATTGTTCGGTAAATAAGTTTGCCAGATGAGGCGAAGGGCGCTCAAATCTGATCGATGGCCTGTGCCATGTATATCTATTAATATTAGATCGTAGTAGCTATCGCAGTTCGGGGGCATGCATACCGATGAACACTCAGAACCGATACTGGGACGTTTTCGCAACGGTCAAACGTGACGCTGTGTACATCAATCGATGCCAAGGGAGCGTCGAATCTATTGATCGCTGGATATCAATATTCTCTGCCGTAACATCTAGTTCCGCAATCGCCGGGTGGGCCATATGGCAGCAATACTCATTTGCATGGGGTTCAATAATTGCCGCCTCACAAGTGCTGAACGCGATCAAACCATTTCTGCCTTATAAGGCTCGGCTTAAAGCTCTCAGCAATCTTGGGCCAGATCTTGACGCGCTCGCGCTAACGGCAGAGACGGATTGGTTCAAGGTTAGCACCGGCATGCTTCGTGATGACGAAATCTACGCGTTGGCTATGACATTAAAGAAAAAATGCCAACAAGCTCAAAACAAGCATTGCAAAGGTATATCCATACCGGAAAGCAAGCGCCACCTTGCATTTGCGACCAAGGAGGCCGAAATCTATATGACAGGCAGCATTCAGGAGAGTCCGTATGAAGCCCCCATTCTTCAAGGGAGTGATGATCAGGCCAGAGCGGATAGTGGAGGGCTCGGTCCTTCCCACGTCCGAGCTACGTCCGATCATGCCTAAGGTTGCTGCCCCGAAGCCTACCGACAAAAGTGGCAAGTGATGGGAGACAACGTGATGAGAGATCAAAACAAGTCTGACTGGGCAATTCTCGCCAAAGACGGGAGGGTGTTGCCGGTTGCGGAATTGAAAGTGCCAATGCCGAAGGTTGCGGCTCCAGCTCCACCGACTGCAAAGACAAAGTCGGAAGGCTGATCGCTCTCTCTCTACCGTCGATATGCCTAACAGCCCGTTCTTGTGATATTACATGACGGCTACAGCGGCGCTCCCGTCAAACGAACTTAATATGCGTTGTGCCAATGAAGGGGGCATCATTGCCCCCTCGGCTTTATGTACGCTGACGTAGGGCGCGACACCTGCGGTTTCATCTGATCGACAATCCCTCTAAACCCCGACCATGCCCCGGGTCATCCTGTTCAACAAACCGTACGACGTGCTCAGCCAGTTCACCGACGTGAACAGTCCGACCCCGCGCGCGACGCTGTCGCAGTTCGTCGATGTGCCGGGCGTCTATCCGGCGGGGCGGCTCGACCGTGATAGCGAAGGGCTGTTGCTGCTGACCGACGACGGTCGCCTCCAGGCGCGGATCGCGGACCCGAAGTTCAAGCTGGCCAAGACCTATCTCGTGCAGGTCGAGGGCGATGCCGGCGAGGACGCGCTCGATCGGTTGCGGGGCGGCGTCGTGCTGAAGGACGGCCCTGCCCGCGCCGACGTCGAGCGGATCGCCGCGCCCGACCTCTGGCCGCGCGTGCCGCCGATCCGGGTCCGCGCGAGCATCCCCGATTGCTGGCTGAAGATAACGATCCGCGAAGGCCGCAACCGGCAAGTCCGCCGCATGACCGCCGCGATCGACCACCCCACGCTGCGGCTGGTCCGGTGGAGCATCGGCGACTGGACCGTGGCGGGTCTGGCGCCCGGCACGTGGCGCGACGCCTGAGGGGTGACGCCTGACCGGAGGTCGAGGAGGGCTTGCGGCGGTCTGCGGGCCCTAAGGCTCGCACGCCCCATAAGTACGCCCTCCAGACGGCAGCGTTGGCGATTGCAAGCGGAACGCCTCCCCACCCACGCCGTCATCCTGACGAAAGTCAGGACCCAGAGCCAAGCAGCGCGGCGTTCGCGGTCCTGGGTCCTGACTTTCGTCAGGATGACGGAGAAGGGCATGTTCACGCGAAGGCGCTAAGGCGCGAAGAGAAGCAGCTTATTTAGCTCACTTGCCGGGTCTTCTCTTCGCGCCTTAGCGCCTTCGCGTGAATCCAGTCCTTGAGCTGCGCTCCGTGGCGCAATGTGATCATAAGTCCCGAAAATAGCGTTCCCCGCCCGCGCGGCGAGTGCGTTGCGTGACGCGCCGAAATTACATGGAGCGCACAACGAAAACTCCCTCCCCTTCAGGGGAGGGTCGGGGTGGGGCATGTCCACGCGAGCACGCTCCGCGAGGCAATGCCTCGTAAAGCCCAAGCAAACAGCCATCCCAATCCGCCAGCAAGACGTGTTTCCCCGCGAAGGCGGGGACCCAGACTGGGCTCCCGCCTTCGCGGGAGAACAAGGAAGCGCAAGTCGGCCTGCGCAGGACCGCGCGTCCCTGTCCGACCAAGTAACCGCCCCATGTCCCGAGGGACAGGCACCACCACGGCCACCGCTGGCGGCAAGCTAATCGGCTGTCCTACACACCCGGAGAAGCGCACCGTCACCGAATGCCCGCGCCCACCCCCTTCACCGCGACACCGCCCTCACACCGCGACGCCACCCCCACGTCAAGAAAGCTTCCCAGCGTCTACACTTCCTATACTTCCGCAGCGCAGCATAAACGCGAAACACCAACAATCGGCAGCACTTCCAACAGCTTGCTGCGCCAACCAGTCCCCAGCCCGCGCACAACGAAAAAGGGCGCGGGGACCATCGCCCCCGCGCCCTTCTTCAACTCTGGCAGTCTCCGATTACTCGGCGGCTGCGGTACCCTTGGCAGGGCGCATGTCGCGACGCTCGGCGATACGTGCTGCCTTGCCGGTGCGGCCACGCAGGTAATACAGCTTGGCGCGACGCACGGCGCCCTTGCGGACGACTTCGATCGAATCGACGTTCGGCGAGTAGAGCGGGAAGACGCGCTCGACGCCCTCGCCGAAGCTCATCTTACGCACGGTGAAGTTCGAGCCCATGCCCTTGTTCGAGCGCGCGATGCACACGCCCTCGTAGTTCTGAATACGCGTGCGCTCGCCTTCGACGACCTTCACGCCGACCTTCAGCGTGTCGCCGGGGCGGAAATCGGGGATCGTCTTGTTGGCCAGGAACTTCGCGATGTTCTCGGCTTCGATCGTCTGCAACAGGTTCATGTCTCGTCCTCGTGTCGCTGCGCGCCAGAGGGCGACTGGACCCGAACGCCCTCATGGCGCTCCCAAAGGTCCGGTCGCCGTGACCGTGTATCGATCTCCGCGCGGCGTTTGCGCCATGCAGCGATCTTCGCATGATCCCCCGATCGCAGCACCTGCGGGATCGTGCGCCCTTCCCATATCTGAGGTCGGGTATAGTGTGGATATTCGAGCAGCCCCGTTTCGAAGCTCTCGTCATCCCCACTAGAAGCCGCGCCCATTACGCCGGGCAGCAGCCGAATGCAAGCATCGAGCAGCACCAGCGCCCCCATCTCGCCGCCCGACAGGATGTAGTCGCCGATCGAGACCTCCTCGATATCCCGCGCCTCGAACAGCCGTTCGTCGAAGCCCTCGAACCGGCCGCAAAGAATGGTGACGCCCGGCCCCTTCGCCAGTTCGCGAACCCGCTCCTGGGTCAGAGGCTTCCCCCGAGGCGTCATGGCCAACACCGGCCGCCCATCCGCAACGCTGTCGATCGCGGAGGCTACCACGTCGGCCCTGAGCACCATCCCGGCCCCGCCCCCGGCCGGCGTATCGTCCACCGACTTGTGCTTGTCCGTCGCGAAGTCCCGGATCTGCACTGGCGAGCAGGACCATCGCCCCTCCCCCAGCGCGCGGCCCGCAAGCGACGTCCCCAGCGGCCCGGGAAACATCTCCGGATACAGCGTCAATATCGTGGCAGCGAAAGTCACAGCGTCCAATTCTCTATGCGTTTGCGCCAGCGTGCGGCGCAATCTGCTCAGCACCTATACGGATCGCCCCGGCGGAACAATTACGCTGCCGAAACGCTCGCGGCGAATGGACGATTGCATCATCATCGGCGCCGGCCCGGCAGGCCTGACCGCAGCCATCTATCTCGCGCGGTTCCACCTCTCGATCCGCCTGTTCGATTGCGGCAGCAGCCGCGCCGCGCTGATCCCCTGCACGCACAACCACGCCGGCTATCCCGAAGGCATCCGCGGCACGGACCTGCTAGCCCGAATGCTGGCACAGGCGGAAACCTATGGCGCAGTCCGCGAGGGTGTGCGGGTAGATGCGATCGAGGTCGACGACGACGGCTTCACCGTAAGACTTGGCGATCGCGGGGCGCGAGCCCGGAGCGTGCTGCTCGCCACCGGGGTCGTGAACAACCGTCCAAACATGCCCGACGCCATCCACGACGAAGCGCTCGAAGCCGGCCTCCTCCGCTACTGCCCGATCTGCGACGGCTACGAGGTCACCGACAAGCGCGTCGGCATCATCGGCACTGGCGACCACGGCATGCGCGAGGCGCTGTTCCTACGCGGTTACACAAAGGACGTAACGCTGATCGCGCCCGAGGGGAGCCACGATCTCGATCCGGCATGCGAAGCGGCGCTAGACGATGCCGGAATCGTCCGCGTCGGCGGCCCATGCGGCAACTACGCGATCGAGGCCGACAAGCTCGCACTCGACACCGTGGAAGGACGGTTGTCGTTCGACAGCATCTATCCGGCGCTCGGATCGGTCATCCGTTCGGAACTGGCCGTCGCAGCAGGCGCACGCGCATCCGAGGACGGGTGCCTGGAAGTCGACTCGCACCAGCGAACCTCAATCCCCGGCCTGTTCGCAGCCGGCGACGTGGTGAAGGGTCTCGACCAGATCAGTCACGCAATGGGCGAAGCCGGCGTCGCCGCAACAACGATCCGCAACATGCTCGCCGAGCAGAGTCCGCTCCGGCGGTAATCGCTACTCCACTTGGGAGAACAAGGCTTATTCAGCCGCGAACGAAGCCTCGACAATGAGCCGGTCGGCATCCCATTCGGGAACGGCTTCAGGGCGCATCGGGATCATGAACCGCTTGCCGGGCTTGTCGTCCACGGGCGGCCGCTCGATCTCGATCACGTCGCCCGCGCCAAAATTATCGATCGCAACGACCCGTCCGATCGCCTCGCCATCGGTCGAGACGACATCGAGTCCGATCACATCCGTGTGATAATACTCACCATCTTCCAGCGGCGGCAGCGACGACCGAGGCACCGTCAATTCGGTTCCGCGCATCGCCTCAGCAGCGTTGCGATCGGCGACCTCGGCAAAGCGCGCGATCATGCCGTTGTTGCCGTTGCGCGCGGACTTTAGCGACAGCGCGCCATTGTTGAAGCTCTTATAGCTTCCGAAATTCTCGGCGAAGACCTTCAGCCGCACTTCGCCACCGATGCCGTGCGCACCGATGACGACAGCGAGCGTCACGTCAGCCTTGCGCGGAGCCTTCGCCGCGACCGGGAGTGTCGTCGGAGCCTTCGGCGGGGTCGTCGGCGGAGACGCCTTGGTTGGTGGCATCTTCGATGTCCTCGGGTGCGGGGGCTGTGCGGGGGTCGGATTCGGGGGCCATCATGCGCTCCTGTTCGGGGTTACCGATTGAGAGAACGCATGAAGTCCGGTTCGGGTGCGGTTGCGCGCCCGTCGTCAGCTTCCGTCAGCCCGGGCTCGACCCAGGATCGAGAGTCCCGAACGGGGTCGTTCCCGGCTCTGGATCCCAGCGTTCGCCGGGATGACGGAACAAGGGCGGCCGGGATGTCCCGACCGCCCCCGGATCTTACGAAGCGCTCGTTGCGTCTTCGACTTCGGCAGCGACGACCTGCTCGGTCTCTTCGTTGCTGCCCGTAGCAGGTGCAGCCTTCGCAGCAGCTTCAGCCTCGGCAGCTTCAGCCGCCTTGGTCGCACGCTCTTCAGCGCGCTCGGTGGCCTTCTCGCCGGGCTTGCCCTTGTTCGGGTTGTTGCGCGCCGAACGCTCGAGCACGCCAGCCTGGTCGAGGAAGCGCGCGACGCGGTCGGTCGGCTGCGCGCCGACGCTCAGCCAATGCTTCGCGCGGTCGGCGTCGAGCTGCACGCGCTGCTCGTTGTCCTTGGCGAGGAGCGGGTTGTAGTTGCCGATCTTCTCGATGAAGCGGCCATCACGCGGCGAACGCGCATCGGCAACGACGATCTTGTAGTAAGGACGCTTCTTGGAGCCACCGCGCGCGAGGCGAATGTTGATTGCCATGATATTTTCCTTCGTCTTCTAGATAGAGTCCCCGGCGCGAGCCGAGGTGTCGTGGTTGGATAAGGAGGTTATTTCTTCTTCAGAAAATCGTCGAAACCGGCAGGCATCTGCGGCATCTTGGGGCCACCAAGCCCCGGTAGACCACCGCCACCGCCGGGCAGGCCACCGGCGCCAGCCTTGTTGAGCATGTCGCCCATCTGCGGCCCGCCGATCGCATTGCCGATGCCGCCGAGACCGCCGCCCAGGCCGCCCTTGCCGAGCATCGCCATCATGCCCTTCATGCCGCCCATCTTCTTGATCTTCTTCATGGCGGTCGACATTTCGAGGTGCATCTTGAGCAGCTTGTTGACCTCCTGGACGGTCGTCCCGGAGCCCTTGGCGATGCGGATCTTGCGCTTGGCGTTGATCAGCTCGGGCTTGTTGCGCTCCTTGATCGTCATCGAACCGATCATCGCGTCCATGTGCACCAGCACTTTTTCGCCACCGACCGACGCGACCGCGCCCTGCGCCTTCTTCATGCCGGGGATCATCCCCGCCAGTGCGCCGAGCCCGCCCATCCGCTGCATCTGCGCGAGCTGGGCCCGCAGGTCGTTCATGTCGAACTGACCCTTGGCCATCTTGGCGGCCATCCGCTCGGCGTCTTCGGCCTGGATCGACTCCGCGGCGCGTTCGACCAGGCTGACGACGTCGCCCATGCCGAGGATGCGGCCCGCGACGCGCTCGGGATGGAACGCCTCGAGCGCATCGAGCTTCTCGCCGGTGCCTGCAAACTTGATCGGCTTGCCGGTGACCGCGCGCATCGACAGCGCCGCGCCGCCGCGGGCATCGCCGTCCATGCGGGTCAGCACGATACCCGTCAGCGGCACCTGGTCGCTGAAGTTCTGCGCGACGTTGACCGCGTCCTGACCGGTCAGCGAGTCGACGACGAGCAGGATCTCGGCGGGATTGGCGACGTCGGCAACCGCCTTCATCTCGTCCATCAACGCCTGGTCGACATGAAGTCGACCCGCGGTGTCGAGCATCAGGACGTCATAGCCCTGCAGCTTGGCCGCCTGCATCGCGCGGCGGGCGATATCGACCGGCTGCTGGCCCTGCACGATCGGCAGCGTCGCGACGTCGATCTGCGTGCCGAGCGTCGCCAGCTGTTCCTGCGCGTTCGGGCGATTGACGTCGAGCGACGCCATCAACACCTTCTTGCGCTCGCGGCCAGCCTGCCCGAAATTGGCCTGCCCTGCCGCCAGCCGCTTGGCGATCTTGGCGGTCGTGGTCGTCTTGCCCGAGCCCTGGAGGCCGACCATCATGATGACGGCCGGCGGCGTGACGCCCAGCTCCAGCTCGACGGCATCCGAGCCGAGCATCTCGACCAGCGCATCGCTGACGATCTTGACGACCTGCTGCCCCGGCGTGACCGAGCGCAGAACGTTCTGGCCGATCGCCTTCTCGGTCGCCTTCTCGACGAACTCGCGCGCGACGGGCAGCGCGACGTCGGCTTCGAGCAGCGCGACGCGCACCTCGCGCATCGCCGCGCGCACGTCCGCTTCGGTCAGCGCACCCCGGCCGCGAAGGCGGTCGAAGACGCCGCCAAGTCGATCGCTCAGGCTTTCGAACATCGAAATACTCCAAATCACCGCAACACAACGCAAAAGCGCCGGCGGGCGAAACCTCGCCGGCCAGCGTGCATCCTTGGATGCTCGTCCAATGCGCCCCGTAACGGAACGTGATGCGCCCACTACTGGAATGTGGGTGGGGATGCAAGATGGGCTCGGAGTCAGCCTTGTCGAGGAGGCGCCTCCTTGTTCTCCGGCGAAAGCAGCGTCCAGACTGACCAGCGCGATTGCGGAAAATACTAATATCGTGATGCAGATCAATCAGGCGCGCGCAGGCCACGCTCCGTCCCGCCTAAACGGCTTCTTAACATATCTTACACCTGTCGCATGGCACACCGCAGACCAATCGAAGACCGGACAGGCTATACCATGACCGCAAAGTCGGCGGCGCCGCGCGCGCCCCGCAACATAAGTCGGGAATTCATGACCGGCGCCGTTACGGGCGCCGCAACCCTTTTGTTCGTCGGCACCGGCGGCACGGTACTCGTCAAGTCGGTCGCGCATTTCCACAGCAGCACCGAGGTGTTCGACCGGACGCTGGTCGCGGCGATGCTGCTCAACATCGCGCTGATCCTGTTCGGCTGGTTCCGGTATCGCGCCTTGGCGGCGGAGTTGAGCACGCTGACCGACGCGGGTCATCGCGCCGAGGCTCTGGCACAGCGCGATCCGCTCACCGGGCTCCTCAATCGCCGCAGCCTGTCCGAAGACGGCGCGACCCTGTTCGCCAGCGCCCGCCGCCGCGGCAAGGCGATGGCCATGCTGACGATCGACATCGATCACTTCAAGGGCGTCAACGACCTGCACGGTTATGCGGTCGGCGACCTGCTGCTCGTCTATGTCGCCGAGACGATCGCCGCGATCGCACCGGGTGCCAGCCTGCTCGCACGGCTCGGCGCAGACGAATTCGCCTGCACCTTCGTGTTCGACTCGGCGCACAAGAACGTGGCCGATCGGATCGCCGAGCGCATGATCGCCGGTCTCGCGCTGCCGTTCCGCGCCGATGGCGTCGACATCCACATGAGCGTGTCGATCGGTATCGCCAGGTCGGACGTCGACTGCGCCTCGGTCGACGCGCTCCTGCGAAATGCCGACATTGCGCTCCATGCTGCCAAGACCGCCGGACGCGGCCGCCATGCCTGGTTCGATCGGTCGATGGAGCGGTCACTCCAACTACGCGGCGAACTCGAAGCGGGCCTGCGCCACGCAATTCCCGCGCAGGAGATCGTCCCGTATTTCGAGCAGCAGGTCGACCTTACGACCGGCCTCATCACCGGTTTCGAGGTCCTGGCGCGCTGGGAGCATCCCATCAGGGGGACGATCGCGCCGGACGTGTTCATCCCCATCGCCGAGGAGATCGGCCTGATCGGCGACCTCTCGCTGTCGATCATGCACCAGGCGTTCACCGCAGCGCGGGACTGGGACGCCGGGCTCACCCTCTCGGTCAACGTCTCCCCGCTCCAGCTACGCGACGCGTGGCTCGCGCAGAAGATCATCAAGACGCTGGTCGAGACGGGCTTTCCCGCCAGCCGGCTCGAGATCGAGATCACCGAGAGCGCGCTGTTCGACAATCTTCCCCTCGCGCAGTCGATCGTGGGGAGCCTGAAAAACCAGGGCATCCGCCTCGCACTCGACGATTTCGGCACCGGCTATTCGAGCTTGGCGCATCTGCGCGCGCTGCCGTTCGACCGGATCAAGATCGACAAGAGCTTCGTCTCGTCGATCCTCGACAATCCGGAGAGCATGGCGATCGTCAACACGATCGTGCGGCTGGGGGACAGCCTCAATTTGCCGACGACCGCGGAAGGCATCGAGGACGCCGCGATCGAAGAACGCCTACGCGCGATCGGCTGCGCGAAGGGTCAGGGGTATCTGTACGGGCGACCGCTGGGCGCTGCGCAGATCCGGCGATTGCTGGCCGAGAAACGATTGCTGGCGCAGCGGCCCGACCGGAGCGTGCCACCACCTCGCGGCATTGCGCCGCGGCTGGCGGGGTGATCGCGATACACGCTTAGTCTTGGGTGGCCTATCCCAACTCACGACCACCCCGGCGAAGGCCGGGGCCCAATTGGAAAGGTCTCAGTAACCGCGGGTAGTCCGTAGTTAGCAACGTTCCCCAACTGGGCCCCGGCCTTCGCCGGGGTGGTATCTGATGGATGAGGAGCACCTCCATTACGCTAGTTCTCCCGCGAAGGCGGGAGCCCAGGATCAAGCAGCGCTGCGGCTGGTACCTCGGGCCCCTGCGTTCGCAGAGAACAAGGTGTCGGCCCTCCCCCCGAAACACCAACCGTGGACTTCCCCCCCCACCCCTCCTAAATCGCGGCCCATGCCATCTGCCCCGCAGCCAGAGGTCATCAGCCTCGGCTGCCGCCTCAACATCGCCGAAAGCGAGACCATCCGCGCGCTCGTCGCCGGGCGGGACATGGTCGTGGTCAACAGCTGCGCGGTCACCAACGCCGCGGTGAAGGCAACGCGGGTCGCGATCCGCCGCGCCAAACGCGACCGTCCCGAAGCGCAGATCGTCGTCACCGGATGCGCCGCGCAGATTGACCCCGCGAGCTTCGCCGCGATGCCCGAAGTCGACCGCGTCGTCGGCAACGCGGACAAGCTGACCTCTTCGGCATGGACGTCCGACGATGTCGTAGTAGTGTCCGACATCATGCAGGTCCGCGAGACCGCGCCCCACCTCGCCGCCAGCTTCTCAGCGCACGCCCGCGCCTTCGTCGAGGTCCAGAATGGCTGCGACCACCGCTGCACTTTCTGCGCGATCCCGTTCGGCCGCGGCCCCAGCCGCTCGGTCCCCGCAGGCGCGGCCGTCGACCGGATCGCAGGCCTCGTCGACGCAGGCCACCGCGAGATCGTCCTCACCGGCGTAGACCTCACCAGCTACGGCCCCGACCTCCCCGGCGCGCCGACGCTCGGCCACCTCGTCGAACGCGTCCTGCATCACGTGCCAAAGCTCGAACGCCTGCGCTTGTCATCACTAGACGGCATCGAGATCGACGACCGTCTCTTCGCGCTGCTGACGACCGAACGCCGGATCATGCCGCACGTCCACTTGTCGTTGCAGGCCGGCGACGACATGATCCTCAAGCGCATGAAGCGCCGCCATTCGCGCGCGGAAAGCGTCGCGCTAGTCGATCGCCTCAAGACCGCCCGCTCCGACATCGCGATAGGCGCGGACCTGATCGCCGGCTTCCCGACCGAGGACGCGACGATGTTCGCCAACACGCGCGCGCTGATCGACGACTGCCACATCGTCCACTCGCACATCTTCCCCTATTCGCCCCGCGCCGGCACCCCCGCCGCGCGCATGCCGCAGGTCGAACCCGAGATCCGCCGCCACCGCGCCGCCCTCCTCCGCGAGGCCGGCGAAACATCGCGAGCGAACTGGCTGCAAACGCTGGTCGGCACATCGCAGGATCTGCTCGTCGAACGCCCCGGCGACCGCGGCCATATCGGCAATTTCGCAGAAGTCCTGCTGGACGAACCCGCCATACCCGGCGACATCGTCCGCATCACGATCACCGGCGCCACGTCCGACCGCCTCAGCGCAACACGAGAACCAACATGAGCACCACCCCCACCTGGCACGACAAGCTGATCGGCGGCTTCAAGCGCACCTCCGACCGGCTGGTCGGCAACCTCGCCGGCCTCGGCGGCGCGCGGCTCGACGATTCGACGCTGGACGACATCGAGGAAGCCCTGATCGCGTCCGACCTCGGTCCCGAGACTGCCGGCCGCATCCGCCGCCGCCTGTCCGAAGGCAGTTTCGAGCGCAACATGGAGGAACTCGGCATCCGCGTGATCGTCGCGGAAGAAGTCGAGAAGGTCCTCGCCACGGTCGCCAAGCCGATCGAGATCGACGCCTTCCCGCGCCCGCAGGTGATCCTCGTCATCGGCGTCAACGGCTCGGGCAAGACCACCACCATCGCCAAGCTCGCGCATCTGTTGATGGAGCAGGACTACGGTGTGATGCTCGCCGCCGGCGACACCTTCCGCGCCGCCGCGATCGGCCAGCTCCGCACCTGGGCCGAGCGCGTCGGCGTGCCGATCGTGACCGGCCCCGAGGGCGGCGACGCGGCCGGCGTGGTGTGGGATGCGGTCAAGAAGGCGACCGAGACCGGCATCGACGTGCTGATCGTCGACACCGCCGGCCGCTTGCAGAACAAGCGCGAACTGATGGACGAACTGGCCAAGATCCGCCGCGTGCTGGGTCGCATCAACCCGGAGAGCCCGCACGACATCGTACTGGTGCTCGACGCCACCACCGGCCAGAACGCACTCCAGCAGATCGAGGTCTTCAAGGAGGTCGCGGGCGTCACCGGGCTCGTGATGACCAAGCTCGACGGCACCGCGCGCGGCGGCGTGCTGGTGGCGGCAGCAGAGAAATACGGCCTGCCGATCCACGCGATCGGCATCGGCGAGGGCATGACGGATCTGCGCCCGTTCGATGCCAACGAAGTGAGCCGGATCATCGCCGGTGTGGAGAGCGTCCGGAAGTAACGCCTGCCCCGCCTCCCCGTTCGTCCTGAGCGAAGTCGAAGGACTGGTCAGCTTGTGGCAATGTCCTTTGACTACGCTCAGGACGAACGGCATCTTACCGTATTTCGTGGATATTCCAGTGACCAAGCCCCCCCTATCTCCCGGCCTCCGCATGGCGGTCGACTACGGCCCGCTCGCGATATTCTTCGCGGTGAACTTCCTGACCCCCGGCCTGCCGATCGTCCGCGTGGTCGCCGCGACCACCGCGTTCATCATCGCCACGATCGCCGCGATGATCGTGTCGAAGGTCAAGACCGGCCACATCTCGCCGATGCTGTGGCTTTCAGGCGCGCTGATCGTCGTGTTCGGCGGGCTGACGATCTATTTCCACGACCAGCGCTTCATCCAGATGAAGCCAACGATCATCTACGCGATGTTCGCTGCGATCCTGACGTTCGGGCTCGTCACTGGCCGCCCACTGCTCCAGTCGCTGCTCGCAACCGCTTACCCCGGCCTGTCCGCGGATGGCTGGCGCAAGCTGACGCGTAACTGGGCGGTGTTCTTCGTGTTCATGGCGGTGCTGAACGAGGCCGTATGGCGCAACACGACCTGGGATTTCTGGGTCGGCTTCAAGCTGTGGGGCGCGATCCCGCTGACGCTGCTCTTCGCGTTCGCCAACATCCCCATGCTGCTGAAGCACGGATTGCAAACGGGCGACAAAGCCGTGACCGACCTGCCGCCCGAAGGGTAATCTACTCCCCTCCCGTTCACGGGAGGGGTCGGGGGAGGGCCTGACCGATCATACCGGACGCCGGTACGTACGTCGCGCCCTCCCCTAGCCCCTCCCGCGAGCGGGAGGGGAATTGGGTTCAGCCAGCGACCTTCGCGTAGCGCTCGCCGACGACGTCCCAATTCACGATGTCCCACCAGGCCTTCAGATAGCCCGGACGATCGTTCTTGTACGTCAGGTAATAGGCGTGCTCCCAGACGTCGTTACCGAGCAACGGCGTGCCGGGCTCCTTCGCGTCGTCCATCAGCGGGTTGTCCTGGTTCGGCGTGCTCGTCACCTTCAGCTTGCCGCTGTCGTCCGCGATCAGCCAAGCCCAGCCCGAGCCGAACTGCCCTGCACCCTTGGTGTTGAACTCTTCCTTCAGCTTGTCGAGGCTGCCGAAGTCGCGATCGATCGCCTCGGCGAGCTTGCCCGACGGTGCCTGGCCGTTCTTGGCCGCCATCGTCTTCCAGAAGAAGTCGTGGTTCCAGAAACCACCGCCATTGTTGCGCACCAGCGGCGGCTGCGACGAGATCATGCCGAGGATGTCCTCGATAGACTTGCCGGCCAGCGCGGAATCCTTCTCGACGCCTTCGTTCAGCTTCGCCGTGTACGCCGCGTGATGCTTGTCATGATGAAACTTCATCGTTTCCTGGTCGATCACCGGCTCGAGCGCATCGTAAGCGTAGGGCAGCGGTGGGAGTTCGAAAGCCATGGGGGTTCTCCTTTATGGGGTCGGACGCTCAACGCCCGCAGGCTCCAAATGCTCCCCGCGAAGTCGTTACGCAAGCGTACCCCGCGTCTTCGCGAGCGGGATCAGGCGGCGGTCTTGCCGTATTCCTGTCGTGTCACGGGATGGCTCGACGAGAGACCGCCATCGACCGCAATCGCCTGGCCGTTGACGTAGCTGGCGTCGTCGGAGGCCAGGAACAGCGCGACCTTGGCGAGTTCCTCGGGCTGCGCGCCGCGGTGCAGCGGGTTGAGGCGGCCGACGCGGTCCATCTTATTCGCCTCGCGTGCGTAATCGAACACGGGCTTGGTCATGCCGGTCTCGGTCAGGCCGGGGCAGATCGCGTTGACGCGGACGTTCGAGCCGGTGAGTTGTTGCGCCGAGACGGCAGCGAGGTTGATGACGCCGGCCTTCGACGCGGAATAGGCGGGCGAGCCGGCGCCTGAGCGGATGCCGGCGACGCTGGCAGTAAGGACGATGGCCCCCTTCCCGCGTTCGGCGATACGCGGCGCGGCGTGCTTGATCGCGAGGAACGGGCCGATCAAGTTGACGCGCAACACCTCGGTGATGAGCGCGACGTCGGTGTCGAACAGGTTCGCCATGCCGCCCGAGATCCCCGCATTGGCGAACATCACGTCGAGGCCGCCGAAGCTGTCGCAGGCGAGCGCGATCGTGCGGATCACGTCCTCTTCGAGCCCGGCGTCGATGCGGATAGCCTTCGCTGTGCCGCCGGCCTGCGCGATCAGGTGTGCGGTCTCGTCCGCGCCCTCGGTCTTGTCGGCGACGACGACCCTGCCCCCTTCGCTTGCGAACAGGAGCGCGGCGGCACGGCCTATGCCGGAGCCTGCGCCGGTGACGATGATCGATTTGTCGGTAAAGCGCATCGCATGGTCCTTCGGTTAGATCGTAACGCCGCCGTCGATAACCATCGTCTGGCCGGTCATGAAATTGCTTGCCGACGACGCCAGAAAGACGACCGCGCCCGCGATCTCTTCCGGCTCGCCGATCCGGCGGAGCGGCACGCTGGTGTTCGCCGCCTCGATCCGCTGCGGGTCTTCCCACAAGGCGCGCGCGAAGTCGGTCTTGATCAGGCCGGGGGCGATGCAGTTCACGCGGACGTTGGACGGACCGAACTCGACCGCGAGGTTGCGCGCGAGCTGCATGTCGGCGGCCTTGCTGATGCAATACGCGCCGATCACCGGCGAGCCCCGCAGTCCGCCGATCGACGAGATGATGATTATGCTGCCGCTGCGACGCTCCAGCATCTCGGGTGCGACCATCTGGATCAGCCAGTGGTTGGAGACGATGTTGTTGTCGAGGATCTTCCGGAACTGGTCGTCGGCGATGCCTGCTTGGGGCCCGTAATAAGGGTTCGAGGCGGCGTTGCAGACGAGGACGTTGATGGGGCCGAACTGGGCTCGGGTCTGGTCGACGAGGTGCTGGAGGCCGGCCTTGTCGGAGATGTTGGCGGCGACCGCGATCGCGGTGCCGTCGCCATACCTGGCGTTGAGTTCCGCCGCGACGGTGTCACATGCGTCCTGCTTGCGGCTGGAGATGACGACTTTCGCGCCGTGCTCGGCGAGTTCGCGCGCGGAGGCCAAGCCGATCCCGCGCGAAGAGCCGGTTACGATGGCAACCATCCCGGTTAGGTCGAACTGCGACATTCTTGCTTCTCCCCTCCCGCATGCGGGAGGGGTCGGGGGTGGGCGCCCGGCCTCCGCAAACGGTATCGGTTATGGTGAGCGCGAGCCCACCCCTAGCCCCTCCCGCATGCGGGAGGGGGATGAATCAGGCCCCCGCCTTCACCGCGAACCCCCAGGCCGCATCCGCCAACCCATGAATCTTGGCGACCGTCTTCTCCGCCTGCGCACTCGACGCAGTGCCGTCGATGATGCGCTTCTTGATGCCCTGGACGATACCGGTCAGGCGGAAGAGGTTGTAGGCGAAATACCAGTTCAAGTCAGGCACGCCGTCACGGCCGGTGGCGGCGCAATAGCGGTCTACAATCTGTTCGATCGTCGGAATGCCAGTCTCCGGCCCGGTCATGCCGAGCACGCCGGACCGCCCCTCGGGCTCGGTCACCCAGCTCATCAGCAGATACGAGAAGTCCGCCAGCGGATCGCCCAGCGTCGACAATTCCCAGTCGAGCACCGCGATGACCTTCGGCTCCGACGGCGCGAAGATCATGTTGTCGATGCGGTAGTCGCCGTGGACGATCGAGGTGCGCGTCTGCTCGGGCAGCGTCCGCGGCAGCCACTCGATCAGGCGTTCGACCGACTCCATATGCTCGGTCTCGGCGGCGCGATATTGCTTGGTCCAGCGGCCGACCTGGCGCTCGAAATAATTGCCGGGCTTGCCGTACTCCCCGAGCCCCGCCGCCGCGTAATCGGTGTTGTGAAGTGCGGCGAGCGTGTCGACCATCGCCTCGTAATGCGCGGTGCGCTCGGGCGGGGTCGCGCCGGGCATCGCGCCGTCCCAGATCGTCCGGCCCTCGACCATCTCCATAACGTAGAACGCCGAGCCGATCACCGCCGCGTCTTCGCACAGCCCAAAGGGTTTCGGGACGGGGAAGCCGGTCGGGTGGAGGCCGGCGATGACGCGGTATTCGCGGTCGACCGCGTGCGCGCTTGGCAGGATGGAGCCGAACGGTTTGCGGCGCAGCACGTACGCGCGCTCCGGCGTGTCGAGCCGATAGGTCGGGTTCGACTGGCCGCCAGCGAACTTCGCGTAGGTCTGCGGGCCGGCATAGCCGGGCACGTTGGCGGTCATCCACGCGCCAAGCGTGTCGAGGTCGAGACGGTCCTTGTCGCCGACCGCGATCGTGCCGACCATGCTGGTCGATGCGTCGTTCACGAGAAGGTGATCACGCTACGGGTCGTGTCGCCGCGGCGGAGTTCGTCGAACGCGTCGTTGATCCGCTCGAGCGGCATCCGGTCGGCGATGATCGTGTCGAGATCGAGCAGCCCGCGCATGTAGAAATCGACCAGCCGGGGAATATCGACCGGGAAGCGGTTCGAGCCCATGAAGCCGCCCTGCAGGCGCTTGCCCGACAGCAGGTCCATCGCCGACAGCCCGACCTTCTCGCCGAGCGGCATCATCCCGAGGATCGTCGCGGTGCCGCCGCGACGCAGGACCTTGACCGCGGTCGCCGCCGATTGCGCGCGCCCGACCGCCTCGATCGCGTGATGCACGCCGCCCTTGGTAATCGCGACGACCTCGTCCGCGGCGGTATCAGACAGCGCGTCGATGCTGTGCGTCGCGCCGAGCTTCTCCGCCATCGCACGCTTCTCGGGGACAGGATCGAGCGCGATGATCTTGCCCGCGCCCGCGATCTTCGCCGCGTTGACCGCCGCCAACCCGATGCCGCCACAGCCGACCACGCACACCGTCTCGCCCGGCGTCACATCGGTAGTGTTGAACACCGCCCCCGCCCCGGTGGTAATTGCGCAACCGAGCAACGCCGCACGGTCCATCGGCATGTCGCGGTCGATCGCGACGCACGCGTGTTCGTGGACCAGCATCATCTCTGCATAGGCGCTCAGGTTGAGCATCTGCGCGATCGGCCGGTCGCCGAGCATGAGGCGGGGGGCCGCGCCCTTGGGACGGCGAACGCTGGCGTCGATGCACAGCGACATCCGGCCGGTGACGCAGAACTCGCATTGGCCGCAAAACGCCGAGAGGCAGGTCACGACGTGGTCGCCTACCTTCACGCCGCGCACTTCGTCACCGACCGCCTCGACTACGCCGCACGCCTCGTGCCCCGGAATGGTCGGCATCGCATGCGGATAGGCGCCGTCGACGAAATGCAGGTCGGACCGGCACACGCCGACCGCGACCGTGCGGATCATAACCTCGTGTGCCGTCGGCTTCGAGATGGTCACATCCTCGATGCTGAGCGGAGTGTTGGCTTCGAAAAGGACTGCGGCTTTCATGTCTGCCTTTCGTTGATTTCTGTGTTCGTTGCGCCGGCCCGGCATCCGCCCGGTTACTCCACCTCACCCGTCACCCCAGCGAAAGCTGGGGTATCCCGATTGGCGAGTGCCGCGACACGAACGGGGAGATCCCAGCTTTCGCTGGGATGACGGGCGAGGTATGGCGGGCTTGAATAGGTTTACCGGCTCACCCCGACATCCCCGCTGGACACGCCACCCTTGCGGAAATCGCCGTATTTCCCGAACTCGTTGCGCGCGATCGATCGGTTGTGGACCTCGTCCGGACCATCCGCGAACCGCAGGGTGCGCATCGCCGCCCAGTCGTGCGCCAACCGGAAGTCACCCGACACGCCGCCGCCGCCATGCGCCTGGATCGCATCGTCGAGGATCCGCAGCGCCATGTTGGGTGCGGCAACCTTGATCATCGAGATCTCGATCTGCGCGGACTTGTTGCCCGCCTTGTCCATCATGTCCGCCGCCTTGAGGCACAGCAGCCGCGTCATCTCGATGTCGATCCGCGCGGTGGCGATGCGTTCCTCCCAGACCGAGAAGTCGGCGATCCGCTTGCCGAACGCGACCCGGTCGAGGAGGCGTCGCGCCATCGCCTCGATCGCGGTCTCGGCGACACCGATGGTGCGCATGCAGTGATGGATACGGCCCGGCCCAAGCCGCCCCTGCGCGATCTCGAACCCGCGCCCTTCGCCGAGCAGCACGTTCTCGACCGGCACGCGGACATTCTCCAGCACGACTTCGCCATGCCCATGCGGCGCGTGGTCATAGCCATAGACCGACAGCATGCGCTTGATCGTCACACCAGGCGTATCCATCGGCACGAGAATCTGGCTCTGCTGCTGGTGCCGCGATCCCTCGAACGACGTCTTGCCCATCACGATCGCGATCTTGCAGCGCGGATCGCCGACGCCGCTCGACCACCATTTCGTGCCGTTGATGACGTAGTGATCGCCGTCGCGCACCATCGACGTCTCGATGTTGGTCGCGTCCGACGACGCCACCGCAGGCTCGGTCATCAGGAACGCCGAACGAATCTCGCCGCGCATCAACGGCCCGAGCCACGTCTCCTTCTGCTCGCGCGTGCCATAGCGGTGAAACACCTCCATGTTGCCGGTATCGGGCGCCGAGCAGTTGAAGCACTCGCTCGCCCAGCCGACCTTGCCCATCTCTTCCGCGCATAACGCATATTCGAGATTGGTCAGCTGGGTGCCCTCGAATTCGAACGAATCGTCGACGTGGGTCTGGCCAGAATGCGGCGGCATGAAGAAATTCCAGAGCCCGGCAGCCTTGGCCTTCTCCTTCATCTCCTCGATCACCGGAATGACCTTCCAGCGCTCGCCTTCATGGGCTTGCGTGTCGTAATCGGCCTGTCGCGGGCGGATATTCTGGTCGATAAAATCGCGGACCCGATCCCGGAAATACGTCTCTCGTTCGCTCAGCGTGAAATCCATGCGGGCTCTCCGTTCGTCGTCGCTTTGGAGGCGGGTTAGACCATACCGCACATTCGGTAAAGCGTGAGGAGGGTACCGGAAAGCATGTTTTCAAGTCCGCCCTGAAAGCGCCTAAAAAGCACTGTATCTTCAAATCGAAGCTGTTAGGGTGTTTCGATGAAGGTTCCGGAAGAGGCCAGCGACGAGAGCGAACAGGGCACCAAGCGCTTCCGTGCGAAGCGTGACGCGATCCTCGCCGCGGCGGCAGAAGCGATCAACGAACAGAGTGCCAAGGGCATGACGTTCGCGGACGTGGCGCGGCGCGTCGGGCTCAACACGACGAGCGTTACCTATTATTTCAAGCGCAAGGAAGACCTCGCGGCGGCGGCGTTCGAGAACACGCTCGAATCGCTGATCGCGATGCTCGACGTCGCGGCGGAAGAAGCGACGCCGGAGGAGCGCGTGCGACGCTATCTCGCGCTCAACATGGATCGGCTCGGGCGGATCCAGCGCGGCGAGGAGAAGGCGTTCGCGGTCCTCTCCGATCTGCGCGCGACCGAGGAGCCGATGCGCGGCCGGCTAATGGCGGGCTGGCGCGAGGTGTTCCGTCGGACGCGGCTGTTGTGGGGCCCGACTTCGTCGCGCGCGCAGACCGATCTCAACGGCGCACGCGCACACGTGCTGCTCGAGAACACGTTCTGGCTGCCGATCTGGCTGACGCGGTACGAGCCCGACCAGTACGGCCGTGTCGAGGAACGGTTGATGGACGTGTTCGCGCACGGCATCGCCGGCAAGGACGCCAAATGGTCCCCCACCCTGCTCGATCTCAGCCATGACGAGGCGGAACCGGGCCGCGAGGCGTTCCTGCTCGCCGCGACGCGCCTGATCAACGAACTCGGCTATCGCGGCGCATCGGTGCAGAAGATCGCGTCCGAGCTGAACGTCACCAAGGGCAGTTTCTACCACCATCTCGATGCGAAGGACGATCTCGTCATCGCGTGCTATCGCCGCAGCTTCGACACGATCGCCGATGCGCAAAGCCGCGGCGAGGCCGAGGGTGGGAGCTATTGGCACAAGCTGTCGAGCACCGTCGCGACGCTGCTAGACGTGCAGTTTGCCGAGCGTGGGCCGTTGCTCCGCACCACGGCGCTGAGCGGCCTGCCGGTGGGGGTACGCAACGCGATGGTCGATCGCTCGAACGGCATCGCGCGGCGCTATGCGGGCATGATGATGGACGGCATCGGCGAAGGCTCGATCCGCGCGGTCGATGCGCTGATCGCGGCGCAGGCGTTGATGGCACTCCAGAACGCGGCGTTCGACATGCGCAAATGGGCCTCGACGATGCCGCGTGAACGCGCGATCGCGATGTATGCCTCGACGCTGATGTTCGGCCTGTTCGACGATCGGATGGCGCAGGGCTGACCGATCGCCTCGGACTGGCCTGCGTTCGAAGCCGGATCGGGTTGGTTACGCCGCGTTAACGGCTGGTCGCCAGTCCGGAGCCTTCACGGAGGCTGCATGCACACCATCACGACGGATCTGGCGACGGGTATCATCGAGGTCGACGCGTCGGGCTTCTGGACGATCGAGCATGTCGAGCACTTCCTGCGCGACCTCGAGCACGAGGGTCGGCGCGTTATGGCGACGGGTAAGCGCCACGTCCTGCTCTGCAATTTCTCGAAATCCGCGATCCAGCCGCAGGAGGTGATCGCGATGCTGCAACGCGTGGCGGTGTCGATACCGCTGAAGTCGCGAAAGGTCGCGCTGTATACCGGGGGCAAGCTGGCGCGGTTGCAGGTGAAGCGGATCGCTTCGGTGCGGGACGGCATGGCGGTGTTCGATGACCGCGAGTCGGCAGTGGCCTGGATGCTGGAGCATAAGCCGCGCAATTAACGCGCCGCTGCCGCATCCTCCACGCGCTTCAGCAGAACCCCGGCGCGCCAATAGTGGAACAGCGCCCAGGGGGTCATCAGCACGATGATGATCAGCGCGTAGCGCAGCGAATCCTCGCCGAACCCGGGCTTGAGCAGATCGCTGAGCCACCCGACCAGCGTCGGCCCGAGCCCTAGCCCGACCAGGTTGATCACGAGCAGCGTGATCGCCGCCCACATCGCACGGATCTGCAACGGCGCGAGATGCTGGATCAGCGCGAAGCTCGGACCGAGATACGAATTGGCGAAGATCAGCGAGACGAAATAGCTGCCGATCGCGATCGCTGGCGCGTCGATCAGGTAGAAGGCGAGCGCGAACGGGAGCGATAGGCCCTTCATCACGAGGACGACCCAGGCCTGGACGTGGAGCCCGTGACGCTTGGCGAGCACGTCCGCGATCTTGCCGCCGGCCAACGCGGAGATCGCTCCGAACAGCGCGCCCGGCAGTGCGATGTAGCGTGAGATGTCGAGCATCGAGATACCCAGCGAGCGCTGAATGTAGCTCGGACCCCAGCCGGTCAGCGCGTAACCGATCATCGAGGTAAGCGTGACGCCGACCACCAGATGCCGTGCGGGGGCACTCGCCCACATCGACGCGAACCCTTGCGCGACGCTCGGCATCGGCGTCGCCACCGCGCGGGCGGCATCGGACAGGCCGCGGCGCGGCTCGACCATGAACAGGCGGACGAGAATGGCGAGCGCGATCCCCGGCAACCCGACGGTCATCATCGCGATCCGCCAGCCGTACGAGTGCGCGACAACGCCGCCGATCAGCGTGCCGAATCCTGCGCCGAGCACCACGCCAAGCGAATACACCGCCATCGCACTCGCGCGTTTCTCGGGCGGATAGAGGTCGGCGATGATCGAATGGCTGGGCGGGCTCGATCCCGCCTCGCCGATGCCGACGCCGATCCGGAACAGCATCAACTGCGTGAAGTTCTGCGCGAGCCCGCACAGCGCGGTCATCGCGCTCCAGATCGTCAGGCTGGCGGCGATGATATTGCGCCGGCTGGTCCGATCCGCGAGTCGCGCGACCGGGATACCGAGCGTCGCGTAAAAGATCGCGAACACCAATCCGGAGAGCAAACCGAGCTGCGTATCGGTCAGCACCAGGTCCGCCTTGATCCGCTCGAGAAGGATCGCGAGGATCTGGCGGTCCATGTAACTGAAGAAATACGTGAAGGTGAGCAGCGCGAGCGTCAGGCCCCGTCGCTTCATCGCCAGCGTGTCGGCGATCTCGGGATGGGACTGATACGCTGCGGCCATCGGCAATACCTCGAAGTCGAAACAGGCCTTACGCTAGGGCAAACCAGGCGTACCAGACAAGCTAAAGCTGAATTTCGTGCCGACTTGCGGCGACCCGCTGCGTAGCTGTGACAAGCGGAAATACACCCGAGAAGCAGAGGCTTGCGATTTTGGCGATACGACCGGTGTTTCGTGAGAAGGACGGCGGAAGATGCGTCCTCGTTCGGGTCGCTCTTCCGCCTTATCCCCTCTCCAACGTCGTGGCCGGGCTCGTCTCCGCATCGCCGGTGGAGTAAGCGTCCGGGCAATCTGAATACCGGGTATGCGGCCCTCTCGCATAGATTCGCGGCGTTGCAAAGCATCTTTTCCTTACCGCATCCGCCGAGATCGAATCCGGGGGGGGCGCAGCTTGCTTGCCGACGACGCCCCCCTGCCCCATCTGCCGAGCGACACAATCGCTGGAGCATTCCGATGATCGACCTGTTTTACTGGCCCACGCCGAACGGCCACAAGATCACGCTGTTTCTCGAAGAAGCCGGGCTCGACTACACGATCAAGCCGATCAACATCGGTACCGGCGAGCAGTTCGCCGCCGACTTCCTCAAGATCGCGCCGAACAACCGGATGCCGGCGATCGTCGATCACGCACCGACCGACGGCGGCGAGCCGATCGCGATCTTCGAATCGGGCGCGATCCTGCTGTATCTCGCCGAAAAGACGGGCAAGTTCGGCGGCAAGGATTTGCGGGGCCGGACCGACGTGACCCAGTGGCTGATGTGGCAGATGGGCGGGCTTGGCCCGATGCTCGGGCAGAACCACCATTTCAACCGCTATGCACCCGAGAAGATTCCGTACGCGATCGACCGGTACGTGAAGGAAACCAACCGCCTGTACGGCGTGCTCGACCGCCGGCTCGAGGGGCGCGACTTCATTGCAGGCGACTATTCGATCGCGGACATGGCGGCGTATCCGTGGATCGTGCCGCATGAAGCGCAGGGTCAGCGGCTCGAGGATTTCCCGAATTTGAAGCGCTGGTTCGAGGCGATCGCGGCGCGGCCGGCGACGATCTCCGCGTATGAGAAGGGCAAGGCGATCCACGATACGAGCGTGCCGATGACCGACGAGGCGAAGAAGATGCTGTTCGGGCAGACTGCGGCGACGCGGTAGGAGGCGCGGCGGGATGGTTTGGGGAGCGCTGTTTACACGCTCCCTTGATCCCGCCCAGGCATGCTTCCTTGCTCATCTCAGCACCCCCCGGCGAAGGCCGGGGTTCAATCCGATGTTGCTCGATGGTGGCTTGGCTCCATCACTGCTGGTTCACTCTTCGCGCCCCGGTCGCCGCGAGAGCGCAACATCCAGATGCCCGCCGCCATCCAGCAACAGCACCTCGCCCGTCATCGCCCGGCTCATCGGGTCGAGCAGCATCTCGATCGGCCCCGCGACATCGTCGGGTCCGGTGGCGAACCCCATCGGCACGGACGCCGCGACCTTCGCGTTCAGCTTGGCGAACCCTTCGTCGCCGAGGCGCTTCTCGTACCAGCCGGTCGCGACATAGCCCGGTGCGACCGCGTTGACGCGAACCTCGGGCGCCAGGACACGCGCGAGGCTCTTGGTCATCGTCACGAGCGCGCCTTTCGAGGCGGCGTAGGCGACCGACGAGCCCATTCCGAACACGCCCGCGACGCTGGCCACGTTGACGATCGCCCCGAACGGACTTGCGCGCAACGCGGGTACGCACGCGCGAACCATCTGGAACGGCGCGACCGTATTGAGCCGGTAGATGTCGACGAAGTCCTCCGCGTCGAGCGCATCGAGATCCTCATGGGCTGCGAATTTCGTCCGGCCGGCGTTGTTGACGAGGAAATCGATCCGCCTGAACGCGTCGGTCGCGGCCCCGGCAAGCATGCGGCAGGCGGCGTCCTCGACGATGTCGGCCTGCACCGCGATCGCGCCCTGCCCCACTTCGGCGGCGAGCGCCTCGGCGTCGTCGCGGCTGGTCGCGTAGTTGATGACGCAGCGGACGCCGCGCGCTGCCAGTCGCCGCACGACCGCCGCGCCGATCCCGGTACCACCGCCGGTGACGATCGCGACGGCGCCTTCGATGCTGGCGCTCATGCCTGTGCACTCGGACGGGCGGAGGCGCGAGCGTGCCAGGCCTCCAGGTGCATGAGGTCGTCCGGCATGTGCACGCCGACGAACCGCGCGAAGTCGACCGTGGTCAGCAGGACGATATCGGCCATCGTGTAGCGCTCGCCGTCGAGCCAGTCGCGGCCGTCGAGCGCATGATCGAACTCAGCCATCGCCGCCAGCACGCGCGGACGCTGGCTCTCGCCGAACTCGGTATATTGCGGCTGGACGATCCGCGCGGTCCAGGGATGCGTGTGCAGCCACACCATCGACAACGGCGTCATCAGCCGCAGTTCGATCCGCCGCGTCCACATGTCGATCTCGGCGATATTGTGCGCGCCGTGGCCGAACAGCGGGGGATCGGGATGGAGGACTTCGAAATACCGGCAGATCGCGACGCTCTCGGTCAGCACGCGGCCATCGTCGAACGCCAGGGCCGGCGTCTGGCCGAGCGAATTGACCGACAGGAACGCGTCCGACCGGTGTTCGGCCTTCGGGATCGAGATCTGCGCCATCGGCACGCGGATGTGCTTTTCCGCCAGGAAGATGCGGACGCGGCGCGGGTTGGGCGCTGGCAGTGCGCTATCGTAGAACAGCAAGAGCGTCTCCTCGACATCTGTTTTCGAATATACCGTATGGCATTGCCGGACGCGTTCGCCTAGCGATGCGTCGCATGACGACCGCTGCAGACATGCTCGCCACGGGCTTTGCCACCCTCCCCGATTTGATCCGTGCGCACGCGCTGGAACGCGGCGATCGTATCGCGGTGGCCGATTCGCAGGGCAGCATCGACTATCGAACGCTCGACGCGACGATGGACCGGATGGCGGCGACGTTGCAGCGCGACGGGGTCGCGCCGGGGAGCGCGGTGGCGATCGTCGCCGCGCCGACGACCGACTATGCGGCGGTATTCCTTGGTGCGGTACGCGCAGGGTGCGTCGCGACGCCGATCGCGCCGTCGGCGACGCCGGCGGCGATCGCGGCGATGATTGCGGATAGCGGCGCGCCGTTGGTGTTCCTCGATGCGGAGAATGCGCGGGCGTTGGAAGGGCAGCTCCTAACGGCTCGCATAGTGTTGTTCTCCCGCGAAGGCGGGGGCCCAGGCTGCGCTCCCGCCTTCACGGGAGAACAATCTTTTGATGCGTGGCTCACTCCTCCAGAGACCAAGCCAACCCCGTTCGCAATCGCACCCGAAGACCCGTTCAACATCATCTACTCGTCCGGCACGACCGGCACGCCCAAGGGCATCGTCCAGAGCCACGCGATGCGCTGGGCGCATGTCTCCCGCAACACGGCGGCGGGGTTCGACACCGCGGTCACGATGATCGCCACGCCGCTCTATTCGAACACGACGCTGGTCAGCTTCCTGCCGACGCTCGGCTGGGGCGGCACCGTCGTGCTGATGGGCAAGTTCGATGCGCGCGCCTATCTCGAACTCGCGCAGCGATACCGCGCGACGCATACGATGCTGGTCCCGGTGCAGTATCAGCGGATCATGGCGCTGCCCGACTTCGACAGCTTCGACCTGTCGACGTTCCGTTTCAAGACCAGCACCAGCGCGCCCTTCTCTGCGGCGTTGAAAGCCGACGTCGTCGCGCGTTGGCCTGGCATACTCGTCGAATTCTACGGCATGACCGAAGGCGGCGCGAGTTGCGCGCTGAACGCCACCGCCAACCCGACCAAGCTCTACACCGTCGGCCAGCCGATGCCGGGACACGAGATCCGCCTGATCGACGATGACGGCGTCGAGGTCGCGCGCGGCGAGATGGGCGAGGTCGTCGGCCGCAGCCCGGCGATGATGAACGGCTATCACGGCCGCAGCGAGGCCACCCGCGACGCCGAATGGCATGACGAAGACGGCAACCGCTACATCCGCCACGGCGACGTCGGACGGTTCGACGAGGACGGTTTCCTGACGCTGATGGATCGGAAGAAGGACCTGATCATCTCGGGCGGGTTCAACATCTATCCATCGGATCTGGAAGCGGTAATGGCGCAGCACCCGGCGGTGGCGGATTGCGCGGTGATCGGCGTGTCGTCCGAGGCATGGGGTGAGACGCCGGTAGGCTTCTACGTGCAGCGCGATGGCGTAATCGAGGATGCCCCCGCGATCCTCGCCTGGGTGAACGGCCAGCTCGGCAAGACGCAACGCCTCTCCGCGCTCCATGTCGCCGACGAGCTACCCCGCAGCGCGATCGGCAAGGTGCTCAAGCGCGAACTCCGCGACAGGCTCGGAGCTGCCGCCGCATGACCAGTCTGAAACAGGCGATCGACGCGCTCGAGCCGATCGACGGCGGCTGGCGCGGGACGGTACCCGACAACTGGTTGCAGGGCCGCACCGCTTATGGCGGCTTCTCCGCCGCGCTCGCGCTGCATGTCGCGCAGAAGTCGGACGTCGACCTGCCGCCGCTGCGATCCGCGCAGGTATCCTTCATCGGGCCACTGTCGGGCGATATCGTGATCCGCGCGAGCCGGTTGCGGCGCGGGCGCAACGCCGCGTTCGTCCAGGCGGATGTCGAGAGCGAGGCCGGGCTTGGGCTGCGCGCGACGTTCGTGTTCATGGGCGCGGTCGCGTCGCGCGTCGATCACCAGACCGGCAGCGCCCCCGACTTTCCGATGCCTGGGCCCGATACGCGGACGTTTCGCGGGACCAGCGCGGTGGCGTTCTCACGGAACTTCGACCTGCTCGATCGGCGCGACGAGAGTGTCGGACCGGCGGAATGGCTACGCTGGGTGCGGCTGGCCGAGCGTGACGGACTCGATCCGATGGTGGAGCTCGTCGCGGCCGCGGACTGCCTGCCGCCGTCCGCGCTGAAACTGCTGGGTGGCCCTGCCCCGCTCAGTTCGATGACTTGGCTGCTCAATATCCTGGGGCCCCAGCCGGTGACGGGCGATGGCTGGTGGCTGCTCCGCGCGACCACCGATTACGTGCGTGACGGCAGTTCGAGCCAGCAGATGGCGATCTGGAACGCGGACGGCACACCGGTCGCCGAACAGATGCAGAGCGTCGCGATCTTCGCCTAGTCCGACTAGCACGCGCCTGACATATCTTGCGACACATTGGTGGAGGGGCGGCAAAACCCTGCGACAACCGGGGTTTAGAACGACGGTCATTCGATGGGAATTCGTCCCACTCCGCTGGAGACCGACATGCGCAAGACCGTCCTCACCCTGATGCTCGCCGCCAGCGCGATCACGTCCGTCGCTAGCGCGCAAACGCCTACCACTCCACGACCGCCGATGCGCCAGGATGCGAACCAGGACGGCGTGGCCACGCGCGCGGAAGCGATCGCGCAGGCCGACGCCCGCTTCGCGCAGATGGATACCGACCACGACGGCCGGATCACCGCCGGCGAGATGCGCGCCTATCGCGAGGCGCTGCACGACCGGGTGGTGGCCAGCGGTCGCGACGTCCCCGTCCCACCGCCGGGCGGTCGCAAGCATGACGGCATGGGGCGCCGGATTGATCCGAACGGCGACGGCAGCGTGACTCGCGAGGAATACGAGGCGCGCGCGCTCAAGCGGTTCGACCGGATGGATGCCGATCACGACGGCACGATCGACGCGACCGAGCGCGCCAACGCCGCCGAGATGCGCCACGTCGATCGGCGCGAACGCCGCGACGGCGTGACCCCGCCCGTGCCTGCTCAATAACTTTGGAAGAGGGAAGCATCGGGCGTCGGTGCTTCCCCTGGACAGCCGCCATGCTAGACACTGCCACGATGGGAGATATGCCGCACCTGCTGCTCGTCGACGACGAGCGCTCGATCCGCGAGCCGCTGGCCGTGTACCTCACCAAGCAGGGGTTTCGCGTCACCCAAGCAGGCGATGCGGAGGCGGCGCGGACGCGGCTGACGGCGTATGCGATCGATCTCGTCATCCTCGATATCATGATGCCGGGCGAAGACGGGCTGTCGCTGTGCCGCCACATCGCCGCGACCAGCGACGTGCCGGTGATCCTGCTGACCGCGCGCGCCGAGGAGACCGACCGGATCGTCGGTCTCGAAATGGGCGCGGACGATTACGTCGTGAAGCCGTTCTCGCCGCGCGAACTCGCGACGCGCGTGAAAGTTATTTTGCGCCGCGCGACTGCGGGCGGATCGCGCCAGCATGCGCCGGAGAGCAGCTCCTACGGGTTCGCCGGCTGGGTGCTGAAATCGGGCGAGCGTGCGCTGATCGACCGCGAGGGCGTGTCGGTGCCGCTGTCGACCGGGGAGTACAACCTGCTGCTCGCGCTCGTCACGCGCCCGCGCCAGGTCCTGACCCGCGACCAGTTGCTCGACCTGACCCAAGGCCGTGAGGCCGCCGCGTTCGACCGCGCGATCGACAACCAGATCAGCCGGTTGCGTCGCAAGATCGAGGCGGATGCGAAGACGCCCGAGCTGATCAAGACGGTCTGGGGCGGCGGCTATACGCTGGCGGCCGAAGTCACCCGCTTGTGATCCGGTCCGTATGACGCGGTTCAAGCCCTGGCCGCGCAGCCTCGCCGGCCAGATGGCGCTGCTGATAGCGCTCGCGCTGTTCGTCGCGCAGGTCATCAACTTCGGGCTGATCCTGCGCGATCGCATGGAGTTTCGTCTCGCGCAAGCGACACGTCCGGTGGCGACGCGGATCGCCGACGCGCTCGACCGGGAGGCGCATGCCGGACGGCCGCTGACCCCCGATCGCGGCAGGGTACGCCGCGTCGCTGCGGATCCGATCCCGCAGGCCGCGTACGAACGTCACCCCGAAGTCGCCGTCGAACTGCGCCGCCAGCTCGCCGAACAGGGTGTGCGGGTCGGCCGGATCGACACCGGCCTGCGTCCGCCGTCGGACCGCGACTATGACGACGACGACCGTCACGGTGCAGGCAACCGCCGCGGCGATCGTGATGGCACCGCGCTGTTGATCGCGGTCGAACAGCCGGGGCGCGGCTGGCTGACGGTCACTGCGCCATGGCCGCAACCGGGGTCTCGCCTGCTGATCGCGTTGCTGACCCAGACCGCGATCCTCTACATCATCGTGCTGCTGCCCGTGCTCTGGATCGTCCGGCGGCTGTCGCGCCCGTTGCGCAACCTGCGCTTCGCGGCGGAACGCTTCCGGCCCGGCGAGCCCGGCACGCCGATGCCCGCCGAAGGCCCCGACGACGTCGCCGCGCTGATCACCGCCTTCAATGCACTACGGCTGCGCGTGACGGGGATGCTCGACGAGAAGGACCGGATGCTTGGCGCGATCGGCCATGACCTGCGCACGCCGCTGGCGGCTCTGCGGGTTCGCATCGAGTCCGTCGAGGACGATACCGACCGAGCACGGATGATCGATACGGTGGCGGAAATGAACCGCACGCTCGACGACATCCTGTCGCTGGCACGGCTCGGGCGGCCAAGCGAACCGTTGACCGACGTCGACCTCGCGGCGCTGGTCGATGCGGTGGTCGAGGATTTCCGCGATATCGGCAGCGACGTCAGCTTCGTCGAGACGGAGCGGCTGCGGATGCATCTGCGCCCCTCGCTGATCCGCCGCGCGGTCCGCAATCTGATCGAGAATGCGATCAAATACGGCGTGTCGGCGGAAGTGCGTGTCGAAGCGGGTGCGAAGACCGTGGCGATCGTCGTAGCGGATCAGGGGCCCGGTATCCCGGAGGATCGGATGGGCGACGTGTTCGACGCCTTCACCCGGCTAGAGAGCTCGCGCAATCGCGAGACGGGAGGGATCGGCCTGGGCCTGGCGCTGGCCCGCGCGATCGTGCGGGAAGCTGGTGGCGAGATCCGCTTGGTCAACCGTCCGGCTGGCGGCCTCGACGCAATCATCGAGCTCCCGCGCTAGTTCTGCTCCCTCTCCCCTCCGGGGAGAGGGTCGGGGTGAGGGGCAGCCAAGCAGTGCCCCCCCTGGAACAGCCCCTCACCCCAGCCCTCTCCCCGGAGGGGAGAGGGAGCAGCGCACGCCTAGTCCTCGACGATCTGGCTGTTCGTCCGCGTGTCCTTCATGCGCAGGTACACGACCAGCGACACCGCGATCATCGCCGTCACGTACCAGTAGAAGCCGCGTTCGAAGCCCGCGCCCTTGAACTTCAGCGCGACGAACTCCGCGGTCCCGCCGAACAACGTATTCGCCAGAGCATAGGGCAAGGCGACGCCCAGCGCGCGGATATGTGCGGGGAACAGTTCCGCCTTCACGACCGCGTTGATCGACGTGTAGCCCGTCACGATCACCAGCGCCGCCATCACCAGCAACCCGGCATAGATCGGGTTGGTCGCGGTCTCCAGCGCAGCGAAGATCGGATAGGTGAACAGCACGCCGGCGATGCCGAACCCGACCATCAGCGGTTTCCGCCCGATCTTGTCCGAAAGCCCGCCCGCGATCGGCTGCAACAGCATGAACACGAACAGCGTTGCGGCGTTGATCTGGCTTGCCACTTCGCGGCTGAACCCGCTGGTGTTGACCAGGAACTTTTGCATGTAGATCGAGTAGGCGTAGAAGGCGAGCGTACCACCCGCGGTCAGCAGCATCACCGTGATCGTCTCGCGCGGATGCTTGGTGATCAGCTGGATGAAGCCCGACTTGGGCTTGCCGTCGCCCGCATCGGCCTTGGCATTCTCGAAGCTCTGCGTCTCGGCGAGACCGCGGCGAATGTAGAACACGACCACGGCGAGCACCGCACCGATCGCGAACGGAATGCGCCAGCCCCAGGAATCGAGCGCCGCCTCGCTCATCGTCGATTGCAGGATCAGCAGCACGCAGATCGCGAGCAGCTGGCCCGAGATCAGCGTGACGTACTGGAACGACGAGAAAAAACCGCGGCGGTTCTTGCCCGCCATCTCGGTCAAGTACGTCGCCGACGCGCCGTATTCGCCACCGACCGACAGCCCCTGCATCAGCCGTGCGATCACCAGCATCGTCGGTGCGAAGACGCCGATCGTCTCATACCCCGGCGTGCACGCGATGATCAGCGAGCCGGCACACATCAGCGTGACCGATACCGTCAGCCCGGCCTTGCGACCATGGCGATCGGCATAAATCCCCATAATCCAGGCGCCAATCGGCCGCATCAGGAAGCCGACCGCGAAGACCGCCGCGGTGCTCAGCAACTGCGCGGTGCGATCAGTCGACGGGAAGAAATGCGGCGCAAAATACAGCGTGAAGGCGGAATAGACGTACCAGTCGAACCATTCGACCAGATTACCGGTCGATCCACCGATGATCGCCTTGAGGCGCGTTTTCTGATCGGGTGCCATTACTTCGTCCCCTGCGGAACTTGTGTCGGAAAGCCGCGCTTCTTGAGCAGCGCGTTCACGTCCGGATCGCGGCCCCGGAATGCACGATACGCCTCGGCGCGATCGGTCTCGTTACCCGTCGACAACAAGATCTTCGCGAACCTGTCCGCGGTCGGCTTGTCCCACGCACTGCCCGCCTCCTCGAACGCCGCGAAGGTGTCGGCGTCCATCGTCTCGGACCAGAGGTAGCTGTAATAGCCCGCCGAATAGCTGTCCGACGCGAACAGATGCTGGAACTGCGGCACGCGGTGACGCATCACCAGCTGCTTCGGCATGCCGATCTCCGCGAGCGTCGCGGCCTCGAACTTGTCGGGGTCGATCACGCCATCGGGCACGGTATGGATCTTCATGTCGACGATCGCCGACGACAGATATTCCGCGGTCTTGAAGCCCTCGTTGAACTTGCTCGACTGCTCGATCTTGTCGAGCAACGCCTGCGGCATGGCCGCTTTGGTCTGGTAATGCCGCGCATATTTGTCGAGCACGTCGCGGGTCAGCAGCCAATGCTCGTTCACCTGGCTCGGATATTCGACGAAGTCGCGCGGCGTGCCGGCAAGCCCCGGATAGTACACGTTCTGGAGCATCGCGTGGATCGCATGCCCGAACTCGTGGAACAGCGTCTGCGCATCGTCGAGGCTGATCAGGATGGGCTCGCCGGGCGCACCCTTGGCGAAATTGTTGTTGTTCGACGACAGCACGAGCTGCGCCGGGGCAAGCCCACGTTGCCCACGATAGGTGTTCGCCCACGCGCCCGATCGCTTGCCGGTCCGCGCGAAATCGTCGCGGTAGAACAGCCCGACGTCCTTGCCGTTCTTGTCGGTCACGCTCCACACGCGCATGTTGGGCTCGAACACGGGAACGGTGCCGGTGATCTCCTTGAAGTTCAGCCCGTACAGCCGGTTCGCCGCGTACAGCGAACCCTGGATGATGTTGCCGAGCTCGAAATACGGCTTCAGCTGCGCCTGATCGAGGTCGTACCGGGCCTTGCGCACCTTCTCCTGGTAGAAGCGGTAATCCCATGGCTCGATCGTCAGCGAGGTGCCGGCGACCTTCTGCATGTCCGCGACTTCCTCGGCCACGCGCGCCTTGGCGGCAGGCCAGACGCGCATCATCAGGTCCATCGCCGCGGCGGGCGTCTTCGCCATCGTATCCTGCATCCGCCAGTCGGCATGCGTCTTGAACCCGAGCAGGTGCGCGCGGTCGGCGCGCAGCTTGACGATCTGCGCGATCGTCGCGTTCGTGTCGTTCGCATCGCCATTGTCGCCGCGGTTGACGAACGCGCGCCACACCTTCTCGCGCAGCGCGCGGTCGGTGGCGTAGGTCAGCACCGGATCGACCGCCGACCGCGTGTTGACGATCGCGAAGCCCGGCAGTTTCCGTTCGGTCGCCGCCGCCTTGGCCACCGCCTTCACGCTGTCGGGAAGCCCGGCGAGTTGTGCCTCGTCGGTGACCGAGATCGCTTTGCTCTCGTCGGCAAGCAGCTTCTCGCCGAACGTCGAGAACGCGGTCGCGAGCTGCTGGTTATACTGCGAAAGCTGCGTCTTCTGCGCGTCGGTCAGCTTGGCGCCCTGTCGCACGTAGCTGTCGTAGATCCGCGTCACGAGCCGGATCTGCTGCGCGTTCAACCCGCTCGAGTTGCGCGCGGCGTAGATCGCCTGGATGCGCGCGAACAGCGGCTTGTCGAACGTGATCGCATCCGATGCCGCGGAGAATTTGGGCGACCATTCGCGGTCGAGCTTCTGATACGCCGGGGTGTTCATGTTGCCGGTCATCACGCCGAACAACGTCATCACCTGACCGTAGCGCTTGCCGGCCAACTGCATCGGCACGATCGTGTTGGCGAAGGTCGGCTTGGCCGGATTGTCGGCGATCTTGCGGTATTCCGCGGTCCGTTCGGCGAGCGTCGTCTCGAATGCCTGCGGAAAAAGCTCGGGGCGAACCTTGTCCCACGGCGGCACCCCGCCCAGCGGACCGGTCCAGTCGGCTAGCAAGGGGTTCGCGGCGGGTGTCGTGGACGTCGCACCAGTCTGCGCGACGATCGACGTAGACGCCATCAACGCAACGGCGCTGGCGGCGAGGTATAGAAACTGCACATGGATCTCCCGGTCAATGTACCGGGTAGCATAGTGATAAAGTCAGACGGAGGAACCCGTGCGGGTCATTTGGCCCCTGCCCGCTCCTTTCGAGCAGGCGCGCCGCCTACTCCAGCGGCAGTTCGTCGGTCGACTGCGTGGCCGCGCGCTCCGCAGCAGCGATCAGTCTGCGGCCGGTCTCCGCGGCGGCCTCTGGAGTCATCGCGATGGCGAGTCCGTCGGGCCCATCGAGCGTGACTACGCCATTCTCCGCCGACGCTACGCCCGCGATGGTTTCGGGCTTCAACATGGCTACGCTCCCGGTTCACGGCCCCGTCGGCGTACTGCCCATCGCAGTCAGTCGCCTCTGGAACCGTACAGATATTGTGGTTCGAACTCAGCAACGGCTGCAAGTGCTTTACGATCCAGGATATTTACTTCGCCAGCCTTGAACGTCAGCAGATTTTTCTCGCGCAGCGCTCGCAGCACGCGGTTGACGTGCACCCCGGTCAGCCCGCTCGCCTCGGCCAGATCGGGCTGAGTCATCGGCAGCATATAGCGTCCCTCCGCCGCCATCCCGACCATCTCCAGCCGCGCATTCAGTTCGCAGAACAGATGCGCGACCCGACCTTCCGCGCCAAGCCGCCCCAGTCGGAAGATCCACTCGCGGTGCATCGCCGCATCGAGCAGCGTGCTGAACCACAGTTTCTGCGTCAGGTGCGGATAGCGCTCGGTGATCGACTGCAACGTACGATGTTCGAAGCACGCGATCTTGACCGGCCCGAGTGTGGCGATGTCGTGATCGAGCCGCTTCATCGGAAAAGCATGGAGATCGACGAAATCGCCCGGCACGTGCACTGCGACCAGCTGACGCTGGCCTTCGCGGTCGTCCATGTAGCGGCAGACGAACCCCTCGACGAGCAGCGTGCTCGTCTCGATCAGGTCGCCGGCACGCACGATCTGCTTGCGCGCAGCGACATGCCGGACGGACTCGATGCCATCCTCCAGCACCTGCTTTTCTTCGCTGCTCAGCTCATGGCGGCCACGCCCCATGAGGAATTTTTCCGAGATCATCGACGCCCCTTCATCATCCGGCCTCGTACCGCCCTGCGCGATAGAAGAACAGATCGGGATTCGTACTGATCAATATCAAAGGTTATGCCGGATGCGAAACATTGCCGCGGTTCGCGGGTTCCTCCCCGACCATGTATCAGCCAATCTTCCAGAACGACCACCCGCTCGCGCGCAAGTTCATCGAGACTGTGCGGGCGCCGCAATTCCCCTGCGTCGGTGCAAAATCGGCGCTCGCCAAGGGACAGATGGACATTCTCGTCGCCCGCGACGTGCGATCCGCTTGGGATGACATGAGAATTTCTCCGGCACTCGGCGAGACCGTCCGCAAATACCGCGAGGATCGCGCGATCTTCCGCACTCTCATCATATTGTTCGAAGCCCCTGCTTTGCTGTCCGAAGAAGAGTTCGAGGCACATCTTTGGGCCCGCGCTCAGTCACTTAGCGACAAGGACGAGTGGCTCGGCTATCGCCCCGACCCGTCGGTGAGCAGCGATCCCGACGATCCGCATTTTTCACTGAGTTTTGCAGGCGAGGCATTCTTCGTCGTCGGCCTACACCCGAATGCAAGCCGTCCGGCGCGAAAGTTCGAATCGCCCGCGATGGTGTTTAATCTGCACGACCAGTTCGAAGTGCTGCGCGACCAGCAGCGCTACGACAAGTTGCGCTCGTCGATCCTCGCGCGCGACCTCGAATATGCCGGCTCGATGAACCCGATGCTGGCGCGCCACGGCGAATCGAGCGAAGCGCGACAATATAGCGGACGCGTCGTCGACGAATCCTGGAAATGTCCTTTCAAGCGAGGCGAAGCACGTGGCTGAAATCAAGACGATCCCGCCGCGTTCGGGAGCCGGGTTCACGCTCGACAAGGGGCAGACGCTGACCGTGATCGATCCGGAAGGCCGCCAGGTATCGGACTTGCTCGCCTATAACCGCGCGGATGTTCGCGAGGCGATCTCTTCGGGGAGGACGCTCGATTATGCGAGCCGACTGTACCTGACGACCGGCGACCTGCTCTATTCGAACCGCAGCAACGTGATGCTGGAGATCGTTTCAGACGATGTCGGACGGCATGATTTCTTGCTGACGCCGTGTTCGAAGGAAACCTTCGCGATCATCTATGGCGATACCGATCCGCATCGCGGCTGCTTCGGAAACCTCGCCGAGGCGCTCGCGCCGTGGGACATCGAGCCGGACCATATCCCGGTCGCGTTTAACTGCTTCATGAACGTGCCGATCAATGGTGAGACCGGCGCATTCACCGTTGAGCCGCCGCTGAGCAAGGCCGGCGACACCATCGTCTTCCGCGCTGCCATGGACCTCGTCATCGGCATGACTGCCTGCTCAGCGCTGCAATCCAACGGCGGCAGCTTCAAGCCGATCCAGTACCGGATCGACTAAGCGCTCAACGGCGCTGATAGAAGATGTGCGACTCGACGGTCGCCACCTTGACGAGCGAACTGCGCCAGTACGGCACCAGCCAGTCGGTATGATAATGCGTCGCGCGGCCGACCGGCGTATAGACGTAGCCGTTCATCGCCCGCCGTGCCGCGTGTCGCGCCTGTTCCCAGCCCTCGTGCTCGGGCCGCCGTGTCTGCGAGCCGTCGCAGGTGAACGAGAACTGGCATCCCGTCTTGCGGTTCGCACCTTGGTAGACGACCCCGCAGACCGTCTTGGGGAAGCCCCGCGCGCCGACCCGGTTCAACACGACCTGGATGACGGCGCGCTGTCCGTCACGGTCGGCGCCAGCCTCATACAGCGCGACGGTGGCGAGGCATTCGGTCGCCTGGAGGCGCGCCGCAGGACCGCCGCGAAACCGGAATGGCTCCGCGCGCTTGCGTTTGTCGGCAACGATCGGGACCAGCGCATTGGACGCGCGCGCCTGCGCCATCGTCAGCCGGGGCTTGCGGTGATCTGTGGTGGTTTCGGTCGGCCAGGGCAGATCGGTCAGCGACCCGAAAATCGCCGCGAACGCGACGACTGCGCCGAGCAGGAGAAGCCAATGCTCCGACGATGGCCTCAGCCCGGATCGATTGCGCCGCCGCGATGAGACATATCGGGCCGGTCGCTTCGCCATCCCGCGTCCTTACCGGCGAAATTTTCGCAAGGAAACGATCACTGTGCCGCTTGTCCCGAAGGTCGCCGCGCGATCGGTGAGAAGAGATGGTGCCCCTGGCCGGAATCGAACCAGCATGCCTTGCGGCAACCGATTTTGAGTCGGTCGCGTCTACCAATTTCGCCACAGGGGCAGCGGCGGGTTGGCTAGACGAAGCTTTCGTCCGCCGCAAGCAGGTTTAGTTGTGCCTTTAATTGCGGGGCGGCTGGCGGCGGTAGCTTAGCGCTTCGGCAATGTGGATACGGCCGACCGTCTCGCTGCCCGCCAGATCGGCGATGGTGCGAGCGACGCGGAGGATGCGGGTGTAGCCGCGCGCGGTCAGGCGCATCGCTTCGGCGGCTTGGGCCAGCAGCTTGCGGCCGGGTTCGTCGGGCGTGGCGACGGCGTCGAGCAGCGCGCCATCCGCCTCCGCATTCGTGCGAACCGGGTGGTCGCGGTATCGCTCGGTCTGGATCGCCCGGGCGGCGGAAACGCGGGCGGAAACCTCTGCCGAGCCTTCGGTCGGCGGCGGGAGAATCAGGTCGGCCGCGCTGACCGCCTGGACGTCGATGTGCAGGTCGATTCGGTCGAGTAGCGGACCCGACACCTTTGCCTGATAATCCGCGGCGCATTTCGGGGCTCTCGCGCAGGCCAGGCTCGCGTCGCCGAGGTGGCCGCATCGGCACGGGTTCATCGCTGCGATCAATTGTACGCGAGCAGGGAACGTTACGTGCGCGTTGGCCCGCGCGACGCTGACCGTGCCCGTCTCCAGCGGTTGGCGCAGCGAATCGAGGACGGCGCGCTGGAACTCCGGGAGTTCGTCGAGGAACAGGACGCCGAGATGCGCGAGGCTGACCTCCCCCGGCTTCACCTTCAGCCCGCCCCCGGTGAGTGCCGCCATAGACGCAGAATGATGTGGAGCACGAAACGGACGCGTGCGGGTCAAGCGTCCACCGGAGAGCGTGCCGGCCACCGATTGGACCATCGACACTTCGAGCGCTTCGGCTGGGTCGAGCGGTGGCAGGATCCCGGGGAGGCACGAGGCCATCAGCGACTTGCCCGAGCCAGGGGGCCCAACCATCAGCAGATTATGCGATCCGGCAGCAGCGATCTCCAGCGCGCGCTTCGCGGTCTCCTGTCCCTTCACCTGCCGCAGGTCCGGACCGTGGTCGGCGTGCTCTGCGATGCCCGGCTTGGGTGGGCTGAGCAGGCCGTGGCCCTTGAAGTGGTTGAGCAACGAAAGCAGATCAGGCGCGGCGATAACCTCGATCTCGCCTGCCCATGCCGCTTCAGATCCTTGCGCCGCCGGACAGACGAGCCCCTTCCCCACTTCCGACGCATGCAGCGCCGCGAGCAGAACACCCGGCGACGCGGTGATCCGCGCATCGAGGCCAAGCTCGCCGACGATCACATAATCCGCCAGCGCTTCGGCATCGACCACCCCCATCGCCGCCAGCAAGGCGAGCGCGATGGGAAGATCGAAATGCGATCCTTCTTTCGGCAGATCGGCCGGCGACAGGTTCACGGCGATGCGTTTCGGCGGCAGCGAAAGTCCCATCCCGGCGATCGCGCCACGCACCCGCTCACGGCTTTCGCCGACCGCCTTGTCCGCAAGGCCGACGACGTTGAACGCGGGAAGTCCTGGAATCAGTTGGACTTGCACCTCGACCGCGCGTGCTTCGAGCCCGAGATACGCCACCGTCGCTACGATCGCCGCCATGCCCGCTCCCCCGCGACATGACGTCACGCCTTATTCATACCCGATTTGCCATGTCTGCAAGGACGCGCGGTCGGGAACTCTCCGATCGCGCCGTCTTGTGAACCTAATACACCGGACCCACATGCCTTCCGTGAAAGCAGTCCGCTCCCCCGTTCTCCGCTTCGGCCAGTTGGTGCTCGGGATAGTGTTGATCCTGAGTGCGCCCTTGCTCGCGCCGCTGCCGGGGCCTGCGGGTATCTTCCTGTTCGCGGGTGGGATGGTCCTCGTCCTACGCAATTCGCGCTGGGCGCGGCTCAAATGGGCGCGGCTGAAGCGGCGTTGGCCACGGACCGGGCATTTCGTCGATCGGATGATGCGGCGGCAGAGCGCGATGCGGCGGCATGAGCGCGCCAAGGCTGCCAAAAACACGACCGTTACGACGGGTGCGAATTGACTTACCGCCGCCCTTTCCGTAAGCGCCCAGCCATCAAGGCCGTCCCCGTGGCGGCCGTTTTCTATTTGATGACCTAGGGAATGACCAATGAAGCGGACCTTTCAGCCGAGCAACCTGGTACGCGCACGCCGTCACGGCTTCCGCGCACGGATGGCGACGGTCGGCGGCCGGGCAGTGATCCACGCACGCCGCGCACGCGGTCGCAAGAAGCTGTCGGCCTAACCATTCTAGACAAACGCCGCGATTTTCTCGCGGCGAATGCGGGGAAGCGCGCACCGATGCCAGGATTCGTCCTGCTCATGCGCCCCCGCGATGACGGTGACGCAACGATGCGAATCGGCTTCACCGTCACCAAGAAGATCGGCAACGCCGTCGTCCGGAACCGCATGAAACGGCGGTTGCGGGCGTTGGCGCGTGAGCTGTTGGCGGAGCGCGGCGTTGTTGGGGCTGATCATGTGCTGATCGGGCGCACCGGCGGAGTCGAGCGGGATTACGCTTTGTTGCGAACCGAACTCGGCAAGGCGTTTCGCAAGGTTACGCCGCAAGCTGCCGAGACGCCGGTAAGTAAGGTTGCCGCTCCCGCGAACACCACCACCCCGGCGAAGGCCGGGGTCCAGGTGGGAAAGCGGTCGTGATGCAGGACCGCCCTTCGTTAGCTACGTTCCCCAACTGGGCCCCGGCCTGCGTCGGGGTGGTACCTAAGTTTGGGTGGCGCGGTGCAGAACGGATGATCGCCCCCCGCCCCTTGTTCTCCCGCGAAGGCGGGAGCCCAGTCTGGGTCCCCGTCTTCGCGGGGAAACAATCTTGCAGCGTGGGCGAACGTCGGTTTTGACATGCTAGCCCGCCTCCTCATCCTCCTAGCACGCGGCTGGCAACTCGGGCCCTCGCTCGTCCTGCCGTCGAGCTGTCGCTACGATCCTTCGTGTTCCGCCTATGCAATCGAGGCCGTTGGGCGCTATGGCGCGCTCAAGGGGGGCTGGTTGGCGGCGAAGCGTATCGCTCGTTGCCATCCGTGGGGCGGGTACGGCCCCGATCCGGTCCCAGATATCGACAAGAAACTGAAAGACGCCGCCCTGTGAAAGACGACAAGCAGAATTTCGTGCTGTTCGCGGTGATCGCGGCGCTGATCCTGTTCGGATGGCCGCTGATCCAGGGCAAGTTCTTCCCGACCGCGAACCCGCCGGTCACGCGGATCGAGGGCGGCAAGACCAAGGCCGTCGCCAACCCCGCTGCCGATCCTGCCGCGGACGGCGCCGCCGCGATCGGCGATCGCAACGCCGTGATTGCCAGCACCCCGCGTATCCGCATCGAGACACCGCGCGTGTCGGGTTCGATCAACCTGAAGGGCGCGCGGATCGACGATCTCGTGCTCAAGGGCTATGACGAGACCGTCGCGAAGAACTCGCCGCCGATCCGCCTGCTATCGCCAGCCGGTGCGCCCGACGCGTATTTCGCAAGCTTCGGCTGGCGCGCGCAGGGCCTGACCCCGCCCGCCGCCGACGCCGTCTGGACGCCCTCGGGCGCGACCACGCTGACGCCGACCACGCCGGTCACGCTCGACGCGACCAACGCCACCGGCCAGCGCTTCCGTATCCAGATCGCGGTCGACCAGGATTACATGTTCACGGTCCGCCAGACCGTCCTCAACGCCGGCACCGCGCCCGTCCCCGTCGCCACCTACGGCCTCGTCAACCGCGTCGGCATCTCGAAGGATCCGTCGTCGATGACGATCCATGTCGGGCCGATGTCGGTCGACAATGGCGGAGCGCACTACCGTCCGAACTACAAGGACATCGACGAGGCCGCGCAGAAGTTCACGACGACCGGCGGCTGGCTCGGCTTCACCGACAAATACTGGCTGACCGCGCTCGTCCCCGACCAGGGCCAGGCATTCGACGGCCAGTTCCGCGCGGGCGCCAACAAGGCGTACCAGGCCGACTACGCGCTCCAGCCCAAGCAGGTCGCACCCGGCCAGGCGATCACGCAGGTCTCGCGCTTCTTCGCGGGCGCCAAGGAAGTACGCCTGCTCGATCGCTACACCGATCAGCAGGGCGTGGCGAAGCTCGACTACGCGATCGACTGGGGCTGGTTCCGGATCGTCGAGAAGCCGATCTTCTATTATCTCGACTGGCTGTTCCGCATGGTCGGCAACTTCGGCGTCGCGATCATCCTGCTGACCGTGACGATCCGCGGCCTGTTGTTCCCGATCGCGCAGCGCCAGTTCAAGTCGATGGCCGCGATGCGTGCCGTCCAGCCGAAGATGAAGGCGATCCAGGAGAAGCATAAGGACGACAAGGTCCGCATGCAGCAGGAAGTGATGGCGCTGTACAAGACCGAGGGCGTCAACCCGCTCGCCGGTTGCGCCCCGACGCTGCTCCAGATCCCGATCATGTACGCGCTGTACAAGGTGCTGATGCTGACGATCGAGATGCGTCACCAGCCGTTCGTCGCGTGGATCAAGGATCTGTCCGCGCCCGATCCGCTGACGCCGCTCAACCTGTTCGGCCTGCTGCCGTTCACGCCGCCGCACATGATCGCGATCGGTATCGTGCCGATCATCCTGGGCATCAGCATGTACTTCCAGTTCAAGCTGAACCCGACGCCGATGGACGACACGCAGAAGCAGGTCTTCAAGCTGCTGCCATGGGTGCTGATGTTCGTGATGGCGCCGTTCGCGGTCGGACTCCAGGTGTACTGGATCACGTCGAACTGCCTGACGATCATCCAGCAGAAGCTGTTGTACGCCCGCCATCCGGGCCTGAAAGTGCCGGTGACCAAGTGAACGACGTTCCTAACCCCGGCTCGGATCTAGGTCCCGACCTAAAGCAGACCGACGCGCCGTTCACGCCCGAGATGCTCGAGCACGCGCGAAAGCTGTTCGCGGGGCATGTCGGCTTCTTGAAGTCGGCGCCCACGCTCGAATTCCTGCCCGACGCGTTGGTGCCGGAGGTGGCGTTCGCCGGTCGCTCGAACGTCGGCAAGTCCTCGCTGTTGAACGCACTCACCGGACGCAACTCGATGGCGCGCACGTCCAACACGCCGGGCCGCACGCAGGAGTTGAATTTCTTCGACGTCGGCGCCCCGCTTGCGTTCCGCCTCGTCGACATGCCGGGCTACGGCTTCGCCAAGGCGCCCAAGGACGTCGTCAAGAAATGGCGCTTCCTGATCAACGATTTCCTGCGCGGGCGTGACGTGCTCAAGCGCGCGCTCGTGCTGATCGACTCGCGCCACGGCATCAAGGACGTCGACCGCGAGATCCTCGAGATGCTCGACAAGGCCGCGGTCAGCTATCGCATGGTCCTGACCAAGGCGGACAAGATCAAGGCGTCCGAGCTGGTCGAGGTCACCGAACGCACCGCTGCGGAAGCGCGCAAGCGGCCGGCTGCACATCCAGACATCCTCGTCACGTCGAGCGAATACGGCATGGGCATTCCCGAACTCCGCGCGGCGGTGGTCGAAGCGGTCAGCTGAACGAACCGGTATCGGGCAGCATCGCGCGCTCGATCCGGCACCCCCGCGAAATCCATCGACATCGGACCGATCCGTTGTTTCCGGCTGACACCGCTGTCCGAATTTCATAGCCTCCCCCGAACGGGGAGAGTGATCGATGCAGATGCGTTTCGGGACGATGCTGGCGGCGGTGGCGCTACTGTCGGGGTGTGGCGGTAGCGATAGCGGGTCGAGCACGACCGGCGGTGGTACGACGGTCACCCCTACCCCGACCGCCAGCACGGGATGCTCGCTTCGCGAGCGCCAGGATTGGGCCGCGGCGCAGTTGCGCGAATGGTATCTGTTCCCGGACACGCTTCCCGCGGCACTGAGTCCGGCGGCCTACACCACGGTCGACGACTATATCGATGCGCTGACGGCGACTGCGCGGGCGCAGCGCAAGGATCGGTATTTCACCTATCTGACGTCGATCAAGGAAGAAAACGCGTATAACAATTCGGGTGCGACCGCGGGCTTCGGTCTGCGATTCGCGCTGGATCAGACCGGCCAGCGGCTGTTTGCCGCAGAGGCGTTCGAAGGTGCGCCCGGCCTCGCCGCCGGGATCGACCGCGGTACGGAAATCATCGCGATCGGCACCTCGTCCAGCAGCTTGCGAACCGTCAGCGCGATTGTCGCCGCAGAGGGTACCGCGGGATTGTCCACGGCGCTTGGCCCCGATACGGCTGGTACGTCGCGGGCCTTTCGCGTCAACGATGCGGCGGGCTCGCGCGTCGTCACGGTCGCCAAGACCGACTTCGCGCTGTTGCCGGTTTCGAGTCGCTATGGCGCCAAGATCATCGACGATGGCGGACGCCGCGTCGGCTATCTGAACCTGCGGACGTTCATTCGGACTGCCAATGCACCGCTGAAGGCCGCGTTTGCCGATTTCCGGGCAAAAGGCGTCACACAGGTCATCGTCGATCTGCGCTACAATGGCGGCGGCCTGATCGAGACCGCCGAGTATCTCGGCGACCTGCTCGGCGGTGCCCGGTCGACGTCCGAGGTGTTCGACTACGTCACGTTCCGCACCGAAAAGGCCGCGAACAACACGACGCGGTTCTTTGCACCCCAGCCCGAATCGATCGCGCCGACGCGGATTGCATTCATAGGTACGGGCGGGACGGCATCCGCGAGCGAACTCGTCATCAACGCGTTCACGCCGTACCTGCACGCCAACGCCGGGCTGATCGGCACCAACACATACGGCAAGCCGGTCGGTCAGATCGCACTCGACAGGGAATCCTGCGACGATCGTCTGCGCGTGATCGCGCTGGCGACGCAGAATGCCGCGCGTCAGGGCGATTACTATGACGGGCTGGCGACCAAGGTCGAGGCGTCGTGCCAGGCGTCGGACGATATCGGCTACCAGCTCGGCGATCCGCTCGAGTCCTCGACGCGACAGGCGCTGAACTTCCTCGCCGGGCGCAGTTGTACGCCGATCACGGGCGACGCCAGCGCGCGCGCGTTGCGTACCTCCGACACGCGACGCGACCTGCTGATGCCCGATCGTCCCGGCACGGCGCAGCGCGAGGTCCCCGGTCTGTTCTGATACGCTCCTCCCTAGCCCCATCAGCGAGCGGGACGATTGCCTCTTGTCGCCCCCTCGCCTAGCACCGCGCGCATGAAACTGATCATCGGCAACAAGGCCTATTCCTCCTGGTCGCTGCGCGGCTGGCTCGCGTGCAAGCAGTCGGGGCTGCCGTTCGAAGAGGTCGTCGTGCCGATGTACGACGCCGATTGGGAAAAGCGCCGCTCGGGTGACGAGTTCGCGCCGTCGTCGGGCAAAGTGCCGATCCTGTGGGACGGCGACGCAGTGGTGTGGGACAGCCTCGCGATCGTCGACTATCTCGCCGACAAGGTCGGCCGCGAGCGCTTCTGGCCCGAGGACAACGCGGCGCGCGCGATGGCACGGTCGATGGCGGCCGAAATGCATTCGAGCTTCGCCGCGCTGCGGCGCAAGCACAGCATGAACGTGCGCCAGGTCTTCCCGGCGCGCACGCCCGACGACGACGTGCTCGTCGAGTTGCAGCGGGTCATGGAAATCTGGGCCCAGGCGCGCGCACGCTTTGGTGGCGGCGGTGATTTCCTGTTCGGCCAGTTCGGCGCGGCGGACATCATGTTCGCACCGCTCGTCACGCGGATCGTCACGTACCAGCTGCCGATCGCGCGTTTTGCGGCGGGCTATATGCAGGCGATGTTCGAACATCCGTTCATGCAGGACTGGATCGCCGCCGCGCAGGAAGAGGAATGGGTCCTCGAACAATTCGAGCAGCCGGTGCCGACGCCTGCATGAGCGCGCCGATCGATCCGGTCGCGCTGACCCAGGCGTTACTCCGCGCGGATAGCGTCACGCCCGCGCGCGGTACGGTGTTCGATATTCTGGAGTCGGCGCTCGACCCGCTCGGCTTTGCGGTCGATCGGTTCGTCGTCGGCGAGGCGCCGGACGGCCCGGTCGAGAATATGCTTGCCACGCGCGGCAATGGACCGCGACATCTGGCGTTTGCCGGCCATGTCGACGTCGTCCCCCCCGGCGAAGGCTGGACCGGCTCGCCCTGGTCCGGCGAGGTCCGCGACGGATTGCTCTACGGACGCGGCGCGGTCGACATGAAGGGCGCGGTCGCCGCGTTCGTTGCGGCCGCAAGCCGCAGCGATGCCGGGACGCTATCGCTCATCATCACAGGCGACGAAGAAGGCCCCGCAACCTACGGCACCGTCGCATTGATGGAGCGGATGGCCGCGCGTGGGATCGTTCCCGACCTGTGCGTGGTCGGCGAACCCACCTCGACCGCGCGGCTCGGCGACATGGTGAAGATCGGACGGCGCGGCTCGGTCAACATCTGGATCGACGTGCCAGGGCGGCAGGGGCACGTCGCCTACCCGCATCTCGCCGACAACCCGATCCCGCGGCTGATCGCGATCCTTGCCGAGATCGAGACCGTGGTACTCGACAAGGGGACCGACTGGTTCCAGCCGTCGAACATCGAAGTCACCGACATCGCTGTCGGCAATCCCGCGCACAACGTCATTCCCGCCAGGGCCACGGCGCGCCTCAGCATCCGGTTCAACGACCAGCACCGCGGGACGGACCTGATCGAGCGCATCCGCGCGATCGCCGAGCGTTATGCGCCGCGCGTGGCGGTGACGGGCAAGGTATCGGGCGAAGCGTTTCTTACCGAGCCGGGCGCGTTCTCGACGCTATTGTCGGCCGCAATCGTCGGCGCGACCGGAGTCGCCCCGGAACTGTCGACGACCGGGGGAACCTCCGATGCGCGCTTCCTGTCGAAACTCTGCCCGGTGGTCGAGTTCGGGCTGATCAATGCGACGATGCACAAGGTCGATGAGGCGGTCGCGGTGGCTGACCTGCTGACGCTGACGGATATCTACGAAGACGTGATCGCGCGCGCACTCGGCTGAGCCTTCTTTCCTCCTCCGCCGAGGAGGAGGAAAAATCAAAACCTGCTAGTCCCGTCCGCGCCTGAGGACGATGTACAGCGCACCCTGCCCGCCGTGCCTCGGATGCGCGCCACGGACCGCCGCGATCGAATCGGCATGCCGCGAGCCAGCCAGCCAGTCCGCCACTGCCGACCGGATCGCGCCCCGCGCGTGCGGGCGTTCGCTTTCCGGCCGCGGCGGCTTGCCCGTCACCAACAGCAACAAACGGTCCCCTCGCGCGATCGCCCGCCCTAGCCCGACATCGAGCAACGCATGCGCGGATGCCAGCGTATGCCCGTGCAGATCGATCGAGCTGTCGGGACTGACCACGCCGCGCGTCAGCCTCTTGTCCCAACCGCCGTCGAGCGTGTTGGCCGTAATCGGCTTGGCGACCGGCCGCGACACCACCGCCGGTTTCGCGCTCGGCCGGCTGGCGAAGGGCGTGACGACCGTGCGGATCAACGGCTTCACCTTGCCCATCGGCGCGGGCGGAGGCGGTATGACCTTACCGTTTGGCCCGATCAGCGGCTTGGGCGGGGCCGGTAGCGGCGGCGCCCGGTCCGGGATACGAACCGCGACCACCCGCATCGGCCGGACGCTCGCCATCACGCGCGCCCAGAGTTGTGCCTCCTCGGGGGTGAGGGGGTCAGGGTTGAGGGATCGGCCCGCCATCTTGCGCCCCATCTATCTGACCGTTGACCCGCTGGCCGTTCAGACGTTGAACCGTGCCGATCGGCAGCAACAGGAACGCGGTGCCACGCCCGGCCATTCCGCCTGCGGTCGACTCTGCCGCAGGGCCGGCGCCCCAGAACGTGTCGAAACGATTGCTGCCCTTGATCGCGCCGCCGGTATCCTGCGCGATCCACAAGCCACTCGCGTCCTGCCGATCGAGCGACAGGAACACGGGCGCGCCGAGCGGCACGAACTTGACGTCCGCCGCCGCGCTGACCTGACCGGTGACCGGCAGGCCGAGTGCCCCCAGCGGCGCGCCCTCGAGTTCGCGGAAGAACACGAAGCTCTTGTTCTCGCGCATGATCGCCTGCCCTTCGGCCGGGTGCGCATGGAGCCACGCGACGATACCCTGCATCGAGGTCTGTCCGGGCTGAAGCAGCCCGCGCGACTTCATCAGCGCGCCGATGCCGGTATAATCACGCCCGTTCTGGGTGGCATAGCCAACGCGCAGGATCTCGCCGTCGGGCAGTCGCAGCCGTCCGGATCCCTGGATCTGGAGGAAGAACAGCTCGATCGGGTCGCGCGCCCAGGCGAGGATCGGCGCCCGTCCCGATATCGCACCCTGCTCGATCGCGGTACGATCGTAATAAGGCACCAGATTGCTGCGATCTACGCGACCGCGAACCTTCTTGCCCTTCAGTGCGGTCGAGAACGCACCGAGATCGACGTCGATCAGGTCGTTCGGGCGACCATAGATTGGCGCATAACCGTCGCGCCGTTCTAGCGAACCGGCAATCTCCGGCTCGTAATAGCCCGTCGCGAACGCCTTGCCGTCGCCGACCTGCGCCGCCTCGAACCATTGCGCGAAGAAATTGCGTGCCCCGCCGCGTGGCACCGAAACCGCGGCGGCACAGGCCGGCTGCCAGTCGGCGCCGCGGGTGAGACCCGACGCGTCGTTACGCCGAACGAGCGACGGGCAACTCGTCACGAAGGCCGCCAGCGCGGACTGCGCCTGAGCGTCGTCGATCGGCAAGCTGGCAACCGCCGGGCCGGCAACGACGCCTGAGGTTGCCGCATTAGTCGGCGTTACGGGAGCGATGACTGGAATCGGCAAGACCGGCACCGCACCGACGATTCGCGCCGGCATCTGAATGCCGCGGATGTTCGGGGATGCGCCGGTATCGCGCGAGGGATGAACGCGTACCGGCTCACGCGCGGGTTCGCGATCGGATCCCCGGTTATCGTCGACCGGCGCCGGCCCCGATCGCGGTGGCGCGACACCGCCGACGCACGCGCTCAGCAAAATCGACAGCGCCAGCGCGCTAGCCCCGGCCCCCTTGGATCGCACGATCACGCCTCGTCGGTGTCGGCGAGCTTCCAGTTCGGATCGCTGCTTTTCAGCGTCCGTGCGAACGTCCAGACGTCATGCGTCTCGACGGCGTCGGTCAATGACCCGGCCAGCACGACGCCGTCGCCATCGCGCGTCACCGCGGCAATGTCTGCATCGAACCTGACGGTGATCCGTGCATCGCGACCCGACACGCTCGCATCGGAAATGACCGCGCGCTCGATCGACACGAGACGGTTGTCCAGAACCTCACCAGCCGCAACCCGCGCCGCGATCGCTTCGGCAAACGCTGCACGAACGTCGTCTTCCGCAAGATAGCCGAGCTGTTCCTCGTCGCCCTTCCAGAACGCCTCCAGGACCATGCGGTAGGCCGCCTGCGCACCTTCGAGGAACTGGTTGACGTCGAACCCGGATTCGGCGGCGACGATCGAACGCAGGCCGGCTTCGGCGCGCGGCTCGATGTTGCGGCTCGCGATCTCGCGCGGCTCGGGCGTGGTGGCGTCGACCGTTCGCGGAACGGCGGCGATCGCGGGGCGGTCCTCGGCTGCACGCGGCAGGGGCTGTTCATGCCCCGTTCGCTTGCCGAGCACGCTGTAGAGTCGCATCGCCAAGAAGCCTGCAACCATCGCGAGAAGAACTACGTAAAACAACCGTGCCTCCGATCTTCGGGCTAACATAGGCCAAAGCTGCGTTTATTCAAACCCGGGGCCGTTGAAACGCCCCGTCGGCACTGCTACTCGCAGCGCCCTGACCGATATGAACGCGCAAGCGTGCCGCTTCGGTCCCATTTCCGCGCTTATCTTCTAAGGACACGACGAATGGATGATCAGGACAACGGCTTCACCACGCCAGACCAGGCTCTCGCGAACGGTGAAGACACGATCCCCGCTGCCGGGCTGATCTCGCAATACGTCAAGGACCTGTCGTTCGAGAACCCCAACGCCCCCGCCGTCTATCAGAACCAGACGCCCCCGGCGATCGACGTTCAGTTTAACATCGGCGCGGCGCAGGTCGGCGACGAAGTGCATGAGGTCGTGCTCAAGATCGACGTCCGCGCCGAGAGCGATGGCCAGGTCGCGTTTATCGTCGACCTTTCGTACGCGGGCCTGTTCGGGCTGCGCAACATCCCGGCCGAGCATGTCCAGCCGTTCCTGCTGGGCGAGGCCCCGCGCCTGCTGTTCCCGTTCGCGCGTCGCGTGCTGTCTGATGCCGTGCGTGACGGTGGCTTCCCGCCGCTGTTGCTCGAGCCGATCGACTTCTCGCAGCTCTATATCCAGCAGTCCGAGCAGGCTGGCATCCAGCCCAACGTCGGCGATTTCGGCCAGGCCTGATCGACCGGGGGCGGAGCGCGCTTAGATGAACCTCACCAAGGCGCTGGGATCGGTCGGAGGGCTGACGCTCGCCAGCCGCGTCCTGGGGCTGGTGCGCGACTCGCTGTTCGCGCGGTTCGTCGGCGCCGGGTTCGCGTCCGACGCGTTCCTGATCGCGTTCCGCCTCCCCAATATGTTCCGCGCGCTCTTCGCGGAGGGCGCGTTCTCCGCCGCGTTCATCCCGATGTTCAATCGGAAGGTTGGCGACAAGGATGGTCGCGGACTGCCCGACGGGATCGCGTTCGCCGAGGACGCGCTGTCGGTGCTTCTGCCGACGCTGATCCTGATGACCGCGATCTTCGAACTCGCGGCGTGGCCTATGACGTGGCTGCTGACCTTCGGATTCAACGGCGCGAGCGCGGAGCGGTTCGACTATGTCGTCCACCTCTCGCGGATCACCCTGCCCTATCTGCTGCTGATCAGTCTGGTGTCACTGCTCGGCGGCATCCTGAATTCGCTGCACAAATTCTGGATCAACGCGGCCGCGCCGATCCTGCTCAACGCGACGCTGATCGCGGCGCTGCTGTTGTTCCACGAACACCAGCCGTTGCTGACCGCGCGCAACCAGGCGATCGCGGTCACGGTATCGGGCGCGTTGCAGCTACTGTGGCTGATCTGGGCGTGTCGCGCATCGGGCGTGAAGCTCCGCCTGAAGCGCCCGCAACTTAATCCCGACGTGAAGAAGCTCATGTCGCTGATTTGGCCCGCCGCGGCCGGCGCTGGTGCGGTGCAGATCAACCTCGTCGTCTCGACCGCGCTCGCTGCCGCACTGCTGCCGGCCGGCTCGGTCTCGTACATCTATTTTGCGGATAGACTGAACCAGCTCCCGCTCGGGCTGATCGGGATCGGGCTCGGCACGGTGTTGCTTCCGACGATCTCACGCCAGCTCGGCCGCGGCGAGGATGCGGAGGCAATGACCACGCAGAACCGCGGCATGGAACTCGCGCTGTTCCTGACTCTCCCCGCAACAGTCGCGCTGATCGTGTGCGGGGTGCCAATCGTCGGTGCACTGTTCCAGCACGGCAAGTTCGCGCTCGAGGACAGCGTGCTGACCGCGCAGGCCTTGGCCGCGTTCTCGATAGGGTTGCCGTCGTACATCCTCGTGAAGGTACTGACGCCGGGCTATTACGCGCGCTCCGACACGCGCACGCCGGTGCGCTATGCGACGATGTCGATGGTCGTGAATCTCGTCCTCAACCTTGCCTTCATCAAGCCGCTCGGTCACATGGGACCGCCGCTCGCCACCGCGATCGCCAGCACGGTGAACGTCGCGATGCTGTACCGGACGCTCGTCCGCCGCGGGCACTTCACGCCCGATGCCCGGCTCCGTCGCCGGACGTGGCGGCTGCTGGTCGCCGCGCTCATCATGGGCGTCGTGATGTATTTCCTGAATAGCCTGTTCCAGCCGTTCGTGACGGGCACCAGCGTCGAGCGCTGGGGGGCGATGCTGGTGCTGGTCGCGACCGGCGGCGTCGTCTATGCGATCGCGACATTGCTCACCGGGGCGTTCCGGTTGGGCGACATATCCACGCTTCTGCGTCGTTCCAGATAGGTTTCAACATGCGCGTCGTCTCCGGCATCAAGCCCACCGGTAATCTCCATCTCGGCAATTACCTGGGGGCGGTGAAGCAGTGGGTGACGCTGCAGGACGACGTCGCCGCACAGGGTGGCGAGTCGATGTTCTTCATCGCCGATCTCCACGCGCCGACCGAATGGATCGCGCCTGCCGAGCTATCGTCGCACACGATTGAGGTCGCCGCGACGATGATCGCGGCGGGGATCGACCCGGCGAAATCGATCCTGTTCAACCAGGCGCGCGTGCCGGCGCATAGTGAGATGGCGTGGTTGCTCAACACCGTCGCCCGCGTCGGTTGGCTCAACCGCATGACGCAGTTCAAGGACAAGGCGGGCAAGAACCGCGAGGGCGCGAGCGTCGGGCTGTACGACTATCCGGTACTGATGGCCGCCGACGTGCTGCTCTACAACGCGACTCACGTGCCGGTCGGCGAGGACCAGAAGCAGCATCTCGAACTCGCGCGCGACATCGCCACCAAATTTAACGGTGATTACAAGGTGGACCTGTTCACGCTCCCCGCCCCGCTGATCAGCAAGGCGGCGCCGCGGATCATGAGCTTGCGCGATGCGTCGGCGAAGATGTCGAAGTCGAACCCGTCCGAGCAGTCGGTGGTCAAGCTGATCGACAGCGACGACACGATCGCCGACAAGTTCCGCAAGGCGAAGACCGATCCGGATAATTTGCCGGCGACGGTCGACGAACTGGGCGACCGGGCCGAGGCGCGCAACCTGCTGACGATCTACGCGGCGTTGGCGGATAGCGACGTGCCAACGGTGCTCGGCGAGTTCGGCGGCAAGGGCTTCGGCGCGTTCAAGCCAGCGCTGGCGGATCTGGCGGTGGCGAAGCTCGGGCCGATCCGTGACGAGATGGTGCGGTTGCTCGATGACCGCAGCGCGGTGACGGCGGTGTTGCAGGCGGGTGCTGAGAAGGCACGCGCGCTGGCGGCACCGGTGCTGAAGCAGACGCAGGATGCGATGGGGTTGCAGGTTTAACCCCTATTCCGTCATCCTGACGAAAGTCAGGATCCAGAGCCAAATAAGCAACCGTCCGTAACTCTGGATCCTGACTTTCGTCAGGATGACGGGGGAGTTTTTGGTGTGCCGGCCGATGCGGCTACATCTTGGCATACCGCATGCAGCGTGTTCCCCCGCGAAGGCGGGGGCCCAGTCTGGGCTCCCGCCTTCGCGGGAGAACAAGGAAGTACGGGCTAGCCTAGCCTTCGAGCTCGCGCATCAGCACGCGCACCGCAGCGTCGATGTCCCGGTCCGAGTCGCGCAGTTCCTCGATCTTCCGCACCGCATGGATCACCGTCGAGTGATCGCGGCCACCGAACTTCCGCCCAATCTCCGGCAGCGACCGCGTCGTCAACCGCTTCGCCAGATACATCGCGATCTGCCTTGGCCGCGCGACAGCCCGGGCGCGCCGCGCGGAAATGAGATCAAGCGGCTTCAGTTCGAAATGCGCCGACACGAGCTTCTGGATCTCGTCGATCGTCACGCGCTTCTGCGCACCACGAAGAACTTCGCCCAATGTCGCAACCGCGAAGTCGAGGTCGATCGTGTCACCGGTCAGCTGCGCATACGCCACCACCCGGTTCAGCGCGCCTTCGAGCTCGCGGATGTTCGCATGGATGCGGCTCGCAAGCAGGTCGAGCACGTCGGTTGGCACGCGCATGTCGGGCAGGTCCACGAGCTTCCGGTCGAGGATCGTCCGGCGCAGCACCAGGTCGGGCGCCTTGATATCCGCAACGAGACCGACCGACATGCGGCTGACGATCCGCGCCTCGACGCCTTCGAGCGCCTGCGGGCAGCGATCGGCGGAGATCACCAGCCGCTTGCCCGCCGCCATAATCTCGTTGACGGTGTGGAAGAATTCCTCCTGGGTCGCGTCCTTGCCGGCGATGAACTGGAGGTCGTCGATCAGCAGCAGGTCGGCCCCGCGCAGCCGCTGCTTGAACGCATGCGTATCGCGCGCGCGCATCGACGCGACGAAGTCGTACATGAACCGCTCGGCGGACATGCACAGCACGATCGCGTGCGGGTTATGCTCGAGGAACGCGTGGCCGATCGCGTGCATGAGATGGGTCTTGCCCTGCCCCGTGCCGCTGTGGAGGAACAACGGGCTGAACCGGACCGGGCCCGGCTCGGCGAGCACCTTGGCGGCGTTGAACGCCACCTTGTTGGACGGATCGACGACGAATCGCGCAAACGTATAGCGCGGATCGAGCGGCGGCCGTTCGGCCGGCACGCCCACCGCCAACGGCGCAGCGACGGGAACCGCCGGCGCCGGCTTCAGCGACGGATCGACGCCGAACTTCATCGAAACCTGCGCAGGCTCCGCAACCGACCTGGTCTCGGCCGGCACGGGATTCGCGACAGGTGCGGGCGTCGCGGGCACGGGCGCGGCCGGTTCGATCGCGAGCACCACCGGCGCGCGGCCCGGCGCTCGGGTCTCGATCTGCACGGTGCGGACGTGCGGCAGGATCTGCTTGAATTCGAGCACGAGCCGGTCGGCGTAATGATTGCGCACCCAGTTCGTCATGAACGCCGACGGCAGCGCGAGGCGGATCGTGTCGCGATCTTCCCCCGGGATCAGCTCGATAGGCTTCAACCACTGCTCGAACAGGCGCACGCCGGCAGACTCGCGCAAGGACGCACGAACGCGGGCCCAGGCCTTTTCGGCCTCGGTCACGTGCGCCATCGATCCTTGCCAGTTCGCCACGCGCACACTTCTCCGACCCCGCGCGACGCTCGCGCTGGTGATTTAGTTCCGACAGAAAATGATCCCCCGCGACGACCCACAACGGTCATCCGGCATCTTCGCCCTATTCATGAAGCGCCGATGCGTGCCCCCGTGATTCACGGTCGTGAGCATCGTCGCTGTCGGGGCAGTTATGAAGCGATCGGCGCGTTGAGCAAGGCCCGGACACGTCACATTTTCGAAATAAACCGGCTTGACTTGACCAAGCCCCGGAAATGCGTCGATATTTTTATAAGTGGCTGTCTTTACGCATTTTTTGTGAATCTGGTCATCGACTGACTTGATCTGTGCATACTCGAATCGCGGGGAATCCTGGGGTTATGCAGACTCCCGATCGGTTCCATTCGCAGACGCAAAAAACCCGCCGGGAATTCCCGACGGGTAATCTACTCGGCAATGACGGTTCGCTTAGGCGAGCCCGGTCACGGCCTTGGTCAGACGCGCGAACTTGCGGCTCGCGGTGTTCTTGTGCAGCACGCCCTTGGCGACGCCACGCTGCAGCTCAGGCTGTGCCGCTGCGAGTGCGGTGGTCGCTGCGCCCTTGTCGCCCGACGCCAATGCGGCCTCGACCTTCTTGATGAAGGTACGGATACGGCCGACGCGGTTGCCGTTCACTTCCGCGCGACGGTCGTTGCGACGGATACGCTTTTTCGCCTGCGGCGTGTTCGCCATGAAGCCCTCTGGATGTTCGAATGAATAAAAAGGGGCGCCGGATTGCTCCTACGCCCTCTCGAAGCCGCGGCCCTACTCACTTTGTGCTGGCCCGTCAACTGATAGGCTCAACCGCGTTGGCACTTCGGACACCAGAACGTCGAGCGCCCGCCCTCCGTCCGCCGCTTCACGGTAGCGCCACATTCGCACGCCTCGCCTTCACGCCCATAGACGCGCCATTGCTTAGAGAAATAGCCGAGTTCGCCGTCCGGCCGGACGTAGTCCCGGAGCGAAGACCCGCCCGCCAGGATCGCTGCCGTCAGCACCGTCCGAATCGCCTCGACGAGTCGCTCGAGTCGAAACAGCGAGATCCGCCCCGCCGCACGTGACGGCGCGATCTTCGCCATGTGCAGCGCCTCGCAGACATAGATGTTGCCGAGACCCGCGACGATTCGCTGGTCGAGCAGCATCGCCTTGATCGACGCCCCCCGCCCTTCGAGCGCCTCGAGCAGATACGCCGCCGTCAGGTCGGGTCCGAGCGGCTCCGGCCCCATGCTGAGGAACGGCGGGTAGTTGGCGATGTCATCGCTCGCCCACAGATCGAGAAAGCCGAATCGCCGCGGATCGTTGAGCGCGACCGTCCGCCCCGCCTCGGTGCCGATCAGCAGATGATCATGCGCGAGCAATTCGCTCGGATCGACTCGCCAGCGCCCCGACATGCCGAGATGGAAGACGAGCGTATCGCCGCGATCGGTATCGATCAGCCCGTATTTGGCGCGGCGGCCCAGATGCGTAACGGTCGCCCCGGTCATCCGCTGGCGCAGGTCGACCGGGATCGCTTTGCGCAAGTCGGCGCGGCGCGGCTCGACCGAGGTCAGGCGCTGGCCCTTCAGCACGGGCTCCAGCCCGCGCACGGTGGTTTCGACTTCTGGTAATTCTGGCACGGTTTGCAGCTAGGTTGCGTTTGCTCGCGCCACAAGGCGCGGCTAGAGCGCAGGATATGAACGACTTGATCGCGCCCGCGCCCGCACTCACGCCCGATACCGTCTCCTTCGGCTACGAAGACATCCCCGCCACCGAGAAGACCGCCCGCGTCGGCGGCGTCTTCTCGAACGTCGCAGGCAAATACGACCTGATGAACGATGCGATGTCGGGCGGCATGCACCGCCTGTGGAAGGACCGCTTCGTCCGCCGCGTAAAGCCGCGCGAAGGCGAGCAGATCCTCGATATGGCCGGCGGCACCGGCGACATCGCGTTCCGCATGGAGCCGTCGGGTGCCTCGATCACGGTCGCCGATATCAACCCGCAGATGCTCGAAGTCGGCATGCAGCGCGCCCAGAAGCGCGGCATCGACGGCCTCGTCTGGACCGAAGCCAATGCGGAAACGCTGACCTTCCCCGACAAGTTCTTCGACGCCTACACTATCGCGTTCGGCATCCGAAACGTGACCGATATCCCGAAGGCTCTCCGCGAGGCGCACCGTGTGTTGCGGCGTGGCGGACGCTTCTACTGTCTCGAATTCTCGACCACCGTTTGGCCCGGGTTTGCAGAGGTATACGACGCCTATTCGCACAAGATGGTCCCAAAGCTTGGTCAGCTTCTGGCGCAGGATGCCGACAGCTACCGCTACCTGATCGAATCGATCCGCCGCTTCCCCGACATGCCCAAGTTCAAGGGCATGATCGCGGACGCGGGCTTCGTGCAGACGAAGGTCGAACCTTTGTTGGGTGGCCTCGTCGCGATCCACAGCGGGTGGAAGATCTAGTGATCACGCGAAGGCGCGAAGGCGCGAAGATTTGTTCGCGCAGAGGCGCAGAGGCGCGGAGAGTAAGTGGGCGCGAGGGCGCCAAGGCGGCTCTTGCGCATCAGCGCTATGACGCCCTGACGTTGGTTATGAAAAGCCGCATCCGCGGCGTAGCGCCACGCCTCTGCGCCTCTGCGCCTCTGCGCGAACCAGTTCTTCCTTCTCTCCGCGCCTTCGCGCCTTCGCGTGAACAAAACCCTTCTCAAGACGCCCTCGCCCAGTGACTGCGTCCACAACCCACGTCTGGCGCCTCCTCAAATGGGGCCGCATCCTCGCTCGCCACGGCGCACTGCGCGGGATCGAGCGCGACCCGAATACGCCTGCCCCTGTCCGCCGCCTCGCACGGATCGCGCGGTTCGGGGCGCGCGTGCCGGCAGTGCCGCGCTATGCGGATGCGTTCCAGGCGATCGGGCCGGCGGCGATCAAGCTCGGGCAGACGCTCGCCACGCGGCCGGATCTCGTCGGCGAGGACGCCGCGCATGATCTTTTAAGGTTGCAGGATCAGCTCTCCCCCGTCCCCTACGAGACGATCGAGGCGGCGATGCTGGCGAGCTTCGGCAAGCCGCTGGAGACGCTGTTCTCGCGAATAGAACCGATCCCGGTCGGCGCCGCGTCGATCGCGCAGGTCCACCGTGCCGTCACCACCGATGGCCGCCAGGTCGCGGTAAAAGTCCTCCGCCCTGGCGTAGGAGACGATTTCGCGCGCGCGATCGACACCTACAGCTGGGCCGCAGCACAACTCGAGGCGCTCAGCCCCGAAGCGATGCGCCTGCGCCCCCGCCTCACGATCGAGACGTTCAAGCGCTGGACCCTGCGAGAACTCAACTTCCGCCGCGAAGCCGCCTCCGCGTCCGAACTCGCGGAGGGCATGACCGCCGAGCCCGATTTCGTCATCCCCGCGATCGACTGGGCGCGCTCGACCAACAAGGTCATGACGATCGAATGGATCGACGGCATCAAGCTATCCGACCGCCCCGCCCTCGTCGGCGCCGGCTACGACCTTCCCGCGCTCGCACAGACATTGGTCCGCGCGTTCCTCCGCCAGGCGATCGCCGACGGGTTCTTCCACGCCGACATGCACCAGGGAAACCTGTTCGCGCTGCCCGGCAATCGCATCGCCGCGATCGACTTCGGCATCATGGGCCGGATCGACCGGCGCGCACGCGTCTGGCTCGCCGAGATTCTCTACGGTCTCATCACCGGCAATTATAAGCGCGTCGCCGAGATCCATTTCGAGGCGGGCTACGTCCCCGCGCACCACGACGTCGCCGAATTCGCCACCGCGCTGCGGGCCGTCGGCGAGCCGATGCGCGGCCTGCCGGTCAAGGACATGTCGATCGGCATGATGCTCGACAGCCTGTTCTCGATAACGCGCGATTTCGACATGGTAACGCAGCCGCATCTCCTGCTGCTGCAGAAGACGATGGTGATGGTCGAGGGCGTCGCGACCAGCCTCAACCCCGACATCAACCTGTGGGAAGCCGCCGAGCCGTTCGTCCGCGACTGGATCCGCGGCGAGCTCGGCCCCGAGGCGATGATCGCCGACCGCCTGATCGCAGATTTCCAGACGCTGACCCGGCTCCCCGAGTTGGTCCGTCGGATCGAGGCGCATTACCCCGCCCCCGGTGGCGCACCGCCGACGATGCCGTTGCGCGAGATCGAAGTGATCCGGATCGGCGGCGGCTGGCGCTACGGCCTCGTCGCCGTACTCGCCGCCGCCGCCGGGATCGTGGGATCCTGGTTCGTTCTGACGTGATTCGCCGGGTCGAGCTTCGACGAGACGAGTGCGGGAAAGTCGGGCGATGCGCCGCGCGCTGACCCCGCGGTGGCTTGCGTTGCCATCCCGGTTCGCGGTGGTGTCGCAGCCCACGGCACGCCTTGTGCTGGCGCTGGTCTCCCTCGTACTGCTCGCCACCCTGATGGCGGTCTCGGCTCCCTTAGGTCAGCCCGACACGAGCCTGTATGCCGGGATCGTCGAAGCCGTACGACACGGCGGCAGCTATTATGCTGTCGCAGGCGATGCGTTGCGCGCGGGGAAATATCCGCTCGAACCGTTCACGGCGTTCCCCTTGCCGACGCTGGCCGTCGTGGCAGGTTCGTTGCCCGGCCTTGCCGTCACGACGATGCTGTATTGCCTTGCAGCGGCCGTCGCGGTGGCCTGGTATGCGCGACTAACGCTCGCGTTGAAGACGCGCGCGGCACGGACGCTCGCCGCGGTCCTGCTGTTCGCCGGGCTAGCGCCCCTGTTGCGAACGGATCTCTCGAATTTACCGGAGACCTGGGCGGGCTTGCTGATAGCCTTGTCGCTCGGTGTGCATCGACCGGGTCGCTGGATCGACGCAGTCGCGTTCGGGCTCGCCGCGACGCTGATCTGCGATGCCGCCGTGCTCTACATCGTGACGATGACCGGGTTTGCGATACGCGAGCGCCGACGCGACGAGACGCTAGGCTGGATCGCAGCGCTGGGGTTGCTCGCGATCGTGCTCGCCTTCCATGCCCATGCGGTCGCTGCGATCGTCACGCCGCTCGACATCGCGGTGGGCACAGACGCTCCGGCCGGTACCGGCAGCGTCGTGTCGGCGTTCGCGTCGGCCACCATGCTCGATTATGCGCCGCTATGGGTGGCCGGCCCGGTCGTCGGTCTGGCGCTGTTCGGATGGACGACATGGCGTGACGCCATCGCGCCGCGTGTCCTCGGCACGATCCTGCTGGCGGTGCTTCTGATCGCGCTGCTCGACCGATCGGGCACGTCGCAGAGCGCGTTGCTGGTCTCCCCCTTGCTGCTGGTCGGCCTGGTGCTGGCGCTCGACGGATTGCGCGACCTGTTCGCCGCGGCGCTCGATACCCGGCGCATTACCGTGAAGCGCATTATCCGTTAGGGTAGCGGCATGAAACGCATCCTCCTGATCGTCGGTGGCGGGATCGCCGCCTACAAGGCCGCCGAACTGATCCGCCTGCTGAAGACGCGCGGGTACGCGGTGCGGTGCGTGATGACCGAGGCCGCGCATCATTTCGTCACGCCGATGACGCTCGCCGCGCTCAGCGAGGACAAGGTCTACACGACGCTCTGGGACCTCAAGGACGAGGCCGAGATGGGCCATATCCAGCTCAGCCGCGAGGCCGACCTGATCGTCGTCGCGCCGGCCACCGCCGACCTGATGGCGCGGATGACGGCAGGCCTCGCGAACGACCTCGCGACGACGCTGCTGCTCGCGACCGACACACCGGTGCTGGTCGCGCCGGCGATGAACGTCCGCATGTGGGGCCATACCGCGACAGTCCGCAACGTGGCGCAACTTCGTGCCGACGGCGTGACGGTGATGACGCCCGACGAAGGCATCATGGCGTGCGGCGAATACGGCCCCGGCCGCCTACCCGAGCCGCCCGCGATCGTCGCGGCGATCGAAGCGATGCTCGCCCCCGGCCTGCCAAAGCGCCTGACGGGCCGTCACATCCTCGTCACCGCCGGCCCGACGCACGAGCCGATCGACCCGGTCCGCTACATCGCCAACCGCTCGTCGGGTAAACAGGGCTTCGCGATCGCCGCGGCACTGGCACGGCTCGGCGCGCGCGTGACGCTGGTCGCCGGCCCCGTGACGCTGCCGACTCCGCACGGCGTCGATCGGATCGATGTCGAGACCGCGCGGGAGATGTCCGACGCAGTCGACCGCGCGCTGCCCGCCGACGCCGCCGTCATGGTCGCCGCGGTCGCGGACTGGCACGTCGAATCCGTCCTGCAGAAGATCAAGAAGGGCGATGCCACGCCGACGCTGACGCTCGCGGAAAACCCCGACATTCTCGCGACCCTGGCGTGCAGCCCGCACCGTCCTCGCCTGCTGATCGGGTTCGCCGCCGAGACCGAGCGCGTGCTCGAGCACGCCGCCGCCAAGCGCGTGCGCAAGACCGCGGACTGGATCGTCGCCAACGACGTCTCGGGCGACGTCATGGGCGGCGCGGACAACAGCGTTCACCTCGTCACCGAAGCCGGCGTCGAGAGCTGGGAGCGCCTGCCCAAGGACGCGGTCGCCGCACGACTGGCGGACCGCATTGCCGATGCGCTAGAAGCTGTGTCATGATCCGTATCGAACTGAAGCGCCTGCCGCACGGCGAAGGCCTGCCGTTGCCCGCCTATGCGACCGAGGGTGCCGCCGGGATGGACGTCGTTTCCGCCGAAGCGCTGACGCTCGCGCCCGGCGCACGCGCCGCCGTCGCGACCGGCTTCGCGATTGCCATCCCCGTCGGCCATGAGGTCCAGGTCCGCCCCCGCTCCGGCCTCGCGCTGAAGCACGGCGTCACTTGCCTCAACACGCCGGGCACGATCGACAGCGACTATCGCGGCGAGGTGAAGGTCATCCTCGCCAATCTCGGCCAGGACCCCTTCGAGATCGCGCGGGGCGACCGCATCGCGCAGCTCGTTCCCGCGGTCGTCCTGCGCGCGACGCTCGCCGAAGTCGGCACGCTGGACGAGACGTCGCGCGGCATCGGCGGGTTCGGATCGACCGGCCGATGATCGCCGCACTTCTCCTCCTGGCCCAGGCCGTTGCGCCGATCGCGCCGCCGCCGATCCTCGTGCCGTCGACCGTGGCGACGGCGGGAATGCCACCGCAGGACTGGACCACGCTGCCCGTCCTGCGCATCCGCAAGCAGGCAAGCACGCTCGCGAACACCTCCGCCTATGTGCACGGCGAAGTGATGGCCGGGCGGTGCGTCAAGGCGATCAGGACGATGCAGGGCTGGAGCCTGACGCTCGATCTTGCCGTGTTGATGACCCCCGATGGTCGCGTCCGCCGCGTCACGCCGCGCGCGATCGACTGCCCGACGGTCGAGCAATATGCCGCCGGCGTGATCCTCGGCGCCCGCGATTCGATCGACGCGGTCGATACGGACTCCGACACCTGGTACCGCACCAGCCTGACGTTCGCCTGGGGCGCATGATCCTCTCCGACGACGAACTCACTCGGTATGCGCGCCATATCGTCCTCAAGGAATTCGGCGGTAGCGGCCAGACGCGGCTGAAGGCGGCGACCGTCGCGATCGTCGGCGCAGGCGGGATCGGCTCGCCCGCGATCCAGTATCTGGGCGCAGCAGGCGTCGGCCGACTGATCCTGATCGACGACGATTCGGTCGAGCCGTCGAACCTGCAGCGCCAGACGATCTTCACCACGGCGGATACCGGTATCGCCAAGGTCGAGGCGGCGGCGGCTGCGGTGCAGCGGATCAACCCGTACGTCGCGGTCGACACGCACCGCGTTCGGATCGACGTTTCGAACGTGACGAGCCTGCTCGCGGGCGCCGATGTCGTGCTCGACGGCTGCGACAACTTCGCGACGCGGTTCTGCGTCGCCGACGCGGCATATGCCGCAAAAATCCCGCTCGTCTCGGCGGCGGTCGGTCAGTTCGAAGGGCAGCTCGCGACGTATCGCGGCTGGGAAGCGGACAAGCCATGTTACCGCTGTTTCGTCGGCGAAGACCCGGAACGCGCCGAAACCAGCTGCGCAGAGGACGGCGTCTTGGGGCCAGTCACCGGGGTCCTCGGCAGTCTCGCCGCGCTCGAAGTCCTCCGCGCGATCGCGCCGTTCGGCGACGACCCCGCCGGCAAATTGCTGCTGGTGGACCTGCTCGCGCTGCGCTTCCGCTCGATCCGCCTGCCAAAGGATCCAGGGTGCCGCGCCTGCGGTACTGCAAGCGCGGCATAATTCTGGAAGTACGGCGGCTTCAGCCCGCCAACAGGCCCTTCGCGAACTCACGGACCGCCGGACCGATATCGGCGCGCGACAGCGCAATCGCGAGGTTTGCCTGGATGTACCCGGCCTTGTCGCCACAATCATAGCGCTGGCCGTCGAACGTGAACCCGTGGAACGGCTGGTTGCCGATCAGCTGCGCCATCGCGTCGGTCAGCTGGATCTCGCCGCCCGCACCCTTTTCCTGGTTCTCGAGGATCCGCATCACGTCGGGCTGGAGGATATAGCGGCCCGGGATCATCAGGTTCGACGGCGCCGTGCCCTGCTTGGGCTTCTCGACCAGCGCCTTCACCTCGGTCAGCCGGCCATCGATCGCGCCGGGCGAGATGATGCCGTATTTGTCGGTCTCGGAATCGGCGACTTCGAGCGCGCCGATCACGTTCCCGCCGACCTGGTTATACGCCTCGACCATCTGCTTCATGAAGCCGGGCTTGCCGACCATCAGCTCGTCCGGCAGCAGCACCGCGAACGGCTCGTCGCCGACGATCTCGCGTGCGCACCATACCGCATGGCCGAGGCCCAATGGCTCCTGCTGACGAACATACACCGGCGAACCGGGCTTCATGCGGATATGGCTGATCGCATCCAGCGACTTGCCGCGTGCACGCATCGTGTCTTCGAGCTCGTACGAGATATCGAAATGATCCTCGAGCGCGCCCTTGCCGCGACCTGTTACGAAGATGATCTGCTCGATCCCGGCCTCGAGCGCTTCCTCTACAGCATATTGGATCAGCGGCTTGTCGACGACGGTCAGCATTTCTTTCGGCATCGCCTTGGTGGCGGGCAGGAAGCGGGTGCCGAGGCCAGCGACCGGAAAGACGGCCTTGCGCAGTGGCTTTATGGTCATTCGGAGCTCCCAGTGTTGTCTTCGAGGTCTTTGGTTGCACTGCACCATTTACCGGTCGTTACGGGTCCGTGCAAATCGGGCTGCCCGATCAGCGAAACGTCGCAGCCGGTTAGCGCCTCTTTAAACGCGCTGGGCTACAGAGGTTCCATGTCAAAGATCCTCGTCATATTCGGCACGCGTCCCGAAGCGATTAAACTCTTCCCCGTCATTCGCGCCTTGGCCGAAATGCCCGGCCTTGTTGTGCGCACCTGCGTCACGGCGCAGCATCGCGGATTGCTCGACCAGGTTCTCGCGATTGCGGATCTCGCGCCCGACATCGATCTCGACCTGATGGAGCCCGGCCAGACGCTCGACCGGCTTACCGCGCGCCTGCTGGTCGGGCTCGGCGAAGTGATGGACGCGGAACGGCCGGATCTCGTCATGGTGCAAGGCGATACCGCGACCGCGATGACCGGTGCGCTCGCCGCCTATTATCGCAAGGTGCCGGTCGCGCATGTCGAGGCGGGGCTTCGATCGGGCGACATCTACCAGCCCTGGCCGGAGGAAGTGAACCGCCGCATCGTCGCGCCGATCGCCACGCTGCACTTTGCCCCCACGGAAACCGCGGCGGACGCGCTGCGCCGCGAGACGATCGCGGCGGACACGCTCCACGTCACGGGCAATACCGTGATCGACGCACTCCACTGGACAGCCGACCGCGTAGCTACCGATCCGGCGCTTGCTGCAGGGCTCGACGAGATCGTCGCGCGGTTCGCGGGCAAGCGTATCATCCTCGTCACGACGCACCGGCGCGAGAATTTCGGCGACGGCATGGCCGCCATCGCGCGCGCGATCGGTCGGATTGCAGAGCGCGACGACGTCGCCGTGGTGTTCCCGGTCCACCCCAATCCGAACGTCGTCTCGGTGATGGACGATATTCTCGGCGACCGCGCCAACGTCGCGCGGATCGAGCCGCTCGATTACCCGCACTTCGTCCGCGCGCTCGGGATGGCGGAGATCGTGCTGACCGATTCGGGCGGCGTGCAGGAGGAAGCACCCGCACTCGGCAAGCCAGTGCTGGTCATGCGCGAAACGACCGAACGTCCCGAAGGCATCGCCGCCGGCACCGCGAAACTTATCGGCACCGACGAAGACCGCATCGTTTCCGAAATCTTCACGCTGCTCGACGACAGAAGCGCCTATGCGGCGATGGCGCGTGCGCACAACCCGTTCGGGGATGGCCATGCGGCCGCCAGGATCGCCGAAATCATCGCCAAGGGATTCGCCCAGCATGCTGTCTGATACCGAACTCTCCGTCGTCGTCATGGGCCTCGGCTATATCGGCCTGCCGACCGCTGCGATCATCGCGCGGACGGGCGCGCGCGTGCTTGGCGTCGACGTCACCGACTCGGTCGTCGAGACGGTCAATTCGGGCCGCGTCCATATCGAGGAGGTCGACCTCGACGGTCTCGTCTCCGGCGTGGTGGCGCGCGGTACGCTCCGCGCCTCGACGACGATCGAACCCGCCGACGTGTTCGTGATCGCCGTACCCACTCCGTTCGACGAGAACCACGCACCCGACATCGGCTATGTCCTGCAAGCTGCGTCGACGATCGCAACCGTACTCAAGCTCGGCGACACGATCATCCTCGAATCGACCTCGCCGGTCGGCACCACCGAACAGGTTCGCGACGTCCTGGCCAAACTCCGTCCCGATATCCGCGTTCCCGGCCGTGCGGGCGAGCAGGCGGACATCGCCATCGCCTATTGCCCGGAGCGCGTGTTGCCCGGTCGGATCCTCGTCGAACTGATCGACAACGACCGCGTGATCGGCGGGATCACTCCGCGGTGCGCGCGGAAAGCGCTGACCTTCTACCGACGCTTCGTCCGCGGGGCCTGCGTCACGACCACCGCGCGCGCTGCCGAGATGACCAAGCTTACCGAGAACGCGTTTCGCGACGTGAATATCGCCTTCGCCAACGAACTGTCCTTGATCGCCGACACGATGGGGGTCGACGTGTGGGAGGTGATCCGCCTCGCCAACCGTCATCCGCGCGTCAACATCCTGCAGCCCGGCCCCGGCGTCGGTGGCCACTGTATCGCGGTCGATCCGTGGTTCCTGGTCCACGCCGCGCCCGATCAGACCCCGTTGATCCGCACCGCGCGCGAAGTGAACGATGGCAAGACCGACCACGTTATCGCGCAGGTCGCTGCCCTGGTCGAGGCGACGCCGGATGCCCCGGTCGCCTGCCTCGGTCTCGCCTTCAAGGCGAACATCGACGATTTCCGCGAAAGCCCGGCGTTGAAGGTCGCGCACGCCGTGGCCAAGCGTTTCGGCGACCGCGTGCGGATCGTCGAGCCCTATGCGAAGACCCTGCCCACGGCGTTCGCCGGCACCGGCGCGACGCTGATCGACGTCGACACCGCGATCGAGACTTGCCCGATCATGGTCGTGCTGGTCGATCACGACGTCTTCAAGTCGATCCCGCTGGAGGAACGCGCCGACAAGACGGTGCTCGATACACGCGGCATCTGGCCCGATCAGCGCCGCCCCGTCTTCTAGGCGTCAGCGAAGCGGCACGTTCCGGGTCGCGAGTACCGGCGGAATGATCGGCCGCGCCGGGGTCGCCGCAATGTCACGCGCGGCGGCTTCGAGCGCCTCGGCACGCGCCTTGGACGATCCGTGCGTGCGGCTGCGGAACAGCCCGCCGTCGATGTCGCCCCCCTTCTCGCGCCAGAATTTCGGCGCGGACATCGGATCGTAGCCGGCATTGGCGAGAAGGTAGATGCCGAGCAGGTCGGCCTGGTCCTCGGTCTCGCGAATCAGCCGGCCGTTGCGCCCGAACTCCGCCAGCATCCCGCGATTGATCTTCACCGCGTCGAGCCGCGCACGGTGCCGCAGGATGTTGTGCGACAGTTCGTGCGAGACGATCACCGCGATCTCCGCATCGCTATAGCCTTCGAAGAACTTCTCGCCGATCTGCACGACGAATCCGTCCGCGCTGGCATCCAGCCCGCTGCCGAGCAGGATCTCGAACCGTGATCGACATCCGGCGACGGGCTGGATCGCGACCGGAACGCGCTGGCCATCCCGCAGCAAGGTCATCCGCACCGGCCGCGCAACCGGAGCATTCGCGATCGCCGCTTCCGCCGCATCTCTTGCCCCCGCATTCTCCGGCGCGTCCGTACTCGGCAAATCCGGCTGCGCCTTGCCCTCGATTTCCACGATCGAATCGTTCGCGCGAACCCCGGCGCGATCCGCGGGCGCACCGGCAACGACCGCCTCGACGCCGATCGTCGCGCCGAATCGGAACGTCGTCGCGGCGGCCTTGCGCGCGGCCGGGGCATATTGCGTGAGCGCGTGGATCGGCATGCCGATCTGCGGTTGGAGCTGATCGCAGAGCGCGGCGTTCGCCGTCGTCAGGCGGTAAGCGATCGTCGCAAGCCGCAGATCGGCGGCGCGCAATGCCTCGAAGAACGCCGGCTGGGGGGCGTCGTCCGCGGGTACGGCATCCGCAGGCGACGTCGCCGCGAGCATCAGGAACGGCAACAGGCGGAGGGTCATGGGCATCGACATAGCCACCCCTTAGCCATCGCCGACCGCCGCGTCATGCCGTATGGCCGTGCCCCGAGTGCGACCCATCGTACACGTGATCGGGGGATGCGTTGCGACGGGTTGCATTACGCCTTATGCGACCAGACCTCCGATCAGGCCCCGTACATGTTTCCCTCCCCATCGATAGCAGCATGATTTCAAAGCTTTTCAAGTCTCGTAGCGTAGCCAAGGCGAACCTCCCGACTATTCCCACGGGTCGACGCGTTTATGCAGTCGGCGATATCCATGGCTGCGCCGACCTGCTCGACCAGTTGATCGGCCTGATCGAAGCCGATGAGATTGCCCGGGGGCCAGCGGAAACGACGCTCATCTTCCTGGGCGATATCGTCGACCGCGGGCCGGCCTCCGCCGCCGTGATCGATCGCCTTCGGGGACTCGACGCGACACGGTCCGACGTCCGCTTCCTGCTGGGCAATCACGAAGAGATATTTCTCGGCGCGCTCGACGGCGAACCCAAGGCGCTCCGGCTGTTCTGTCGCATCGGCGGGCGTGAAACCATCCTGAGCTACGGCATGGATGCCACGGAATACGACCAGCTCGATTACGAGGCGTTCTCGCGGCGCATCGAGCAACTCGTACCCGACGAGCATCAGGAATTCCTGCGGGCGTTCGAGGACATGATCGTGATCGGCGATTATGCCTTCGTCCACGCCGGCGTTCGCCCCGATACGCCACTCGACCTGCAACGAACCTCGGACCTGCGCTGGATTCGCGACCCGTTCCTCGATCACCGGTCCGCGCTGGAGAAGATCGTCGTCCACGGGCACACGATGACCGACGAGATCGAGCGACGCAGCCACCGGATCGGTATCGACACCGGCGCCTATTCGTCCGGTCGGCTGACGGCGCTCGGACTCGAGGGGACCGAGACCTGGACGCTGCAAACCGCCTCCGTGCCGGAAGCGCACTAATCGGCCTGCCGGGAATATCTTACAGTCGGCAAACTGCCACTTCTCCCGTGATTGCAGATCGCTATAACGAACGGGCAGCGGCGCGTGTTGCGCCGCGGCAACAGCGCGGAACACTTTGCGCGGTTTTCTAGACCTCGGTTGCCTTGGTGGTGGTTTCATGCCAATGCCAAGCTGACGAGCACAAAGGGAGTTTATTATGCGTCTTGGGAAGTATCTCCTGACCGCAGCAGCAGCCACGATGGCAGTTGCTCCGGCCATGGCAGCACCGGCCAGCCTGTCGGTTGCTAAGTCGGTTCGCTCGGGTTCGGTTTCGGCTGACAAGAACGAGCTCGCTGGCGGCGGCATCATCGTTGCGGTTCTCGCAGCAGCTGCAGTTATCGCCGGTATCGTTATCGTTGCTGACAACGACGACGATTCGGACAGCAACTAAGTCTTACGACTTTAGTTCGAGAAATAGCGGTCTTCGGGCCGCTATTTTTTTGCCTGCCGCACAAGGTTCACTGGAAGTTCGAGCCTCTGCGACTCGCCGAGCACCGGCACGAATGCGGCGTTGTCGGCGGAGGACTCAGCCTTCCGATGCTGCACGGCAACAGCGCCAGCCACCAATCGAACAGACACTCCCCTCCGGCATTCGGACGACCGTCCGGATTGATCGCCATCCTGCAGGGATGCCGCGCACTGACCGCCAGCAGCATGACGAGACCGTTACGCGCCACAGGGCTGCGCCACCGACCCGCCCCAAGGATCGACCTGCCAGATATCATAAACGCAAAAACGCGCCAGCAGCGGACCGCGGGCGCGTTTTGCACGTCTCAACTCTTGAGCGATACGAGCGACCAAGCTCCCCGTATCGCTCGCGCGCCCGATTAAGGCTGCGGCTGACCCGGAGCGCCGCCCGGCATACCACCCGGCGCGCCGCGCCCCATCTGGGCCTGCGCCTGCATCTGCTGCACGACGCTCTGCGGCAGGAAGTCAAGCAGTTCGACATCGAACACCAGGGTCGAGTTCGCCGGGATCGGCCCCGTCGCCTTGTCGCCATAGCCAAGCGACGGCTTCATCCAGAAGCGATACTTCGAACCCTTCGGCATCAGCTTCAGTGCCTCGGAGAACCCAGGCACGACGCCGGTCACGGGCATCGGCGTCGGCTGCTGCGACTTGTCGAAGGTCGTGCCGTTGAGCAGCTTGCCCTCGTAGTTCACCAGCGCCACGTCTGCATCGGTAGGCTTCGCTGCGCCGGGCTTGCCGGGCGCGATCACCTTGTACTGCAGACCGGACGCCGTCACGACGACACCCTTTGCACGCGCATTGCGCGCCAGGGGATCGTCGCCCTGACGTGCCAGCGCGACGGCGGCGATCAGCGCCAGCGCGATTCCCACCCAGAGATAGACGAGGTAGCTGCGCTTCGTAGGCTGCAGCGGCACTGCGGTGACGGTCGACATCGGATCAAGCCCCGGTCATCTGGTCACGCCGGAGCGCCGCGCGTGCCGTTGGAAAGCAAATAGGGGTGCCGATCACGACACCCCCGAACCTATCGGCCTACCCGTCCGCCGGGCGTGGCCGACCAAATCTTACCGTGCGCCGTCGCGCTCTGCGCGCTTGCGGTCGAGCTTGCGCGAACGACGGATCGCTGCTGCACGCTCGCGCGCACGCTTCTCGGACGGCTTCTCATAGTGCCGGCGCAACTTCATCTCGCGATACACGCCTTCGCGCTGCAGCTTCTTCTTGAGCGCGCGGAGGGCCTGGTCGACGTTATTGTCGCGTACGATGATCTGCATAAACCCGTTAAGCTCCGGTCGAATAGATTTTTGCCGTCGCGAATAGGTCCGCGCCGCATGAACTGGGCCCCCTATCAGGGGAGGGCATGCGTTTCAAGGCTGACGTTGCGACGCCACGCCTCGCGCAGACCGGTCGCAAGGGGCCCGCAGGTCGCGAACACCTGGAGTATCTTTGCGAGACCGCTCCCGCGTCGCTAAGAGCGGCGCATGACCCGCACTCCCCTTACGCTATACAACAGCCTCACACGACAGATCGAGACGTTCAAGCCGATCGATCCGACCGATGTCGGCATCTATTCCTGCGGCCCGACGGTCTACAATTACGCGCATATCGGCAATCTGCGCGCGTACGTCTTCACCGATACGCTGAGTCGCGTGCTAACGTGGAAGGGGTATCCGCTCACCCACATCATCAACATCACCGATGTCGGGCACCTGACCTCCGATGCCGACGTCGGCGATGACAAGATGGAGGCCGCGGCGCGCGCCAGCGGCCAGGATATCTGGGCGATCGCCCAGCACTATACCGACGCCTTCAAGCGCAACCTCGACGACCTCAACATCCGCCCACCATGCAAATTCCCGCTCGCCACCGATCACATCGAAGGCATGATCGCGTTCGGCAAGGCGATCGCCGACAAGCATTGCTACCAGCTTGCGGACGGCCTGTACTTCGACACCTCGACCGTTCCCGACTATGGCCGCCTCGCCCGTTCGCAGGACGATGCGGGCGAGAGCCGTATCGATCCGGTCGAGGGCAAGCGCCACCCGCAAGACTTCGCGATCTGGCGCACGTCCGCGCCCGGCGACAACCGCCAGATGGAATGGGATTCACCCTGGGGCCGCGGCGCGCCGGGCTGGCATCTCGAATGCTCGGTGATGAGCAAGCAGTATCTGGGCGAGCATTTCGACATCCACACCGGCGGGATCGATCACCGCGAAATCCACCACCCCAACGAGATCGCGCAGAACCAGGCGCATTGCGACTGCGCGGATACCGGTGCGAACATCTGGATGCACAATAATTTCCTGGTCGAGCGCTCGGGCAAGATGTCGAAATCGGGCGGTGCGTTCACCACGCTCCAGACGCTGGTCGACCGTGGCTTCCACCCCCTCGCCTACCGCCTGATGTGCCTCCAGGCGCAGTACCGTAGCGAGCTGGAATTCTCGTGGGAGAATCTGGCGGCGGCACAGACGCGCTTGAAACGGCTCGCGATGACCGTCGAGACGCTGCGGGCGCGGCAGCCGGGCGGCCCCTCGGGTAGCGCCTCCGCCTATCGCGAACGGCTGGATGCGGCGATCTCGGACGATCTGGGCACGCCGCGCGCGCTCCCGATCCTCGACGAACTGCTGGCTGACAAGCGCGTCGCGCCGGCGGACCGCATCGCGGCACTCATGGATTTCGACGCCGTGCTCGGGCTCGATCTCGCGACGATCCATCGGGAAGACCTGCGCATCCGGCCGGTATCGGCGACGATCGACGAAGCGACCATCGCCGAACACCTTGCCGCCCGACGCGAGGCAAGAGTCGCGAAGGATTTCGAGCGATCCGACACGATCCGCGACGAGCTGGCGGCCGCCGGCGTCGAGGTGATGGATGGCGATTCGCTCGGATGGGACTGGAAGATCCCGGTCGAGGCGACTGGCACGCCTTGACTTGGTGGGCGGCCGAACGATGTTCCTCGGATGAAAGCCGTCCTCCCCGCCGCCGCCCGCCCTCTCCTCGAACCGCATCTGCCTGCGGACCTCGAAGCCGTCTGGTTCGCCAAGCCGGAGGAGGCCAACGCGATGATCGCCGATGCGGACATCGCGTGGGTCGACATGCAGCCGACCGAGTTGGTCGCAGACGCGATCCGCAAGGCCGGGCCCAATCTCAAATGGGTTTCGACGATCTATGCCGGGCTTGATGCGTTTCCGCTGGAGACGTTGCGCGACAATGACGTCACGCTGACCAACGGCGCCGGTATCAACGCCGTTGCCGTCGCCGAATATGCGGTGATGGGCGTGCTGGTCGCCGCCAAGCGCTTCGACACCGTCGTGCGCGCGCAGGATCGCCACGAATGGCTCAAGGATGCGCCGGGCAAGGTCGAACTGGCGGGCACCAAGGCGCTCGTCATCGGCTACGGCACGATCGGCCGCATGATCGGCGACCGGCTGGCCGCGTTCGGGGTCGACGTCACCGGGGTCACGCGCACCGGCCGCGAGGGCACGATCACACCCGACGCGTGGCGCGACCGTCTTGGCGATTTCGACTGGGTCATCCTCGCCGCGCCCTCGACCGGCGCCACCCACGCGATGATCGGCCGCAACGAACTCGCAGCGATGAAGCCATCCGCTTGGCTCATCAATATCGCCAGAGGCGACATGATCGACGACGACGCGCTGATCGCCGCGCTGACCGATGGCAGTATCGCCGGCGCAGTCCTCGATCCGACCAACCCGGAGCCGCTTCCTGCCGAGCATCCGCTATGGTCGGCGCCCAACGCCATCGTCACGATGCATCTCTCCGGCCGCAGCCAGACGACGATGTTCAAGCGAGGGGCAGCGCTGTTCCTCGAAAACCTCGATGCCTTCCTCGCAGGGACGCCGATGAAGAACGTCGCCGACCTCGACGCAGGCTATTGACCGTTGGTAGCGCCCGAGCTGCGATTGTAGCTCTTGATGCCGCGGCGGCGCAGCTTGTCGGCGCGGCGACGGCGCGCGGTGATGATCAGGACCGGTACGGCAATCACCATTCCGCCGGCGATGATCGAAAACGCGATGATGATACGCATGGGCATGTCCATCCGCTGCCCATGCCAAATGGACAGTGATGACGCCATAATTTTTTTAGAACGGAAATGACCGGACCGGCCTGCCAATACTGATCGCAGCGCCTTCAAGCTTTACTTCGTTGCGCAAAAAGGCGTTTTCGCGCATTGCCATCGTCACAATTCACCAATCGGACGACATGATATGGCCGCGAACTGGGCCCCCGACAGCTGGACACGTCACGAAGCGCGGCAGCTCCCCACTTATCCCGACGCCGCAGCGCTGACCGCCGCGACCGACCAGCTCGCGACCTTTCCGCCGCTCGTCTTCGCCGGTGAAGCCCGCAACCTGACCGCGTCGCTCGCCGAAGTCGCAGCCGGCAAGGCGTTCCTGCTCCAGGGCGGCGACTGCGCCGAGTCCTTCGCGGAGCACAGCGCGAACAACATCCGCGACACGTTCCGCGTCATCCTCCAGATGGCGGTCGTCCTGACCTTCGCATCGAAGCTCCCCGTCGTGAAGCTTGGCCGCATGGCAGGTCAGTTCGCCAAGCCGCGCTCGACCGATACCGAGACGATCGGCGGCGTCGAGCTGCCGTCGTACCGCGGCGACAACGTCAACGATATCGCCTTCACCGCGGAATCGCGCGCGCCCGACCCTCAGCGGATGATCCGCGCCTATTCGCAGTCGGCGGCGACGCTCAACCTTCTGCGCGCTTTCGCACAGGGTGGGTATGCGAACCTGCACCAGGTCCACCGCTGGACGCACGACTTCATGGGTCGCAGCCCCTGGTCGAAGAAATACGCCGAGACCGCGGACCGGATCGGCGAAGCGCTCGAGTTCATGGCCGCCTGTGGGATCGATCCCGAGACCGTGCCGCAGCTCGCGCAGACGCATTTCTACACCAGCCACGAGGCGCTTCTGCTCCAGTACGAGCAGGCGCTGACCCGGCAGGATTCGCTGACCGGCGACTGGTACGACACCAGCGCGCATTTCCTCTGGATCGGGGATCGCACGCGGTTCGAGGGCTCCAGCCACGTCGAATACCTCCGCGGCATCGGCAACCCGATCGGCATCAAGTGCGGCCCGAGCCTCGAGCCCGACGCGCTCTTGCGGATGCTAGACACGCTCAACCCCGGCCGCGTGCCCGGCCGGATGACGCTGATCACGCGCTATGGCTACGACAAGATCGAGGCGAACCTGCCCCGTCTGGTCCGTGCCGTCACACGCGAGGGTCATCCGGTGGTGTGGAGCTGCGACCCGATGCACGGCAACGTCGTCAAGGCTGCCAACGGCTACAAGACGCGCCCGTTCGACCGCATCCTCGCCGAGGTCCGTGGGTTCTTCGCGGTCCACCGCGCGGAAGGCACGCACGCCGGCGGCATCCATGCCGAGATGACCGGGCAGAACGTCACCGAGTGCACCGGCGGCGCGGTCGACGTGACCGAACAGAGCCTCGCCGATCGCTACCACACGCACTGCGACCCGCGCCTCAACGCCAGCCAGAGCCTCGAGCTCGCCTTCCTGCTGGCCGAGATGCTCAACGAGGAAATGGCCGAGCGCAAGAAGGTCGCCGCCTGATAAATATGCGGGCGCCGCAGGAAAGTGCGGCAAGCGTCTTGACGCCTGCCGCCGCCTTCCGTAGACGCCCGCATCTGCTAACGGCCCCTTCGTCTAGCGGTTAGGACGACGCCCTCTCACGGCGTAAGCACGAGTTCGATTCTCGTAGGGGTCACCAGCTTCCCAGCCAGCAAGCCGCATCGATCCGATCCGATCGTCGCTGGGCTGCACCTCTCACATTGCCAAACTCTTGTGCCGATCGACGGCCTCCACTTGTCGCCGCGTTTACCTGAGTGCACATCGCGCTGACGAAGCGGCGGCATCGACTAGTCATGCGCTTCGTCTGATATGGATACAGTCCACCAGAGACCGTCCGTTTTGGGTCAATCCCTAGTTGTCGCACATCCCGAACAAGATCATTACTGCGTTGAGGGCGGGGTGTTGGGACATGCTCCTTGTCTCAGGCGATGATCGAATAGCATTCGGCCGCCAACCGCTTCACGGTCCCAGCCTTTACTGATCACATATACTCGAAAGTATTTCGAGGTTCATCACTCGGCGCACCTTCACATGCCGCCGACTGCGGCGACCTGTGTTCGGGGCGGATGCCCGCATGATCGCCTGATCGCTCCGGATCATCCGGCAACAAGGAGAAGGCGCTATGACTGGTTATGCTCAGAACTATCTCGGGGGGCTCGTTCAGCAACGCCATGGCGGCGGGAGCCCAGTCAATGTCGGTTGCGCGATCGTGACGGGTACGATCGTCTGCACGGTCGGCGTCGACGCAGTCGTCGCGGGTCTCGGTGCCGGCGCCCCCGCCGCTGCTCTTGCCCCGGGATGCAAGGACGTGATGTGGACCGCGGGCTGCACCTTCGGTGGCCCCCAAGCTGTGGCTGCCGAGTGTGGCAACGTGCTCACCACGCTCGCCTGTACGCTCGGCGCGCAGCAAAAGGGCGCTGCCGGCGGCTACGGCGCGGAGTGCGGCAACGTCCTCACCACGCTTGCCTGTACGCTGGAGGCTCAGGCTCCTGCGGCAAGCGATGCCATGTGCGTCACGCTGGTCACCGCACGGCCGACCTGGTGCGCGCCGATCCCGCCCGGTGCCGGCGGCGGTGTACAGAGCGCGGACTGCAAGCACGTCATGTGGACCGCAGGCTGCACCTTCGCCGGCCAGCAGCAGAATGCCGTCGAATGCGTACAGTTGCTGACGACGACGCTCTGCACGCTGGGCGCGGCGCAACCGGCAGCCGCGGTCGACTGCGGCAACGTCCTGACGACGCTCGCCTGTACGCTCGGTGCCGAGCAGACCGGTTCGGCCGATGCGGAGCCCGGCTGCAAGGACGTGTTGTGGACTGCGGGGTGCACGTTCCAGGCCGCCGAATCGGTCGCGGATTGCGGACATGTCCTGACGACCTTGGCCTGCACGCTGCTGGCCGTTCCCGAGGAGAGCGTGGCGGCTACGGAGTGCAAGCACGTCATGTGGACGGCGGGCTGCACCTTTGCCGGCCAGCCGCAGGTCGCCGAGGTCGAACTCGATTGCAAGCACGTGATGTGGTCGGCGGGCTGCACCTTCTGATCGACCGTCGAAGGCCGCCGGCCCTTCTCGGGTCGGCGGTTCTTCGCGCTTTTCCTCGCATATGGCAGGCCGCATGGACCCGATCGTCACCCGCAATCTCGTACGGTATCTGACCGGCAAGGCCCTGATCGACCGCGCCGGGATCGTCGATGGCGGCATGGTCCTGGCCATGAGCCGCAGCCGCAACCGGTTCGTGATGCTCAAGCAGCGGAACGGCCCGGCCTATTTCATCAAGCAGGCGATCGAGAGCGAACCCGGCACGCGCGAGACGATCGCGCGGGAAGCGGGAGGTCTATCGCGGCGCGTTCGGCGACGAGCGCCTGCGCCCGTTGCGCGATCTGCTGCCACGCTTCCGACTCTACGATGCCGAGCAGGGCATACTCATCAACGATCTCATCCCGAACAGCGAGACGCTGACCGCCGTGCACAAGAAGCTCGGGACGTGTCCGGTCGATCTCGCCGCACGGCTGGGGACGGCATTATCCACCTATCACGCGATCCGCTTCGTCGAAGGCGCGCCGCAAGCCGCGCTGTTTCCGCAACAATCGCCCTGGATCCTGCGCCTTCACGGCGAAGCGGACCTGAGCGGCATGCGACGGAGCCCGGCCGCCTCGGCGCTGGTCGACATCCTGCTCGCGGCGCCGGGCGCGAGTACGATGCTGGGCGCGCTGCGCGACGGGTGGAAGCGCGATACGCTGATCCATACAGACATGCGCTGGGAGAATTGCCTGCTCGCGCCCAAGGGCGACGCGCTGGCCGACCGACGTTTGTACGTCATCGACTGGGAGCTGGCCGATATCGGCGACGCAGCCTGGGACGTCGGCAGCATGCTCCAATCCTACCTCGCCTTCTGGATCGGCTCGATGCCCGCCGGAACGGACCCCGCCGCGTTGTTCGCGGGCGCCGCCGTACCGCTCGCGACCGTCCAGCCCGCGACCTCGGCATTCTGGACCGCGTACATCACTGCTAGCGCCGCCTATCGCGACGACGCCGCGGATTTCCTGACGCGGTGCATCGGCATGATGGCCGCGCGAATGATGGTCACCGCGTTCGAACGCAGCGCGTGGAGCCAGGCGACCGATCCCACCGCGATCCTGCTCGCGCAGACCGCACTCAACATTCTCGCCGATCCCGACCGGGTGGCGGAGGAATTGCTCGGTATCGTCGATCCCGCACCAGATGCACGCCACCAGGCGATCGCGGCGTGACCGGCACGGCGATCGATCTCGGCGCGTTCGTCGCGGCGCTGCGGATCGGCGACGACGGCGCGATCCTGCTCGACGACAGTCCGGTGGGGCGCCTGAGCGGCCCCGCGACCGAAGACGCGATGGCGACCACGTTGATGCCCGTGGTGTACGAGCACGCCTATGCCCGCGTGTTCCCGCAGGACGATGCCGCCGCCACCGCACCAGAGCCGGTCGACCTGACGGTGGCACTCGAACGCGCCAATACCAGCCGATCGCGCACCGAGCAGGGCTGGATCTTCAGCGGCAGCGACACCAACGGCAGCGTGATCGCCATGCGCCATGGCCGCACGCGCCGGTTCGCGCCCGGCCAGTTCCTCGCCGTCGACGGTGTGATGCCGATGCGCAGGGGAAGTCCGCTGGCGGTGCAGATCGCGGGCGGCTCGACCACCGCGCAGGCCGGCTTCTACTACGCGTTCGGCGAAGCGTTTCGCGACGTGAACGATCTTGCGCCGATCGTCCGCTTCTACTGGAACGTGCGGATCGGCGGCGCGGTCGACCTGGTCGCCGGATTGACCACGCTGCTCAACCGCTACCGCATACCGTTCGATCTCAAGATCGTCGTCCGCAGCGCCGATTACGTCCGCCGCGACAATGCGGTCCTCTACGTGGCCCAGCACCTGTTCCCCGCGGTATCGACGATCCTCCTCGCGAACTACCCCGCCTTCGCCGCGTATTTGGACGCGCCGGTGCCGCTGTTCGCGAGACAATTGGCGCCGGGACTGGGCTTTGCCGAGGATCCGGGCAACCGCGAGAGCTTCGGCATGGCGCGCAGCCGACTGGTCGCGCAGGCGCTCGCCGCCTCGCGCACCGAAAGTAGGTTCGGGGCTCCCGTGTTCGCCGAAACGCTGGCTCGCAAGATCGCGGAGGCAGGCCTGCGCGCCGACGCCTTGTGGCTCAACGCCGGTTCGGACGATCGGTACGACGTTCCTCCGGTCCTCTCGCAGCAGGCGGTGCATTGACCATGAACCCCCTCTATCTCGAAACCGCGTTCGATATCGGCACCAAGCTCGCGCGCGAGGCGATGTGGGACGGCGCACGGTGCAACTGGTTTGGTCCCGTGCACGAGGATTTCACCGGCACGCAGATGCTCGGCTGCGGCACGATGGGCCCGACCCTGTACGACGGTACGGCGGGGATCGGACTGTTCCTCGCACGCCTGCACCGGGCGACGGGCGATCCTCTCGCAGCGCGCACCGCGAGCGGGGCGATCGCGCATGCGCTGGACCGCGCCGCCGATATTCCCGACGCCCTGCACCGCGGGTTCTACACGGGCTTTCTCGGGATCGGCTACGCCGCGATGGAAGCCGGAGCCGCGCTCGATCGCGAGGATCTGCACGCACAAGGTCTGGCGACGGTCCACCACGCCGTCGCACTGTCCCCCGAGGGTCGCGTCGCGATCGACGTGATGTCCGGTAACGCAGGGACGATCCCCGTGCTGCTCGCGCTGGGCGCCGCGCACGCCGCGCCATCGCTGACCGACGCCGCGATCGTCGCCGGGGAATGGCTGCTCGACGCATCGGAACCCAGCGACCGCGGCCTGTCCTGGAACGCGATGGGCGAGATGGCCGAACTGGTCGATCTCTCAAGCTTGGCGGACGATCTGGTGGCCGACTTCCGTGCGCAACGCCGCCCCAATTTGACCGGGTTGTCGCACGGTGCCGGCGGCGTCGGCTGGGCCTTGCTCGAACTTGCCGCCGTGTCCGGCGACGATCGGTTCGCCGCCGCGGGCCGTGCGGCGTTCGCCTATGAGGATAGCTGGTTCGACACCCCGAGCGATCAATGGCCCGATCTACGCAGCCACGACGCGGGCAAGCCGCTCGGTGTCGCCCCCGCCGCATGGTGCCACGGCGCAGTCGGTATCGGCCTCGCCCGCATCCGCGCCTTCGAACTGACCAGTGACGCGACCATGCGGCCAGCGATCCAGTCCGCGTTGCGGATCACTGCGCGATCGGTGATCGGCCAGCTCGCCCGCACCAGCTGCAACTACTCGCTCTGCCACGGCGCGGCGGGTGATGCCGAGCTGTTCCTGAGCTGGGCCCAGGCCAGCGGCGATTCCGAGGCGCGAACGCTCGTCGACGAGATCGCCCGACACGGTATCGATACCTACGCCACACCCGCCCGCCCCTGGCCATCGGGAACGCCGGGCGCCAGCGAGTCGCCGAGCCTGATGCTGGGGCTGGCCGGCACGGGGCATTTCTACCTCCGCGCCTTCGATCCCACAGCGACGCCCTCCGTCCTGCTGCTGACACCGCCTGCAACCCCGCGCATTCCGACGGCGCTCGCAGCGTAAGATCAACCGCATTACTTTTCTGCTAACTATTCTCAATAGCCTTGATCTGCGTTTCACGAGCCGATAGGCGGTGGCGGTGAACTCGCCCCAATCTCTCGCGTCCCAAGCGTCCGCAACGTCGGCGGCGGGCATCAAGCGCAAACGCAAATGGCGGAGCTGGTGGCTCAAGCAATTGCACAACTGGCACTGGATCAGCGCGGCGCTGTCGCTGACCGCGATGCTGCTGTTCGCGATCACCGGTATCACACTCAATCATGCGGCATCGATCGGTGCCAAGCCGGTGGTCGTCGAGAAAAGCGGCATGCTGCTCCCCTCGCTGCGTCGCATGCTGACCGCACCGCACACGCCGGACACCCCTCTGCCCGCGCCCGTCGCGAAAAGCGTTGCGGCCACGGTCGGCCTCGATCCCGCCGGCAAGTCTGTCGAGTGGTCCGACACCGACGCCTATGTCGCGCTGCCACGCCCGGGTGGCGACGCCTGGGTCAGCATCGAGCGCGCGACCGGACGCATCACCGCGGAGACGACCGACCGCGGCTGGATCTCGTACCTGAACGACCTCCACAAGGGTCGCAACGCCGGCGAAGCCTGGGCGTGGTTCATCGACATCTTCGCCGGCGCCTGCATCCTGTTCACGCTGACCGGACTGCTCCTGTTGCAGCTTCACGCGCGCCATCGGCCGACGACCTGGCCGATCGTCGCCGCCGGGCTCGCCATTCCCGTCCTGCTTGTCATCCTGTTCGTCCATTGAGGGGTTCTGCCATGCGTCCTACCGCGTTGCTGTTGTTTGGCGGGGCGATCGCCGCGCCTGCGCTGTCGTTGCCCGCCAGCGCCGCGCCCGCGGGCACCGTCACGATCACCATTCCGCGGCTGAGCGTCGCGGAATATCACAAGCCCTATCTCGCGGTCTGGCTCGAGCCGGTCGGCGGCGGCGCGCCGCGCACGCTCGCGGTCTGGTACGATCTCAAGAAGCGCGGCAACGATCCCGGTACCAAATGGCTCGCGGACCTGCGCGCGTGGTGGCGCAAGGGTGGCCGCAGCATGACGATGCCCGCCGACGGCGTCAGCGGCGCGACGCGCGCGCCGGGCCAGTACACCATTCCCCTGCCCGCCGACGTCAAGCCTGGCCAATACGTCCTGAACGTCGAGGCTGCGCGCGAAACCGGCGGCCGCGAGCTCGTGTCCGTACCGCTTACCGCCGGAGCCCGCACCACGGGCAAGACCGAGCTCGGCGCCGTCGCCATCTCCGCCCGCTAAGGATCGCATCATGAAGCCTTTTGTTGCACGCCTGATGGCCGCCGCCGCGCTGTTGTCGATCCCTGCCGCGCTGTCTGCGCACCGCATGTGGCTGTTGCCGTCGGCCACGGTGTTCTCAGGGACCGATGGCTGGGTGACGGTCGACGCCGCGGTCTCGAACGACCTGTTCTTCTTCGATCACCAGCCGCTCCGCCTCGACGGCATGAAGGTCTGGCAGCCCGACGGCAGCGAAGGCGCATTGCAGAACGGCGCGACCGGCCGCTATCGCTCGGTGTTCGACGTCCAGCTCGACAAGCCCGGCACGTGGAAGATCGGCACGCAGATGTCCGCCGTCATGGGCAGCTTCAAGGTCGATGGCGTCGAAAAGCGTCTCGGCGGTCGTCGCGGTCCACCCCAGCCGAACGCGCCCGCCCCGCTGACCGTCGCCGACATCCCCGCCAACGCGACCGACGTGAAGGTCACCGAGGTATCGGGCCGCAACGAGATCTTCGTGACCGCGGGCGCGCCGACCACCACCGTCTTCAAGACGACCGGCAAGGGCCTCGAGTTCGCGCCGATCACGCACCCCGACGAACTGGTCGCGGGCGAGACCGCCAAGTTCCGCTTCCTGGTCGACGGCAAGCTCGCGGCGGGGTTGAAGGTCACGGTGATCCCCGGCGGCAAGCGCTATCGCAACGACGAGGGCGCACGCGAGCTGGCCACCGGCGCGGACGGCGTGCTCAGCGTCTCGTGGCCGACCGCCGGGATGTACTGGCTCAACGCGACGCTGACCGACGCCAAGGCAACCACCCCGCGCGCGACCGAGCGGCGAATGAGCTACGTCACGACGCTCGAAGTCCTCACGCCCTGAGGCGTCCGGGTGTGAGTTTGGCGGCATGAGTTTGGCGGCATGAGGATCGCGCTGCCTCTGACGATCAACGCCGCGGCGTTCGGGGCGCGCGATCCGTCGGCGGTGGTGCTCGATCTCCACGGCGAGACCATGGGGACGTCGTGGAGCGTGCGCTTCGCTGCGCCCGCCGGCACCGATCCGTCGTCGATCCACGCCGCGATCGTCGCGCGGCTGGCTGAGCTCGTCGCGGAGATGAGCCACTGGGCACCGAACTCGCTCCTGTCCCGCTTCAACCGGTCGCCGAGCGGCACCTGGACGACGCTCCCACGCGACTTCGCACATGTCATGACGCGCGGCCTGGCGATCGCCGAGATAACCGGCGGCGCGTTCGATCCGGCGATCGGCAGGCTCGTCGATGCCTGGGGTTTCGGCCCCGTCCCCGTCGCTTGCCCCCCGAGCACACCCGAAATCGAGACGGCGCGCGCGACATCGGGCTGGTCCCGACTCTCGTTCGCCCCCACCGGCGCACACCTCCGCCAACCCGGCGGCATCGCGCTCGACCTGTCGGGGATCGCCAAGGGCCACGCGGTCGACGCCGTCGCCGACCTGCTGCACGATGTCGGCATCCCGAACGCACTGGTCGAGATCGGCGGCGAACTCGTCGGTCGCGGGATCAGGCCCGACGGCGCCCCCTGGTGGGTCGACCTCGAAAGCCCGCCCGGCCTGACACTCCCCCCGCTCAGGATCGCGCTGCACGGCCAAGCGGTAGCGACCTCCGGCGACTACCGCCGCGGCGCGCACACGCTAGATCCCCGCACCGGACGCCCGATCGACACCGCCGTCGTCTCCGCCAGCGTCATCCACCAGACCGCGCTCGACGCCGACGCTTGGGCAACCGCACTCACCGTGCTGGGGCCGCTAGAGGGCATCGAGCTCGCAAACGCCAACGGCATCGCCGGCCGCCTCGTCACCGAGATCGACGGCACCGCGCAGGAGTATTTGTCGCCTGCCCTGTCGGCGATGCTCGAAGACTGACCACCACCGTCATTCCCGCGGCGGCGGAAACCCATATCGGCAAACCTCACGATACGATCATGAACTTTCCGAGGGTAAGCAATTCCGTCGGCACAGCGACCATGCCTGCGCAAGACCAGCCTTCGCAAAATTGGGACGCAGGAGCATGCCCGCTCCCCCCCACGACGCTACCCGATCCCGCCCTCGCGCGTTACCAAAGCCAATGACCGACGCGCTTCCCCCCGCCATCCCCGCCGCGACGCTCGTCATCTTCCGCGACACGCCGGCCGCCCCCCCGGAACTGCTGATGGTCGAGCGCGCCAAGGCGATGGCGTTCGCGGGCGGCGCACTGGTATTCCCCGGCGGCCGCGTCGATCCCGGCGACCACGCGCTGGCGGCTCTGCTCGGCCACGCCGACGACGAAACCGCCGCGCGCATCGCCGCGATCCGCGAAACGATCGAGGAGGCCGGCCTGCCGATCGGCCTGTCGCCGATGCCCTCCATCCAGGCCTTCGAGCAGTTGCGCGCCGCCCTTCACGCCGGAACCGCGTTCGGTGAAGCATTGGCGGACGCAGGCACATCCCTCGACCTCGAAACGCTCGAGTATTTCGCCCGCTGGCGACCAGCACACGCCCATGCACGCATCTTCGACACGCGCTTCTATCTCGCGCGCCTGCCCGCCGAGGCCCCTGCGGCGCGAGTCGACGAGACCGAAAACGTCCGTCTGTTCTGGGCCACCGCCGCGCACGTTCTCGCCGAGACCGATGCCGGACGCGCGACGATCATCTTCCCGACCCGCCGCAATCTCGAACGCCTCGCGCAATTCACCGATTTCGACGCCGCGGTCGCCAATGCCCTCGCGCATCCCATCCGCACCGTCACGCCGTGGACCGAGATACGCGACGGCGTCGAGCATCTCTGCATCCCCGACGACCTCGGTTATCCGATAACATCGGAGCCGATGTCGGACGCGGTGCGCGGCTGACATGCGCGCGGTGCGAAGGACGATCGGGTGGCTGGTGGCGCTGGTCGTCATCGCGACGTTGGCGCTGATGCTGTGGGCGGGCCTGCGTGGACGGCCGCAGGACGTGCCTTGGGCGCCGCTCGATCTCGGCCAGCCGATCGGTCTGTTCACGGGCAGCAAGCTCACCGCGCTGACCGAGGATTTCCCGCAATGCCGCGCACTGCTCGACCGCGCTGGCGTCCGCTACACCCTCCTGCCACCGCGCAAGGGCGAGGGGCAATGCGGCTATGCAGACGGCGTGCGCCTGACCGGCGGCGCTCGAAAGATTGCCTTCGCACCTGCCGGGTTGGGCGTCGCCTGTCCGGTGGCCGCGGCGCTCGCGATGTGGGAATGGGACATCGTCCAGCCTGTTGCCGAACGTCACTTCGGCGCACGCGTCGCGACGATCGATCATTTCGGCAGCTATAGTTGCCGCCGCATCGCCGGCAGCCACTCGAGCAACTGGAGCGAACACTCGACTGCGGATGCCGTCGACATCGCCGGCTTCCGCCTGACCGATGGCACCCGCATCACCGTAGCGCGAGACTGGAAAGGAGACGATCCCAAAGCCGCATTCCTGCGCGACGTCCGCGACGGCGCCTGCCAGCTGTTCGCGACGACGCTGTCCCCCGACTACAACGCCGCGCACGCCGACCACCTGCATCTCGACCAGGCAAACCGTGGGTCGATTGGATGGCGTGCGTGTCGGTGATCCGATCCCCCTCGTTACCCCCCGGCGAAGGCCGGGGTCCAATTGGGAGACCTGGCTAAACGAAGGGGTGCGCATCGTTACTGCGACCTCTCCAATTGGGCCCCGGCCTTCGCCGGGGTGGATAACGCCCTGATAGTCCGCCTCGCTACCCGCGAGATTTCAGCTTGCCAAGGTCGTCCCCGAGTCCACCTTCTCGACCCAATACGGAAAGAACGCCGGCTGCCGGTTCGACCAGCCCGACGCAGTCGCAGCCGCCTCGCTGATCGACTGAAGCAGTTTGCGCCGCAGTTCCGGATGCAGGTGCGGCAACGCGGCCGCGGCACAGAACGCAGACGGCAGCCAAGGCCGAACCTCCGCCCCGATCAACCGCTCGTACAGGAACCGCAACGCCGAGAAACTCGTCAGCCGCCCCTGCCCCAGGTCGAACGCCACCAGCGTCATCAACGGCGCGAGGAACGGCTCGATCGCGTCTAGCCCGCTGTCGTCCGGCACCATCGCGCGCAGATCGGGAAGGTTGTTGTACAACCGCGCCTGCGCCCGGATGCTTGCCGCCTCGACCACGTCGCGCGACCAGCGCTGCATCGCGTCCTCGCGGTCCAGGCCCACGTCGAGCGAACGCCGGATATACCGCTGCGTCGAACTCGGAAAAGCCGCGAATTCCTTCATCTCGGCGAGGGTCATCGACCCCTGTGCCGGTTTCATTCTGGAAGCCATGTCGTCACCCCGCTCTCGTCAAGGAACCGGCAGACTATGCGCTCGGATGGTTAACAACGACCCTATCGCGCGTCATCTTCCCGTAACACCAAGCGACCATGAAAGCTGTTGCGCTGCAACAAGGCTGCGATGAACCGAACGAAACTAAGCGATTTGATCGTCTTGCGAGGCGTTTGGGCAACAAAAAGGCGCCGGTCGTTGCCGACCGACGCCCGTTCGTTGAGCAGATGCGAGAGTTACGCCTGATTTTCGCGCAGCGCCCGCTCGGCATCCTCGTCATAACCCGACGACTTTGCCGGCTCGGTGCCAGACCCCGGCTGCGTCGCAGAAATCGGATCGCTGCCGTCCATCGACTCGTCGAGCCCGTTATCGAGACGCGCGTCGGCGCTGTCGGGATTCTTCTGCAGGCGCTTGCCGATCGACTTGTCCTGACCCGCTTCCTGGCGCGGATCGCGACCCGAGCTCTTGCCCTCGGCATCCTTGTCGTCGGGCGCTACGGACAGGCTATCCAGCGCACTCTTGTCTATGTCGGTCATTGCGACGTCCCTTTTTAATCTTGGCGATGACCAACGGTCGAAGTGCGCTTTGTTTCCCCGCGAAGGGCCCCGGGAAGCGGCTCAATCGAGCGGCGTCACCTTGACCGTCTGCTCCCACAGATATGCCTGCCCGAACACCGTCATGAACGCGATATCGGTCGCATCGCGCCCGACGCAAACCCGCGCGATATCGCTGCACGTCGCCATCTTGGTCGCATCGATCAGCCGCCAGTCGCCTGCGAGCCACAGCTCCGCCACCGCATGGAAGTCGGGGGGGTCGACCCCCGGCGCATAGGCCGACACGCACCGTGCCGGGATCCCGCCCGCGCGCGCGAGCGATACCAGCAGGTGCGAATAGTCCCGACACACCCCCGAGCGCGACGCGAACGTATCGAGCGCCGTCGTTTCGCCACTGCTCGATCCACAACGATAGTCGAGCGACTGGTACACCCACTCGGTGAGCGCCGCCGCCAGCGGACCGCCTTCCAGCCCGCCGAACTCGCGCGCGACGAAGCCCTCGAAGCGGTCCGACGGACAATAGCGGCTCGGCATCAGATACGGCGTCAGCTCGCCATCGAGCATCCGCGGCGGCGTCGCCGGATACAGCTCGAGCTGGACGCGCTCGCGCTTCACCGCGACGATGGCCTTATATTCGGCGGTGAACCGGCCATGCCCGCGCGACCAGCAACGCTGGCCGATCCCGTCCTCGCCGCGCACCGCCCGGATCGGACTGTCGGACCACAGGGTAAGGGATTCGGACTCGATCGTCTGGTCGGCCATCGCCGCAGCCTCGATCTGGAGGAGCACATCGGCATCCCCCGTGATCCCGTAATCCAGACGCACGTCGATCGAGAGCCGCATTGCGCGTCCCATTCCTGTCCCGAGGCCAAAAGAAAAGGGCCCGGCGGTGTCCCGCCGAGCCCTGCGTTCGTCACACCCTTAGCGGGAGTTAGTTGCGGCTGCTACCAAACAGACGCAGCACGAACATGAACATGTTGATGAAGTCGAGGTACAGGCTCAGCGCCGACATGATGACGACCTTGCCGACCATGTCCGTGCCAGCGACCTGCGCATACAGGCTCTTGGTACGCTGCGTGTCATAGGCGGTGAGGCCCGCGAACAGCAGCACGCCGACACCGCTGATGACCAGCTGCATCACGCCCGACTGCAGGAACATGTTGATCAGGCTCGCGACCAGCAGGCCGACGACACCGATGATCAGGAACGTCCCGAACGCCGACAGGTCGCGCTTGGTGGTGTAGCCGTACAGGCTGAGACCAGCGAAACCGGCGGCGGTAGCGAAGAACGCACCCGCGATCGACGTGCCGCTGTAGACCAGGAAGATCGTCGACATCGACAGACCCATCAGGACAGCAAAGCCCCAGAAGAGCATCTGCATCGTCGCCGTCGACATCTTGTTCTGGCCATAGCTCATGCCGAACACGATCGCGAGCGGCGAGAACATGATGACGTACTTCAGGATGCCGCCGCTCATGAACACCTGTGCGGCAGGTGACTCTGCGCCGCCCCATGCGAACAGCATCGCGACGATGCCCGTCAGCAGGACAGCCGAGCCCATGTAGTTATACACGGACAGCATGTACAACCGGAGACCAGCGTCATAGGCCTCGGTACGCTGGCCCGTGGCCGTCGTTCCGAACGGCGCGGCGCGGGGCCGGGGGTCAGACCAATTAGCCATGGTGAAATCAGCTCCTTTGTCCGGCATGGTGCCGGTTACGGTGAATATCGTCTTTTACAGGACGCTTTTCAAGCAGAGTGGTTGCATCGGCATGGTGGTTCGCGGTTAACCTGCCGCAATCCATGATCCGCCTTTTCGTCGCCCTCCGCCCGCCGCCCGCTATCCGTCAGAGCTTGCTCGACATAATGGAGAGCGTGCCCATCGCACGCTGGCAGGACGAGGAGCAACTGCACGTGACGCTCCGCTTCATCGGCGAGGTCGAACGACCGGTCGCCGAGGACGTCGCGGTCGCTTTGAGCCAGATCGTCGCGCCGGTCCCGAGCGTCGCGCTCACCGGAGTCGGCCGCTTCGAGAAGCGCGGGCGTACCGATACGCTATGGGCCGGCGTGACACCGCACGAGGCGCTCGCCGCGCTCCACCGCAAGGTCGACCAGGCGTGCGTTCGTGCCGGCCTCCCGCCCGAACACCGCGCCTATCTCCCGCACATCACCGTCGCGCGGCTGGCACGGTCGGCGGGCGTCGGGTTCGCGATAGAAGACTGGCTCGCGACGCATGCCGCGCTGTCGAGCGCACCCTTCCCGCTACCCCATCTCGTGCTGTACCAGAGCCATCTCGGCCGCGACGGCGCGACGTACGAACCCATCGCGCGCTGGCCGCTCGATACCGGGGGTGGAACCTGAGCCACGGCGAAGGGTTCGCCAAGAGACAACAGGGAGAGATACTATGCGGATTGCGACACTGGTACTGCTCGGCGCGGCGACGATCGGGCTGACCGCCTGCGAGAAGACTGGCATGGAGACCGGCGCACCCGTCGCAGGCGGCCAGCGCGCCACCGCCACGCTCCAGACCGCGACCGGCACCGACGTCGGCCGCGCCACCGCCACCGAAGTCGCGGGCGGCCTCCGCTTCACGCTCGACGCCAAGGCGATGCCCCCCGGCACGCACGGCGCGCACATCCACATGGTCGGCCGCTGCGACGCCCCCGACTTCACGACCGCGGGCGGCCACTGGAATCCAACGGGCATGAAGCATGGCAGCATGAACCCACAGGGTCCGCATGAAGGCGACCTGCCCAACCTGATCATCGGCACCGATGGCCGCGGCACGATCGGCATCACGATCCCAGGCGCGACGATGGCGGGCCTGATGGACGCGGACGGCTCCGCGTTCGTGGTGCATGCGGGTCCCGACGACATGATGACCGACCCGGCCGGTAACAGCGGCGGGCGGATCGCTTGCGGTGTGTTCCAGGCGGGGTGAGTGCGTGGCCCCTCCTAGTTTTCAGGAGGGGCACATTCGCCTGCGCAACGTCCGTTCGTGCTGAGTAGAGACCGAGTAGTCGCCGAAGGCGCGTATCGACGGCTCGTATCGAAACACAGTTTTCGCGCACCGACCTGCCCCCTCCCCGTTCGCCCTGAGCGAAGTCGGGGGCATGCCCCAAGCGTAGGTGCTTCGACTTCGCGCAGCACGAACGGAAGAGGGTGACCGGGCTAGGGTCAACAGGAGCGGTTAAACCGTCTCCCCCGCCGCCCGCGCCCTAGCCTCTCGCGTAGCCTCGGCCCCCGGCGCCAGCCGGTACGCAGCAACCGCGCACGCCAGCGTGATCGGCGTCACCACCAGCAACGACAGCATCCCGATCGACAGGCTCCCGGTCAGCGTCGACACCCGCCCCGCCATGTACGGCCCGAGCGCCAACCCGATCAGCGTCGTGCCGATGAAGAACGTCGCCGTCGCCGTGCCCCGCATCCGCGGCAAGACCATGTCCTGCGTGGTCGCCGCCGCCGCCCCCAGCGCGCACGACGCGGTCAACTGCGCGAGGAATATCCCGGTATAGAACGCGACCGGAGACGACGCGGTGAAGGCCAGGATCAGGAACGGCACCGGCACAACCGCACCAAAGATCACCACCCACAACCGCCCCGCCGGATTCCCTTGCCGCAACCGATCCGACACCACGCCACCGATCGTCAGCCCAAGAAACCCCGCGGTCGCGCCAAGGCTGCCGATCATGAACCCCGCCGACGCCGGCGTCGCACCAAGCTCGCGCAACGCATAGGGCGCCGCCCAGAAACTCGCGGCATAGCTCAGGAACGCGTTCAACCCGTACGCGACGACCGTGCACAGGAACGCCGGCGTACCGACGATCAGCGCAAACGTCGGCGGATCGCGCCGCCTGAGCGCCGACGCCCACGAGAACACCGCATACACGCCGATCCCGATCGCCACCCATTGCGGCCAGGGCTCGCCCGCCGCCACCAGCCCCGACACCGCCGCGACCACCGCCGCAAGCGCAACCAGATTATACCCGAGCGCCCGCGCCCCACCCATCGCCGCACCGATCAAGGTCAGCGGCGGCACGATCGTCACCAGCTCGGCCCCGAACGCACGGAACGGCGCCGGATGCTTCTCCGGCTCGGGCAGCCCCTCGACCAGCCCGCGGATCGGCTCCTTCAGCATCGCGATCCACACGGCGAGCAACAGCCCCGGCACCCCGACCGCCATGAACGCCGCCTGCCAGCCGACCAGCCCGAGCGGTCCGCCGCCGGGATAGGCCTTGTTCCAGCCCTGCACGATCAGCCCGCCGATGAACAACGAACAGCCGCCGCCGACGTACAACCCCGCGGAGTAGATCGATAACGCCGTCGCGCGCAGCCGCTTCGGGAAATAATCGGAAATGATCGAATAGGCCGAAGGACTAGCGGTTGCCTCGCCGATCCCGACGCCGATCCGCGCCGCGGCAAGATGCCCGCCGGTCTTCGAAAAGCCCGACAGCGCGGTCATCACCGACCAGAGCGACAGCCCGATTGTCATAAGCCGGACGCGATGCCAATTGTCCGCCAGCCGCCCGAGCGGGATTCCGAACAGCGAATAGAACACGCCGAACGCGGTGCCGTACAGGAACCCGAGATCCTGGTCCTTCAGCCCCAGGTCGCGCTTGATGTCCTCCGCCAGGATCGAGATGATCTGCCGGTCGACGAAATTCAGGACATAGACGAGAAACAGCACCGACAGCACGTACCAGGCATAGCGGGTGGCACCTTTCTCCGGCTCGCCAGCTGTGGTTTCGGCGTTCGCCATTGACCCCTCCTCGATGTTTTCGAGCTATGGGTATCAGGACGTTCCGAATAGGCGAAGCCCTTTCGGAGGGGTCGGGTACGGCAAAGCATCCTGCGATCCTCTACCGATGGGAGAGGGACTCAGTCGGCTGCTAGCCAGTGTCCGTTCTAGTGCGAACCCATACGCCCACGCCGCAGCGCACCCTGCTCCAGCCGCTGCAACAACGTCTCGATCGTCGGCGGCGTGGTCGGCTCGGCCGGCGCACGCGGTGGCCGGGCAATCGGTGTCGGCGCGCTGACCTCCGGCATCGGCTCGGGCGCCGCTACGGCCGACTCCATCATGATCGGCGGCTCGACCGGTTGCGGCGCAGGCGCGGTCACGAACGTCTCCGGTTCGGCCGTCGGCGCGACCTCGATCACCGGGGCGACCATCGTCGGTTGCATCGGTTGCGCCAGCGGCGGGACCGGCCGCACCGGCTCCATCGGCACCGGCAGGATCGCCTTCGGATCGAACGCAGCAAGCGGCAGGTCGAGATCGACCGGAATCGTCCGTTCGTCACGCGCGCCGCCGCTGCCGCCAACGCCGACTTCCATCATCGGCGTACCGAGATCGGCCGCCGACATCGGCTTGCGCGGCGGCGCGTCAGGATGCGCGTCGGCGCGGCGGATGACCGGCATGCCGTCTTCGCGCGGCGTGCGCTTGGCAAGCATCCCGCCTGGCCCAAACAGCAGGAACAGCGACGACCAGAGCAACGCGCCGACCAGCACCCCGCTACCCAGCGCCAGCAACACCCGCGCCGTCATCCCGAGCGGCGGCGACGCGGCCGGCACCAGTGCAGCGACGCCCGTCGTCCACACCAGGCTCTCGAGCGTCTCGGTCGGCAGCAACGCGACGATCACGGTCATGAGCACGCCGCCCGTCACCGCGCCGTACAGGGGCAGCGCTCGGATCAGGTTCTGGCGGATATGCGCGACCATCAATTTTCCCGTGCGGCGGCCGCGATCAGCCGTCCATAAAGAGGATCATAGCGCCGAATGTTTGACGACCAGTTACGCTCTTCCTCGACGAACGCACGACCGCGCGCGCGCCGTTCGTCCCAGCCCGAACGGTCCGCGAACATGCCCGCCAGCGCGGTCGCGATCGCCGCCGGATCGTCCGGCGGAAACAACGTCCCCGTCTCGCCGTCGCGGATCAGTTCGCGGTGCCCACCGACATCCGATGCCGCGACCAGCCGCCCCTGCGCCATCGCCTCCAACGGCTTCAGCGGCGTGACTAGATCGGTCAGCCGCATGCGCTTACGTGGATAGGCGAGGATGTCGACCAGCCCGTAATAGCGCTCGACCTCCTGATGCGGCACACGGCCGACGAAGGCGATCGCGTTCGCCACGGGCGAAGCCTCCGCCTGCGCGCGCAACGCCGCCTCCATCGGCCCGCCGCCGACCATCAACAATCGCGCCTTGGGCCGCGATGCCACCAAGGCAGGCATCGCCGCGATCAGGTCGTCGAGTCCTTCGTAATCGTAGAAGCTGCCGATGAACCCGACGACATCCGCACCATCCAGCCCGAGTTCGGCCCCCAGCGCATCGTCACGCGGCGGTGCATTGCCGAACAGGTCGAGGTCGACGCCGTTGGGCGACACCATGATCTTGTCCGCCGCGATGCCGCGCGCGATCAGGTCGCCGCGCAGGCCTTCGCAGATCACCGCTACCGCATCGGCCCGCCGCACCGCCCACGTCTCCAGCGCGCGCGTCGCCCGATAGCGCAGCGACGTCGCGGTGCCCGTACCGTTACCGACAGCCGCATCCTCCCAGAACGCCCGGATCTCGTACACCAACGGCAGCTTGCGTTTCCGCGCGACGATCAGCGCGGCGAGCGCATCGATCACCGGCGAATGCGCGTGCAGGATGTCGGGCTTGAAGGCATCGACCGCCGCCTCGATCCGCTTGGCGAACGCCGCGATCCCGACGACTTCGCCGACCGGTCCCGACTTCACGCCCGCGTCGGTGCGGTGGAAGGTCAGCCCGTCGACCGACTCCACCGACGCTGGCGCGATCCCGTGCCGCGGGCCGGTCACCGCCGCGACGGTCCAGCCCAGCCCCTCCTGCGCCTTGAGGATCGCCCGCGTGCGGAACGTGTAGCCACTTTGCAGCGGCAGGCCGTGATCGAGAATGTGAAGGATGCGCATCGTGGAGGTCGTCTGCCACATATCGCTTAACGGCGCGTCAACCGACTATGGGTACGGACATTACGTGATATCCGCTCGGGAAAGGAGGCCGCACCCATGATCGACAACCTTGCGCTCGGCCTCAGCCACGGGCTGATGATGCTCGCCGCGTTCCTGCTGCTCAAACGGCCGGACCTCGATCGCGAGCCGAGCCCGCACGATCCGCCCGAAAAGCCGCGCGCGACCGGCAAGGTGCCTCGCCGCGATGCGTGATCTGTCGTTCATCGCGTTCCTGATCGCGTTCTTCGTGATGGGGTTCAAGCGGCCGTTCCTGCTCGTGCTCGTCTACGTCTATATCGACATCGTCTCGCCGCAGCGGCTGACCTATCTGCTGCTCAACACCGTGCCGATCTCGCTGATCGCGGTCGCACTGGCGGTGGGCGGATGGGTGCTCGCGGACGACAAACGCGACACGCGGGTCGGCGCGCGGCAGGTGCTGATCGTGCTGCTGATGCTGTATTGCTGGGCGACCACGCTCGGCGCCGACTTCCCGGTCGAGGCGAAGGAGAAATGGGACTGGGTCTGGAAGACACTGATCTTCGCCGCCTTCCTCCCGCTGACGCTGCGCACGCGGCTGCGGATCGAATCGCTGCTGCTGTTCATGATCCTGTCGGCCTCGTCGATCATCATCGTCGGCGGCATCAAGACGGTTGCCAGCGGCGGCGGCGGCTACGGTCAGTTGAACCTGATGGTCGACAATAATTCTGGGCTGTACGAGGGCAGCACGATCAGTGCGGTCGCCGTCGCGATCATCCCGATCATCGTCTGGTTCGCGACCTACGGCACGATCTTCAAACCCGACTGGCGCGTGAAGGGCTTCTGCCTCGCGCTCGTCTTCGCCTGCCTGCTGATCCCGGTCGGCACGTCGACACGGACAGGCCTGGTCTGCATCGTCCTGCTCGCGCTGCTGTCGGTGCGCGCGGTCAAGCGCAAGGCGCTCTATCTGGCCGCGGTCACGGCACTCGGCCTGGCCGCGGTCCCGTTCCTGCCCTCGGCGTTCACCGACCGGATGAACACGATCAAGACTTACGACGCGGACGAATCTGCCTCGACCCGGCTGGCGGTGTGGCAGTGGACGATCGAATACGCGAAGACGCACCCGTTCGGCGGCGGCTTCGAGGCGTATCGCGGCAATCACATCCGCCTCGATCTCAAGTCCGAAGGTCCCGGCACCGGCCCGCGCGTCGAGACCGACAAGGCTCGCGCGTTCCACAGCGCCTATTTCGAGATGCTTGGCGAGCAGGGTTATTTCGGGCTCGCGCTGTGGCTGTCGATCAACGTGATCGGCATCTTCCGGATGGAGCTTCTGCGCCGACGCCATGCCGACCCGGCCGGCGAATTCGCCTGGGCCGGGCCGCTCGCCGGCGCGCTCCAGACCGCGCAGATCATCTATTTGTTCGGGGCGGCGTTCGTCGGCATCGCGCTCCAGCCGTTCGTCTACATGCTGATCGGCGCGCAGATCGGGCTCGACACCTATCTCGCCCGAAAACGCGGCGAACAGACATTCCGCCCGATGCACCGCGCGCTCCCCTCCCGCTAGCGAGAGGAGAGCATCAGGCGTCAGTCGACCGGCTCGTCGGCCAGTTCTTCCTCGAGCGCGGCGATGATCGCCTTGTTGAACGCGGGGATATCGTCCGGCTTGCGGCTCGTGATCAGATTGCCATCGACCACGACCTCCTCGTCCACCACATCCGCGCCCGCATTCTCCAGGTCCGTCCGGATCGACGGGAAGCTCGTCACGCGGCGTCCGTCGATCACGTCCGCCTCGGCGAGCAGCCACGGCGCATGGCAGATCGCGGCGATGATCTTGCCGTCCTCCATGAACTCGGTGATGATCTCGATCGCGCGCTCTTCCTGACGCATCGTGTCCGGGTTGGCGACGCCGCCTGGCAGCACCAGCGCGTCGTAGTCGTCGGTATCGACCTCGTCGAGCGTCAGGTCGGGCGTCGCCGTCTCGGCCTTGTTGATGTCGCCCTTCATGCCCTGAATCGGGTCGGTCTTGATCGAGGCGAGCGTCACTTTCGCACCCGCCGCCTCCAGCGCCTTGCGTGGTTCGAACAGTTCGACGGTCTCGAAACCATCGGCAGCGAGCATCAATACGCGAGCTTGGGAAAGATCGGCCATGTCATGTCTCCAGTGAAATCCCGTGCCCCCTCAACCAAGCGCAGCCCGCCTCGTTCCGGAACGATGCGCCTTCCCGAACATTTGCAGAGATAGTCAGAATCAGACGCCCCCAAGGGACCACCGCATTGCCTACCAAGATCGTGTATTCCGACGACTCCAAGCCCGGCATCACCCGCAAGAAGATGCGGAACGGCTGGGGCTATTGGGATGCCAAGGGCGAGCGCATCACCGACCGCGACGAGATCGACCGGCTGAACGCGGTCGGTCTGCCCCCCGCCTACCGCGACGCGTGGTTCTGCCCCAAGCCCAACGGCCATATCCAGGCGGTCGGCTGGGACGAGAAGGGGCGCAAACAATACCGCTATCACCTCGGCTTCCGCGAGGCACAGGAAGCCGCCAAGTACGAACGTTGCGCCGACTTCGGCCATGCGCTCCCCAAGATCCGCAAGGCGGTCGAGGCCGACCTCCGCAAACGCTCGCTGACCCGCGAACGCGCGGTCGCCGCGGTCATCCGCCTGCTCGACGGCGGCCATATCCGCATCGGCAACGAGGCTTATGCCGAGGCGAACGAGAGCTTCGGCGCCACCACGTTGCGCAAGCGCCACGGCGAAGTGAAGGGCGCGACGCTGAAACTCCAGTACAAGGGCAAGTCCGGCAAGATGCGGACGCTCAAGATCACCGACCGCTCGCTCAGCAGCTTCGTCAAGAAATGCCAGGACCTCGACGAACAGCATCTGTTCGCCTGGCTCGACGATGCCGGCGTCGCGCACCCGGTCACCTCGACCGACGTCAACTGCTACATCCGCGACGTCACCGGCACCGATTTCACCGCCAAGAATTTCCGCACCTGGGCCGCCAGCGTCGCCGCGTTCGAGGCACTCGCGTCCGCCGAGCGGGACCTGAGCCTCAAGACGATGCTCGAACCCGTCGTCGCCCGCCTCGGCAACACCCACGCGATCGCGCGAAAAAGCTACGTCCACCCGTCGCTGATCGCGCTCGTGAAGACCGGGCAATCGACCTTCCGCAAGGCGCTCCGCCTCCCCCGCGCCAAGCGCTACATGAGCCGCGAGGAATGTGGCCTGATCACCTTCCTCGAAGCCGGCACGCCCGCTGTTGCGACACTGGCCAAAGCGGCCTGACGAGTATTCCCATGACCAATACTACTGCCGCCGCCAAGCAACCGATCTTCGACGCGGGCGACGTCGGCGACCAGGCTCAGGGCTTCGTCACTGCCAGCTTCGCCTGGGTCCAGGCATACTGGCTCCAGATCCTGATCGCATTCGGGATCGGCGCGGTGATCGTCGTCGCGCTCCACACCGCACGTCGGTTCGGCAGCAAGCTCTGCGAACGTCCGCGCGCGCTCAACGGCTGGGGCATCGTCGTCGGCAAGGCGATCGCCCGAACCGGCAATTTCTTCATCGTCATGCTCGCCGCCAAACTGGTCGCCGGCTATTCCGCCGCCCCCGGCGAGGTCGCGACGACGATCAACTTCCTCTTCACCGTCGCCGCGGTGTTCCAGGCCGCCGTCTGGGTCCGCGAGATCATCCTCGGCGCGATCGAGCACCGCACGCAGTCCGAACATTATTCAGGCGAAGCCCTGCTGTCGGCGATGGGCCTGATCCGCCTGCTCGTCACCTTCGTGGTGTTCGCGGTCGCGCTGGTGGTGGTACTCGACAATCTCGGCGTCAACGTCACCGGCCTGGTCGCAGGACTGGGCGTCGGCGGCATCGCGATCGGGCTGGCGGCACAGGGCATCTTCGCGGACCTGTTCGCCGCGCTCGCGATCATCTTCGACCGCCCGTTCCGCCGCGGCGACTCGATCAGCTACGACACCGCCTCGGGCAGCGTCGAGGCAATCGGGCTCAAATCGACGCGCATCCGCGGCATCGACGGCGAGGAGCGCGTGATCTCGAACAAGAACCTCCTCAACAAGGAGATCCTCAACAACACGCAGCGCAACCATCGCCGCGCGAAGTTCGTCATCGGCGTCACCTATTCGACACCCCCCGAAGTCTGCTCGCGCATCCCCGCGATGCTGAAGGAAATCGTCGAAGCCAACGACAAGATCTTCACCCGCGCCGGCTTCACCGGCTTCGGCGCGTCGAGCCTCGATTTCGAGGTCCAGTTCGACAGCAAGGGGCCGGATTATGCGAGCTTCTACGATGGCCGCACCGCGGTGGGGATCGCCATCCTCAAACGCTTCAACGACGAGAAGATCGAGATCGCCTTCCCGACGCAGGTCAACATGATGGCGGCACCGGATGGCTCGGTGGTGATGCCGTACCCTGAGCGCAGACGATCGGATGCGGAAGCATCGCCCGCCTGATTATCTACCCGGCCGCTCGACGCCTTCCTTCGGCTTCGGAATGTACGCGCCGGTAGGGCAGCCCTACCCTACCTTGTTCTCCCGCGAAGGCGGGAGCCCAGTCTGGGTCCCCGCCTTCGCGGGGAAACAATTCTGAACTAGCGTACCGCGAAGCTGGCGCTGTCAGACCAAGCTCGGCGTGACGAGCCCGCCGCCATACCCCGGCACCACCCCGGCGAAGGCCGGGGCCCAGTTGGTGAGGTCGCAGTAACTAAGCGCAACACTCATCAGCTACGTCCCCCACCTGGACCCCGGCCTCCGCCGGGGGGGCGCTATAAAGCCGGAAAGGTACTCGGTGAGCCGTTCGGAGGCTGAGTTCCGATGAGCAGGAACTAAATCCCACCCTCATCCAACGACAACAACGTCGCATTCCCCCCAGCACTCGTCGTATCCACAGAAACCGCCCGCTCCGCACAGAACCGGTACAGATACCGCGGCCCACCAGCCTTAGGCCCGGTCCCCGAAAGCCCCTCACCCCCAAAAGGCTGAGACCCCACAACCGCCCCGATCATCGACCGGTTGATATACAAATTCCCCACCGCAGCCTCGGCCTCGATCACTTCGCCCGCCCGCGCGATACGGCTGTGCAGGCCCATCGTCAGCCCATACCCCTTCGCGTTGACCCGCGCGATCGTCTCGCTCAACTTCCCCGCCTCCCACGTCGCGACATGCAGGATCGGCCCGAACCACTCCTGGTTCAAATCCTCGATCGCCCCGATCCGAACCAGAGTCGGCGGCACGAACAGCCCATCCGCCGGCGCATCGAGCGTCTTGACGATCTTCGCCTTCACGCTCTCGCGATACGCCATCAGCCGGTCATACGCGGCCTGGTCGATCACCGGCCCGACGTCGGTCGCGGGATCGCCCGACCGCCCGATCCGCAGCGTTTCCATCGCCCCCGACAGCATCTCGATCACGCCGTCAGCGATATCTTCCTGCACCAGCAGCAGGCGCAACGCCGAGCAACGCTGTCCCGCAGACCGGAACGACGACGCGATCACGTCCGCCACCACCTGCTCGGGCAATGCGGTGGAATCGACGATCATCGCGTTGATCCCGCCGGTCTCCGCGATCAGCGGCACGATCGGCCGCGTCTCGTCATCAAGCAGCGACCGCGCGATCTTCCGCGACGTCGCGGTCGATCCGGTGAACGCGACACCCTGGATCCGCACGTCCGCGGTCAGCGCCGCGCCGACCTCCGGCCCCCCGGTCACGAGCACCAGCGCATCGACCGGCACGCCAGCCTCATGCGCAAGCTCGACCGCACGCGCCGCGATCCGCGGGGTCTGCGGAGCAGGCTTGGCGACCACGGTGTTGCCGGTGACGAGCGCCGCCACCGTCTGTCCGAGGAAGATCGCCAGCGGGAAATTCCACGGCGCGATCGTCGCCCAGACACCGCGCCCCTCGATATGCAGCGTGTTGCGCTCGCCGGTCGGCCCGGGCAGTTCGATCGGATGCAGGTTCAGCCGCGCCTGCTGCGCATAATAACGACAGAAGTCCGCCGCCTCGCGCACCTCGCCGATCGCGTCGCCAATCGTCTTGAACGCCTCCTGCACGCAGATCGCCATCAGCTCGTCGCGGTGCGTCTCGAGCAGGTCGGCAAGCCGTTCGAGGCAAGCCGCACGTTCGTCGACCGGCGTGGTCGACCAACCGGGGAACGCCGCATGCGCACGCGTAATGGCATCTTCTACCGTTCCCCCGCGAAGGCGGGGGCCCAGCCCCTCCAAATCACGCGCGTCAGCGCGGTCGGCGCTTCGCGCCGAGTCTGGGCCCCCGCCTTCGCGGGGGAACGGCGTCTGGGCCAACGGCGCGTTCACCGCAGCAACAGTCGCCTCCAGCGTCCCCACATCACTCAAATCCAGCCCAGCAGAATTCCGGTGCCCCCCAGCCCCGAACAAATCCACCGGCAACGGGATGCTGGGATGCCGCTTCCCCCCCACCGCAGCGATCTTCGCCACAGGATCCGCCAGAATCTCAGCCTCGGTCAGCCGCTCGTCAGCCAACTGATGCACGAAGCTCGAATTCGCCCCATTCTCCAGCAACCGCCGAACCAGATACGCCAGCAAGTCCCGATGCCCGCCAACCGGCGCATACACCCGGCAGTGGTAACCGTTTTCCTGCACGAGCCGCTCGTACAGACCGTCGCCCATCCCGTGCAGCCGCTGGAACTCGAAGTCGCGCGAGTTGCCCGCCCATTCCATGATCGTCGCGACCGTCAGCGCATTGTGGCTCGCAAACGCCGGCCGGATATTCTCCGCGGCCAGCATGTCCTTCGCCACGGCCAGATACGACACGTCGGTCGCCGCCTTGCGCGTGAACAACGGATAGTCCGCCAGCCCCTCGACCTGCGTGCGCTTGATCTCGCTGTCCCAATACGCGCCCTTCACCAGCCGCACGTTCATCACGCGGTCCAGCCCGTTCGCCCATTCGATCACCGGCCGCGCGCGCTTGCCATAGGCCTGCACCGCCATGCCGAACCCGTCCCAGCCCTTCAGCGACGGGAGCCGCGCGACCGTGCCGATGATGTCGAGGCTCATCTCAAGCCGCTCGGATTCCTCCGCGTCGACGGTTAGCGCAATGCCCTTCGACGCTGCCTGCACCGCCAGCGCCTCCAGCATCTCGGTCAGCGCGGGCACGCACTCGCTCCACCGCGCCACTTCGTACCGCGGATGCAGCGCCGACAGCTTGACCGAGATCGAGTGCCCCGCCGCCGGATCGCGCCCGACCGCATCGACCGCACCGACATACGCCTGGAAGTATCGCTGCGCATCGGCATGCGTCCGCGCCGCCTCGCCAAGCATGTCGAAGCTCGCCGTGAAACCCTTGTTCTCCGGCCGGCGCATCCGCTTCATCGCCTCGTCGATGGTACGACCCATCACGAAGATCTCGCCCATCATCTTCATCGCCGCGCCGACCGCCTGTCGCACGAACGGCTCGCCCGCGCGGCTGATCAGGCGCCGCAGCGGCCCGGTCGATCCCTCGCCGACCAGCACGCGGCCGACTACCAGCCCCCAGGTCGCCGAATTGACCAGCTTCGAATTCGACTTGCCCGCATGCGCGCGCCAGTCGGCATCGCCCAGCTTGTCCGCGATCAGCAGATCCGCGGTCTCGGGATCGGGCACGCGCAGGAATGCCTCTGCCAGCGACAGCAGCGCGACGCCTTCCGACGAATTCAGCCGATATTCCTGGAGGAACTGGTTCACCCAGCCCTTGCTCTGCGCCGCCCGCAGGTCCGCGAGCAGTCCGAGCGCATGCCCCATCACCCGCTCGCGCGAATCCGAATCGAGCGCGGCGCGGTCCAGCAACGGTTTTAGAACATCGGGTTCGCTCGCGCGGTACAGCTTCGCCATGATATCGCGGGCATGGGACGTTACGGCAGTCGACATTTTCCAGCTTCCGGTTGGGTGAGGCTTGCGATCCGCTCGCCTGTACGCCTAGAGACATTTCAGCGCTTAGCGCCAAATGAGCTTTGAGGGGAATGCCGTGGCGACGATCACCACCGCGCAGATGCAGCAGCGCATCGGCACCGAGACGGTTTCCGACTGGGTCGAGGTCACGCAGGCGATGATAGACAAGTTCGCCGACGCGACCGGCGACCACCAGTTCATCCACATCGATCCGGTCCGCGCGGCACAGACCCCGTTCGGCGGCACGATCGCGCACGGCTTCCTGACGCTGTCGCTGATGCCGCTGCTTTCGTCGAAAGTGCCCGACGCGCCCACGATCGAGGGCGCGAAGATGGGCGTCAATTACGGCGGCAATTCGGTCCGCTTCCTCACGCCCGTCCGCTCGGGCTCGAAGGTGCGTGGTCGCTTCAAGCTGCTCTCTTTCGACGAGAAGCGTCCCGGCCAGTGGCAGCAGACCAACGCGTTTTCCGTCGAGATCGAAGGCCAGGAAAAGCCCGCCCTGATCGCCGAATGGATCAGCCAGGTCTTCGTTTGATTACCCGCAACCAGACCCCTGCAACCACAATCGTCATACCAGCGCACGCTGGTATCTCCCGGTTCGAGCCACGACGCCCGCCAACTGGAAGACCCCAGCTTTCGCTGGGGTGACGGCTTAATATCTAGAAGGATTTAATCCATGCGCTCAGCCGTCATCGTCTCCACCGCCCGCACCCCCATCGGCCGCGCCTATCGCGGCGGCTTCAACAACACCCCCGCCCCCACGCTCGCCTCGCATTCGATCAAGGCCGCGGTCGAGCGTGCCGGCATCGACGGCGCGGAAGTCGACGACGTCGTCTTCGGCTGCGCGCTCCAGCAGGGCCACCAAGCCGGCAACATCGCCCGCACGTCGTTGCTGCGCGCCGGGCTCCCGGTCACCGTCTCGGGCATGTCGGTCGACCGCCAGTGCGCGTCCGGCCTCATGGCGATCGCCACCGCGGCCAAGCAGATCATCACCGACAACATGGACATCACGATCGGCGGCGGCGTCGAAAGCATCAGCCTCGTCCAGACCCCGCAGATGCGCGTCGCCCCCGATCCCCAGCTGATCGCGATGCACAAGGACGTCTACATGCCGATGCTGCAGACCGCCGAGGTCGTCGCCAAGCGCTACGGCATCAGTCGCGACGCGATGGATGCCTACGCACTCCAGTCGCAGCAGCGCACCGCCGCCGCGCAGGCCGCCGGCTATTTCGATGCCGAAATCGTCCCCGTCGACGCCAACATGGCCATCGTCAACAAGGAGACGAAGGAAGTCACGTACAAGGACGTGACGATCACCAAGGACGAGGGCAACCGCGCCGACACCACGCTCGAAGGCCTCCAGTCGCTGAAGCCCGTCATGGGCCCCGACTTCACGATCACCGCCGGGAACGCATCACAGCTGTCGGACGGCTCGTCGTCGTCGGTACTGATGGAAGAGAAGATCGCCTCGCAGCGCGGTCTCCAGCCGCTCGGTCGCTATGTCGGCATGGCAGTCGGCGGCACCGAGCCCGACGAGATGGGTATCGGCCCGGTCGTGGCGATCCCCAAGCTGCTCAACCGCTTCGGCCTCAAGATGGACGATATCGGCCTGTGGGAACTGAACGAGGCGTTCGCGGTGCAGGTGCTCTATTGCCGCGACAACCTCGGCATACCCGACGAACTGCTCAACGTCAGCGGCGGCGCGATCTCGATCGGCCACCCCTACGGCATGACCGGCGCCCGCGCGACGGGCCATGCGCTGATCGAAGGCAAGCGTCGCGGTGCCAAGTATGTCGTGGTCACGATGTGCGTCGGCGGCGGCATGGGCGCAGCCGGGCTGTTCGAAGTGCTGTGACCTTGCAAGGTATCCGGCAAAGGGATATTTAGAGTTCGGCGAAGGACATTCTCGCCTTTCTGGGAGCCTCGACCGTTGCAGCGGTCGGGGCTCTAATACGTTTGGGGCTTGGCTTGCAGGCCAAACCCCGCCCGTGTGCTTATCCTCGACGTGCCACTTCGATGATCTTCACGACCAAGGTCGCAAAGGCGAAGAGCACGCCTAGTATCAGACACAGATCGGTGAGAGACATTCTCGATCCTTTCTGGTCGACAGCAGAACTGCTGCCGCCGACACCATGGCGCGTCGCGCACGCATTCACCAAGCAGCATCGCATGCGCCGTTCGGCCGGCCGCGCGCAACCAACCCACGCCCCGCCCGTTCTCAGTGGCAATCCAAGCCAATAGGAGAATGACGATGGCCGACAAGGATACCCCGCAGGAAGTCGCAGCGAAGTTCATCGAGAAGCTGAAGGCCAGCCCGTTCGTGATGATCGGCCTCAACGACGGTGAGCATTCCGAGCCGATGACCGCGCAGATCGACGACGATCAGCCCAACACGTTGTTCTTCTTCGCCGGCCGCGACAACCGTATCGCCAAGGGCGGCGCGGCGATGGCGCAGTTCGTCGGCAAGGGGCATGATTTCTTCGCGTGCATGGCCGGCGACGTCTCGACGTCCAACGACCGCACGCAGATCGACAAGCTCTGGAACAACCAGGTCGAGGCCTGGTTTCCGGGTGGCAAGGAAGACCCCAACCTCACGCTACTGCGCTTCGACATCGACAGCGCCGAGCTTTGGGAGACCGACATCTCGATCGGCGGCCGCCTCAAGATGCTATTCGGCGGCACGATCCATTCGGACGAGTCGAGCAGCCACGCGGTGGTCAACTCGATCGCCTGAGCCAGTTATGGGCAGCCCGTACTGGGCTGCCCATTTTTCTTACCCGTTCGCGGTGATAAACTCTTCCACTACCGGCGCGATCTTCTCTCGCCAGCGCGTACCGTTGAAGATGCCGTAATGGCCAGCACCTTCCGCCATAAGGTAGCGCTTCTTCTCGTCGGGTAGCGCGGTTGCCAGCGTCAGCGCTGCCTTGGTCTGCCCCAACCCCGAAATATCGTCGCGCTCACCCTCGACCGCGAGCAGACCGATATCGGTGATCGCCGCCGGATCTACCAGCCGACCCCGATGCGTCATGATCCCACGCGGCAGCGCATGGTTCTGGAACACGACGTCGATCGTCTGGAGATAGAATTCCGCGGTCATGTCGCAGACCGAGCGATATTCCTCGTAGAAATCCTGGCTCTGCGACGCGCTTTCGCCATCGCCCTGGACGAGATGCTTATACATCTCCCAATGCGAGACCATGTGGTTGCCCAGATTCATCGACATGAATCCGGCAAGCTGGAGGAAGCCGGGATACACCTTCCGCCCCGCACCCGGATAATTGCCTGGCACGGTCGCGATGACGTTCTGCTCGAACCATGCATGCGGCCGCTCGGTCGCCAGCGTGTTGACCGCGGTCGGTGCCTCGCGCGTATCGACGGGACCACCCATCATCGTCAGCGTTTTCGGACGGCACGGGTTCTTGTCCGCGCTCATCAGCGCGACGGCCGCATAACACGGCACCGAGGGTTGGCAGACGGCCAGCATGTGCGTGCCCCCCTGCCCCTCATTCGCGCCGATCGTCTCCAGATATTCGATCAGATAATCGATGTAATCGTCGAGATCGAACCGCCCCGCCGAGAGCGGCACGCTGCGCGCGTCGCGCCAGTCGGTGATGTGGACGTCCGCAAACGGCAGCATCCGCTCGACCGTCCCGCGCAGCAAGGTCGCGTAATGGCCCGACATCGGCGCGACGATCAGCAGCTTCGGACCGCCCTCGACGCCCTCGCGCACGAAGCGCTTCAGCTGCCCGAAGTCCTTCCGCAGCACGATCTCCTCGCGCACCGCGACCTCGCGGCCGTCGATCGTCGTCGTGTCGAGACCAAAGGCAGGTTTTCCCCGCGTCGCATTCGCGTGTGCGAACACTTCGAGCGCCGATGCGACCACCGTGCCGCCGCCCAAATAGGCAAACGGGTTTGCCGGATTGTTGAGCATATCCGCGCCGAAGCTCGCCATCTTGCTGGCGCCGGCCATCATCGAACGCTGGAATTCATAGGCATCGTAGAGCATGCGGTATCCTCTCGCCTCATCGGGCTTTGCACGGTGGTAACGCAATTTTGCCGCAGTGCAACGCGCGATCGACCGCCGCTCCGTCCCGCGCGACCGGATCACCGCTCTCTGCGACGCCCGGTTCTCGTTGAGCGCCACCCCCGCCACTGCTAGGCACCGCGCATGGCCAAGCCGATACCCGAAGAGAAGACGTCCCGCCGGATCGGCGATCTCGCGATGGTGTGGCGTCACGCCTCCCAATACCCCCGCCAGATCGCGTTCGCGGGGCTCGCGCTGATGATGACCTCGGCCGCGACGATCGGCATTCCCTACGGGTTCAAGCGAGTGATCGACCGCGGCTTCGGCCCCGGCGCGGGCGGGTCGGTCGCCAACTCGTTCCACTATTTGCTGATGATCGTCGTCGTGCTTGCGCTCGCGACCGCGGTGCGCTTCTATTACGTGTCGTGGCTCGGCGAGCGCGTCGTCGCGGACATCCGCACCAACGTGCAGCGCCACCTGCTCCGCCTGACGCCCCGCTTCTTCGAGGAGAACCGCCCGTCCGAAATCGCCTCGCGCCTGACCTCGGATACTGCGCTGATCGAACAGGTCGTCGGTAGCACTGTGTCGATCGCGCTGCGCAACACCTTCACCGGCATCGGCGGGCTGATCTACCTCTTCGCGATCTCGCCAAAGCTCGCCGGCATGCTGATGATCGGCATCCCGCTGATCATCCTGCCGATCGCGCTGCTCGGCAAGCGCGTCCGCAATTACTCGCGCACCTCGCAGGACCGCGTCGCCGACGTCGGCTCGATCGCCACCGAGACGCTTGGCGCGATGAAGGTCGTGCAGGCATTCGGCCAGGAAGACCGCGAGGCCGCGCGGTTCGCGGACGCGGTCGGCGCGACGTTTGCTGCGGCTCGCGCCCGGATCATGCTCCGCGCGGTGATGACGGCAATCGTCATCGGCCTCGTCTTCGGGTCGATCACATTGGTCCTATGGGAAGGCGCGATCGACGTCGCGGCGGGCCGCATCAGCGGTGGCGCGATCGCCGCGTTCGTCCTGACCGGAGGCATCGTCGCAGGCGCGTTCGGCGCGCTGACCGAAGTCTATGGCGACCTGTTGCGCGGCGCCGGTGCGGCCGGACGCCTGTCCGAGTTGCTCCGCGAAAAGCCCGAGATCGCCGCGCCCGCCAACCCGGTCGCCCTGCCCCAGCCGCCACGCGGCGCGCTCGCGTTCGAAGGCGTGCAGTTCCACTACCCGACGCGCCGCGACGTCGCCGCGCTCAACGGCTTCTCGCTCGATGTGAAGCCGGGCGAGACGGTCGCCGTCGTCGGCCCCTCGGGCGCGGGCAAGACGACCCTCTTCCAGCTGGTCCAGCGCTTCTACGACCCCGACGCCGGGCGCGTGACGCTCGACGGCATCGACCTCCGCGACGCCGACCCCGCGGAAGTCCGCGCCCGCATCGCGATGGTCCCACAGGAGACGATCATCTTCGGCGCCTCGGCCCGCGACAACCTCCGCTACGGCGACTGGTCCGCGACCGACGACCAGCTCTGGGCCGCCGCCGAAGCCGCCAACGCCGCCGAATTCCTGCGCAAACTACCCGAGGGCCTCGACACGTTCCTCGGCGAAGGCGGCGCGCGGCTGTCCGGTGGCCAGCGCCAGCGCGTTACGATCGCCCGCGCGCTCCTCCGCGATGCGCCGATCCTGCTGCTCGACGAGGCCACCAGTGCGCTCGATGCCGAAAGCGAGCGGCTCGTGCAGGAAGCGCTAGAGCGGCTCATGGCGAACCGTACCACACTGGTCATCGCGCACCGCCTAGCGACCGTACGCGCGGCCGAGCGGATCATCGTGATGAGCGATGGTCAGATCGTCGAGGAAGGCTCGCACGCGTCGCTGATGACCAACAGCGGGCTCTACGCGCGGCTCGCCAGCCTGCAGTTCAACGAGGCAGCCTAGACCTTCTTGGGCTTGGGCTTTTTCGGTTTCGGCATCGGCAATTCCGCGGTCGAGATGCGGACGAGTTCGGCCAGCCACTCCGCATCGTCCCCGCGATTCGCGTCGACCAGCAGGGAAGGTTTCGCGCCCGGATAAGGCGGCGCCTCGTCGATCGCCCCCGCGAACGCGCGGCCACCCGGGGTCGGCTTCACGAACAGCTGGTCGTCGCAGATCAGCGCGACCATCCTGCCATCGCAATAGACGCCGTATTCGCCGAACATCGGCTTTGCGGAGACCTCCCCCGCCGCAGCGAGCTGATCGACGATGAACGCGACGGTCTTGGGATCGGATGCCATCGGGCGATCCTCGCAGATCGTCGCGGCCTTGGCGAGCCACGCCGACGACGGCGTTTCACTTGCGATGCCAAGACCGCGCGCGCAAACTCGGCAAAACAGGAGATGGATATGCGCGACTTCGACATCGTCATCTACGGCGCGACCGGGTTCACCGGCCGGCTCGTGGCGGAGTATCTCGTCCAGACCTATCCCACCGGGGTTCGATGGGCGATGGCGGGGCGCTCGCTTACGAAGCTGCAAGAGGTCCGCGACCTGATCGGTGCCCCCGCAGAAACCGCACTGATCGCTGCCGACTCCGACGATCCCGCCAGCCTCCGCGCGTTGGCCGAACGCGCCACCGTAGTTATCTCGACGGTCGGACCGTACCAGCTGTACGGCTCCAACCTCGTCGCCGCCTGCGCCGGGACCGGCACCGGCTATGTCGACCTGTGCGGCGAGCCCGCCTGGATGCGCCACATGATCGACGCGCATGAAGGCGAAGCGACGCGGACCGGCGCACGGATCGTGTTCTCCTGCGGGTTCGATTCCATCCCGTTCGATCTGGGCGTGCTGACGCTGCAGGAGGCGGCAAAGGCCAAGTACGGCGCCCCCGCCCCCCGCGTGAAAGGCCGCGTGCGGAAAATGCAGGGCACGTTCTCGGGCGGCACCGCGGCCAGCCTCAAGGCGACGCTTGCCGCCGTCGCGCGCGATCCCGGCATCGTCAAGCTGCTGACCAGCCCGTTCGCGCTCACGCCGGGCTTCAGCGGACCGCACCAGCCGACCGGGTTGCTCCCCGAATACGACACGACCCTCTCGGCCTGGGTCGCGCCGTTCGTGATGGCGCCGATCAACACCAAGAACGTCCACCGCACGAACTTCCTGCTCGGCGAGGCCTATGGCGCGGACTTCGTTTATGACGAGATGATGGTCGCCGGCCTCGGCGATATCGGCAAGGTCGCGGCCGAGGCGATCGCCAAGTTCAATCCGTTCTCGGGCGACAAGGGCCCGAAACCCGGCGAGGGCCCGTCGAAGGAGGAGCGCGATGCGGGGCATTACGACCTGCTGTTCGCGGGCATCATGCCCGACGGCGAGCGGATCGACGCGGTCGTCACCGGCGACCGCGACCCCGGCTACGGCTCGACCAGCAAGATGATCGCCGAGGCCGCCTTGTGCCTCGTCCAGGACGTCGAAGGCGATGGCGGGATCTGGACACCGGGGGCACTAATGGGGGCGAAACTGCGCGATCGGCTGGTGGCGAAGGCGGGGCTTACCTTCACGGTCGGGTGATCAACCCCGGAAGAACCGCGTGGCGATCCAGGCGATCAGCATCGACACGATGATGGCGATCGGCACGGCGAGACGTCGGCGTCGCTCGACAGCAGCATGATGCGCGTCGAGATCGAAATAAAAGCGGCCTGGTGCGGTTTCGCGGACGATGCCGTTGGCGCGCAGTCGATCGAACGCCGCCTGCTCCCGAGCATCACGCGGTAGGAAGGCGATCGCATCGTCGGGTCCGATCGCGTGGCGCGCCAGAAAAAGCGCCGGGATCACTCCACGGATCCGATGCGGACGCAACGCCATCGGCATGCCCGATGGGCTCGGATTTTCCGGCGAGATCTTATTCGGCAAGCGCGAAGACCGTCGCCGCCGCCGCAACGCTTGCAGCCACGCCCGATACGCCAACGATCGCTGCTGCTCGTAGTCGCACCGAAGCACGAAATGCACCTAGTTTGCGGGCGTCGAGATGATAACGCCCAGCCCCGTCGTCGACGATCGCGCCATAGACTCGAAGTTGGCGAAATATCCGCGCGTCGTTCGCGACATAGGGGATCGCACGATCAGCCGACGTGGCCCGTGCCGCAACAAAATCCTTGACGATCCGTCGGCGCGATCGGCCTAGAATAAGTCCCCGCATACTCTTCCCCCCGCACCGATCTCGCATAACGCGGGGGGTTTGTGCAATTCCTAACGCCGCTTACCCTGATGGCGAATGTTGGCCGGACGACCACGCCGCTTGATCTCGCGCACCGGCTTGCGCCCACCCCGTGGAGGCTGGGCCGCGCCCTTCCCCTCGGGCATCTCGAAGCGGAGGGCACCCGACACCGGGTTTGCCTCCGCAAGCCGCAATTCCATCGTCTGGCCCTGCGCGAAGACGTCACCGCTATGCTCGCCGGTCAGCGTCCGCGCGCCCTCGTCGAAGCGGAAATATTCGCCGCCCAGGTCGCGCACCGGCATCAGGCCGTCGCCACCGATCCCCTCGACCGTTGCGAAGAAGCCGAAATTCGTCACGCCGGTGATCCGGACGTCCATCACCTGGCCGACGCGCTCGGACAGGAACGCCGCGACGTAGCGATCGGTGGTATCGCGCTCGGCCTCCATCGCGCGGCGCTCCAGCCGGCTGATGATCTCGCCGACCGACTCCATGTTCGCCGCATCGTCCGCCGGCAACCCACCCTCGCCAAGGCCGTAGGCAGAGACCAACGAGCGATGGACGAGCAGATCGGCATAGCGCCGGATCGGCGAGGTGAAGTGCGCGTAACTGCCGAGGCTGAGGCCGAAATGCCCGTGATTGCCGGGCGCGTAATAGGCCTGGGTCTGCGTGCGGAGGATTTGCTCCATGACCTGAGGGCGGAAATCCGCATCGCCGATCCGCTCGATGATGTGGTTGAACGTGGCGGGACGGACGACCTGCCCGAGCGCGAACGGCACGTCGAACGTCTCGAGATACTCCTTGAGCGCCGCCAGCTTCTCGCGGCTAGGTGGCTCGTGGATGCGGTACATGACTGGCGCCTTCTTCGCCTCCAGCGCCTTGGCGGCGGCGACATTGGCGGCGATCATGTAGTCCTCGATCAGCCGGTGCGCATCGAGCCGTTCGCGCGGCGACACCGACATGATCCGCCCCTGCTCGTCGAGCACCACGCGACGCTCCGGCAAATCGAGATCGAGCGGCGCCCGCGCATCCCGCGCCTTGGCCAGCGCATGCCAGCAGGCCCAGAGCGGCTGTAGCACGCCCAACATATCTCCCCTCCCGTCTTCGGGAGGGGTCGGGGGAGGGGCTTCCTGACTCATAGTCGGATCGAGTGCGGCACCGCCCTCCCCCGACCCCTCCCGCAAGGCGGGAGGGGAGGAGGCGTCGATGATCGCCTGCGCCTCTTCGTAGGCGAGGTTCGCCGCGATCCGCACCACCGCGCGCGTAAAGCGCCAAGACTTGAGCGAACCATCCTTGCCGATCCGCAGATGGCACGCGAGCGCTGCACGGTCCGCGCCTTCCTTCAGCGAGCACACCTCGGCCGAGAGAATTTCGGGCAGCATCGGCACGACCCGGTCGGGGAAATACACCGAGTTCCCGCGCCGCCGCGCCTCGCGATCGACCTCGGACTTCGGCCGCACATAGAAACTGACGTCCGCGATTGCGACGATCGCCTTCCAGCCGCCAGCATTCGCAGGATCGTCGTCCGCTTCCGCCCACACCGCATCGTCGTGATCGCGCGCATCCTCGGGATCGATCGCGACGATCGGCAGGTCACGCAGATCTTCACGCCCCTCCCCAAGCGGCAGCTTCGAGACCCGCTCCGCTTCGTCGAGCGCCTCCTGCGAGAACACGTCCGGAATGCCGAGCTTGTGGATCGCGATCAGCGAGAAACTGCGCGCCGCAAAGGGATCGCCCAACTTCGACGAGACGCGTGCCGCGATCTTGGGCGGCTTGCCCGCGAGTTCCGCAAGCACGAGGTCGCCCGGTGCCGCGCCGCCCGCGTCCGCGACCGCGAACTCACGCCGCTCGCGCTTGTCGACCCCCGTCAGCCAGAGCCGCCCCGCCTCTTCGCGCAACACGCCGAGCACCTGCTCGGACGCCGGCGCGAGCACCTTCATCGGATGCGCTATCCAGCCATTCCCGGCCTCCTCGGTGCGCGCGAGGATCCGCTCGCCAACGCCCAGCGCCCCGCGTTTCCGTTCGCGCACGCGCAGACGCGGCGGCGGCACGCCTTCCGCCTCCCAGCGCTCCGGGACCGCCCAGACGTTGCCGCCGTCATCGACATCGGCGATCCGCAGCACCGTCACCTTCGGGATGCCGCCCATCTTGTGGAACGCGCGGCCGGGCGCGCTGTCGATCAGGCCCTCATCGGCCATGTCCTTGAGCAAAGCCTTCAGCCCGATCTTGTCCTGCGCGCTGAGCCCGAAGCCCTTGGCGATCTCGCGTTTGCCCGCGGGCACGTCGGACGTGGCGATGAAGTCGAGGATCTGCTCGCGCGTCGGAAGACCGGCTTTTGGTTTGTACATGGCACACAGATAAGCACGCCAACCCGTTCCGTCACCCCGGCTTCACCCGGACCGACAGCATCCGGAAGGAATGGCAGATAACTTATGCGGTACGGGATTGACGCTCGAAACGCCTGAAGATCAGAAGGATAGTCCTCCAGTTTCGAGCAATCGGTACGCCGTTTTTGGCTTTAGGGCTTGCAACGGGTCCAGATCGGCATAGTCTACTGAAAACATTGAAGGAGAGGCATGATGGCAACGCCCCTAAAGCTCGAAGCGGACCCCGAGGACAAAAACCTCGTCATCCTGCAAAGCCTCATCTGCCTGCTGCGAGAGAAGAACGTTCTCTCTCGCGCGGATATCGAGGAGTTGTGCGACAAGGTTCAGGCCCGGGTCGCCAATCACGATAGCGATCCGCTCCCTTGCCAGATGAACGGCGCGCTCGCCGCAGCCACCGAGGTCGCACAGATCGGCGATTATATCGGGCGCAAATACGGTGGAAAGCATCGTCGCGTGGTGTGATGCCCTAGCGGGTCGCCAAGCCCGGCAAAGACGATCGACTGTGCGATAGCGTCGCGCGACCGTAGCGCGACGCGCACAACCTCAAGTAGAGCGCCGTGCGCGAGGCCGGTCGCACCTTGGCGGTGTCATCACGCCACCGAAACCGCGCGCCACAAATAGATCTATGACAACCGGCGTTCAGCCAGGGTCTGCGGCAAACAGTAAGCTCCCGCCGATTGGCACAGCTCTTAGCTGGCGACGAAGCAAGTCTCGCCCGCGACCCGCAACCGGCCACAGATATCCGCCGCCTGGTTCGCGCTGCCCGCGTTCACGCGCAGACGATACAGGGTCCGGCCACCCGTCGCGACCGGCTGGACCGACTTGCCGAGCGCACCGACATACGCGAACCGCTTCGAGAAGTTCGTCCAGGCCGCGTTGGCGACTGCTTCGCTCGGATACGCACCGAGCTGGACCAACGAACCGCCAGTAGCCGCGCCAGCACCATTCGGCTTCGACGCTGACAGCGGTGCCGTGGCGACCAGCCGCCCCCCCGATGCAGGAACCTGTGCGACCGCGTTGCGACCCGCTGCGTCATCAGCCTTGGCCGCGACCGCACGTTTGCCGTCGACCGGCGCTTCCGGCACGCCGCGAAGATCGATCGCGCCGTTGCCCGACTTGCCTGCACTGGTCGCGATCGCCGAATCGCCCTCGCCCTTGACCTTCAGGCCGCCGGCGTCGTCGGGCTTGACCTTGTAGTCGCCTTCCTGTGCGGCGATCATCTGGCCGTCGCCCGTCGGCGCGCGCTGTTGCAGCTTGTAGATGCCGAAGATGATCGCCGCGAGCACCGCGAGACCGAGCACGACGAGCGCAATGACGCGGCCGATGCCAACGGTTTCCTGCTCGTCCGGCTCGACGGTTTCGAGCCAGGGGAGCCGGTCTTCCTCGCGCAGATCCATATCTTCGGCCATCACTTCATCTCCGAAACCGCTTCGACACCCATGATGGCGAGGCCGTTATGAATAATCTGCCCTATAGCGGACGCCAAGAAAAGCCGTGCCGCGGTCGCCTGTGGATCCTCGATCACCAGGAAACGACGGTCGGGACGGTCGTTTCCGACATTCCATAGCGCGTGGAACGCTGCCGCCAAGTCGTAGAGATAGAACGCAATTCTGTGTGGTTCGCGCGCGGTCGAGGCGATCTCGACGAGCCGGGGGAACTGCGCCGCAAGCTGTACGAGCGCCAGTTCGTCCGTATCAAGCCGGGACAAATCCGCAGAAATAGGCGTGATTCCCGCCTCTTCCGCACGCCGATGCAGCGATGCGATGCGGGCGTGCGCGTACTGGACGTAGAAAACCGGGTTGTCCTTCGACGCCTCGACCACCTTGGCGAAGTCGAAATCCATCTGCGCATCCGACCGCCGCGTCAGCATCGTGAAGCGCACGACGTCCTTGCCGACCTCGCGCACGACATCGGCCAGCGTGACGAAATTGCCCGACCGCTTCGACATCTTGACCGGTTCGCCGTTGCGCAGGAGCCGGACCATCTGGACGAGCTTCACGTCGAACCGCGTCTTGCCGCCCGTCAGCGCCGCCACCGCCGCGACGATCCGCTTGACCGTGCCGCCATGATCCGCACCCCAGATGTCGATCAGCTGATCGGCGCTCTGGCTCTTCTGGAAATGATAGGCGAGATCGGCGCCGAAATAGGTCCACGACCCGTTCGACTTCTTGATCGGGCGATCCTGGTCGTCGCCGAACTGGGACGAGCGGAACAGCGGCAGCTCGACCGGCTCCCAATCGTCAGGCGTCTCGCCCTTCGGCGCTTCGAGCACGCCGTCATAGACGAGATCGCGCGCACGCAGTTCCGCCTCGGCCGCCTCGGGCTTCTTTGCGGCCTGGAGTTCTGCCTCCGACGCGAACACCTCGTGCTCGATCCCGAGCAAGGCCAGATCGGCGCGGATCATCACCATCATCGCGGCGACTGCCTGCGTGCGGAAGATCGCGAGCCATTCGCTCTCGGGCGCGCCGACATAGCGGTCGCCGAACTCCTTCGAGAGCGACTGGCCGACGGGGACGAGATAGTCGCCGGGATACAGGCCCTCGGGGATCTCGACGGTCTCGCCGAGCGCCTCGCGGTAGCGGAGGTGGACGGAGCGCGCGAGCACGTCGACCTGACCGCCGGCATCGTTCACGTAATACTCGCGGATCACCTTGTGACCGGCAAATTCGAGCAGGCTGGCGAGTGCGTCGCCAACCACTGCGCCACGGCAATGGCCCATGTGCATTGGACCGGTAGGGTTGGCCGAGACATACTCGATGTTGACCGTGATCCCGTCACCCTGCTTCGACCGGCCGTAGTCGGCGCCCGCCTCGGGGATCGCGGCCAGTTCGGCGCGCCAGGCGTCGTCCGTGAGCTTCATGTTGATGAAGCCGGGTCCCGCGACGCTCGCCGAGGCGACGTCCTCGAGCTTCGACAGTTCGACGACCAGCGCATCGGCCAGCACGCGAGGATTGGTCTTGGCGGGCTTGGCTAGGACCATCGCGGCGTTGGTCGCTAGATCGCCGTGGCTGGTGTCGCGCGGCGGCTCGACCGTGACGTTCTTGCGGTCGAGCCCAGCCGGCAGCGTTCCCGCTTCGGTCAGGGTGTCGAGCGCCGCATCGATATGCGCGGCGAAACGGGCGTAGAGCGTCATGGTAATTCCGGTATCGTAAGGAAGCGGGCGCTTTAGCCCATCGCAGCGCGACGCTCAATTTTTATCCCGCATCGCGCTGATCCGCCTGCTCGGGCGTCCGATGATCCGCCGTTGCATAAGCTGCAATCGCGACAGTCTGCTTTGCAATTGCCGTTTATGCTGCACTGCAATATTTCTCGTATCGAGAGTTGGGACAGGACCTGATCCGGCTCAACGCAACACGCGGGAGACACGATCATGCGCAACACCATCAAGATCATCGCAGCAGCAGCGGCCGCCCTCACGTCGACCATCGGCATGGCCGCCGAGAGCAAGCAGAGCTTCGTTCATGAGGGCAGCACCTACGTCTACACCTCGACCCAGCAGGGTGGTCGTCAGGTGATCGACGGTCGCCGCTATCCGTCGGGCCAGGCTTTCCATCTGATCGTTCGCGGCGACCGTGTGTCGGGCGTGTCGGCCGGCGTCCCGGTCGCGTTCAAGACCGCCGAAGCTACCGGTGCGGCAGGCGGGGTCGCTGCCGTCGCGCGCTAAACTGCGACTGCAAGGATAACGAAAACGGCGGTCGGACCTCGGTCCGGCCGCCGTTTTTCGTTCGTCTCGGGTTAGTCTCGACGTCCGTCATCCGGACGCCACGACCTAAAACCCCTCAGGCAAGTCTATCGGGCCGACCAGTTCGCGGTAGCGCGACACGGCGTAGCGGTCGGTCATGCCGGCGATGAAGTCGGCGATATGCCGGCTGCGATCGGGATCGTCCGCAGGCAGGCGGTCGCGCCATTCCTCGGGCATGGTCATCGGATCGTCGCGATAGACCGCGAACAGGCCTGAGACGATTCCGTGTGCCGCATCCGCCGCGGCAAGCTGGCGCGGGTGGTGATAAAGATTGGCGTACATGAAGCGCTTCAGGTCGCGCTCCGCCTCGCGCATGTCGGGAGAGAATCCGACGAGACACTGCCCTGCGGCCCGGACATCGTCGACGCTGGTGACGCCGCTCGCCGCGATTCGCTGGCGCGTCTCGGCGATGAGGTCGTTGACCATCGTCCCGATCTGCGTGCGAACCAGTTCGCCGACCAGACGCTTCGGCTCGATATCGGGAAAGCGCCGACGCACGTCGTCCCAGCCACGCGCGACCAGCGGCACCGCGAGCATCTGGTCGAGCGTCAGCAGCCCGGCGCGAAGACCATCGTCGATGTCGTGATTGTCGTAGGCGATATCGTCGGCGATCGCCGCGACCTGTGCCTCCAGCGACGAAAAGCTGGTCAGCGCGAGGCCGAACTCGGCATCCGCCGCGGCCAGAGCCCATCCCGGATGCCGGACCGGTCCATTATGCTTGGCGAGACCTTCGAGCGTTTCCCATGTCAGGTTCAGCCCGTTCCATAACGGATAGGGCCGCTCGATCGTCATCAGCGTGCGTAGCGTGTGGCCGTTGTGATCGAACCCGACCTGCGCCTTCAGCGCCGCCTTCAGCGCATCCTCGCCGGCATGGCCGAACGGAGGATGACCGATATCGTGCGCGAGACAAAGCGCCTCGGTCAGGTCCTCGTTCAGCGCCAGCGTCCGCGCGATCGTCCGGCCGATCTGCGCGACTTCCAGGCTGTGCGTCAGACGAACGCGGAAATGGTCGCCGTCTGGCGCCATGAACACCTGCGTCTTGTGGCGCAGGCGACGGAAGCTGATCGAGTGGATGATCCGGTCGCGGTCGCGTTGGAAGGCATCGCGTGGACCACGGACGGACCCGTTCTGTTCCTCGTGAAGCCGTCCTTTGCTGCGCGCCGGGTCCGATGCCCAGGGCGCGCGGTAACTCACTTGGCCGGCAACTTCGTGATGATCTCGCCCGGATCGCTGGTGAAGGTGAACGTCGAGACGCCTTCCTTGGCAAGCTGATTGACGAAAGTCCGCGCCTCGGCATCGGTCTTGAACGGGCCGGCGAGCACGCGGTTGGTCGCCTTCCACGGTGCGGTCCAGCCGCCGCGAGCGCCGAACACGGTCGGTGCCTTGGCCTTCGCCTTCTTCCACGCCTTGGGCAGGTCGCCCTCGGTCGCGCCGGTCGACACCTGAACCCAGGTCCGCGCGGGATTGGCACGCGCGATCCGCTTTTCCTCGGCCGCAGCCTTGTCGGCGGCGAGCTTCTCGGCGGCGGCTGCCTTCTTCTCGGCGAGCGCCTTCTTGTCGGCGATGGCTTTTTTCGCTGCGGCCTTCTTGTCGAGCGCGGCCTTCTTGTCGGCGGCGAGCTTGTCCGCAGCCAGCGTCTTCGCCGCGATCGCCTTCGCCGCAGCGTCGCGCTCGGTCTTGGCCTTTGCTTCGGCGAGCACGCGTTCGGAATCGTCCGAGACCGGAATGGTAGCGGGCGTCACGACCGGCGCGGGATGCATCGGCGCGACGTCGAGCTCGGACGCGGGAATCGACAGACCCGCGACGATCCGCGCGAGGATAGAGTCCTCACTAGCGGCGACTGCGTGAGTCCGTGGTGGCAAGGTCGCGGCTACCGGTGCGGGCATGGACGAACTGGTGAAGCCAGGTGTCGGCGTCTCGGCGCTGGCACTCTGCGTTGGGGCGACCTGCTGAACGGGCGCCTGCTGTATCGGAGTCGGTAGGGGCGAAACCGACGGCGCCGCCGCTGCCGATGCTGCGAGCGTATTCGCCGTACGGGTCGGATCGGCGCGTGTTTGCCCTACCGAGATCGCCGCCATCTGCGTAGCCACGCGTGGGGGGAGAGTTCCCGCTGGCGACGGCGCCGGGACCGTACGGGCAACCGGCGACGCGCTCGGCTGAAGGGTCGCTGAGACGACGGAGTTCGTTTCCGCGGCCGGGTTGGTACGCGCGCCCGGAAGCGTCACGGTCGGCGCGGAATAGCTTGGCTGCGGAACAGGCTGCACCGTGCGGGCCGGCAATGGCTGGACCATCTGCATCGGCGTCGCCGCGAGCTGGACGGGGGCGGCGTAGGTGCTGGGCGCGGGGACCGTCGTCAGCGTACGCGATGGAGTGGCGACCGGCGGGACCGGTGCCGACGTTGTCACGGGTACTGGTGTTGAGGACGGTCGCGTCACCGCGGCCATCTGGACACGGTCGCGGTTCGAGCGACGATCGCGCTTGTCCTTCTTGCCGGTCTTTGCCGTGACCGCAGGCTGTGGTGTGACGGCTGCCATCATGACCGGCGCGGTCGGGTCTGCAGCAAGCACGCCCAGTGGCGGGGCCATGCGCGCATCAGCGAGGCGTGCCGGCGTCGCGTGGACTTCGCCGAAATGCACCGCGAAGGCGCGGTCGCTTGCCGGCAGGTTGGGCAGGCGCTGGAAGAAGGGTTGCAAGCCTTGCGCGGTGCCTGCGGGCATCATCGTGGTGGCGATCTTCTCCGCGCCGGCGACATCGCCGTTCATCGCGAGGATAAAGGCGCGGGATCGCCATGCGCCACGATCGCTCTTGAGCAGAAGCGGATTGAGCTGCTGAACCGCGAGCTCAGGCTTGCCCGAGATACCGAGCGACAGCGCATAGCGCCGCGTCGTCTCGTCGTCGGGCGCATCGCGAAGTGCCACGCGGTAGTCGCGCTGCGCCCGATCCTGCTGGCCGATCAGGTCGTAGGCGAGCCCGCGATCGGCGGCGAAGTTGCGCGGGTCGAGGCCGAGGCCCTCCGCCTGCGCATAATAGCGGAGCGCTTCGCCCGGACGCTCGGACCGGACGAGGATCGACGCCATCCCCGCCTTCGCCCGACCATCGCGCGGGTTCACCTTTTCCGCGCGCGCAAACAATGCCGCGGCACCGCTAAGATCGCCGAGGCCCATCGACAGATCGCCCGCCTTGATCAGCGCGTCGATGTTGCGCGGGTTGCTCGCGAGCTGGCGCATCACGTCGCCGAGCTTGTCCGCGTCGGTGGTACCGGGGATCGCCTGCACGACGGCTTGCGCAGACGCGGCGGCTGGCACGGCCGCGAGCACGAGAGCCAGCGCGGCGGTCAGGAGATGATGGGAGGACCGGGTCATGAGGTTCAACTGTCTAGACGCCAGCCCGACCGAACCGGCAATGTCTCGCACGCATGCGCGCGGCGAACTGGGCTGGGGCGGCGACGAATGCAGGGTTTTGCGTACGCAAGCGCGAAAGCCCTGCTCGACATGCCCTCACTCGTCGCCGCCTCTGGCGTATCCCCCTCTCCCGATGGGAGAGGGGAGGTCAGGGCTGGATCGTGCAAGATATTGATAAGTCGGGATGTTCCCGGCTTACTGGTTGTTCTGACGATGCAGGAAACGGGGGATGTCGAGCGGATCCTGGGGAGCCGCCTCGCCGTCTTCCTTCGCTGCGCCGCGTGCCGCATTCGACATGCGCTCGAACAGCGTACCGCCGAGCTTCACGCGCGGTGCTGCCGGCACCGCCTCAGGGGCAGCCTCGGCACCCGGGGCGAGCCAGCGGCGACGTGCACCACCCTCGTCCGCTGCCGGCGTCGGCACCGGAACGGCCGGCGCGCGAGCCGGCGGCACCGACGATGCCGAAGCCGGACGCGCGATCGGACCGCGGCCGTAAGGCTCTTCGCCATACGTGCGCGGCGCGGGAGCAGGCTGCGGTGCAGGAGCAACCGGCGCAGGCGCGGCCTGCGGCACCATCGTCTCGGCACCGAGCACCAGCTCGTCATCCGACTTCGATGCCGACGGCTCGACTTCCGACGACGCGTTTAGGTCGAGCGGCTCTTCGTCAGCAGACGAAGCAGCAGGCGCGACCGACGAAGCGGCAGGCTCGCTCGGACGGAACGACGTATTCTCGTCGGTCTTGCGCGATCCGAAGCTGAACGAGCGGGTCGGCTCGGGCGCAACTTCCGGCGGACGCGCATCGGCGTCGATCCCGGTCGCGACGACCGAGACGCGGATCTTGCCCTCGAGCTCCTGGTTGAACGCCGAGCCCCAGATGATGTTCGCATCGGGATCGACCAGATCGCGGATGTGATTCGCGGCCTCGTCGACCTCGAGCAGGCGCATGTCGTCGCCGCCGGTGATCGAGATGATGACGCCCTTCGCACCGCGCATGCTGACGCCTTCGAGCAGGGGGTTCGAGATCGCCTTCTGCGCGGCCTCGAGCGCGCGGTTGTCGCCGCTAGCCTCGCCAGTGCCCATCATCGCCTTGCCCATCTCCTGCATCACCGAGCGGACGTCGGCGAAATCGAGGTTGATGAGGCCCGGCATCACCATCAGGTCGGTGATGCTGCGGACGCCCTGCTGGAGCACCTCGTCCGCCATCGTGAACGCTTCCTTGAAGGTCGTGTTCGCGTTGGCGATGAGGAACAGATTCTGGTTCGGGATGACGATCAGCGTGTCGACATACTTCTGCAGCTCGTCGATGCCGCCTTCGGCCGACTTTGCGCGACGATTGCCCTCGAACGCGAACGGCTTGGTCACGACGCCCACCGTCAGGATGCCCATGTCACGCGCCGCCTTGGCGATGACCGGCGCCGCGCCCGTACCCGTGCCGCCGCCCATGCCGGCGGTGATGAAGCACATGTGCGCGCCTTCGAGCATCTTGGCGAGCTGGTCGATCGTCTCTTCGGCGGCGGCGCGACCGATCTCGGGACGCGAGCCCGCGCCGAGACCCTGCGTGATCTTGGTGCCGAGCTGGATCCGCTGCGGTGCGGTCGACTGCTTCAACGCCTGCGCGTCGGTGTTTGCCACGAGGAAGTCGACGCCCTGGACGTCGGCCCGCATCATGTTGGCGATCGCGTTGCCGCCCGCGCCGCCGACGCCGATCACCGCGATGCGGGGGGCCAGATCGTCCACTTCGGGACTAAGGAATTCGATGCTCATCGCCGTTCTCCGCACAACCCGGTAGATACGCTACGGCCGGGCCCCTGATTAATCTGTGTGCACCAACGTCACGGCCTGTTCCAGCCGAAATAACGCCAGCGCCCTCGAAACTCTTAATAATTCGCGCGTGCCGCCTGAATCAACTTGCGCATCATGCCCATACCCTTTGGCCGATGCACCGTCGTCCGCTGTGGCGCGAGCCCGCGAAGGTCGATCGGGTTGGTCGCCGCGTAGAAGGCCAACCCCGCTAGCGTTGCGAATGCCGGACCGCCATGCGCTTCGGGCAATGCGGTCAACCCGCGCGGTCGACCGATCCGCACCGACCGCCCGAGCGCCTGTTGCGCATAGTCGGCGATGCCCTTCAGCTCGGCACCACCGCCGGTCAGCACGACCTGACGCCCGACCGGCCCCTCGAACTTCAGCTTGGTGAGCGCGTTGCGCACTTCGCCCATCTGATGCTCGAGCCGCTGGCGGATCACGCCGATCAGCTGCGCCTTGGTGATCTGAGCCCCCTCGCCCGCGCCGTCCTCCGCGGAGATCGGCATGACCGGGATCATGTCGTGATTATCGCGAGGGCTCGCATTGGCCGAGCCGTGGAAGCACTTCATCCGCTCGGCATTCTGGCGCCGCGTGCCGAACGCGCTGGCGATGTCGTCGGTAATGTCCTGCGCGCCGATCGGGATCGAGGTCAGCCCGACCAGCATGCCGCCGGCGAACAGCGACACGTTGGTGATCCCCGCCCCCATCTCGACGAGCGCGACGCCAAGCTCGCGCTCCTCGTCGCTCAGGCACGCCAAGCCCGTCGCGACCGGCGAGGCGATGATCGACTTCACTTCGAGATGCGCCGACCGCACGCACAGATCGAGGTTGCGCACCGGCGAACCGTCCGCGGCGACGACATGGATATGCACGCCGAGCCGGTCGGCATGCAGACCGAGCGGGGTCTTCACGCCCGTCAGCCCGTCGAGCGTATAGAGAGCGGGTTGCGCGTGGAGCACCATGCGGCCCTGCGGATCGATCGAGTTGCGCCCGGCGGCGAGCAAAGCATCGATATCCTGCTGCTCGACCCGGTGGCCGCCCAGCTCGAACTCGACCTCGGCGACGTCGGACACGAGTCCGCCGGCCGAGAACCCGACCCAGACATTCTCGATGTTGATGCCCGCGATCCGCTCGGCTTGCTCGACCGCCTCGCGCACCGCCGCCTCGGTCGTCGCCATGTCGGCGATATAGCCGCGCTTAACGCCACGGCTCTCGCGCTGGCCGGTGCCGAGCACGATCAGTTCGCCCCCGTCCCCCTTCTGCGCGATCATCGCCGATACCTTCGACGACCCGATATCGAGCGCCGTGATCAGCCCTTCCGGTGCCACCTTTGCCATGTCATCCCTCCCCGCCCGTTACGTTCGCGCCCGCCGTTTGCGACGGAGTATTCGTAGTTTCGCCCGTTGCCGAAGTGCTTGCCCCCGCGCTGGCAGGTGCCGGCACGTCGACGCTGTGCGCCAGGCTCGCGCCCGGTTTGCGCGCTACCAGCTTGGTCGGATCGCGCATGTCGAACCGGATCCAGCCGCGCCCCAGCAGCGGCCTCGCCCCATCCAGTTCGGCGAACTTCACCAGCGCGCGCGGCGCACCGTCTTCCGGCAGCGCCAACGTCTCGCCGCTCTCGAACGTCAGGTCCCAGCGCCGATTGCCGACCCAGGTCGCCGCCTTCACGCGCGGCTTGAGCGCAGGCGCGGCGGCGAGCAGCGTCTGGTACGACGCCTCCTGCCGATCCGCGCCCGGCCCGATCACCAGCGGCAGGTTCGGGATCGCATCCGGCTGGACCGGCTCCAGCAGCACGCCCGACGAGTCGATCAGCGTCAACTGCCCATTGTCCTGCCACACCGCAGCCGGCGTGCGCTCGACGATATCGACGAGCATCGTGTTGGGCAGCCGCCGCGAGACATGCGCGTCCGCGATCCAGCCATAGCGCAGCAGCTTCTGCCGCACCGCCTCCAGGTCGACCGACAGCATCGACGTCTGGTTCTGCTTGTCCTCCAGCGCGACCGCATAGACCGACATCCGGTCCATCCGCTTGAGACCCGTCACCTCGATCTGCTCGACCTTGAAGCCCGCGCGCCCGGCACCCTCGGCCACCGCCGCGCCGATCATCCCGGGGATGCCGACCCACGTCGCCGCCGCGATCGCCACCGCACCACCCGCGCCGAGAATCGACCACGTCGCGATTTTCCGGAGCGTGTCCTCGCTGACCGGGAGCATCCCGACCAGCCGGTCCATCACCGAAACCTTCTTGACCGCGACCTTCCGGCGCGGGGCGGGCCGCTTGGGCGGCGGACCGCGCTTGATCGTGCGGCTCATGGAGAAGGATGGTCCTGAAGCGCCTCGTCGACGATCGCCTGGACCAGCTCGGCATAGCTCATGCCGATATGCCGCGCCTGTTCGGGGACGAGACTCAGCGGCGTCATCCCCGGCTGCGTATTCACCTCGAGAAGGAAAAGCCCGTCGACGCCGCGCTCGTCGTCCCACCGGAAATCCGACCGCGACGCGCCCTTGCAGCCGAGCAACCGATGCGCTTCGAGCGCGAGGCTCTTGCAAGCATCGGTAATCTCGTCGGGAATCTCCGCCGGGCAGACGTGCACCGTCATCCCATCGGTGTATTTCGCGTCGTAATCATACCAGCCGCTCTTGGGCTTCAACTCGGTCACGCCAAGTGCCTTGCCGCCGAGCACCGCGGTCGTCAGCTCGCGCCCACGGATATACGGCTCGGCAAGGAGTTCCTCGAACTCGCCCCACGGGCCCACGCTATCGCGCGCGATCGGATTGCCGTAATTGCCGCTATCGGTGACGATCGCCACGCCGACCGAGGAACCCTCGTTGACCGGCTTCAGCACGTACGGCCGCGCCATCGGATCGCTCTCGAACAGATCCGCCGACTTGACGATCCGCCCGCCCGGCATCGGCACGCCCGCGGGGACCAGCAACAGCTTGGTCAGCACCTTGTCGATCGCGATCACCGACGTCGCGAGGCTGGAATGCGTGTAGCGCAGACCCATCAGGTCGAGCAGCCCCTGCACCGAGCCATCCTCACCAGGCGTCCCATGCAGCGCATTGAACACGAGATCAGGCTCGGCCTCGGCGAGCTTGGCGGCAACATCCCGCCCCATATCGATCCGCGTAACCCGGTGCCCGAGCGACTCCAGCGCATCCGCACAGCCATTACCCGACATCAGCGAAACCTCACGCTCCGCCGACCAGCCGCCCATCAGGACCGCTATGTGAAGCGGCGCGCTCACTTCGCGATCCCAACCCGCTGGATTTCCCATTCCAACGTCACCCCCGAATGCGCTTTCACCTTGTCGCGTACCTCTTCACCCAACGCCTCGATCTCCGCGCTCGACGCGGACCCGAGGTTCAGCAGGAAATTACAATGCTTCTCGCTGACCTGCGCATCACCGCGAGTCAGCCCCCGACACCCGGCCGCGTCGATCAACGCCCAAGCCTTGTGCCCCTCGGGATTCTTGAATGTCGACCCCCCGGTGCGCGAACGCAGCGGCTGCGAAGCCTCGCGCTCGGCCGCGATCCGGTCCATCTCCGCACCGATCACGGCCGGCTCGCCGGGCGTCCCGGAGAACACGGCTTCGACCACGACGGCTCCCGCGGGCAGGTCCGAATGACGATAGGTGAAACCAAGTTTATCAGCGGACCAGACTTCGACCGAACCCTCTCGCGTAACCACGGTAGCCTCGACGAGAATATCGCTGACATCGCGACCATAAGCCCCCGCGTTCATCCGAACCGCTCCGCCGACAGTACCCGGAATCCCACGCAGAAACTCAAGCCCGGCAATACCAGCATCCCGCGCGGCACTGGCAACGGTAATCCCCATCGCCCCCGCGCCCGCACGAGCGCGGCCGTCCTGCACCGAAACCTTGGCCATCGCCTTAGGCAATCGCACGACGACCCCCGGCACGCCGCCATCGCGCACGATCAGGTTCGAGCCTACGCCGACGGGAAGCACTGGAGTTGATGGGTCGAGCGTTTTAAGCAAGCCGGCCAGATCATCGACATCCGAAGGCCGCACCAGCCACTCCGCCGGGCCACCGGTACGAAACCAGATAAAGTCCGCCAGACTTCCATTAGCCGTCAGAGTACCCCGCAGATCCTCCCCGGCACGGGGAGGGGAACCGCCGAAGGTGGTGGAGGGGGGCCCGCCCAAAGCGTTACGCTCGTGGACGCCCCCCTCCACCATGCCCTGCATGGTCCCCCTCCCCGTACCGGGGAGGATTTGCGACGCGCCACTCACGCCAGCACCTTCGCGCGCTCGGCGGCGATCGCATCCGCCAACCCGGCCGCCCATTTCGTAATGTCGCCAGCGCCGAGGCACACGACCATGTCATCCGCCTCGATCGTCGCCGCCAACTCCACCGCCAGCGCGTCAGCGTCAGCAACCACACCCGCAAACCGGTGCCCACGCCGCTTCAACCCCTCGACCAGAGCCGCCGCATCGACGCCCTCCACAGGCGCCTCGCCCGCAGCATAGACCGGCGTCACCAGCACCCGGTCCGCGTCGTTGAACGCAGTCTGGAAATCCTCCATCAGATTGCCAAGTCGCGAATACCGATGCGGCTGGACGACCGCGATTACGCGCCCCTTCACGCCCTCGCGCGCCGCCGCCAGCACGGCGCGGATTTCGACCGGGTGGTGGCCGTAATCGTCGATGATCGTGACGCCAGCCACTTCGCCGACCTTGGTAAACCGCCGCTTCACGCCCCCGAACTTGGCGAACCCCTGCTGGATCGTCGCATCCGCGATCCCCAGCTCCAGCGCCACGCCGATCGCCGCCAGCGCATTCTGCACGTTGTGCCGCCCCGGCATCGGCATCTCGATTCCCGAGATCGTCCGCGTCGCGCCATCACGCTCGCGCACCACGCAATCGAAGCGGTTACCGCCCGGGATCGGCGTAACCTCCACCCCGCGCACGTCAGCCTGCGCCGAGAAACCGTACGTCACGACCCGTCGATCACGCACCCGCGGCAGGATCCCCTGCACCTCCGGATGGTCGAGGCACAGCAACGCCGCGCCGTAGAAGGGCACGTTCTCGACGAACTCGACGAAGGCATCCTTCACCGCATCGAACGAGCCGTAATGATCGAGATGCTCGGGATCGATGTTGGTGACGACCGCGATCGTGCCGTCGAGCCGCAGGAAGCTGCCGTCGCTCTCATCCGCCTCGACCACCATCCAGTCGCTCGCGCCCAGCCGTGCGTTCGAGCCGTACGAGTTGATGATCCCGCCATTGATGACCGTCGGATCGACCCCGCCAGCATCGAGCAGTGCCGCCACCATCGACGTCGTCGTGGTCTTCCCATGCGTGCCCGCGACCGCGACGGTCGACTTCAACCGCATCAGCTCGGCGAGCATTTCCGCACGCCGCACCACCGGCACGCGGGCATTCAACGCCGCCTCGACCTCCGGGTTCGAGCGCACGATCGCGGTCGACACGACCACCACGGCCGCATCGCCGATGTTCGACGCGGCATGGCCGATCGCCACCGGAATGCCCTTGTCGCGCAACCCCTGCACGACATAGCCCTCGGCCACGTCCGACCCCTGCACGCGGTAGCCGAGGTTCTTCATCACCTCGGCGATGCCCGACATGCCGATCCCGCCGATGCCGACGAAATGGATCGTGCCGATATCCGTCGCGACGCCCTTCATGCGAACTGCGCCTTGGGCTTCGAGGGCGCACCGACCGGAATGCGCGACAACGGCGCGTCGAGGCTCTCGACCAGATCGGCCAGATCACTCGCCGCGTTCGGCCGCCCGCAACTCCGCGCACGGCCCGCCGCATTCTGCAACGCCGCCGGATCGAGCCCGAGTTTCTGCATCTGCTTGGCCAGTTCCACTGCGGTAAAATCTCCCTGCGCGATCGTCCGCGCGCCGCCCGCCCGCGTGATCTCGCGCGCGTTCACGGTCTGGTGATCGTCGGTCGCGCCCGGCAGAGGCACCAGGATTGCAGGACGCCCCGCCGCGGTCAGTTCCGAAATCGTCGACGCCCCAGCGCGTGCGATCACCAGATGCGCCCAGGCCAGCTGCTCGGGCATATCCGGCAGATACGTCGCCAGCTCGGCCGGAATATGATGCTCGGCGTACTTCGCGCGGACCGCATCGATATCCTCGATCCGCGCCTGATGAGTCACCTGCAACCGCCGCCGAAACGTCACCGGCAGCATCGCCAGTCCGTCAGGCACGACCTGAGACAGGATGCTCGCCCCCTGGCTGCCACCGGTCACGAGCACGCGGAAAATCCCATCCTCCTCCAGCAATGGATACGGCCGCGAGCGCAGCGCGAGCACGGCCTCGCGCACCGGATTGCCGACCAGATGCGCCTTGCCCAGCAGCTTCGGCGCGAGGCGCTCGGTCGGCTCGGACGAGGTCGCGATCGCATCGACGCGTCCCGCGACGAAGCGGTTCACGCGCCCCAGCACCGCGTTCTGCTCATGCACAGCGGTCGGTATCTTTTCCGCAAACGCCGCCAGCAACGCCGGCAATGCAGGATAGCCGCCAAAGCCGATCACCGCGGCGGGCTTGAAGGTCTGGTACAGCTCGCGCGCCATCGCCCGCCCGCGCCACATCTCCCGCGTGGCCCGAGCCCAACCAAGCGGCCCGCCGGTAAAGCGTCCGGCGGGCAGGACATGCGTCTGGATATCCTCGAACAGCCCCGGAAACCGCACGCCGCGCGCATCGCTGACCAGCGCGACGCGGTGGCCACGCTTGGTCAACTCGGCGGCGAGCGCCGCTGCCGGGACCATGTGTCCGCCCGTGCCACCGGCTGCGAGGACGTAATGCTTACTCATTCACCACTCCAGCGGACGACATAGGGGCTCCGCGTGAGAAACGGATTGCGCCGGGTAAACGCCAGCAGCAACCCCATGCCGACCGACAACGCGATCATCGACGACCCGCCATAGCTGATGAACGGCAGCGTCATACCCTTCGACGGCGCGAGGCCGGTGTTCACCGCCATGCTCACCAGCGCCTGCGCGCCGAACTGCGTCGCGAGGCCGGCGGAGGCCAGCAATTTGAATTCGTCCTGCTCGTCCAACAGCTTGACGAACACGCGCACCACGATCGCGAGGAAGATCACCGCGATCACCGAACACGCGATCAGCCCGAATTCCTCGCCGATCACCGAGAAGATATAGTCGGTATGCGCCTCGGGCAGGCCGAACTTCGCCGCACCCGCGCCCGGCCCCGTCCCGGTCCAGCCGCCCGCGGTCAGCGTATTATGCGCGGCATTCGTCTGGAAATGATCGCCTGCACCCTCGCCCTCGACACCCGGAAACAGGAACGCGTCGATCCGCGACCGCGCCACGCCGTAAAAGACATAAGCGGCAATGAGCCCCGCCGGCGCCATCGCGACGAGGCCGAGCATCACCTTGGCCGGCGTCCCTGCGATCATCAGCAGCGCCATCCACACCGAGCAGAAGATGATCGTCTGGCCGAAATCGGGTTGCAGCATCAGCAGCACCGCGACACCTGCGGTCATCGCGCCGGTGATCAGCACGGTCGGCAACTCGGCATCCTTCGCGCGCAACGACAACAGCCACGCGACCGTGACGATGAACAGCGGTTTCAGGAACTCGGAAGGCTGGAACTGCGCGAACCCGACGCCGAGCCAGCGGCGTGCACCGTTCGCCTCGACCCCGATGAACGGCGTCACCATCAGCATCAGCACGAACAGCGCGCATCCGCCGATCGCCATCCGCCGCGCCATCGACACGGGCATCATCGACACGCCGAACAACACGGGGAGCGACACGCCGACCCACATCAACTGCCGCCAGAAATAGTAGAGCGGCGCGATCTTGTGGTGCTCGCCCGAATAGCGGACCGCGCTCGCCGGCGACGCCGCCGCGACCGCAATCAGCCCGATCGCGATCAGGAACAGCGTCAACAGCAGCAGCATCCGGTCGATATCCCAGAACCACGTGCCGAGCGGCGACTGATCGCCCCGCCCGCCGCGCCGCTTCATCTTCGCGACGATGCTGGTGTTCGGTGTGCCCATATCGCCCCTAACGTCGATCCTACCAGCGCGGATATCGGTCATGCCAGCGACTCCACCGCCGCGCGGAACGCGGCCCCGCGCGCTTCGTAATCGAGAAACTGGTCGAAGCTAGCACAGGCTGGGGATAACAAGACAGTGTCGCCGGGCTTGGCGTTTGCGGCGGCGGCTCGGACGGCAGCGTCCAGCGTACCGACGTTATCGACGGGCATGAAGTCTTTCAGGATTTCAGCGAATTTCGGGCCAGCCTCGCCGATCGTGTAGGCGTGGACGACGTGGCCGAAGGCGGGCTTGCATGCGTCGAGGTCGTCCCCTTTCGCGCGGCCGCCGACGATCCAGTGGACCCGGTCGAACGCAGCCAAAGCCGGCGCGGTGCTCTCGGGATTGGTCGCCTTGCTGTCGTCGACATAGGCGACGCCGTCGTACGAGGCGATCTGCTCCATGCGGTGGGGAAGACCGGTGAAGCTGGTGAGGCCTCGGTCGATGTCGACTTCGCTTATACCAAGCGCCTTGACGACGGCGATCGCGGCGAGTGCGTTCTGGGCGTTGTGCGGTCCCTGGAGCGTCGGCCAATCGCGCTGATCCATGCACACGCCGGGCGCGATCTTGGTGAGGTGCTCGCCCTTCGCCGACAGCCCGCGCGCGATCTGCGCGGACGGCGTGTCGCCGATGCCGATGACCGCGTCATGCTCGGCCGACTGCATCGCGAACAGCCGCGCCTTGGAAGCGGCATAGCCCTCGAACCCGTCATACCGATCGAGATGATCCGGCGTGATGTTCAGCAGCACCGCGACGTCGCAATCGAGCGTCTGCGTCAGGTCGATCTGGTAGCTCGACAGTTCGAGCACGTAGACGCCGCCCTCGGGGAGCGCTTCCTGTTCGAGGATCGGCAGGCCGATATTGCCGCCCATCAGCGTGGGGATGCCGGCGGTCTTGAGGATGTGGTGGACGAGTGCGGTGGTGGTGGACTTGCCATTGGTGCCGGTGATGCCGACGACCTTGTGCGGAGGTAGGTCGCCCCGCGCCTGCGCGAAGAGCTCGATGTCGCCGATGACGGGCACGCTGGCAACGCGCGCCGCGGCGGCAAGCGGGTGCGTGTTGAGCGGCACGCCCGGCGAGACGACAAACGCGTCGAAGGCCGAGAGATCATCTAACGGAGCGACGATCAAATCCTCCCCGGCACGGGGAGGGGGACCGCCAGCCGCAGGCTGGTGGTGGAGGGGGGCATCCGCAAGCGAAACGCCTGGAACAGCCCCCCCTCCACCAGCAGAGCTGGTCCCCCTCCCCGTACCGGGGAGGATTGCGTCACGCCGAGCTTCATCCGAATCCCAAGCGACCACGCTCGCCCCGCCAGCCACCAACGCCCGCACCGTCGCAGCCCCAGACCGCGCCAACCCCAGCACCGCGTAGCGTTTTCCGCGCCAGGCGTTCGCAACAATCACCGCAACTTCAACGTCGAAAGGCCGACCAGCGCCAACACCAGCGCGATGATCCAGAACCGGATCACGACGGTCGCCTCGGCCCAGCCGAGCTGCTCGAAATGATGGTGGATCGGCGCCATCCGGAACACGCGCTTGCCGGTGCGCTTGTAGAAGAACACCTGAATGATCACCGACAGCGCCTCGATCACGAACAGCCCGCCGATGATCCCCAGCACGATCTCATGATGCGCGACGACCGCGATCGTCCCCAGCGCGCCGCCCAAAGCCAGCGACCCGGTATCGCCCATGAACACCGCAGCCGGCGGCGCATTGAACCACAGGAACGCGAGCCCCGCGCCAACGATCGCCCCGCAGAATATCGCCAACTCACCCGCGCGAGGGACATGCGGAATACCGAGGTAGTCCGCGAACTTCACGTTCCCGACCAGGTACACGATGACCATGAACGCGACGCTCGCAATGATCACCGGCATCGTCGCCAGCCCGTCGAGCCCATCCGTAAGGTTTACCGCATTGCCGAACGACACGATCGTGAACGCCGCGAACACCGGGAAGAACCAGCCGAGATCCAGATACATGCGCGACGTGAACGGCAGATACAGATGCGGACCGTTCTGCGACATGATGATCGTCGCGGCGACGCCGGCGATGATGAACTCGAGCAGCAACCGCGTGCGCCCGCTGATTCCCGCGGTGCTCGCCTTGCGCACCTTGTCATAGTCGTCGAGGAACCCGATCGTCCCGAAACCGAGCGTCACGAACAGGCACGCCCAGACATACGGATTGCTCAGGTCCATCCACAGGAAGATGGCGAGGCACATCGAGGTCAGGATCATCAGCCCGCCCATCGTCGGCGTCCCGCGCTTCGACAGATGCGACTGCGGGCCGTCGGCGCGGATCGGCTGGCCCTTGCCCTGGCGCACGCGCAACCAGCCGATGAACTTCGGCCCGATGATCAGGCCGATGATCAGCGCGGTCGCGACCGCCCCCCCGGTCCGCACCGTCTGGTAACGGATGAGGTTCAGCAGACCGGGAAACCCCAGATGCTCGGCGAGCCAGTACAACATTCAGTTAATCCCGCCTTTGAGGCCAGCCTGGAGACCCGCTACGACGCGCGCGAGGCCAACCCCGTTCGATCCTTTGACGAGCACGACATCGCCCGGCGCCAGGATCGTCCGTAACGACGCGAGCGCGGCCGCAGCGTCGCCCACATGGACGGTTTCGATCTGTCCCTCAAGCACCTGCGCTAACGGCGCCATCGCTTCACCGACGAGCAGCGCCATTTCGACGCGTGCAGCGAGGATCGGCTCGGCGAGGGCGGCGTGATAGTCGTCGGAGCCCTCGCCCAATTCGCGCATTTCGCCGAGCACCGCGATGTGGCGGCCGGGTTCATGCCCGAGGACGCTGAGCGTCGCACGCATAGAGGCAGGGTTGGCGTTGTAGCTCTCGTCGATCACCAGCGCCTGGCCCTCGCCGACGGTCACCAGCGACCGCGCACCGCGACCTTGCAGGCCACCGAGTTCGGCCAGCGCGAGCCCAGCCAGCCCGAGATCACCCCCGGCCGCTTGCACGCACGCAAGCACGCCAAGCGCATTGGACACCCAGTGCGCACCGGGCTGCGCGATCGTGAAGCTCAGCTCATGCTCGGCCCCCTGCCCCATCCGCGCGGTGACGAACGTCCCGCCAGTCGGCAGCCGCATCGCCTCGATCGCGCGGACGTCTGCGCCCTTTTCGCTGCCGAACGTGACGATATGCGCAGCATGCGGCGCGGCGTGGCCGAGCAGGCGGTCGCGGTGCGGGCTGTCATAGGGGACGATCGCGGTCCCGTCGGGTTCGAGCCCGGCGAAGATTTCCCCCTTGGCATCGGCGATCGCGCTCTCGTCGGGAAAGAACGCGGTATGCGCAGGCGCGATCGCAGTGATCATCGCGATGTGCGGCCGCACGACCTGGGTCAGCTCGGCGAGTTCGCCGGCATGGTTCATCCCCATCTCGAATACACCGAATTTCGCGTCCCGCGGCATCCGGGCAAGGCTCAGCGGGACGCCAGTGTGGTTGTTGTAGCTCTTGACCGAGCGATGCACCTCGCCGGGGGATGCACGGTCGAGGCACGCGAACAGCGCTTCCTTCGCGCTGGTCTTCCCCACGGAACCGGTGACGCCGATGATCTTGGCGGTGGAGCGCGCGCGGCTGGCGCGGCCGAGCGCGTTCAGCGCAGCGAAACTGTCGGCGACGAGGACGTGCGGATGATCGCAAGGCTCCGACACGATCGCCCCAGCCGCGCCCTGTGCGAAGGCTTGGTCGAGGAAAAGGTGGCCATCGCTGGCCTCACCCTTCATCGCGATGAAGAGGTCACCGGGGCCGACTTCGCGCGAGTCGAACGCGACGCCGCTGACGGAAAAATTACCCGACGCGCCGCCGCCGGTAGCGGCAGCGATCTCGGCTGAAGTCCAGAGACTCACTTCCCCCCCTCCCGCAAGCGGGAGGGGGTCGGGGGGTGGGCACGCGCTATCGCCGAAGCGCAGCGCCTGCCGAACCCGCGAGCCCACCCCCGGCCCCTCCCGCTTGCGGGAGGGGGGAAGAAGATAGCCGCCCTCACGCCGCGCACTCCCGCGCGACCGTCACGTCGTCGAACGGCAGGACCATGTCGCCGACGATCTGCCCCTGCTCATGCCCCTTCCCCGCGATCAGCACGATATCCTCGGGCCCAGCCTCGCGCACCGCCGCGCCGATCGCCGCGCGCCGGTCGCCGATTTCCTCAGCCCCGCGCGCACCCTTCAGGACGTCGCACCGGATCGCCCGCGCATCCTCGGTCCGCGGATTGTCATCGGTTACGATGACGCGATCCGCGTGTTGCACCGCGACCTGTCCCATCGTCTCGCGCTTGCCGGTATCGCGGTCGCCACCTGCCCCGAACACCACGATCAGCTTGCCGCCAGCATGTGGCTTGAGCGCGGCGATTGCCGCCTCCAGCGCATCGGGTGTATGCGCGTAATCCACGTACACCGGCGCACCCGACTTCGCGATCACCGCGCGTTCGAGCCGTCCGCGGACCGGTTGCAACCGCGCGAGGTTTGCAATCGTCCCGGCCACGTTACCACCGGTAGCAATCACCAGCCCGGCTGATACTAGCGCATTCGCTGCCTGGTATGCGCCGATAAGCGGCAAGGTGACCTTGTACGTCTGGCCTTCCGCCTCGATCGTCAGCCCCTGCCCCAGCAAGGTCGGATCGCGGCCGACCAGCCGCAACGTCTCGCCCTGCGTCCCGACCGTGATCAGCCGGTTGCCGCGCTCGCGCGCCAAGTCGATCACCCGCGCCGATTGAGGATCGTCCGCCCACACCACCGCAGCGCCGTCAGTCGAAAGCACTTCCGAGAACAACCGGATCTTGGCAGTGAAATACGCCGCCATGTCGCCATGATAGTCGAGATGATCGCGGCTGAGGTTCGTGAACGCCGCGGCAGCCACCTTAAGCCCCTCGGTTCGGTACTGCGTGAGCCCATGACTGGACGCCTCGAACGCCAGGTGCGTCACGCCTTCGCGCGCGAGCCCCGCCACGTTCGACAGGAACGTCACCACGTCCGGCGTGGTCAGCCCGGTCGTCACCCGCTCGTCGGCCGTCGTAACCCCCAGCGTGCCGATCGAAGCCGCATGAAAACCCGCCATCCGCCAGAGCTGCCGAGTCATCTCGACACACGACGTCTTCCCGTTCGTCCCTGTAATCGCCACCGAAGTCTCGGGAAACGGCGCAAAGAACTTCGCGGCCAATTGCGCGAACCGCTCGCGGGGATTGTCATCGGCGATGTAGGTGGCGCCCTCGACCGTAAGCCCCGGCCGCGCGACCACCGCGATCGCACCAGACCGGATCGCATCGGCCACGAAATCCTCGCCGTTGACGCGCGCGCCTTCGAATGCGCCGAACACCGTGCCCGGCGCGACCTTGCGGTGATCGATCGCGAACCCCGTCACCTGCGCCTCTTCCGTCCCATCGGTCAGCGCTGCGAGTTTCATGCAATAGTCCTCATTGCCCGGTCGGCTGTGTACGCGACGGGTCCTGCCACAAAGTAGGCAGGATGTCAGACTCGTCGATGTCGCGGTGCGCGTCGGGCACCACGCCCAGGATGGCACCGACGCGCGAGATCGTCCGGCCGACCACCGGCGCGGTATTCCACGCCGCGGTCTTCCACCCGGCGGTTTCCTTGGTCCCGAGCGGCGAATCGAGCATCGCCAGCACGACATAGCGCGGCGCATCCATCGGGAATGCCGCGGCGAACGTCGCCACGTTGCGCGAATGATCGTAGCCACCCGACACAGCGGCCTCGGCCGTCCCGGTCTTGCCGCCGACGCGGTAGCCCGGCGCATCGCCCTTGCGACCCGTACCGCGCTGCACGATCAGCCGCAGCATCTGCCGCATCCGCGCGCTGGTCTGCTCGCTGATCACGCGACGACCAGCAACCGCATGCCCCGGCGCGACCTTGAGCAACGTCGCCGGCCGCCAGATCCCGCCATTGACCAGCGCCGCATACGCGCTCGCCAGATGCAGCGGGGTCACCGCGATGCCGTGGCCATAGGCAGTGGTCATCGTCGTCGTCCGCGCCCAGTATTTCGGCCACAACGGACGGCCCTTCTCGCGCAGTTCGATATCGGGCTTGGTATCGAAGCCCAATTTCTTGAACATCGCCTGCATCTTCGCCGGCCCGACCTCGTCGGCAACCCGCGCCGTCGCGATGTTCGACGAGTAGATCAGCGTCTCGGCCATGTTGAGCCAGCGCTTCGGATCGCCGCGCTCGTCGTGGATCGTGAAGCGCCCGACCTGGAGCGGATGCGTCGCATCGAAGCGCCGCGCGAACGACGTCACGACGCCGGTATCCATCGCGGTCGCCATCGTGATCGGCTTGAACGTCGAGCCAAGCTCGAACACGCTCTGAGTCGTGATATTGCGAAGCTGCTCGCTGCCCGACATGCCGACGCGGTTGGGGTTGAACGTCGGCAGCGAGACCATCGCGATCACTTCGCCAGTCGCGACGTCGAGGACGATGCCGCCCGCCCCTCGCGCGGAGAACGTCGTCATGGCGCGACCGAGTTCGCTCTCCATCGCCGCCTGCACGCGGTTGTCGAGCGACAGCGCGACCGGCGTACCGTTGAGCGCAGGATTGGTCAGCCGCTCGTCGAGCACGCGCTCCATCCCGCTCATGCCGTGGCCCGCGGTCGACAGGAAGCCCAGCGCGTGCGCCGCCATCGTCGACTGAGGGTACAGCCGCTGCGTATCGCGGTCGAACACGATCGCCGGCTCGCCGATCGCATTGACCTGCTCGACCAGCGCCGGCGACGCGCGCCGCTGGAGATAGATGAAGCTCTTGCCCGACGTCAGCAGCGCATAATAATGCGCCTGGTCGCCTGCCTCGGGCATCAGCGCGGCGAGCTTGCTGGCGATCTCGGTCGGATCGCCGATCAGCTTCTTCGGGTGTACCGCGATCGTCCACGCGTCGATCGTCCGCGCAAGTGGCGCGCCGTTGCGATCGACGATATCCCCGCGCGCGGCGATCGCCGCCGAGCGCGCCTGCGGATCGGCGAGCGACGCCTGCACTGCCAGCATCCCGAGCCGCCCGACCACCACCAGCACCGCTGCTCCGAACAGGAACATCAGCATCATCAGGCGCGTGTGCGCCGTCGCCACCAGTGCATGACGCTGGTTGGCGCTACGTTGCTGCGAGACGGGCCGGGCGACCAAAGCGGTCACCGCCGCTTACGGCTCTCGGAGCGGGCGCCGCTCATGATGTCACCCAGCGTCGTGTCGGACAGGAGCTTCCGGTCGAGCATCGCCACTGCCTGCGGCCGGACCTTGGCGACGGCGGCGAGGCGCTCGGTCTTGGCGGCGCGGACGAGTGCGGCCTCGGCCGAGCGCGGCGTCGACACCGACGCGCGGATCACGACCGGCTTGAGCGCGGTCTTCGACGCAGCCTGGATCGCGACGTTCATCGCGCGCGGTGCGGTAACCTGCGCCATCTGCACCGGAGCAAGCTTCACCACGGCAGGAGCGGCGGTGACCGGGACGATCGACGTGGAGACGACGGACCCCGCCCCAGACGGCACGAGCAGCGCGGCGGTCTGGATCCCGTCCGCGCGCAGGCTGTTGACGTCGAGCGCCGCGAGCGCAGCCTCGCTCACGACGAACTGGCCCGCCGTCGGTGCCGACAGTGCCAGCGTATCGCCATTCCAGCGCTCGAGCTGCGCCAGATTGCCCCGCGTGTCGAACTCCGTTTCGAGCGCACGGATGTCGCGCTGCGCGGAGCGGATCTGACCATTGACCGCCTCCAGCTTCTTGCGCTCGGCGGCGACCTGCAGCGACACGAGGTAGAAACCGAGCACGACGGCCACGCAGCCCCCGAACCAGCCCACACCCTTCATCCGATACGCCGCCGTCATGTCGTCACCTCTTCCGTCCAGGGTTGCGCGGAGGTCCGCCGCGCCGTCCGTAATGTTGCCGAGCGCGCGCGCGGGTTGCGTGCGATCTCGGCCTCGCCGGCGCGAACACCGCGGCCGACGTGAGAAAAACTTGGTTCCGCAACGGCTTTCACCTGCGGAAGATGACGCGAACCTGAAGGCGACCCACCGGACCGCGTGCGCAGGAAGCGCTTCACCATCCGGTCCTCGAGGCTGTGGAACGTCACGATCGCGAGCCGGCCACCGGGTTTCAGCACGCGCTCGGCCGCAAGCAACCCGTCGGCGAGTTCGCCCAACTCGCGGTTCACGTGGATCCGGATCGCTTGAAACGCGCGGGTCGCGGGGTCCTTCTTGTCGTGCGCCTTGTAGCCGAGCGCCCGGCGGACGATGTGCGCCAGCTCGCCGGTCCGCGTCAGCGGGCGCGCCGCGACGATCGCGCGCGCCACGCGCCGCGACTTTGGTTCGTCGCCATATTGATAGAGCACGTCGGCGATCTCGTTCTCGTCCGCCTCGTTGACGAAGTCCGCCGCCGACATGCCGGCCTGCGCCATCCGCATGTCGAGCGGGCCATCCGACTGGAACGAGAAGCCGCGCTCGGCTTGGTCGAGCTGCATCGACGACACGCCGATATCGAGCGTCACGCCGTCCACCGGGGCAAGGCCGCGCGATTCGAGTTCGGACGCCATCGCCGAGAAGTCCGCGGCGATCAGCGTCAGGCCTTCCTCGGCCTCTTCCATCGCGCGACCATTGGCGATCGCGTCTGGATCGCGGTCGAACGCGACGATCCGCGCGCCCGACTTGAGCAACGCCAGCGTGTAGCCGCCCGCACCGAACGTGCCGTCGACCATCGTCTCGCCAGGCTCAGGGGAAAGCGCAGCCAGGACTTCGTCGAGCAGGACGGGGATATGCGGAGCATCAGGGCCGCTCACAGCTGCACCCCCTTCTCGGCCATGTAGAAGCGCGCCATCTCCTTGACGACGGGGGGCATGCCGTCGGTGGCGATCAGCGTCGCAGGGTCCCAGATCTCGATATAATCGAGCACGCCGTAGAAAAACGCGTGGCCCTTGATGCCCGCATAGAAGCGCGGGAACGCGGGCATGATGAAGCGCCCGGAGCCGTCGAACGGCACCGCTTCGCCGGATGCTGCGGCGCGCTTGATGTTGTAGTCGTACTCGCCGTTCTCGGACGTGTTCTCGGATTCGCGGCGATCGAGGCGCTCGGCGAGGATGTCGACGTAACCGGGATCATACGCGACCAGGCAGCGATTCTTCTGATGCGCGCCGATGATGATGGTCCCGCCGTCCTTGCCGTTCGCCTTGGGCGCATTTGCCGAGAGCGTGGTGCGAAGCGCCGAGGGGATGGCTACCCGCCCCTTGTCGTCGACAAGGCCGATACCGTCTCCTTGATAGCGACCCCGTACCGACACGCCAAAACCCTTCGAACTGGCGCGCACGCTTCACCGCTTCGAAAAGCAGCCATCGCTACGTTTCGACCGCGTTTTCAGCGAACGATGAAAATGCCCCTGTATTAACCTCCATCTACCATAGCGCTTCGGGGACGCAACGGGATTTTTGGGGATTGGACGGATTTGACGCCGGTTTCGACGCTCAGTTCGGGGGGATTTGCGGGCGAATTGGATGTGACCGGCAGCAAGCGGTCATCAGCGCTGGGGAAATTCGGGGATGGGCCACGATAAGCGTTTGTCCCGCAGCCGACCGAAGCTGAGGCTAGGCACACTTCGATGGAGCACGACGCTCACCCCTCCCTGAGGGAAAGCGAGCGAAGGATTGCAGCGTTGCGCTGGTGATTACTGTGCGGGTGCCTGCGCGTTGGCGCTCGGCGCCACGCCCATCTCCGCTAGCGGTTCACCCGCACCGGCGGCTTCGGTGACATTGGAAACACCCATGTTCGCCACCACGTCGGCCTGCGCCGTACCCGCGGTCGCGACCGGCCGTTCACGATTCGTCGAACCGATGATTGCGCTCGCGAGCCCGATCAGCAGCACGACCGCGGCGAGGCCGATCATGCCTACCTTGATGCGCTGCATCGTCTGGGAAGGTTCGTGCGGTAACTTCATCTTGCCCCACCTCGATACCCGACTGCCGCGCTTCTGTCGATTCTGGGGAACCGGACCGCTCAAGCCAGACCCTTCGCCCGGCGCCATTCGGGATCGTACAGCGTCGAAAGATAGCGGAATCCGGTATCGCACAGGATCGTCGCGATCCGCTTGCCGGGGCCTAGATGTTTGGCCAGCGCCACTGCACCGGCGACGTTGATCCCGGACGACAGCCCGAGGCAGAGCCCCTCCTCGTCGAGCAGTCGCCGGACCCAGGCATAGCCCTCCTGGTCCGAGATCCGGAACTGCGTATCGATCGGCGCTCCCTCCAGATTGGCGGTGATACGCCCCTGCCCGATCCCTTCGGCGACCGAAGATCCTTCCGCCTTCAACTCGCCGTGAGCGTAGTAATTATACAGCGCAGCACCGTGAGGATCGCTGAGTGCGATGCAGACGCTCTCGTCCTTCGCCTTGAGCCCCAGCCCGACCCCGGCGATCGTGCCGCCGGTTCCCGCCGCGCAGGTAAAGCCGTCGATTCGCCCACCCATCTGCGACCAGATTTCCTCCGCGGTTCCGACGATATGCGCACGGCGATTGGCGGTGTTGTCGAACTGGTTCGCCCAGATGGCGCCCGGCGTTTCCTCGGCGATGCGCCGCGACGTGTGGACGAAATGGCATGGCGACGAGAATGCCGCGGCCGGCACCAGCACCAGTTCGGCGCCGAGCGCGCGCAACGTATCCATTTTCTCGCGACTCTGCGTCTCGGGCATGACGATGATCGTCTTGTAGCCCTTCGCGTTGGCGACGAGCGCGAGGCCGATCCCGGTATTGCCCGCGGTGCCCTCGACGATCGTCCCGCCCGGCTGGAGCAACCCGCGCTGCTCCGCATCCTCGACGATGAACAGCGCCGCGCGGTCCTTCACCGATGCACCAGGGTTCGCATATTCGCACTTGCCGAAGATATCGCAGCCGGTCGCATCGCTCGGCCCCTTCAAGCGGACGAGCGGAGTATTGCCGATGAGGGCGAGCGTATCAGGTGTCGTGTGCATGCCCGCTATGTGGCGCGGCACTCCCCCAGGAGCAAGCGAGCGAAAGTTTGCGCCGTTAAATGGGCGTGCCCTCACGGGCATTACCACGACCGAAAACTCCGCGGCCGCATCCCATTGCACCACGTCCCGGAAGTATAGATGATATGATCTATGTTAGCCGACCGACTCGGAAGCAGGAGAAGGATGTCGTGAAAAACTATCTGCGTGCCCAAGCCCTCCTGAAGGAGGCTTCGGACGTCATGGAAGCTGCCGGGGACACGCTGATCGCGGCGCACATCGCGACGCCGCTCGCGCTGGTCGAGGCCCGGCTCTATCCGCAGGGCGGTCTGATGGATCGCAATAGCCCGGGCCGCGAGTGAGATACGCACCGGCAGCGGATATCGGAACGGCGGCAGACAACGTCCCGGCCCATGAGGATCGGCTGCCCCGTTCATCGCGATCGGGCCGTAGCGTAAACCATAAACCTTGACGCCCAATGCTGCATGCGCGAAGCGATGGCCGCTATGAAAATCCTCCCCATGACCGCCGTCGCCGCGCTGCTCGTGCTGGCAGCCTGCAACTCCAAGCCCGCTTCGCCCGAGGTGCTGGATAGCAATCCCGATCCGATGGCGAATACGCTCGCCAACGCCGCGCCGGTCGAGCTTCCGCCCGCGATCAAGTCCGAGGCAACGCTGCGTTGCAAGGACAACAGCCTTCTGTTCGTGACGTTCTTCCAGGGCGACAAGCAGGCCGTCGTCAAGACCAAGAAGGATGGCCCCGCAACGACGCTGAAGTCGGATGTCGCCGGTGCGCCGAAGACCGCCGAGGGCGGCTGGTCGATGACCGGCAGCGAGACCAACGTCACGCTGACCGCGCCCGGCAAGTCCGCCCAGACCTGCCACGCGTAAGTCTTCGACGTCTTGTTTGTTCTGAAACGGCCGGCGGATCATCCGCCGGCCGTTTTTCTTTGCGCCGCGCACCCTTGCCCTGATCGCCGCAGACCGGCACGCTAGACCGATGGCAACCGTTGCGATCTACAGCCTCAAGGGCGGCGTCGGGAAGACGACGCTTTCGGTGAACCTGGCCTGGTGCGCCGCGACATTGTCCGCGCGCCGCACGCTGCTTTGGGATCTCGACCCGCAGGCCGCCTCGAGCTGGGTACTCGGCGGACCCCATGGAGTCGGGGCCAAGGCCGACCAGGCGCAGGCGATGTTCTCGAAGGACGTCGCGGTCGCCAAACAGGCGCGACCGACCGCCTACCCACATCTCGACCTGATCGCCGCCGACGCGTCGCTGCGCGGTCTCGACCAGCTGTTCCACGAGTTGGACAAGAAGAAGCGCCTCGCCAAGCTGCTGTCCGAACTCGCCAGCTACGACCGCGTGATCCTCGATTGCCCGCCCGGCCTGACCGAGACGGCGGATCAGGTGATGCGCGCCGCCGACCTGATCGTAATTCCCGTCATCCCCTCCCCGCTCTCGACCCGCGCGTACGACGCGGTCGTCCAGCATCTCGGCGGTCGCACGCCGTTGCTCCCCGTCCACGTGATGGTCGACAAACGTCGCGCGCTGCACGCCGAGGCGCTGTCCCGTCACCCCGACTGGCCGGTCATCCCGATGGCGAGCGGGATCGAATCGATGGCGGTCAAGCGCGCGCCGGTCGGTGCGTTCGCCCCCCGCTCTACCGCCGCGCAGGCGTTCGCCGATCTCTGGCGTCGGATCGAACACCGGCTAACCGCATGAGCGACGTCCTGGACCCCCAACTCGTACTCGGCGCCTATTCGGTCGGCGTGTTCCCGATGGCGGACAGTCGCGACGCCGCCAGCGTGTATTGGGTCGAACCCCGCCGCCGCGCCGTCCTCCCGCTCGACGGCTTCCAGCTCTCCCGCTCGCTCAGGAAGACGATCGCCGCGGACCGGTTTCAGGTCACCGTCGACACCGCGTTCGAGCGTGTCGTGCAACTGTGCGCCGAAAGCGTCGAGGGCCGCCCCGAGACGTGGATCAACGACGGCATCGAGCGCGTCTTCCAGACGCTGCACGCGATGGGGTTCGCGCATTCTGTCGAATGCTGGGACGGCGGCAAGCTGGTCGGCGGGCTCTACGGCCTCGCGCTGGGCCGCGCGTTCTTCGGCGAAAGCATGGTGAGCCGCGCCACCGACGCCTCCAAGGTCGCACTAGCGCACCTCGTCGCGCGCCTGCGGACCGGCGGCTTCACACTACTCGACTGCCAGTTCCAGACCTCGCATCTCGCCTCGCTCGGCGCGATCGAGATCGACCGTGCGGATTACGTCGCGTTGCTGGGCGCGTCGCTCGAAGGCGCGCTCGGCGCGTCGGCCGCGGCGGGCGTCGCATCCGCGGGCGATTTCCGCGCACTCGATCGCTTGGCAGGCAAGGCCTCCGCAGGCGGCGCAGTATCGGGGCCGGTCTCCGGGAAGGTCATCGCACAGCTCTTGGTCCAGACGTCGTAGATCGGGTGCTGCACCGCGTTCAGCGCGGGGCGTTCCTTGTACAACCAGCCCGAGAACGACCGACGCCAATGCGTGTCGACGCCACGCACCAGCACCTGCACGAAGGCGCCGGTCAGCTGCTCCTGCTCCCACGGTGCGGTCTGCTCGCACTCGCGGAGGCGCAGCACGACGTCGCCCATCCGGGTCGACTGGCCCGGCTTGAGCGTCACGTCATGGGTTTCGCCGTTACGCTTGTTGAGCAAGCCCAGCACGGCCACGCGCTGCGCCATCGGGGTGCCGCCATTGGCGATCGCCGCCGTACCTGTCTCGATAGTCTCGATCGACGAAGTGCCGGCCTCATCCGGACCGGGGAGGTCCTGCTGAACCGTGGCGACCGGCGCAGCCGGCGAGGTGAGCGCGCGGTATCCGAACCAGCCGCCCACCGCCAACGCCACGACCAACACGGCCGCGGCGAGCCAGCGCATGATCACCCTTCGGGCGTCCAGGCTTCGTAATCGCCCGTCGCGGCGGCGCGGTGGCCACCCTTTTCGAGCGCACCGGCAGGACGATAGGCGAGCGCGGTACCCGTCATGTTAGGCACGGCCGGCTTCTGCCACGCACGGATCGGCGGCAATGCGCGATCGGGCACGTCGTCGACCTGGTGATGCAGCCAGCTGAACCACGCGGGCGGCACGCGGCTCGCGTCGGTCGCGCCCTGGTAGATCACCCAGCGGCGCGGGTTGCCGGCGGTGTCCTTGCCACCTTCGTAATAGACGTTGCCAAGCGCGTCCTCGCCCTTCTTCGCCATGCTGCGCAAGCCGAATTTGGTGCCGAGGGTGGCGCCGTTCCACCACGTGAAAGTCGATGCGAGAAAGCCCATGGCTGGCGCTTAACCCGACTGGCGACGGGCTTCAACCATGATCGTTGGGGGAAGGCCGCCGCTACTCTCGATCCTCCCCCGCCAGGGGGAGGTGGCTGGCGCTTGCCAGACGGAGGGGGAGGATACGGAACATGGGTGGCCTGCTTCCTCCCCCTCCGTCAGGCTTATGCCTGCCACCTCCCCCTGGCGGGGGAGGATCGTGGAGGTTCGCCGTTGTGATCAGGGGCCCTTGCCTGCAACGGTTCCCGCTTCCTTGTTCTCCCGCGAAGGCGGGAGCCCAGTCTGGGTCCCCGCCTTCGCGGGGAAACAGTCTTTTCTACTTGGAAGGGTTAGCCCTCACCGACCAGCAACTTTTAGAGGACGCTTCAAGCAAGGCCACCACCCCGGCGAAGGCCGGGGCCCAGTTGGAGAGGCCGCGGTAACGGAGCGCAGCATCAGTTGGCGACGTCACCCAACTGGACCCCGGCCTTCGCCGGGGCGGTGTAATTCCTTCAACGATATCGCGCGGTCGGATGAAATTGTTAGACGTACGACAAACCGCCCGCGCCTACTCCGCCTTGTCCCACGTCACCAGATCGCCCTCGGCGATCCCCAGTTCCGCAGCCCGTCCGCCCATCAGTTCCAGTACGGCCCCGACCGGTTCGCCCGACGGTATCGGCACTTCCGAAAACGGCACGGCATTCTCCGCGATCCGCGCGATCGTCCCGTCGCTACGGATGTAGATGATATCGAGCGAACTCGGCGTGTTCTTCATCCAGAAGTTGGCCTCCACCGGCTTGCCTCCCGTGGCGGGATACGGCCAGAACAGCATCCCGCGATCGGGCTTCAGGTCGGTGCGAAACATGAGTCCGCGCGCCTGCTCGGCCGCCGTCTTCGCGCTCTCGACCCGGAACGCATGCGCCCCGTTCGCGCTCTTGATCGTCAGCCCAAGCGTGCCGTCCTTCGCCGCTTCGGTGTCGGTGCTGCTATTCATGTACGCGACACCCCCGGCGCCGACGCCCAGCGCCAGCACCGCGGCCAACACGGCCTTCGCAACCAGATTCATCCAGGATCCTCTTCGACCGCGACGGCAAGCGGTCCCTTGCGCCCTTCGACCACGCGCGCGCGGAGCGGCTGGTCGGGTTCGACCGTCTCGATTCCGGCGCGGCGCAGCGTTTCCATGTGGACGAAGATGTCGCTGCCATCGGCACTCCGTACCAGAAAGCCGTAACCCTTCAACCGGTTGAACCACTTCACCGATGCCGCTTCGAACGGTCCCGCCGCGTCGATCATCGCAATCGGATCGACCCGATCGGGCGAGGACACGGCGCGCACGACCTCCTCGACCGCGTTGGTCATGTCGATCGACACGATCTCGCGCGCCTGGAAACCGCGACCGCGCTGGACCGACAGTGTCTCGACGCGCGCACCCTCGGGAAGGCTGCGACGGCCATGTGATTGCAGGACCGAGAAATGCACGAGGATATCGCCCACGTCTTCGTCGTCCGCGACCGCGAATCCGAAGCCCCGGGTCACGTCGAACCATTTGATGACGCCACCGATCGCGCGCACGTCTTCACCGTTCGCGACGGTCGCAGCGATCGGCGCCACCATCGGCCCCACCAGCGGCGTCGCCATCGCTACGGCCGGCGATACCGCCGCGACTATCATGTCCGCATCCTGTTGCGTGTCGTTACGCATTGTCACACCCCTGAACGCCGAGATAGCACGCTTCGTCGCTACCGCAACGAATCCGTTGCCGAACTCAATCGAAATCCACCAATTCCGGCGTATCGGACGGCGGTGCAGCAACAATTTTGCGCGCCAGGTCGAACCGGTGACCGGCGCGCAGCATCGCGGCGAGCTGTTTTTCCTGAAGTTTCCTGTCCGCCTCGCCGTTGCCGTACGGTCCGATTCGCTTCCGACGGGCAAAGGCGAGCGCAGATTCGACCGCACGATCGGCAATCGCAGGCGCGACCGATTCCGCATCGCCATCATCGATCCCGGCCTCGCGAAAGGCTCCCGCGACACGCCGCGCGCCCAGCCCTCGGCGCTGCATCGCAGCAGCACGTTGCTCGGCGAACGCACGGTCGTCGACATAACCCAGATCGGCCATCCGTTGCGCGAGCTCGCCAGGCTCGGCCAACGCCGCGGCAGAGCCACCATCCCAACCCCGCTCACGGATCTTGCGCATCAGATAATCGGTTAACCGCCCCCGCGTGGTCGCGAACCGCTCGACATAGCGCAGCGCCATCCGCTCCAGCGCGGCGGCATCGATCGGCTTTGGCGGTGCGCGGTCGGCCTTGCGCGTATTGCCACGGCCGGCGGACCGCTCTTTACCGCGGGTTTTGGAGCGCCCTGTCGCGCGATCGGGGTCGTCATCGTCGGACACGCCATCATTGTGCCACACTGACACCCGAAGTTGAACGGCTAGACTAGAAATAGGCGAGGTGCGCTCAGCCGCCATGCCGGGCAAGACGCCAGAGACAGGAACTGCGATGACGACCGAGACGCTTCAGAAGGACGGCCAGACCGCGATCACCGCGACGCCGACCCAGGACGCCCTGCCGCGCCGCTTCGCCGATTTCGGCACCTTGGGCGAAGCGCTCGATTACGCCGCAAGCGGTAACCGCGGGCTTAATTTTCACGACGCCCGCGGCACTTTGTCGCAGCCCTACCCCTATTCGCAACTCCGCACCGACGCGCGTGCGATGGCGGATCGCCTGATCGCCGCCGGCGTCGCGCCTGCCGATCGCATCGCGCTGGTCGCGGAGACCGGTCCCGAGTTCGCGGCGCTGTTTTTCGGCGTCGTCTATGCCGGCGCATGGCCCGTGCCGCTGCCGCTGCCAACCTCGTTCGGCGGCCGCGATTCGTACATCGAACAGCTCCGCGTCCAGCTCGCCAGCTGCGATCCGAAGATGCTGATCTTCCCGCCCGAACTGGCACAGATGGCCGGCGAGGCCGCACGCCTGTCGGGTACCGTAGGCATCGACTGGTCCGAGTTCGCCGTGCGCGAGGCACCGGCCGCGACGTTGCCCGAGGCAAACCCCGACGACATCGCGTACCTGCAATACTCCAGCGGCTCGACGCGTTTCCCGCACGGCGTCGTCATCACGCACGCCGCGTTGCTCAACAACCTCGCCGCGCACAGCCACGGCATGGAAGTCTGCGACACCGATCGCTGCGTCTCGTGGCTGCCCTGGTATCACGACATGGGGCTGGTCGGCTGCTTCCTGTCGCCGATCGCCAACCAGGTCTCGACCGATTACCTCAAGACCGAGGATTTCGCGCGCCGTCCGCTCGCGTGGCTTGATCTCATCAGCCGGAACGAAGGCACGACGCTCAGCTATTCGCCGACCTTCGGCTACGATATCTGCGCGCGCCGCATGTCGTCGCAGACCAAGGCGAGCGACCGCTTCGACCTGTCGCGCTGGCGCGTCGCGGGCAATGGCGCCGACATGATCCGTCCCGACGTGATGCAGTCGTTCGTCGACGCGTTCGCCGATGCCGGCTTCAAGGCCAGCGCGTTCCTGCCGAGCTATGGCCTTGCCGAGGCGACGCTCGCGGTCTCGCTGATGCCGCCCGGCGAAGGCATCCGGGTCGAACTCGTCGAGGAAACCCAGCTCTCGGGGGGTAGCCGCGGCGGTGACCGCCCACAGCGGTATCGCGCGATCGTCAACTGCGGCAAGCCGGTCCGCGACATGCAGATCGAAATCCGCGAAGAGGACGGCACGCCGCTCCCCGATCGCGCGATCGGTAAGGTATGGTGCAGCGGCAAGTCGGTGATGGTCGGCTATTTCCGCGACGATGCCGCGACCGAGGCGTGCATGGCCGACGGTTGGCTCGATACCGGCGACATGGGCTATATGTCGGACGGCTACATCTACATCGTCGGCCGCGCCAAGGACATGATCATCGTCAACGGCAAGAACCACTGGCCGCAGGACATCGAATGGGCAGTGGAACAGCTTCCCGGCTTCAAGGCCGGCGACATCGCCGCGTTCGCGATCACGACGCCCGGCGGCGAGGAAACCCCCGCCGTATTGGTCCAGTGCCGCAGCTCCGACGAAGCCGAACGCCTGCGCCTGCGCGACGAGATCCGCGAGCGCGTCCGTTCGGTGACGGGCATGAACTGCCTGATCGAACTGATCCCGCCACGCACCTTGCCGCGCACGTCGTCGGGCAAGCTCAGCCGTGCGAAAGCGCGTAATCTTTACCTCAGCGGCGATATAAAGCCGTATGACATTGCAGCGTGAAACCATCCCGACTCGGACCGACACTAGAAAAGTTCGTGCCGACAAAGTACGTGTCGTCCAGCACTTAGCATCATGTCGGGTGTTAATTACATCCAATTCGGTGGATTACCAACGATCTGCTAACCAGGTTGTTTTACACTGACCCCGTGAACATCAGATCACCCTCTCCATCACGCCGGTTCACGGTGGATACGCCGACGTTGCTTGGATTGCGCGGCGGCGTGGATCATCTCGAATGGAGCCGTATCCGTGCCGCGCAGCTCTTTGCGGGGCGCAGGTTGGCGTTGTTCGTGCTGGTCGCGAACATCTGCGCGACCTTGACCACGGCCTTTCTGGTGCGTGGATTCGTTCCGACCTGGCAGATCGTCGGCTGGGCCGTCTCGATTCTCGCGGTTGCACTGGTCGTCGGATTTCGTCGGCTCGCGACGAATCATCGCGGCGATAGCTATGCCAGCGTCCGCGACGTCCGGAACACCGGATGGGAGGGACTCGCGCTCGGTCTTACATGGTCGATCGTGCCCGTGCTGTTCTGTACCCACGCACCGTCGGGAACGACCGCGGGCCTCGGCATAACGCTTGCGGTCTTGATGATCGCGGCGGCGTTCGCGATGGCGCCGCTCGCGCTCGCGACGCTGATCTTCCTCGGGTATCTCGGCACGGCGATGGTCGTCCAGCTGGCGATGGCCGGCGCCAGCGCAGCCGCGGTGGGGATCTTCGGCTTCACGCTGATGTTGATGATCGTCTGCGTCAGCCGCGCGCGGACGCTCGTCCTGATCCGCGCTGCCGAGATCGCACTCGACGAACGCGACCAGACGGTCAGCCTGTTGCTGCGCGAGTTCGAGGAAACCGGCGCCGACTGGCTCTGGGAAACCGATGTCGCACGACGGATCGTCCGGGCGTCGTCGCGCTTCGCGTTCGCCTGCGGGCTCGATGCGCGGGGCCTGGAGGGCATGCCGTTCCTGCAGGTGCTGGCGGGGCCAAGCTGGGATACGGGCGACTTCACGGCCGGCCTGCGCACGCTCGCCGAAAAGATGAAGATGCGGCAGAGCTTTCGCGATTTGCGGTTGTTGGTGCAGATCGGTGGCGAGGATCGCTGGTGGGAACTCGCGGCCTCGCCCCGCTTTGGCGACGACGGCGAATTTGTGGGTTTTCGTGGTGTGTGCTCCGACGTAACCGAACAGCGCGCATCGGCGGATAAGATCAACCGCATGGCACGGTTCGATACGCTCACCGGCCTGCCCAACCGCTTGATGATCAACGAGACGCTGGTGAAGACGATGGCGGAGGCGGACATCTGGGGCGGCCGCTATGCGTTCATGATGCTCGACCTCGATCGCTTCAAGGCGGTCAACGACACGCTCGGTCACCCGATCGGCGACCGCTTGCTTGGCCAGGTTTCCGAACGCCTCGCTCAGTTGATGGACGACGATCATCTGTGCGGCCGGCTCGGCGGCGACGAGTTCGCGGTGATCGTCCGCGATGCGAGCGATACCGTCGCGATCGAACGCCTGGCGCAGCGGATCATCGAATCGCTATCCCATTCCTACGAGATCGACGCACATACGTTGTACATCGGGGTCAGCGTCGGCATCGCGGTCGGCCCGCGTGACGGTCGTACCGCCGAGATGCTCGTGCGCTCCGCCGACCTGGCGCTGTACCGTGCCAAGGATGCCGGGCGCGGCGTGTACCGGACGTACGAGCCCGAACTTCACGTCAAGGCCGAGGAGCGCCGGGTGCTGGAACTGGCGCTGCGCACCGCCGTCGAGAATGGCGAAATGCATCTCGAATACCAGCCGGTCGTCGACGCCGGCACCGGCGCCCTGTTGGGCTTCGAGGCGTTGCTGCGATGGGTCAGCACGGCGTACGGCACCATTGCACCGAGCAAGTTCATTCCGCTCGCCGAGGATGCGCGCCTGATCGCTCCTATCGGAGCCTGGGTATTGCGTACAGCGTGCGAGGAAGCGGCCAAATGGCCGTCGGACATTCGCATCGCGGTGAACATCTCCGCCAATCAGCTCCAGAATCCGAGCTTCGTGACCACCGTCACGTCCGCGCTGGCAAACACCGGGCTATCGGCCGAGCGCCTCGAGCTCGAGGTCACCGAAAGCGTCTTCATGCATGAGGGGCTTGGCGCGACGAAGGTGCTCGAACGCCTGCTCGATCTTGGCGTCCGCCTCAGTCTCGACGATTTCGGGACCGGCTATTCCTCACTCGGCTATCTCAGCCGCACCCGCTTTTCGTCAATCAAGATCGACCGCAGCTTCGTTCGCGACGCCGCCAAAGGGCTGCGCGAGGCGGTTGCGATCGTCCACGCGGTCATCGCGCTGGCGAAGAGCCTGGACATGGCGACGACGGCAGAGGGCGTGGAGACCGAGGCCGAACACCGCATGGTCCAGGAGTTCGGCTGCACCAAGGTCCAAGGCTTCTACTTTGGTCGCCCCCTGCCCGTCGAGGAAGCGCGGGCGCTCGCCAACCGGCGCTGGAGAGCGTCAGCCGCGGCCTAATCGACCGCGAGCAGCTTGACGGACGCGACGTTCAACGTCGCCGTTCGCGCCCGGCGAAGCTCACGAGACTTTCCGCCCCCGCAGCCGAAAGCGCGGACACGCCGACGAAATTGTCGTCGACCGGAACCTGCGTCAGGACCGTCCCAGTCCCTGTGACATCCCGGGTCTCGGCCCAGCTCTGCGCATCGTTGCGGCGCCACCGCACGCGATAGCCGGCAGCGCCCGGTACCGCAGTCCACTTCACCGTCGTGTCGCGGGATAATGCTCCTGCGATCGACACTTCCTCGGGCGCCGCGGGTGCGCTGGCGATTCGCGACAGCGTCGCAACGTTGATCGCGGTCACCTTCGCAAGGTACGGGAAGTCCATGCCGGCGATCGTATCGCCGTAGACCACGCCTTTCTCGGTGCGCAGATCCTGGTGCTGGCGGTCCCAATTCTCTGCCGCGACCGAGAAGCGTACGGCGGGATAGCCGAGCTTCAGGAACGGCTCGTGATCGCCGCCGCGCCCGAACCGGTCCGGCCGGCGATCGAGCATCACATCCAGTCCACCGGGAATACCGCGTGCGATTCCGTCGATCGCCTTCGCCAAGGCGCGGCTGGGACCGTCGTCCTCGCCGCCCTCCGCCCTGCGCCCCTGCTGAGCGACGAGATCCTCCGATGCGCGAATGCCTTCTGAAAACACGCGAACCTTGTCAGCGACGCGCACGCCGCCCTGCCCGACCGTGTTGCCGACGATATCGTTGTTGAGCATCGCCGAGACCTGCCAGCCGCGAGCCTTGGCGGTGTCGGCGAGCAGTTCGGCACCCCACAAGCCCTGCTCCTCGCCGGAGAACACCGCGTAGACGATCGTCGCGTCGAACTGGCGCTGCGACAGCAGTCGTGCGGCCTCCAGCACCAGCGCGACGCCCGACGCATTGTCGTTCGCGCCGGGCGCATCCGACGTCACGTTCATCACGTCGGTGACACGGCTGTCGATATGCGCGCCGACGATCACGACGCGGTTCGGATCGCGGCCCTTCTGGATACCGAGCACGTCCTCGACGACGACACCGGTCGGTGCGCGCGGTCCGATGAAGCGCCGCGAGATGCGGTCGACGGTGATGCATCCGCCACAGGTTGCCGAAATCGCGTTGAACCGGTCAGCGGCCCAGGTCCGGGCGGCACCGATGCCGCGCTTCGGATCGGTCGTGGTCGACGCGGTATGACGCGTGCCGAAACCGACCATCGTCGTGACATCGGCCTCCAGTCGTGCCGGAGATTGAGCAGGATACGCGGCGGCGGCTGCAAGTAGCAGCGGAGCGACAAGGATGGACATTCCACGATCTTGGATCGAACCGACCCGCGGCTCAAGCCGCGATCATGATATTTTTACAATCGACCAATATTTAGCACGCCAGCAACTATTCGTACGTCCTACCAATGGCTTGAAACGAAACTGCATAATCCATGTTGCAGAAATTTTGGCGTGGTTGGTAAAGATGTTCGTGGGGCTGCAGGAACGACGATGATCATTGGCCACTCTATTTCGAACGGTGACGGCGTTATCCAGGCGGTCGACGAAACGGTCGCGACATTGTTGCAGCGCACCCAGAAACAGTTGGTCGGGCTGTCCTATCTCGCCATCACCCACCCCGATGATCTTGCCCGTAACCGCTCGCAGGTCATCGCGTTGCAACCCAACGGAAATTCCGCGAAAATCAGGAAGCGCTACATCGGTGGCGAGGGCGATATCCTGACGCTGGAAGTTCAGGTGTCGCGACTCGGCAGCGGTCAGACGGGCCATCTCGTCGGCACGCTCTCGACCATCCCTACCGCGGTCGACGTCATCGACCCCGCGGACATGCCTTACCGCCTCTGGCAACGCGCAAAGAGCTTGCTCGGGGTCATGCGCGCGCGCGACGAAACGCTTGGCTCAGACCTGTTCGCCGATCACGCCTGGACGACGCTGCTGATCGTGTACGTTGCCGAAGCCGAAGGTCGGATCGCCAGTATCGGCATGGTCGCCGACACCTTGGGCATGTCCCGCGCGACGCTCGGCCGATGGATCCGGGTACTCCAGACCCGGTCGCTGATCGAGCCGCCCCACGCCGATCTCGATGCGCTGCAACTCACCCAGACCGGCATCGACGGTATCGAACGACTGCTCGCAACCCAGCCCGCAATGGAAGTCAGCTAGGCGCTATTTTATCCAGACTGTCGTTGGCAGCCCTTTGCTATCCAAGCCGATCGCTAGCTGAGCCTGTCGATCGCCTCGCGGGTCAGCGATCCGGGAATGATCATGACCGGAACGGGTAGCGCGCCCGCGTCTGTGCCCGCGAAATGCGCGATCAATTCGCCCGGTGCCCCGCTTGCCGCAGCCCCGAGCACCAGCGCCGCGATATCGGGGTTCGCCTCGATCATCTCGCGGATGATCTTGGCGGCCTCGCCTTCACGCACCGTGATCGACGGCCGAAGTCCCGATTCCTCGATCAGCGTACCCGCGGCACCGGCGACCAACCCCTCGGCGTGCAGCCGTGCCTCTTCCTCGATCGTCGCCTGGACGCCGCCGAACGCGATGAACTCCTGCGGCGGGATAACGGTGAGGATCTCCACGCCGCCGCCGGTCTTTACCGCACGCCGGGCCGCGAACCGCAGCGCGATGCCAGCTTCCGGACTATCGTCGATAACCACCAGATAAATGCGCATTTTAGCCCCCGTTATTGCCGGTAATTGGGCCGAGGCGGGTCGATACGCAAGTGCGCCGGGGTTGACCCGAGCGGACGGGGGCGCGAGTAGGCATGCCGTTACGTCACGCCCTGGGGAAATCCATGTCGATCGAGATCAAGATGCCTGCGCTGTCCCCGACCATGGAGGAGGGTACCCTCGCCAAATGGTTGATCAAGGAGGGCGACGTCGTGAAATCCGGCGACCTGATGGCCGAGATCGAGACCGACAAGGCGACGATGGAATTTGAAGCCGTCGACGAAGGCACCGTGGTCAAGATCCTCGTCGCCGAGGGTACTGACAACGTGAAGGTCGGCACGGTCATCGCGATCATCGCCGAAGAGGGCGAGGATGCGTCTTCGGTCTCTTCCGCGCCGACCAAGAGCGATACGCCCGCGCCCGCCGCGAAGGAATCGGAAGCCAAGCCCGATCCGAAGGATCCCAACGACACCGGCAGCGAGTCCAAGCCAGTCGAGCGCACCGAGGCGTCGGCTGAGGACCATGGTCGCCCCGACGATGCCGGCGCGGCCAAGCCCGCCGCCAGCGGTGACCGCGTCAAGGCAAGCCCGCTTGCGCGCCGTCTTGCCGCCGACAAGGGTATCGATCTCGGCGCCGTGTCGGGTTCGGGACCGAAGGGTCGCATCGTCAAGGCCGACGTCGACAGCGCCAAGCCGGGTGCGGCTCCTGCTGCTGCGAAGACCGAGGCTGCTGCGACGACCGTGTCCGCTGCTCCGGCACCCGCCGCCAAGCCTGCGACCGTGCCGGATATCCCGCATGAGGCGACCAAGCTCAGCAACGTGCGCAAGACCATCGCACGGCGCCTGACCGAGTCGAAGCAGACCGTCCCGCACATCTACCTGACCGTGAACATCCGTCTCGACGCGCTGCTCAAGCTGCGCGGCGAGCTGAACAAGAGCCTCGAATCGCGCGGCGTGAAGCTGTCGGTCAACGACCTGCTGATCAAGGCGCAGGCCGTCGCGCTGATGCAGGTGCCGACCTGCAACGTGATGTTCACGCCCGACCAGCTCATTACCTTCCAACGCGCAGACATCTCGGTCGCGGTGAGCACGCCGTCGGGGCTGATCACGCCGATCATCGTCGGGGCGGACACCGCCTCGCTGTCGTCGATCTCGACGCAGATGAAGGACCTTGCGGCACGCGCCCGCGACGGCAAGCTGAAGCCTGAAGAGTATCAGGGCGGTACTGCCTCGATCAGCAACATGGGCATGTTCGGCATCACGCAGTTCGATGCGGTGATCAACCCGCCACAGGCGATGATCCTCGCGGTCGGTGCTGGCGAGAAGCGTCCGTACGTCGTCGGTGACGAGCTGACCGTCGCGACCGTGATGTCGGCAACCGGCAGTTTCGATCACCGCGCGATCGACGGTGCCGACGGCGCGCAGTTCATGAAGGCGTTCAAGCACCTGGTCGAAAACCCGCTGGGCATGCTGGCGTAAACTCGAAAGCATGATTGCCTCACCCCGCCCCTCCACCCCGTTCGTGCTGAGCGAAGTCGAAGCAGGTGAGTCTCACACCCTTCGACTTCGCTCAGGGCGAACGGGGGTGCGCGGTTCCGCTTCGCTATGAAGCAGACGAGCATCGAGATCCTGCACATCCTCGCAGGCCTCGTCGTTGCAATCGCGATCACCTGGGCGGCGGCATGGTCCTATCCGCTCGGGCAGGACGTGATCTGGGCGTGCGGTGCCGCGGCGATGGTGGCGACCATGCTGATGGGCGTGGGACCGCTGCGCCGCGCCCGCCGTCTCGACCAAACGACCCGCAGGAGTGAAGCGTGACCGACCTGCCTCCCAACAAGGCCCCGACGATCCGCGTTACCGCGATGCCCGCCGACGCCAACCCATATGGTGACATCTTCGGCGGCTGGCTGATGGGCCAGATGGATCTTGCTGCCGGCTCGGTCGCGTCCCGGCGCAGCGGCGGCCGTGCCGTCACGATCGCAGCGGACGCGATGAAATTCCACATGCCGGTCGTCGTCGGCGACGAGGTGTCGGTTTACGCCCACTTGATCGCGGTCGGCCGCACCTCGATGACGATCGAGGTCGAGGCGTGGCGCCGCGCGCGTCACAGCAACGACAGCTGCAAGGTGACCCAGGCGCGCTTTATCTTCGTGGCGGTCGGTGACGATCGCAAACCGCGGCCCGTGCCGCCCGAAACCAACTAATCCAAAGGACTTCCACGTGGCTGATACCTTCGACCTCGTCATCCTCGGTTCCGGCCCTGGCGGTTACGTCGCCGCGATCCGCGCGTCGCAACTCGGCCTGAAGGTCGCGATCGTCGAGCGTGAGCGGCTGGGCGGCATCTGCCTCAACTGGGGCTGCATCCCGACCAAGGCGCTGCTCCGCACGTCGGAAATCTATCATTACATGCAGAATGCCGAGAGCTACGGCCTCAAGGCGGACAATGTCGGCTTCGATCTCGCCAAGATCGTCGACCGCTCGCGGAAAGTTGCCGGCCAACTGAACGCGGGCGTCAAGGGCCTGATGAAGAAGAACAAGGTGACCGTCGTCGAAGGCGTCGGCACCGTGACCGCCAAGGGCAAGCTCAGCGTCAAGCAGGGCGACAAGACCGTCGAGCTCGAAGCTAAGAACATCATCGTCGCAACCGGCGCGCGCGCGCGCGACCTGCCGTTCGCCAAGGCCGACGGCGAGCGGATCTGGACCTACCGCCATGCGATGGTCCCGACCGAGATGCCGACCAAGCTCCTCGTGATCGGATCGGGCGCGATCGGCGTCGAGTTCGCCAGCTTCTACAACGACATGGGCGCCGACGTGACGATCGTCGAGATGCTCCCGCGGATCCTTCCCGTCGAGGACGAGGAAGTCTCCGCGTTCATGGACAAGGCGCTGACCAAGCAGGGCATCAAGCTGCTGACCCAGACCGGTCTGGAGGGTCTCGCACCATCCGCGAACGGCGTCACGGCCAAGATCAAGGCGAAGGACGGCAAGGTTTCGGAAGAGACCTTCAGTCACGCGATCATCGCGATCGGCATCGTGCCGAACACCGAGAATATCGGGCTGGAGGCGTTGGGCGTCGAGACCGACCGCGGTCATATCAAGACTGACGGATACGGCCGCACCAACGTCGACGGCATCTGGGCGATCGGCGACGTCACCGGCGCGCCTTGGCTCGCGCACAAGGCGAGCCATGAGGGCATCATCGCGGTCGAGAAGATCGCCGGCGGTTCGCCGCACCAGATGGACAAGGCCAACATCCCCGGCTGCACCTATTCGCGCCCGCAGGTCGCGTCCGTCGGCATGACCGAGGCAAAGGCGAAGGAAGCCGGCTACGAGCTGAAGGTCGGCAAGTTCCCCTTCATCGGCAACGGCAAGGCGATCGCGCTTGGCGAGGCGGAAGGCTTCGTCAAGACGGTATTCGATGCGAAGACCGGCGAACTGCTCGGCGCACACATGGTCGGTGCGGAAGTCACCGAGCTGATCCAGGGCTATGTCGTCGCGCGCCAGCTCGAGACGACCGAGGCCGAACTGATGGAGACGGTGTTCGCGCATCCGACGCTGTCCGAGATGATGCACGAGAGCGTCCTCGCCGCCTACGGCCGCGCGATCCACTACTGAGCAATCGATCCTCCCCCGCAAAGGGGAGGTGGCAGGCTTTAGCCTGACGGAGGGGGCGGAGGCGATAACGTTTCGCCTGTGCCCTCCCTCCCTGACACCTTCGGCGCCACCTCCCCTAGCGGGAAATACGAGCACGATACCGCGACCTTCGCCGTCCGACCCAGGGTACCGCCCGCAGCTACTGGTGGCTCTGGATCCCGACCTTCGTCAGGGTGACTAGGCGCATGGGGCGTACGTTTCTTGTCGGACACGGCATTCCGACGGTCGCGATACCCGACCGGCCGACCGATCCGGGCAAACCATCCCGTTTCGGCCCTATATCTCTTGACCCTCGCGCATGCCGCATCGAAAGGTCGCGCCAGCCACGAGGTCCCGCCAGCAGGATTTCGTAGCCCTCCGAGTCAACGGTGCAGGACCCGCAAATGCCGATCGAACCTGCCGCCCGCCTCACGCAGCGCCACATCGCCATCGGCGCGGCCGCGCTGTGGATCGCCTCGCTCGCGATCTTCTGGCCGGGCACCGCGATGTACGACACCGTCACGCAATACCAGCAAGTCCTGTCGGGCGTGTACGACGATTGGCACCCTCCCGCGATGGCGCGCGTCTGGTCGCTGATCGCGCCGCTCGGCTCCGGCGCGAGACCGATGCTCGTTCTGCAACTCCTCACCTACTGGCTCGGCCTTGGCCTGATCGCCGCCGCGCTAGCCCGGGTCGGGCGGCCCCGCAGCGCCGTCGCGATCCTTGCGATCGGCCTGCTCCCACCCTTTCTCGGCTGGCAGGGCGTCGTCCTCAAGGACGCGCAACTCGCCGGCGCGCTGCTCGGGGCGGTCGGCATCATCGGCTGGTGGCGTCTTGCGCGCCGTCCGCTTCCCCGCGCGATGTGCGTGCCGGTCGCGCTGCTGCTCGCCTACGCCGTGCTGGTCCGCGCCAACGCCGTCTTCATCGTCGTTCCGCTGCTCGTGACGCTTGCCCCGCGCCCGACGCACCCGCTCGCGAAACTTGTCACTGGGCTTGTCGCGGTGGTGCTCGTGCTTGCCGTCGCACCGATAGTGAACCACCAGATGCTCCGCGCACAACCAAGCGGCGTCGAGGCAACGCAGGCGCTCTACGACCTTGCCGGCATCGCCGCACGGGCACCGGGCAGCGACACCACCGGCCTCACCCGGTCGGAAGCGACAACCGTGATCGCCCGCCGTTGCGCCAAGCCGTTCTTTTGGGATCCGCTCGGCGACGACGCGCATTGCGCGACGACGATGGAGCGTCTGCGCGCACTGCCGACCGCGACGCTGTACGTCACGCTGGCATCCGCAGCGCTGCATCATCCGATCGCCTATGCCGGGCACCGCTTCGCGCATCTGAACTCCACCGATCGCTGGCTGGTCCCGTTCCACTGGCCGAGCGCGGCGCCGCCCGCCGCGTCCGAACCGAATACGCTAGGCTTGGCCGACCCCGGTGCCGCAGCCCGGAGTTGGGAAGCGCTGACGGCAGTGGTCGTCGAGACGCCGCTCGGATGGCCGATCGCGTGGATCGTTGTCGCCATCACCGCGCTTGCCGCGAGCCTCGCGCGCCCGCGCGATCCGGCCCGCGATCTCGCCATGGCATTGCTCGTGTCCGCGATTGCGCTCGAGGCGAGCTTCGCAGCCCTGAGCATCGCGTCCGACTTGCGCTACCATCTGTGGCCAATGATCGCGACCGCGGTGGCGAGCGTCCTACTCGCCGACCGTCCCATGCCGCGCAAGATACTCGTGGTCGGCGCAGGGGCACTCGTTATCGTAGTCGGCGGCGGCATTGCAGCGCGCGTGCTGTTGCCCCAGCCGCCGCAGACCTATGCCGGGATGCTCGGCTGAATCACCGGCGGCGCCGCACTTTCCTCCGCGGAAACGGTACTGCGTCATAATATTCGGTCGTGGTGGTGGTCGTAGTAACGGGCACGGACTGCACCACCACCGTCGTCGAGCCGGCCGGATACGCGCCGCCGCTAGTCGTCGTCACCGTCGTCGCGCCATCAGGCGACGTCCAGGTACCGCCCGGCGCTACGGTATACCCGCGCGGTTGCTGATAGCCGGCGCCGTAGGCTGGCGCTGGTGGCGGATAATCGCTGGCGTATGCGGGCGGCGCATATCCTGCGCCATATCCCGGAGGCGGCGGTGCGCGACGACCGCGATCTTCGCTCTTGTCGATCGCATAGCCGGCCGCGGCGCCGACACCTGCACCGATCAACGTTCCGCCGAGACGATTGCCACGCCCGCCGATGACGTTGCCAGCGACGCCGCCGGCCACTGCACCGATCGCAGCGCCACCCAGACCGTTGTCGCGACGCGGTGCAGGGCGATCCTCGTAAGGCGGAGCGTACCCGCGCTTGTCGGGACCCGCATAAACCGAGTCGTTAGCCGCATAGTCGTGCGGACTGATCGCCGCGTAGTCGCCACCCCCGGCGCGGTCCCAGTCGATATCGCTCGCGGTGTCGTAAATCGAACCGCGCGAGTCGATCAGTACGGCGTCGTCGTAGTAGCGCGCCCAGTTATAGCCTTGGGGGGGCTGTGCGAGGCCGTAGTTCGACCAGTCGCCGACGTAGAAGCGCGGCGTGTTCCAATAGCCCGGCACGGCCCAGCCGCGGTGCGGGCGACGATACCCGGCCCAGCCGCCTGGGGCGTTCGCACCACCCCACCAGCGACCGCCGATCTTACTGCCCCAGCGCGACGTACGCTGAGCGTTGACCGGTCGCGTCGGAGCCCGCACGACAGGTGCGCGCGCGGCGATCGGACCGGGGCGGTTCGGGCGGGTCATCGGCGCCTGCATCGCAATACCGGGAGCAGGATAGCTCGCACCCGGGGTCGGCCGCTGCGCTTCTGCCGCGCCGCCTGCCAACGCCAGCCCCGCGCCCGCGATCAAAAGCATCCGCATGTCCGTCTCCCTGGTTTGCCACCCGATCCAGCGCAAACGCCGGATATCTTGAGGTGTTGCTTACCAAGCGCACGATGGAGTCGCCAGCAGGCGTGCTGTCCCGAAACGGGGCGCGTCGGACCGGCGTTAGCCGAGCCGCTGACCGAGCAACGTCGCCAACGCCTCGCAGCCCGCCGCATCCTCCGCATCGAACCGCGCAGACTCCGGACTGTCGAGATCGAGCACCGCAATCAGCACGCCATCCCTGGTCACCGGCACCACCAGCTCCGACCGGCTTGCCGCGTCGCAGGCGATGTGTCCCGGGAACGCATGCACGTCCTCGACCAGTTGCGTCATCAGCGTCGCGGCGGCGGCACCGCAGACGCCCTTGCCGACCGGGATGCGGATGCACGCGACCTTGCCCTGGAATGGCCCGAGGACGAGCTCACCTTCCACCAGCCGGTAGAACCCCGCCCAGTTGAGGTCGGGGAGATATTCCCACACCAGCGCCGCCGCATTCGCCATATTGGCGATCGGATCGGTCTCGTCCGTCGTTAGCGCATCGAGCGCGGCGAGCAGGTCGCGGTAGAGATCGGCCTTCGTGCCGGCGGAAATATCGAACTGGTACATGGTGTCTTCCTTGGTCGGTGGGGCGAGGTCGAGCAACACCGAAGCCTCACTACCACTCGCCACTTCCCGTCACCCCAGCGAAAGCTGGGGTCTCCATGTTGGCGGCCGCTGTCCGTTCCTCAAGGATACCCCAGCTTTCGCTGGGGTGACGGGCATTGATAGGCCGGTGAGAGCGGCAGAGCGCCGTTACTCAGTCGTCGCGGACCTTGCCCCGCCCCGCCTTCACCCCGCTGCGCACCTTCTTCGTATCCACCCGCCGTGCCTTCGCCGCCTTCGACGGCTTGGTCGCACGGCGGGCCTTGGGGACGATCGTCGCTTCCTTGATCAACGCGACGAGGCGTTCGCGGACTTCCTGGCGGTTGAGCAGTTGCGATCGCGAGCCTTCGCTTCGGAGTACCAGCACGCCGTCACGCGTGAGCCGCGATCCGGCCAGCACGGCGATGCGGTTCTTCACCGCCAGCGGCAGGCTAGGCGAGAGGCCGACGTCGAAGCGCAGGATCACCGCGCTGTCGGTGGTGTTGACGTGCTGACCGCCGGGACCGCCCGAGCGCGTCGTGCTCTCTATCAGTTCGCTGTCGTCGATCGAGATCGATCGGGTGATCGGGATCGCGACCATCAGCCCCTGCCCTCGGCTCGATCAGTCGCCGGTAGAGTCAGGCGTCGTAACTTCGGCAACCGGTGCGGCATTGGCAACCGGAGCCGCCTCGTCGGCGAACCCAGCCTTGGCGAACCGCTCGGGCAATGGCGCTTCGGCGAGCACGTCGGGCTTGCCCGAACGCGGCACGATCAGCCGCTGCGCATGGAGCATCATGCCGAGCCCGTCCGCCTTGCCGTACACGCCGTCCCCGACCACCGGCGCACCAAGGCCGCTGGCGGCATGCACACGAATCTGGTGCGTGCGGCCGGTCTCGGGAAGGAACTCGACCAGCGAGCGGCCGTCCCTGATCTCGAGCACACGCCATTTGGTGCGCGACTTTTTGCCCTCGGGGTCCTCGACCATCCGCCAGCCGGTCTCGGCCGTGCTGACTTTACCCAGCGCCATCTCGATCAATCCCGACGTGCCTTCGACCACGCCGTCGAGCAGCGCGACGTAGCGCTTCGAGACGAGGCCCTGCTCAAACGCCTGCTGCAACCGGGCATGCGCCTTGGGGTTACGCGACAGCAAGAGGCAGCCGCTCGTGTCGCGGTCGAGCCGGTGCACCGCCTTGGGCCAGCGCTGGAAGCCGAACTTCAGGCTTTCGAGATGATTTTCGAGGCTCAACGAGCCATCGCGGGGCGGATCGACCGGCAGCCCTGCGGGCTTGTCGATCACCAGGGCCTCGCCGTCGAGGAAGAGTACGCGTTCACCATGCATGGCGCCGCCCTTGCCATCATTAGCGCCTGCGTGCCAGAGCCCGCGTCGATGTTGCACCGCACGCTGGCTCTCGCGCTCCTGTTCGCCCCCATGATCGCGGAAGCACAATTGTGCGAGGGACAGAGTGCAGCCATCGCGCCCGACGGTCGTGCGTTCGGACATTTGCCATATGGCGATGCGCCTGAGACCGAGCTGGTGACGCTGTCGTCCGAGTATTCGGTGGGCAATCCGTGCGTAGTGCGCGCCGACATATTGCCCGACCTGTTGCGGCTGTTCGCGGCGGCGCAGGGCGATCCTTCGGTGATGGGCCAACTCCGCGCCTTGTCGTGTCAACGATCGATAGCTCGACAGCGCAGCGTGTTCTGCCGCGGCGAGACCAGCAGCGCGGCCGACCGCGCGATCTCGGTCGCGCCGCCTGGGTATAGCGAGCATTCGACCGGCTATGCTCTCGACTTCGCGATACGTCCTGCGAACGGGTGTCCCGATGCGGAGGCATGCATGGCCGCTACGCCTGCCGCGCGCTGGCTGCGAGCGAACGCCCCGCGGTTCGGCTTCGAACAGAGCTTCCCCGGCGGCAACAAACAACACGTTAAATGGGAACCGTGGCACTGGCGCTGGGTCGGCGCGAACGAGAGTGCGCCTGGGGCAGCAAAGGCCCGGTTCGTGTTCGCGCGGGCCCGGCGGGAGTATCCGGCGGATCCGGGGGTGTTGCCGTTGGTCGTGAAGGTTACGGTGCAACCGCCGGTGCCGGTGGTTCCGGTGGTGGTTGTGCCGTCGAAGAAGAAGCGGCGGTAGACGGACGGCTGGTTTGATCCGAGATACGGACCCCAAGAGCAATGCCACCTTGGCGAAGGCCGGGGCCTAGTTGGGGAACGTTGCTGATGACGGGCAGCGCTTCGTTATTGCCACCTTTCCAACTGGGCCCCGGCCTTTGCCGGGGTGGTAGCTCTTTTTTGGGGACGAGAATGGGAGCAACCATCCCATTAACCGCCCCGCGCTCTTCAGTGCAGCACCAGCCCACCCGGGCGGACCACGCCATCACGCAGCGCATGGTCATATAGAAGCTCGGTCTCCAGCTTCACCTGATGCGACAATCTATCGAGCATCGACTCCGCCTGAACCCCGAATGCGGCCCAGTCTTTCGGCGAGATCGTCGGCAGCCAGCGGCCAATGAACGCCTTCCAGTCCGAACGGAGGATGTCGAGGTCCTCTTCCATCATCGCGATGGTATCGGCCGAGCAGTGCGCCTCCATCGCCACGACGGTGCGATCGATGACTTCGTCTTCGACGCCGAGGTGGTCGGCAACCGTAACGGCAAGTTCGATCAGTTTGCGCGAGGCGAGCGCGCTCTGCGACTTCGACTGTCGCGCCAGGCCGACGAGTTCGGCACACTGCCCGGCGATCTTCTCGTGATCGTCGATCAGCCGGGTCCAGTTCGCACGGTCCTGGTCGGACGCTGTCCGCACTGCGATCCTATCGTTCATGACGTCGCCTACTCCCCAGCGAATGGCACCCGTTGATGCTAGAAATACGCGTTACATCCTGATGCGGACGCAAATAGCGTCGACCAAGGCTGACGCTATAGTATTTCGGGCAGTGCGACCGTGTCAAAACGACCGTGTCGAGTCCACCCTTTGACATCACGCCGCGGCGCGCCTATATCCGCATCTCACCACAGCATCCGGGAAATGACATGCCGTCGCGCAGCGTGTCGATCGTATTGGATACCGAGGTTTCATACGCTGAGAGCCGCCGCACCTGATGCGCGCGGCCTTTTTGCGTGAACGTGCGTCCCGCTCGGGGGTTCCCGAGCACGAATTTTCGGCTGACGAGGCAAAATAAACCTATGGCATCCAAGGCGATCGAACACGGCACTGCAAAGCGTCGTATCCGCAAGGTTTTCGGCAACATCCACGAAGTCGTGCAGATGCCGAACCTGATCGAAGTCCAGCGTGAGAGCTACGAGCAGTTCCTGCGCTCCGACAAGTCGATCGGCCACGTTTCGGGTCTCGAGAAGACGCTGCGCAGCGTGTTCCCGATCCAGGATTTCGCCGGCACCGCCTATCTCGATTTCGACGATTACGTCCTTGAGCCGCCGAAGTTCGACGTCGAGGAATGCCGCCAGCGCGGTATCACCTACGCCGCGCCGATGCGCGTCACGCTGCGTCTGACCGCGTTCGAGGTCGATCCCGATACCGAGGCCAAGTCGGTCATCGATATCAAGGAGCAGGACGTGTACATGGGCGACATGCCGCTCATGACCGAGAACGGCACGTTCTTCATCAACGGCACCGAGCGCGTCATCGTCAGCCAGATGCACCGTTCGCCGGGCGTGCTGTTCGATCACGATCGCGGCAAGACGCACGCGTCGGGCAAGTATCTGTTTGCAGCACGCGTGATCCCGTATCGCGGTTCGTGGCTCGATTTCGAGTTCGACGCGAAGGACATCGTCAACGTCCGCATCGATCGCAAGCGCAAGCTGCCCGTCACGGCGCTGCTCTACGCGCTCGGCATGACGTCGGAAGAGATCCTCAACTATTTCTACAACCGCGTGACGTTCGTCCGCGGCCAGGGTGGCTGGATCGTTCCGTTCCAGGTCGAGAACTGGCGTGGCCAGAAGCCGATGTTCGACATCGTCGACGCGAAGACCGGCGAAGTCGTATTCCCGAACGGCCAGAAGATCAGCCCGCGCGCTGCGAACAAGGCGTTTAAGGACGGCCTGACCGACCTGCTGATCCCGACCGAGGAAATCTTCGGCCGCTACAGCGCCTATGATCTGATCGACGAGTCGACGGGCCGCATCTACATCGAGGCCGGTGACGAAGTTACGTCCGAGAACCTCGAACTGCTCGACCAGGCAGGAATCGAGCGTCTCGACCTGCTCGACATCGATCACGTCGCGACGGGTCCGTGGATCCGCAACACGCTCAAGGTCGACAAGGCCGAGGAGCGCGAGCAGGCGCTGTCCGACATCTACCGCGTGATGCGCCCCGGCGAGCCGCCGACGCTGGAGACCGCCGAGGCATTGTTCTCGGGCCTGTTCTTCGATCCGGATCGCTACGACCTGTCGGCCGTCGGCCGCGTGAAGCTCAACATGCGTCTGGACCTCGACGTCGAGGACACTGTCACGACGCTGCGTACCGAGGACATTCTCGAGGTCATCAAGACGCTCGTGAACCTCAAGGACGGCAAGGGCGAAATCGACGATATCGACAACCTCGGTAACCGTCGTGTCCGTTCGGTCGGCGAGCTGCTCGAGAACCAGTACCGCGTCGGCCTGCTCCGCATGGAGCGCGCCGTTAAGGAGCGCATGTCGTCGGTCGACGTCTCGACCGTCATGCCGAACGACCTGATCAACGCGAAGCCCGCGGTTGCCGCGGTCCGCGAATTCTTCGGCTCGTCGCAGCTGTCGCAGTTCATGGATCAGACCAACCCGCTGTCGGAAGTCACCCACAAGCGTCGTGTTTCGGCCCTTGGACCAGGTGGTCTGACGCGTGAGCGCGCTGGCTTCGAAGTCCGCGACGTTCATCCGACGCATTACGGCCGCATCTGCCCGATCGAGACGCCGGAAGGCCCGAACATCGGTCTGATCAACTCGCTCGCCAGCTTCTCGCGGGTGAACAAGTATGGCTTCATCGAGACGCCGTACCGCAAGGTCGTCGACCACAAGGTCACCGACGACGTCGTCTACCTGTCGGCGATGGAAGAGGCCAAGCACACGATCGCGCAGGCCAACGCCGAGCTCGATTCGTCGAACGGCTTCGTCGAGGAGCTGGTGTCGTCGCGTCAGGCTGGCGAATTCCTGATGGCGCTGCCGGACAACATCACGTTGATGGACGTCAGCCCCAAGCAGCTCGTCTCGGTCGCCGCATCGCTCATTCCGTTCCTGGAAAACGATGACGCCAACCGCGCGCTGATGGGCTCGAACATGCAGCGTCAGGCCGTGCCGCTCGTCCAGGCGGAGGCGCCGTTCGTCGGCACCGGCATGGAAGAGACGGTTGCGCGTGACTCCGGTGCGGCAATCTCGGCAAAGCGTGCGGGCATCGTCGACCAGGTCGACGCGGCACGTATCGTGATCCGGGCGACCGGCGAGATCGATGCCGGCAAGTCGGGCGTCGACATCTACACGCTGATGAAGTTCCAGCGCTCGAACCAGTCGACCTGCATCAACCAGCGTCCACTGGTGAAGGTGGGCGATGCGGTTCGTGCAGGCGACGTGCTCGCCGACGGCCCGTCGACCGAGTTCGGCGAGCTGGCGCTGGGTCGCAACAGCCTGGTCGCGTTCATGCCGTGGAACGGCTACAACTACGAGGATTCGATCCTGATCTCCGAGCGGATCGTAAAGGACGACGTGTTCACGTCGATCCATATCGACGAGTTCGAAGTGATGGCTCGTGACACGAAGCTCGGGCCTGAGGACATCACGCGCGACATCCCGAACGTCGGCGAGGAAGCGCTTCGCAACCTCGACGAAGCGGGCATCGTCTACATCGGCGCAGAGGTCGAGCCGGGCGATATTCTCGCCGGCAAGATCACGCCGAAGGGTGAATCGCCGATGACGCCGGAGGAGAAGCTTCTCCGCGCGATCTTCGGCGAGAAGGCCAGCGACGTGCGCGATACGTCGCTTCGCCTGCCGCCAGGCGTGTCGGGTACGGTCGTCGACGTTCGCGTCTTCAATCGCCACGGCATCGACAAGGACGAGCGCGCGATGGCGATCGAGCGCGAGGAGATCGAGCGCTTGAAGAAGGATTCGGACGACGAGCGTTCGATCCTGAACCGTGCGACCTGGTCGCGTCTTCGCGAGATGCTGCTCGATCAGACCGCCACCTCGGCGCCGAAGGGCGTCAAGAAGGGCGTCGTGATCGACATGGATCTGCTCGACAGCGTCGACCGCCACGAGTGGTGGAAGTTCGCGGTCGCCGACGACAAGGTCCAGAGCGATCTGGAAGCGGTAAAGATCCAGTATGACGATGCAGCCAAGCTGATCACGGACAAGTTCCACGATCGTCGCGAGAAGCTGGAGCGTGGCGACGAGCTGTCGCCGGGCGTGCTGAAGATGGTCAAGGTGTTCGTCGCAGTGAAGCGCAAGCTGCAGCCGGGCGACAAGATGGCCGGCCGTCACGGCAACAAGGGCGTCATCAGCCGCATCCTGCCGGCGGAGGACATGCCGTTCCTCGCCGACGGTACGCCGGTCGATATCGTGCTCAACCCGCTGGGCGTGCCGTCGCGCATGAACGTCGGGCAGATCTTCGAGACGCATCTGGGTTGGGCCGCACGTGGCCTGGGTCAGTCGATCACCGCGGCTCTCGAGACGTGGCGCGAAGAGAATCCGGACGCCAAGCCGGGTGCGATGCCCGAGGCGGTCCGCGATCGCCTGAAGACGGTGTACGGCGAGCAGTATCACGCCGAGATCGACGCCCGCACGGGTGACGAGATCGTCGAGCTCGCCAAGAACCTGAAGGGTGGCGTGCCGATGGCGACGCCGGTGTTCGATGGTGCCCGCGAAGCCGATGTCTCGGCGATGCTGGCACTGGCGGGCCTCGACACGTCGGGTCAGTCGGACCTGTTCGACGGCCGCACCGGCGATCAGTTCGATCGCAAGGTGACGGTGGGCTACATCTACATGCTGAAGCTCCACCATCTGGTCGACGACAAGATCCACGCACGGTCGATCGGGCCGTACAGCCTCGTCACGCAGCAGCCGCTGGGTGGTAAGGCGCAGTTCGGTGGGCAGCGCTTCGGCGAGATGGAGGTCTGGGCACTCCAGGCCTACGGCGCGGCGTACACCTTGCAGGAAATGCTGACGGTGAAGTCGGACGACGTGGTCGGCCGCACCAAGGTCTACGAGGCGATCGTCAAGGGCGACGACACGTTCGAGGCCGGCATTCCGGAGAGCTTCAACGTGCTCGTCAAGGAAATGCGCTCGCTCGGCCTGAATGTGGACCTGAAGCAGTCGGAGCCCGGCTTCGACAGCGACGGCATCCAGATCGCGGCGGAGTAGTTCCTTTGCCCTCCCCTCCCGCTCGCGGGAGGGGACCGAGGGGTGGGCTCCCGGCCGGCAGCGAAGCGCGACGTCGATGCCGGGCGCCCACCCCCTCCCAGCCTGAAGAGGCTGGGCCCCTCCCCCTCCCGCAAGCGGTAGGGGGGAAGATTTTTCCTAAGGACAGCTCATGAACGAGATGACCCCCTTCGCCAATCCGGTCGCCAAGACCGAGACGTTCGACCAGATCCAGATCGGCATCGCGTCCCCGGACAAGATCCGTTCGTGGTCGTTCGGCGAGATCAAGAAGCCCGAGACCATCAACTACCGCACGTTCAAGCCCGAGCGTGACGGCCTGTTTTGCGCGCGCATCTTCGGTCCGATCAAGGATTACGAGTGCCTGTGCGGCAAGTACAAGCGCATGAAGTACAAGGGCATCGTCTGCGAGAAGTGTGGCGTCGAGGTTACCGTCTCGAAGGTCCGCCGCGAGCGGATGGGCCATATCGAGCTGGCCGCCCCGGTCGCGCACATCTGGTTCCTGAAGTCGCTGCCGTCGCGCATCGGCCTGCTGCTCGACATGCAGCTGAAGCAGCTCGAGCGCGTGCTGTATTTCGAGGCGTACATCGTCATCGAGCCGGGCCTGACCCCGCTCGAGAAGTACCAGCTGATGACCGAGGACGAGCTCCTCGACGCGCAGGACCAGTATGGCGAGGACGCGTTCTCGGCCGGTATCGGTGCCGAAGCGGTCCGCATCATGCTCGAATCGCTCGATCTCGTCGGTGAGCGTACCGCGCTGCTCGAAGAGCTCGCGGTCACCAAGTCCGAGCTGAAGCCCAAGAAGATCATCAAGCGCCTTAAGGTCGTCGAGAGCTTCATCGATTCGGGCAACCGCCCCGAGTGGATGATCCTCGAGGTCGTTCCGGTCATCCCGCCCGAGCTGCGTCCGCTGGTGCCGCTGGACGGTGGTCGTTTCGCGACGTCGGATCTGAACGATCTGTATCGCCGCGTGATCAACCGCAACAATCGTCTCAAGCGCCTGATGGAGCTCCGTGCGCCGGACATCATCGTCCGCAACGAGAAGCGCATGCTCCAGGAGGCCGTCGACGCATTGTTCGACAATGGTCGCCGCGGTCGCACGATCACGGGCGCCAACAAGCGTCCGCTGAAGTCGCTGTCCGACATGCTCAAGGGCAAGCAGGGCCGCTTCCGCCAGAACCTTCTCGGCAAACGCGTCGACTATTCTGGTCGTTCTGTCATCGTGACCGGGCCTGAGCTGAAGCTGCACCAGTGCGGCCTGCCGAAGAAGATGGCGCTCGAGCTGTTCAAGCCGTTCATCTACGCACGTCTCGATGCGAAGGGTCTGTCGATGACCCTGAAGCAGGCGAAGAAGTGGGTCGAGAAGGAGCGCAAGGAAGTCTGGGATATCCTGGACGAGGTGATCCGCGAGCATCCGGTCATGCTGAACCGTGCGCCGACGCTTCACCGTCTGGGCATCCAGGCGTTCGAGCCGGTATTGATCGAGGGCAAGGCGATCCAGCTTCACCCGCTGGTCTGCTCCGCGTTCAACGCCGATTTCGACGGCGATCAGATGGCCGTGCACGTCCCGCTGAGCCTCGAGGCCCAGCTCGAAGCGCGCGTCCTGATGATGTCGACGAACAACATCCTGTCGCCTGCCAACGGCAAGCCGATCATCGTTCCGTCGCAGGACATGGTCCTCGGTCTCTATTATCTGTCGATGATGAAGGAGAACGAGCCGGGCCAGGGGATGCTGCTCGGTGACATGGCCGAAGTGCACCAGGCGCTGAACGCTCAGGCGGTCACGCTGCACACCAAGGTCATCAGCCGCGTTCCGCAGACCGACGAGAAGGGCAAGCAGTACCTCAAGCGGTACGAGACGACCCCGGGCCGCATGCTGCTCGGCGAGTGCCTGCCGCACAGCCACAAGGTGCCGTTCGACACCGTCAACCGCCTTCTCACCAAGAAGGACGTGGGCGACGTGATCGACGAGGTCTATCGTCACACCGGCCAGAAGGAGACCGTGCTGTTCGCCGACGCGATCATGTCGCTCGGCTTCCGCCACGCATTCCGCGCCGGCATCTCGTTCGGCAAGGACGACATGATCATTCCGGACGCCAAGGTTGGTCTGGTCGACGACACCAAGGCGCTCGTGAAGGACTTCGAGCAGCAGTATCAGGACGGCCTGATCACGCAGCAGGAGAAGTACAACAAGGTGATCGACGCCTGGAGCCGTTGCGGCGACCAGGTCGCGAACGCCATGATGGACGAGATCCGTGCGGTGAAGGTCGACGAGGAGACCGGCCGTGAAAAGCCGATCAACTCGATCTACATGATGGCCCACTCGGGTGCTCGTGGTTCGCAGGCGCAGATCAAGCAGCTTGCCGGTATGCGTGGCCTGATGGCCAAGCCGTCGGGCGAGATCATCGAGACGCCGATCATCTCGAACTTCAAGGAGGGCCTGACCGTCCTTGAGTACTTCAACTCGACCCACGGCGCTCGTAAGGGCCTCGCGGATACGGCGTTGAAGACGGCCAACTCGGGGTACCTGACGCGTCGTCTGGTCGACGTGTCGCAGGATTGCGTCATCATCGAACCGGATTGCGGCACGACCCGTGCTCTGGAGATGAAGGCCATTCTTCAGGGTGGTTCGACGATCGCAAGCCTCGGCGAGCGCATCCTCGGTCGTACGACCGCGGAGGACATCGTCGATCCGAAGACCGGCAAGGTCGTCATCCCGTCGGGCACGCTGCTCGACGAGCCGATGATCACGACGATCGAAGGCCTCGGCACGCAGTCGTGCAAGATCCGCAGCCCGCTGGTTTGCGAATCGAAGATCGGCGTCTGCGGCAAGTGCTACGGGCGCGATCTCGCCCGCGGTACGCCGGTCAACATCGGTGAAGCTGTCGGCGTCATCGCCGCGCAGTCGATCGGTGAGCCGGGCACGCAGCTGACGATGCGTACGTTCCACATCGGTGGTGCGGCGCAGCTCAACGAAACGTCGAACCTTGAGGCGCATGCCGACGGTACGGTGCAGTTCCGCGATCTGCGTATCATCGTCGACCAGCGTGGCCGTCGCGTGGTGCTCAGCCGCTCGGGCGAAATCGCGATCGTCGACATGGACGGCCGCGAGCTCTCGGTCGATCGTATCCCCTACGGTGCGTACGTGCTGTTCGACGATGGTCACATCGTGTCGCGCGGCGATCGGATGGCCGAGTGGGATCCGTTCACCATGCCGGTGATCACGGAGAACCCGGGCACGATCAAGTATGTCGACCTGATCGAGGGCAAGACGCTCACCGAGCAGACCGACGAAGCCACGGGCATCGCCCAGCGCGTCGTGATCGAATATCGTGCGGCGACCAAGTCTAAGGAGGATCTGCGTCCGCGCATGACCCTGCTCGACGAGACGTCAGGCGAGACCGGTCGTTACATGCTGGCAATCGGCGCTACGCTGTCGGTCGAGGACGGCGCACAGGTGTTCGGCGGCGACGTCGTGGCCCGCGTCAGCCGCGAGAGCGCCAAGACGCGAGACATCACCGGTGGTCTGCCGCGTGTTGCCGAGCTGTTCGAGGCACGCATCCCCAAGGACTCGGCGATCATCGCCAAGATTTCGGGCCGCGTCGTGTTCGGCAAGGACTACAAGGCGAAGCGCAAGATCGGCATCCAGCCCGAGGATGGCGGCGACGTCGTCGAGTATCTGGTGCCGAAGTCGAAGGTGATCGACGTCCAGGAAGGCGATTACGTCAAGCGCGGCGATAACCTGATTGGCGGTTCGCCCGATCCGCACGACATCCTCGAGACGATGGGCATCGAACCCCTCGCCGAGTATCTCGTGTCGGAAATCCAGGAGGTCTATCGTCTCCAGGGCGTGAAGATCAACGACAAGCACATCGAGACGATCGTTCGTCAGATGCTGCAGAAGGTCGAGATCACCGACGGCGGCGACACCACGCTGCTGAAGGGCGAGCAGGTCGATCGCGAGGAAATGGACGCGACCAACGAGAAGCTCGAGAAGAAGCAGACCCGCGCACAGGGTAAGCCCATCCTGCTCGGCATCACCAAGGCGTCGCTGCAGACCCGCAGCTTCATCTCGGCGGCATCGTTCCAGGAAACTACGCGGGTGCTCACCGAAGCAGCCGTGCAGGGCAAGCAGGACATGCTGATGGGCCTGAAGGAGAACGTGATCGTCGGCCGGCTTATCCCGGCAGGCACCGGTGCAGGCCTCAACCGCCTGCGTGTCGTGGCCAACAGCCGCGACGCCGCAATGCGCGTCCAGCAGCGCAAGATGGCGGAGGTGTCGATCGTGGCACCGATGTCGGCTGCCGACGAGCACGCTGCCGAGTTGGCTCGTTCGCCGCGTGATGCAGGCGGCACCGGTGAGGATCCGCTCGCAGCGGTCGTCACCTCGGGCACCGGCACCGACGCGGATGCCGGCGAGTATCTGAACGAAGCCGAGTAATCGGTTTCGTCAGACGCTGCGGCGCTGACTAAGGAAAAGGCCGCCGTCCGGGATACCGGGCGGCGGCCTTTTTCGTTTTGGAGCAGGAGCGATTCTCTTTTCGGACGCGCTCGAATGGATTGCCTAACCGCTACCGCGTCACCGGATCGTGAGAAATGGAGTCATCGACCAGACGCGAGGCGCATCAAATTCTGCACGGAGGCAGCGACCGATCTTCCTGGTCGTCTAGCTAATGCAAAACTGGCGGCTCCGCATCCGAAAGACCGGTCAGATCAGCGTTCGTCTTCCGCCTCGCGTGCCAACGTCGCGCTCTCACGTTTCAGCGGGCGTGATACCGGGCAAACCTCTTGGACAAAGCCGTTGAGCGTATTCGCGAGGCTTTCCGGCACAAGCCGATAGAAGACGAACTGACCACGCTTCTCGCTGGCCACCAGGCCAGCCGCTTCCAGGATCGATAAATGCTGCGAAATCGATGGTTTCGACATGGCGAAGCGCGAGGCGATATCACCCGCGCTCAGCTCCGCATGGGCAAGGTAGGCCAGGATTTTACGTCGCACGGATGACGACAGGGCTTCGAATACACGCTGCATGACTCATGCATTTAGGCAATAAGCTAAGCATTGACAAATCGAACCCTTAGATTAGGCATATACCTAATTACCGAAGGATGATCAATGCCCTGTCTGTCTACCGCCCGCATGACCGCCTTGCCGCTCAGCAACGCCCGGCACGGCATAGTACGATGGGCGCCGGTGCGCTCGATCTGGATAGGCGGCATGACATTTTGCACGCTGCTGCTGGCGCCATTATACGTCACGCCGGGGGCGGTGGTGCTCTGGCTCGGCACCTCGGCGGTCACGCTCTGCCTTGGTCATTCGATTGGATTGCACAGGCTGCTGATCCACCGCAGTCTCGACGCGCCACGCTGGTTCGAGCGATTGCTAGCCTACCTGGGCACGTTGGTCGGTATGGCCGGGCCACTCGGTATGGTGCGGATGCACGACACACGGGATTGGGCGCAACGGCAGGCGGAATGCCATGATCTGCATGCACATCGGGCATCGTTGCTGCGCGACGCCTGGTGGCAAATGCATTGTCGACTCGATCTCACGCACCCGCCTCGCTTCGAACTTGAGCCACGCCTGCGTGACGATGGCGTGCTGCGTTTTCTCGAACGCACATGGATGGCGCAACAGCTCCCATGGGCACTGCTGTTTCTGTGGGCAGGTGGGCTACCGTGGCTGATCTGGGGCGTACCGGTGCGTATTGCGATCGGCGTCACGGGACATTGGCTGGTCGGCCACATCACGCATCGCAATGGACCCCAGGGGTGGAGCATCGACGGTGTAGCCGTCCAAGGGCATGACCTGCCAGCTGCGGCGCTCATCACGTTTGGCGAAGCCTGGCATGGTAATCACCATGCGTGGCCTGAATCTGCCCGGCTCGTCTTGAACCAGGGCAACACGATCCTGGCTGGTGGGTGCTGCTGGCCCTGCGGAGAACGGGATTGGTATCCGGGTTGAAGGAACCCTGGATGCTGGCGCTGAGGGACGGATTGCGTCGAGTTGACCTCGACTGTTGATCGGTCGCAGACAGCGAACAGTAATGCATTCCCGTAAGCGCGTCGATCGTGCCGAAGGCCGGATGGCGACCGGTATCCAAGCAGGACACACGGGTTATTTCGCTACATCTCATGCGCCAGCGTTTGCGACGATGCCTATCCCGGCGCGCATGAAGTCTTCGTCACATGGCGGCGAGCGGTTGCCGAGCAGGTGTCGCACGGCTAGGCGAACAGCCGATGCGGTCGGCGTACCATCCTTCGTCGATCGAGACGCGCGGTTCGACGCGGCGGCGCAGCGGCGCGTTCGTGCTCACCGTCATCGCGCATATCCTCATTTTGTTGCTGCTGTTGCGACTGGCGCCCTCCGCCGTCGTTAAGCCCGAGGAGCGCCGCGAGCCGGTCACGTTCCAGATCGCCCCGGATCAGACTGCGTCGACGCCCCAGAAGCGTACGCCGTCACCCACCAAGCAGAAGCGTGCGAGCGGTGGTTCGCCGCAGCGCGCGGCACCTCGGGTCGCGTCCGCGCAGGCGCCCCCTGCCCCGCCGAAGTCGCCGCCACCGCTGCCGATCAAGATGCTCGGCGGGATGGAGATGTTCGACGCGGCCGATATCTCGAAGATACCCTCGCACCCCGACGACCAGCTTGCCGGGGGGGACGGTGGTAGCGGGTCGGGCAAGGGTAAGGACAGTGGTTCGGCCTATGGTCCTGGTGAAGGCCCGGGTGGCGAGCGGCTGTACAAGGTCGAATGGTATCGCCGGCCGACCGATGCCGAACTCAACGGCTATCTGAAGAGCGCCCCGCCGCCAAACAGCTGGGCGAAGATCGCCTGCCGGATGATCGCGAATTACCAGGTCGAGAACTGCCGTGCGCTGAGCGAGTCGCCGGTCGGTTCGGGGCTCGCCCGCGCCATGCGGCAGGCTGCGTGGCAATTCCGCGTCCGCCCCCCGCGCGTTGGCGGGAAGCAGATTCTCGGCGGTTGGGTGGAGATCGATATCGAGTTCAATTCGGGCAAGGCACCAGACTAGGCAAACGTCTTGCCCTCCCCCGCCAGGGGGAGGATAAAGGCCCTCAGTCATATCTCACTCGTAATCGAGTGCTTGGCCTCGTCCGACAGCGTCCGCGCCAACGTCTCGAACTGCCCCCCCTCGACGCGGATCTCGTTGAACGCAGGCGGGCTGCCACGCGTGCGCTTCGACAGCGTGCCCGCACCGATCATGCGGATAATCCGCCCGGCCCGCTCGACCGGCACGTCGAACGGGTCGTGGACGTGGCCCGACAACACCGCGTGCGCGCCGGCCTCGGCCAGTGCCGTCAGTGCCTCGTCGCCATGCCGTGTCTTCGCCGTGCCCATGGTGCCGCCCTCGATCAGCGGGTGATGCGCACCGATGATGATCAGATTGCCCTTCGGCACGTCGGCAATCATCGCCAGCGCGCGCTTGAGCGATCCGGGGCTGACGCGGCCCTTCGACCAGTTCCAGCGCCACTGCGCCCGCGCGGTCGTCTTGAGCGGAACCACGGTCACGCCGGGAAGCTCCAACGGCTTCTCGATCATCTGCTCGACCGCTGCGTAGCGCTGGTACGGCGCGAACAGCCGGCGGAACGGATCCCAGTAATAGGGGATGTCGTGATTGCCGACCTCGAGCGTCACCGGCACGCCGAGTGACCGCAGCCAGTCGCCGCCCTGCTGGAACTCGTCCTTCGTCGCGCGCATCGTCAGGTCGCCGGTCATGATGACGGCGTCGGGCTTTTCTTCCGCGACACGCTCGGAGAACCAGGCGATCGCCGCCGGGTCCTCCGCGCCGAAATGCACGTCGCTGACGTGGAACAGCTTCAAGCCGGCGCGCCCCGTTTCTATCATCTCAGGCAATTTCGGACAGCTTGGCGGGCTCGTGCATCGGGCATCCGTTGAACTGGCCACGGAAGTCCGCCGACTGCTTGTACGTTTCCTTGCGTGCGCGATTGACGCCACCGAGCGGCTGATGCGCGGTGATGCCGTGCCAGATGCTGTACGACAGCGCGTCGTCGGTGCGATCCGTCACCCCGTGCTCCCACGAAAGCTGCGGCGGAATTTCGAGCGTTGCGACGGTCACGAACGGGCTCTGCTCCGCGTCCCAGACCGCGGAGGCATCCTCGATCGGCATCGCATCGAGGTCCGTGCTGAGCTGGACGCGGAATTCCCAGGTGCCGCCATGCTCGATCATCTCTTCGCCGACGACTTCGCGCAAGGCATCCGGCCGTGCCGAGACGTTCACGGTGTCGCCCGTCAGACGCGTGATCCCGGGCGAGACGGGGAACAGCGCGACCTTCGCGATATAGTCGCCGTGGCGGAACGGCGTCTGCGAATAATAGGTCTCGCCGAGCGGATGGACGGGCTTTGCGCCGCCGAGCCGGGACAGCGTCGTGGACTGGGCGCCGACCGCTTCGAGCGCCGACTCGACCACGCGGAAGGTCGCCGACATCGCCTTCTTCACGCCCTCGAACCGATCGGTCGTCTTCGACAGGAGTTTGAGGTTCTTGGCGAACGACTTGGCATCGGGCGCGGCAAACGCCGGGCCGTTGACCATGATGAAGTCCTGCGTCGTATCGCCTTCCGACCCCGGCAGCCGCACGCCGTCGACGTCCAGGATCTTCAGCGCGAGACCGCGCGGCAGGCTGATGCTGTCGTCGAGAATGTCGCCGGCGTTGGTCGAGATACGGATGATCGCCTCGTGCGTGCCGGGCGTCGCGAAGATACCCTGCGCGAGTTCGGACGGGAGATTATCCGCGATCGTGAACGTCCCGCGCGCGATGCCGTGCGCCTTGGCATGCACCGAGCGGACCGCGTGGCCGTAATCCTGCGACGTGGTCTCCAGGATATCCTGGAACGAGTCCTTCAGGCCCTGCAACGTCTCCTGCTCGTCGGACGCGATCGTCTCCACGGACGGATCGAAACGGACGGGCGGGTTGCTGGGCATGCATATCTCCTCGGGGTACGCATCGGTAACCCGTTGCCCCGGCGGACGTTCCGCTTTCGTTGCAAACCGGGCGCCAACGCGTGATGAAGGCCGCCAAAGGAGCCATCATGCACATCCCACACGTCACCGCGCCGACCGTCGCGATCGCCGGCACCACCGACCGCTTTCCCGTCCGCCGCATTTTCTGCGTCGGGCAGAACTATGCCGACCACGCCCGCGAGATGGGCTCCGACCCCGACCGGCAGGAGCCGTTCTTCTTCTCCAAGCCCGCCGATGCGATCGTCGCGAACCGGAGCACGCTGCCCTTCCCGCCCAAGACCGAAGACCTACACCACGAAGTCGAGTTGGTGATCGCGCTCGGCTCGGGCGGCAAGGATATTGCGGTCGAGGACGCCGCTGCGACGATCTTCGGGGCTGGCGTCGGCATCGACCTGACGCGCCGCGACCTCCAGGCGGCGGCGAAGAAGGCCGGGCGGCCATGGGACATGGCGAAGGGCTTCGATCGCTCCGCCCCCGTCGGCGCGCTCACGCCAGGCGTGCCCGCAACCAAGGGCAGCATCGCACTCGCGATCGACGGCGAGACACGTCAGTCCGGCGACCTGTCGATGATGATCTGGAGCGTGCCCGAGATCATCGCGACGCTGTCCACCTTCGTCGAGCTGGCGCCGGGCGATTTGATCTTCACCGGCACCCCCGCCGGTGTCGGACCGATCCAGCGCGGGCAGACCGTGCGCGCGACGATCGACGGGTTCGAAACACTGGAGGTGACATTCGCCGCGTGATCGCCCATCGTCCGGCGCATAAACGATACTAAACAGGGGGTTGCATGCCGGACACGAGAGACCTGGGCGCGGAGGGCTTTCTCAGCAGGGCCCGAACCGTCGCCGCACCCGGCTTCAATCGCTGGCTGGTGCCGCCCTGCGCACTCGCGATCCACCTGTGCATCGGCATGGCGTACGGGTTCAGCGTGTTCTGGCTGCCGCTGTCGCGCGCGATCGGGATCACCGATCCGGTCGCCTGCCCCAATCTCTCGCTGCTCGGCGCGCTGACCACCACGACCTGCGACTGGCGGGTCAGCGACCTGGTCTGGACGTACACACTGTTCTTCGTCGTGCTCGGCGCCGCCGCCGCGATCTGGGGCGGCTGGCTCGAACGCGCCGGCCCGCGGAAAGCCGGAGTGGTCGCCGCATTCTGCTGGTGTGGTGGCATGGGTATCGCCGCGATCGGCATTTCCACGCATCAGCTCTGGCTGATCTGGCTCGGCTCGGGCGTGATCGGCGGGATCGGGCTTGGGCTCGGCTACATCTCGCCTGTCTCGACGCTGATCAAATGGTTTCCCGACCGGCGCGGGATGGCGACCGGGATGGCGATCATGGGCTTTGGCGGCGGCGCGATGATCGGGGGACCGCTCGCCGACCTGTTGATGAAGCATTTCGCGAGTCCCGCAGGCGTCGGCGTATGGCAGACGTTCCTGGTGCTCGCCTGCGTCTACTTCGTGTTCATGATGGCCGGCGCGATCGGCTACCGCGTGCCCGCCGAGGGTTGGGCGCCCGCCGGCTGGACTGCACCGACCAGCGCCAAGGCTTCGATCAGCCGCTTCAACGTCGCGCTGTCGGACGCGCACCGCACGCCGCAATTCTGGCTGGTGTGGCTGGTGCTGTTCTTCAACGTCTCCGCGTCGATCGGGATCATCGGCATCGCCTCGCCGATGTTGCAGGAACTGTTCGGCGGACGCCTGATCGACGCGCCGAGCGTGTTGTTCACTGCGTTCGACGACGACCAGAAGAAGGCGGCGGCAGCGGTCGGCGCAGGCTTTGTCGGTGCGATCAGCCTGTTCAACATCGGAGGGCGGTTCTTTTGGGCTTGGCTGTCCGATCGGATCGGCCGCAAACCCTTGTTCGCCACGATCCTCGCAGCAGGCGCGGTGCTCTACGGTTTCGCCGCACCGGCTTTGGCTGGGACCACGCTGGGCCTGTTCATCCTGGTCTTCTGCATCCTCGCCTCGATGTACGGCGGTGGTTTCGCGACTGCGCCTGCGTATCTCGCCGACCTGTTCGGGACGAAATATGTCGGCGCGATCCATGGGCGGTTGCTGACCGCCTGGTCGACCGCGGGCGTGGTCGGGCCGTTGCTCGTCGCGAACATGCGTGACCGCGCGATCGCGGCGGGTGTGCCTCGCAGCGATATCTACCCGCCGATCTTTCTGGTGCTGGCGGCGATGCTAGTTGCGGGGTTCGTCGCAAACCTGTTCGTCCGGCCGGTAGCTGCCAAGTTCCACATGGCGGCGGATGACCGTCCTATCGCGGTCGACACGGTGGCTGGCGGTACGGCTGCTGCGGCAACCGGAACATCGCCGATCGTCGTCTTCGCATGGCTGGCAGTCGGGCTGCCGATCCTCTGGGGGATCTACATGACGCTGTCGAAGGCGTTGATCCTGCTCAAATAGGACGCAACCTATCCGCGCCGACATGGGTTGCCCCTGCTCAATCTTTACAGGAGCAACCCATGGCCGACCGGCTCACGATGCAGGATCCGCGCACGCAATATCCGCAGCCCCCCTTCCCGCAACAGCCGCAGGAAGCACCGGGGATCGCGTCGAAGATGGACCCGAAGCCCGATCACGGCGAAACGAGCTACAAGGGCTCGGGCAAGCTGTCGGGGCGCAAGGCGCTCATCACCGGCGGCGACAGCGGCATCGGCCGTGCCACGGCGATCGCCTATGCGCGCGAAGGCGCCGATGTCGCGATCGTCTATCTCCCCGCCGAAGAGGCCGATGCGAAGGAAGTCGTCGCACTGATCGAGGCGGAGGGCCGCAAGGCCCTCGCGCTGCCGGGCGACGTGAAGGACGAGTCGTTCTGTCGTACGGCCGTGCAGCAGACGGTCGATGCGTTCGGCGGCCTCGACGTGCTGGTGGTCAACGCCGGGCGCCAGCAGACGCGGCCGACCGTCGCCGACATCTCGACCGACGATTTCGACCAGACGATGAAGACCAATGTCTATGCCTTGCACTGGTTCGTGCAGGCTGCCGTCCCGCATCTCCCCGTCGGCGCGGCGGTGGTCACGACGGCGTCGGTGCAGGGCTATGATCCGTCGGACAATCTGCTCGACTATGCGACCACCAAGGCGGCTATCGTCGCGTATACCAAGGGTCTCGCCAAGCAGCTGATCGAGAAGGGCATTCGCGCCAACGTCGTCGCACCGGGGCCGTTCTGGACGGTGCTCCAGCCCAGCGGTGGCCAGCCGCAGGAGTCCGTCGAGACGTTCGGATCGAAGAGCCAATTCGGCCGTCCGGGCCAGCCCGTCGAGATCGCGCCGGTGTACGTGCTGCTGGCCTCGCAAGAAGGCAGCTACATCACCGGTGAAGTCTACGGCGTTACCGGCGGCGCTGGGGTAGCCTGACCCCCTTATCCTCCCCCGCAAGGGGGAGGTGGCTGGCCCTTGCCAGACGGAGGGGGAGGCAAGGATCACCGTCGTTGCGCGTTCCTCCCCCTCCGACACCTGCGGTGCCACCTCCCCCTGGCGGGGGAGGATAGCTAAGAGGCCCGCTCAATCCCGCTATTGCACATCGTTATCAAATCTGTACCTGTGCGCTGGTGACCGCCCAGCAAATCATACCCCTCGGCAAGACCGCGCCCCGCGCATGACTCGCGGCACGATCAAGACCTGGTATCTCGTCCACAAATGGACGAGCCTGATCTGCACCGCGTTCCTGCTGATGCTCTGCGTGACCGGCCTGCCGCTGATCTTCGACGAGGAAATCGACGGCTGGCTCGACCCGCCGGCGCCGATGGCGACGCTGCCAGCAAACACGCCGTCGCTGTCCCTAGACGCCATTCTGGCCAGAGCGGCGAAGGCGGCCCCTGGCGAAATTCCGCTTTACGTCAGCTTCGACGACGAGCGCCCGATCGTCTACGTGACGACCGGCCCGACGCCCGACGCAGCTCCCGCAGCGATGCACTTCCTCGCGTTCGACGCGCGCACCGGTACCAAGATGCCCCCTTATGTCCCTGGCGTGATGGCGTTCATCCTGAAGCTCCACACCGATATGTTCCTCGGTTTCTGGGCGGAAATCTTCCTGGGCGTGATGGGCCTGCTGTTCTTCGCCGCGATCGTATCGGGCGTGGTGCTCTACGCCCCGTTCATGGCCAAGCTCGACTTCGGCACGTTGCGTCGCGGGCGCAGCAAGCGGCTCGGCTGGCTCGATCGCCACAATCTGCTCGGCATCGTGACGCTCGCCTGGGCTAGCGTCGTCGGCGTGACGGGTACGATCAACACTTTCGTCGTGCCGATCACCGGCATCTGGAAGGCGAACGGCCTTGCCGAGATCATCGCCAGCGAAGCGCGGACGCCATTGCCCGCCCAGCGCGCCTCGGTGCAGGCCGCGCTCGACGCGGTGCAACGCAAGGCGCCCGAGATGAAGCCGCAGTTCATCGCCTTTCCCGGCGTCGTCTTCAGCAGCCACCACCATTATGCCGTCTTCCTGAAGGGCGCGACGCCGCTGACGTCGAAGATGTTGCTGCCCGGCTTCGTCGATGCCGCGACCGGACGGCTCGACGCGGTCGTGCCGATGCCGTGGTACATGCAGGCGATGCTGCTCGCACAGCCGCTGCATTTCGGGAATTACGGCGGCCTCGCGATGAAGATCATCTGGGCGCTCTTCGACATATTGACGATCATCGTGCTCGGCAGCGGGCTGTATCTTTGGCTGCGTCGTCGCGGCGGTCCGAGCGACCAGCGCGTCCGCGAAGTCGTGATGGCGGGAGAAATCGCATGACTCACAAGACCAACGGCCAGATTTTCGCGTTGCCGATCCTGCTTGGCGTGTCGACCGTTGCCGGGCTCGGGGCAGGCCTGATCGGTGACGGCGTCTGGGATGTCGGCGCAGGCCTGCTGCTCGCGCTGCCGCTGGTCGTGACCGGCCGCTACTGGGTCCGCGCGCCCGAACCGGTGCTGCGCCGCCAACAACTCCGGACTGCACCGATACGCCGATAATGCGGGCCGGCATGATACCGGCCCCGCGCTGATGTCAGGTCGCTGGTGTGGCCTGCCGGGCGGGTGCAGTCGCCGGCGTCCCCGCAGGAGCAACTGGCGCCGGAGCGACTGCACCATTCGCCGTCGACGGAGCCGGTGCCATACCGGCTGACGGCGGCGGGGGAGCACCCGGACCGCGATCCGGACCACCAGGACCATCGCGGCCGGGTCCATCACGATCTGGCCCATCTCGGCCGGGACCATCAGGCCCATCGCGGCCAGGCCCATGCGGGCCATGCCGCGGGCCCCCGACCGGGCCGAGCGCCGTCACCTTGCCGCCGGGCGCGACCAGGAACGAGGCGTGGACGAAGCCATCCTCGAACCGGCCCTGGATCGTTACCGGCTGACCGGCCGCAACCAGATTGCCGCCCTCGCCATCACGTCCGAGATCGACCAGCGCGCGGCCGGTGCTATCCGCCATCACGAACTTGTTGCCGTATTTTTCGGCGACCCGCCCGCGGATCGTGACGATCCCGTCGGATTGGAGCGAGCGGATCGCGGTTGGCGTGGCAGGCGCCATCGTCACGCTCGGGCGCGTGGCGGCGACGGTGACGGCACCGGCTGCACCACCGACGACGAGCAGGCCGGCCGCGGCGAGCGCAAGGCGGTTGCGGCGGAAGTCGAAGCGCGTCTTCGGGGCGGTATGGGAATGGTCGGTCACTTGGGTCGTTCCTCTCGTTGGTTGACGAATCACCGTCTAGGCCCGCGCTGCCGACGCCCGCTGAACCAAGCCGTTCAGATTCCGTTGGGGTCTCAGGGATAGGGACAGACGCATGCGGGTATTATTGGTCGAGGACGATGCGGCGATCGCCGACGGGCTGGCGCGGGCGTTGCGTGCCGAGCATTTCGCGGTGGACGTCGCCAGCAACGGCGAGGACGGCGGGCATCTGGGGGCGACCGAACTGTACGACGCAGCCGTGCTCGACCTCGGCCTGCCCAAACGCGACGGCCTGTCGGTCTTGCGCGACTGGCGCGCGGCGGGACGCGACCTGCCCGTCCTGATCCTCACCGCCCGCGACGGCTGGTCGGAAAAGGTCGAGGGGTTCAAGGCCGGCGCGGACGACTATGTCGTAAAGCCGTTCCGCGTCGAAGAGGTCGTCATGCGACTCCGCGCACTGGTCCGTCGCGCCGCCGGCCACGCGGCATCGCGAGTCACCTGCGGGCCGCTGACGTTCGATGCGCAACTCGGCACGTTCGAGCTGAACGGCCTGCCGCTGAAACTCACCGCCTTCGAATGGCGCGTCCTCTCCGCGCTGATGTTGAGACGGGAAGTGGTGATCGAGCGCGCAGATCTGATCGAACGCGTCTACGAAGGCGATGCGGACGTCGACTCGAACTCGATCGAGGTCATCATCGGCCGGCTGCGGCGGAAGATCGGTCCGCAGATGATCGAGACGGTCCGCGGCCGTGGGTATCGCCTGACCGCGGATACGGCGCCATGACGATGCGCCGCCGCTCTGTCATTCCCCGGTCGCTGTTCGGACGCATGCTCGCGATATCGGCGATCTCGACGTTGCTTGCGCTGGTATTCGCGGGCGTGACGATCGGCCACGTCCTCGAACGGTTCGTGATGCACGGCCTCGACGACCGGCTCGATGCGCAGGTGTCGGTGCTCGCACGCGCGGTCCGCCCGGATGCGACCCTCGACCGCACCCGGATCGTCAACCTGCCCGGTTTCGACCAGCCCGGTTCGGGGTGGGCTTGGCAGGTCGAAGGACCCGCTGGCAGCTGGCGGAGCACCGTCATGTCGCTCCGGATGGCGCCGGGCCAGATCGCGCCGGGGCCACCACGTCTTGACGGTCGGCGCGACAGTAATGGCCCACGTCCCGGCGAAGGCCGCGGAATGCGTGGTGAACGGCTCCATTCGCGAACGCTGACGGTGACGACCCGGATCGGCCCCGTGACGATAGCGGCGTTCGGCCCGCGTCGGATCGTCGAGGCGCCGCTACGGGAAGCGATGATCCCGCTGCTTGGCTCGCTCGCGCTGCTTGGGCTCGGCCTGGCACTCGCCACGCTCTTGCAGTTGCGGATCGGGTTCAGACCACTGCGCGATCTGCGCCTCTCGCTCGCCGCAGTACGCGCCGGCACCGAACGTCACGTGCCCGCCGACCAGCCCGGCGAACTACAGCCTCTCGTCACCGAATTGAACGCGCTGATCGACCAGAACGCCGCCGGGCTCGCGCATGCCCGCCAGCATGTCGCCAATCTGGCGCATGGCCTGAAAACCCCCCTTGCCGCGCTTTCGCTGAAGCTTGCAGAGGCGAACGCGGACGACGACGTTCGCGATATGGTCGACCAAATCGATCGTCGGATACGCCATCATCTGGGCCGCGCTCGCGCCGACGCTGCGGGCAGCGGAGCGCGCGTGCAGACCGCGCTCGCCCCCGCGATTACCGACATCGTCGCCGTGTTGCGCCGTATCCACGCCGAGCGGCCGCTCCGGATCGAGATTGCCGTCGCCGACGAGATGTCGGTCGCGATCGATCCGCAGGATCTGGACGAGATGATCGGCAATCTGCTCGACAATGCCTGGCGCCATGCATCGACGGCCATCGCGCTGACTGCCGTGGCGGAGGGCGCTTTCGTCTCCCTCGCCATTGCCGATGACGGACCTGGTCTGAACGAGATCGCGGTGGAACAAGCGCTGCTGCCGGGTCGCCGCCTCGACGAGAGCGAGGGGGGGCACGGCTTCGGCCTGTCCATCGCGCGCGAGCTAGCCGAGTTGAACGGCGGTAAACTCACGCTCGGCCGGTCCGCCGAACTTGGCGGTCTGGCCGCGTGCCTGATCTTACCTGTCCGGAGCTGAACGGGCGACCTTTACCCGCTATCCAGCCGCTACGCGCCGCGCGATCAGGGCGGTGCGCAGGCATTGGCAGACGATCTCGTCACGTTGGTTGATGAGGCGGTGCGTGAAGGTGACGATGCCCGCGTTCGGGCGCGACTTGCTGGGCTTCAGCTCGGTGACTTCGGTCTCGCAGCGCATCGTGTCGCCGATGAAGACGGGTTTCGGATGTATCAACTTGTCGTAGCCGAGATTGGCGACGAGCGTGCCGAGCGTCGTCTCGCCGACCGACAGTCCCACCATGAGCGCGAAGGTGAAGGTGCCGTTGACGAGGATTTGGCCGAACTCGCTCGCCTTCGCCGCCTCGATGTCGAGGTGCAGCGGCTGCGGGTTGTGAGTCATCGTCGAGAACAGGAGGTTGTCCGTCTCGGTCACCGTGCGGCGGATCTCGTGCTCGATCCGGTCGCCGATGCTCCAGTCGTCGAAATAGCGGCCGGCCATTAGGAATCCTTCTCGATGCGGACGAGCATGGTGCCCTCGGTCACCTGTCCGCCCTCGATTGCGTTGAGGTTCGCGACGGTGCCGTCGAACGGAGCTGTCAGGGAGTGCTCCATCTTCATCGCCTCGAGCGTGACGAGTTTCTGGCCCTTCGCGACGATATCGCCCGCTGCGACGTCGACCGCGATGATGCGGCCCGGCATTGGGGACAGGATCGCGCCGTCCGCTGCTCCACCCACGGCGACACCCGACGCACGCCACGGCTTGAGCTGCCAGGTCTGGCCGGCTTCGGAGATCAGGACGTCTTCGAACGCCGACGTCGTACTGGCCTGTCCGTCGAGATCGACCTCGACCGGTTCGCCGTCCAGTAGAAACGTCGCACTACGGCGCGGCGCGGCATTGAGGCGGAAGCCGGCGATCAGATCGGCGGACACTAGCGCGCCGGCGGCCTCAGCCAACGCCTCCTCGGTCGGGTGCGTCGGCGGCATGAGCGCGTCGCCTTCGCGGGCGATCAGCCCGGTGTCGAGCGTGCCCGCTACGAAGTCGGGATGGTCGAGCGCCTCGACGAGGAACCCCGCGTTTGAGCGTACCGGCCAGACGACCGCACCGTCTAGCGCATATGCCAAGGCCTCGCGCGCAGTCTCTCTGTCTTCGCCCCAGACGATGACCTTGGCGATCATCGGGTCGTAGAAAGGCGAGATTTCAGCTCCCTGCTCTACCCCGGTATCGACGCGAGCCGAGGTGCCGAGGTCGAAGCGTTCGAGCGTGCCGATCGACGGCAGGAAACCCTTGGCGGGATCTTCCGCATAGAGCCGCGCTTCCATCGCCCAGCCGTCGATCGCCAGCTCATCCTGCCGCTTGGGAAGCGACTCGCCCGACGCGACGCGGAGTTGCCATTCGACGAGGTCCTGGCCGGTGATCTCTTCGGTGACCGGGTGCTCGACCTGGAGCCGCGTGTTCATTTCCATGAACCAGATGCGGTCGGCGCGGAGGCCTTCGCTGGCGTCGGCGATGAACTCGATCGTGCCGGCGCCGACGTAATCGACTGCCTTGGCGGCTTTGACCGCGGCGGCGCAGATCGCTTCGCGGGTGGCGGCGTCCATACCGGGTGCGGGGGCTTCCTCGATCACCTTCTGGTGGCGGCGCTGGAGCGAGCAGTCGCGTTCGAACAAATGGACGACGTTGCCGTGGCTGTCGCCGAAGACCTGCACCTCGATATGGCGCGGCGAGAGGATGTATTTCTCGATCAGCACGTCGGTGTTGCCGAACGACGATGCCGCCTCGCGCTGGCACGAGACGAGGGAGTCGGCGAACTCTGCGGCCGTATCGACGCGGCGCATGCCCTTGCCGCCGCCGCCGGCGACCGCCTTGATAAGGACGGGGTAGCCGATCGCGTCGGCCTCCGCCTTCAGACGTTCGGGGGACTGGTCATCGCCGAGATAGCCCGGCGTAACGGGCACGCCCGCGGCGATCATGCGCTGTTTGGCGGCGTCCTTCAGACCCATCGCGCGGATGCTGTCGGGGTTGGGGCCGACCCAGCCCAGCCCGGCGTCGAGCACGGCTTGGGCGAAGTCGGCATTCTCCGACAGGAAGCCGTAGCCGGGGTGGATGGCCTCGGCGCCGGTCTGCTTCGCGGCGGCGATGATCCGGTCGCCGACGAGGTAGCTTTCGCGCGCCGGGGACGCACCGATGTGGAAGGCTTCGTCGGCCTGGCGGACGTGGAGTGCGTTCGCGTCGGCGTCCGAATAGACTGCGATCGTGCGGATGCCGAGCGCCCTTGCGGTGCGGATGATGCGGCAGGCGATCTCGCCGCGGTTGGCGATCAGGAGCGATTCGATCATCGGTTCAGCCGAGTGAAGTATAGAAAGTGTAGACGCCCACGCGATGTATACTTCCTGTTGGAAACGGCGGCGCGGGGTCGGGTTTCGACGGACGGGATCGGCTGTTTCAGCATGGCGACCCCGGCATAGGCCGATGCGGGCGGTGTAGGACAGAGCATGTCAGTTCGCGCATCCGGTGGTGCGCGAGGACCAGGTGATGTTGGCGATCTTCCAGCGGCCGGCTTCGCGAACCATGTCGAAATGGTCGGTGCCGCAGTGCGCGACCTTGCCATCGATCGTGAAGACGTAGGGCGACCAGACCATCGCGATATCGCCGTCGATGTCGACCGCGGGATCGGTCAGCCGTTCGGCGTAGCGTTCGGGGCCGGGCTTGATCGTGGCGGCGAACGCTGGCCAGGCCATGCGGCGGACGGTGCGCGTGCCGTCGGCCTTTTCCTCGGCGACGGTGGCGCCGCCGTCCGGGCGGACCTGGGCGAGGATGGCCTGCCCGTCGCGCGCGGCGAGCGCCGCTAAGAGCGCGTCGATCGGGACCATGACGCCGGCTTCCTCGGTTGCGACGGCTGGCGGCAGGCCGGTGCCCTTGACGATCGGCTGGACCGGGGTGATCTGTCCGGCGGCGAGGAGAAGAGACAGCAGGATCATCGGGTTACATCCTGAACACGCCGAACGCGGCGCGTTCGGGGATGGGAGCGTTGAGCGTCGCGGCGAAGGCGAGGCCGAGTACGTCCCGCGTTTGGGCGGGATCGATGATGCCGTCGTCCCACAGCCGCGCGGTGGCGTACCAGGGGTTGCCCTCGTCCTCGTATTTCTGGCGGACGGGCGCCTTGAAGGCTTCGGCTTGGTCGGGCGTCCAGCTGTCCGCGTCGCGGTGGACGGTGGCGAGGACGGAGGCGGCCTGCTCGCCGCCCATCACGCTGATCCGGCTGTTGGGCCAGGTGAACAGGAAGCGCGGCGAATAGGCGCGGCCGCACATGCCGTAATTGCCCGCGCCGAAGCTGCCGCCGATCAATACCGTGATCTTTGGGACAGTCGCGGTGGCAACGGCGGTGACGAGCTTGGCGCCGTGCTTGGCGATGCCTTCCGCCTCGTACTTGCCGCCGACCATGAAGCCAGAGATGTTCTGGAGGAACAGCAGCGGGATGCGGCGCTGGCAGGCGAGCTCGATGAAGTGCGCGCCCTTCTGTGCGCTTTCGCTGAACAGCACGCCGTTGTTGGCGAGGATCGCGACCGGGATGCCCCAGATGTGCGCGAAACCGCAGACGAGCGAGGTGCCGTAGAGCGCCTTGAACTCGTGGAACTCGCTGCCGTCGACGAGGCGCGCGATGACTTCGTGGACGTCGTAGGGCGCGCGGACGTCGCTGGGGACGATGCCGTACAGCTCTTCGGGGGCGAACTTCGGCGGTCTGGGTTGCTGGAGGTTCACCGCGGTTTGCGCCTGGGGTTGCAGCGTCGAGACGATGTCGCGGACGATCGTCAGCGCGTGCTCGTCGTTCTCGGCGACGTGATCGACCACGCCTGATCGGCGACCGTGCGTGTCGGCACCACCCAGTTCCTCCGCCGAGATGACCTCGCCGGTCGCGGCCTTTACGAGGGGTGGGCCTGCGAGGAAGATCGTCCCCTGCCCGCGGACGATGATCGTCTCGTCGGACATCGCGGGCACATACGCGCCGCCCGCGGTGCAGCTCCCCATGACGCAGGCGATCTGCGGGATGCCGAGCGCGGACATGGTGGCCTGGTTGAAGAAGATGCGACCGAAATGATCGCGGTCGGGGAAGACCTCCGCCTGGTGCGGCAGGTTGGCGCCGCCGCTGTCGACGAGGTAGATGCAGGGGAGGCGGTTTTCCTGCGCGATCTCCTGCGCGCGGAGGTGTTTCTTGACGGTGAGCGGGTAGTAGGTGCCGCCCTTCACGGTCGCGTCGTTGCAGACGATCATGCACTGGCGACCGGAGACGCGGCCGATGCCAATGATCAGGCCGGCGCCGGGGACTTCGTCGTCGTACAGGCCGTTGGCGACGAGCTGGCCGATTTCGAGGAAGGGCGAGCCTGGGTCGAGCAGGCGTTCGACGCGGTCGCGTGGGAGGAGCTTGCCGCGCGACGTGTGGCGCTCGCGGGACTTGGCGTTGCCGCCTAGCCCGGTGCGGGCGACGTCTTCGCGGAGGGTTTCGGCGAGTGCGCGATTGTGGGTCGCGTTGGCGCCGAAGGTTTCGCTGTCGGGGGATAGCGCGGAGGTGAGTACGGGCGCGGTCATGCCAATCCTCCCCGGCACGGGGAGGGGGACCGTTCGTCCGCTTGGGCGAAGGGTGGAGGGGGGCTTCCGCCGGCGTTGCGCGCGGGGTGAGCCCCCTCCACCGCTGCGCGGTCCCCCTCCCCGTGCCGGGGAGGATTTGCGGTGGCCATCACTGCGCCACCTTCGGAGCGGCTCCGATGAGTTCTCTGCCGATCAGCATCCGGCGAATCTCGTTCGTCCCGGCGCCGATGTCGAGCAACTTCGCGTCGCGCATGAACCGCTCCACAGGCCAGTCCTTGGTGTACCCTGCCCCACCCAGCGCCTGGATCGATTCGAGCGAGACCTTCACCGCGCTCTCGCTCGCCAGCAGGATCGCGCCTGCCGCGTCGAACCGCGTGGTCTTGCCCGCATCGCACGACTTCGCCACCGCATAGACGTACGCGCGCGCCGAACTCAGCGCGACGTACATGTCGGCGACCTTCGCCTGGATCAGCTGGAACTGGCCGATCGCCGTCCCGAACTGCTTCCGTTCGCGCACATAGGGGATCACGACGTCGAGGCAGGCCTGCATGATGCCGAGCTGGATGCCCGCGAGCACCGCGCGCTCGTAGTCGAGGCCCGACATCAGCACGCCGACGCCGCCATTCTCGGGACCCATGACGTTTTCGAACGGGACCTCGCAATCGGTGAAGACGAGCTCCGCCGTGGGCGAGCCACGCATACCCATCTTGTCGATCTTCTGGCCGATCGCGAAGCCCGGCATGTCCTTCTCGATCAGGAACGCGGTGATCCCGCGCGAACCCTCGCCGGTCTTCGCGTAGACGACCAGCGTGTCGGCATAGGCCGCGTTGGTGATCCAGAACTTCGTGCCGTTGAGGACGTAGCCGGTGTCGGTCTTCACCGCCTTGAGCTTCATCGAGACGACGTCGGAGCCGGCGCCCGCCTCGGACATGGCGAGGCTGCCGACATGCTCGCCCGACACGAGTTTGGGGAGATACTTCGCCTTCTGCTCGGGATTGCCCCAGCGGCGGATCTGGTTGACGCACAGGTTCGAGTGCGCGCCGTAGCTGAGCCCGATCGAGGCGGACGCGCGCGAGACTTCCTCGACCGCGACGACATGCTCGAGATAGCCTAGGCCGAGGCCGCCAAACTCCTCCTCGACGGTGATGCCGTGCAGCCCCAGTTCGCCCATCGCCGGCCACAGTTCGCGCGGGAACCAGTCGTCGGCGTCGATCTTCGCGGCCAGCGGCGCGATCTTGTCGGTGGCGAAGCGGTGCGTGCTCTCGCGGATCATGTCCGCGGATTCGCCGAGCGCGAAATCGAAATCGGGTATCATTGCAGCCTCTCCAGACCTTGCGTTGCTGGCATGATACTCGGTCGCGGCCCTCCAGAGAAATTGATACGACCGAACACATGCGATAGATCGTGTCTATGGTCGTACCGCGATGATCGAACGCTATGTGTTGCGCTATTTCCTGGCGGTCGTCGACCAGGGCAATTTCACGCGTGCCGCCGCGCAGTGCCGGATCTCGCAGCCTACGCTGTCGGTCGGCATCGCCAAACTCGAGGCATCGCTCGGGCAGACGCTGTTCCTGCGGACCAACCGGCGGATCGAACTTACCCCCTCGGGCACGCGGTTCGCGGTGCACGCGCGTCGGATCGAAGCCGAGTTCGCCGCCGCTGAGCGGGATTTGCAGGACACGGCTCCGACCAAGCTCGTCCGGCTCGGGATCGCGACGACGTTGCCGCCGTCCAGGATCGCGGCCGCGCTGGGCCAGGCGCGACGGGCCTCCACTACCGAACGCCTCGAAGTGGTCGAGGGACGGAGCAGCGAACTCGTCGCGCTGCTCGATCGCGGGCGGATCGACGTGATGCTCGGCGCGATCGGCGACGACGCGCGCGGTCGCGTGCTGTTCGAGGAAGGCTTCGCGGTCGCGGTGGCGAACGATCACCGACTGGCCGGACGCGCCACGCTCGCGGTCGCCGACGTCGCGGAGGAAACGATGATCGTCCGCCGCCACTGCGAAGCGCTGGCCGAAACGAGCCGCTTCTTCACCGCCCGAGGCGTGCGCCCCTTCATGGCCGCCCGCACCGTCAGCGACGACCGCGCACTGACCTATGTCCGTGCAGGGCTGGGAATGACGGTCATGCCCTTGAGTTTTGCGAGCGAAGGCATCGCGATGATTCGGTTGACGGGCTTCGATCCGACGCGGCGCGTAGGTGTGCTGGTGGCGAGCGATTCCGCCTCGCGCATCGAGGGAAGCGTCATGGTCGCGGCGATCGAGGAGACGTTCAGGGACCTGCACGCGGCGGGGGCCGGTGCCGACGATCTCGACTGACGCTATGTAAAAAGGTGTCCCGGCGGACCGGTCATCAACGGAAATGGTGGAGCCGAGGGGGATCGAACCCCTGACCTTTCGCATGCCATGCGAACGCTCTCCCAGCTGAGCTACGGCCCCATTCCCGTTGGGAGGCGGGTCACTAACCGGACCCGCCCGGGTTGGCAAGCGGCGTAAATGCCACCTGCCAAATTTATTCTGATTAACGCTCGTGCTCGTCCTGCGGCGTCTCGACGCCGAGGTCGTCGTCGCCGCCGAGATCGACTTCGTCGTCCGCCGACGGCTCTTCGTCCTCGCCGGTGATCGAGGCGATGTCCTCTTCCTCGTCACCCTCGAGATCCGCGTCGGGCTTCTTGGTGTCGGGCTTGGCGACCTCGAACGGCAGCGGCTGCTTCGACTTCAGGATGGGCTCGGGCTCCCACGCATACCCGCATTCGATGCAGGTCACGGGGTCGGCTTTTTCGAGGTCGTAGAAACGCGTCGCGCATTTCGGGCACGAACGCTTCGTGCCCCATTCCGGCTTGATCATGCCGATAGAACCTTTCGGATGAATGGATTGCGGGGGGATACCCTCGCAAAGTGGGCGCGCCTTGCCATAGCGCAAGGCCACTGTCAAAAGCCCGGCCCCATGGCACACCCCCTCCCCACTTCGATGGACGTCGTCGCGCGCGGTCCCCTGACCGGTTCGATCGCGGTCCCCGGCGACAAGTCGATCAGTCACCGCGCCTTGATGTTCGCGAGCCTGGCGGTTGGCACCAGCCGGATCGAGGGGCTGCTGGAGGGCGAGGACGTGCTCGCCACCGCGGCCGCGATGCGCGCGATGGGCGCGACGATCGAGCGTGGCGAGGACGGCATCTGGGTGGTGGACGGCGTCGGGGTCGGCGGATTGCTCCAGCCCGAGACCGCGCTGGAAATGGGCAATTCGGGGACGTCGACGCGGTTGCTGATGGGCCTCGTGTCGAGCCATCCGATTACCTGTACCTTTACGGGCGACGCGTCGCTGTCGGGGCGACCGATGGGGCGCGTGATCGAGCCGCTGTCGCAGATGGGAGCGGACATCACGTCGTCGCCGGGCGGGCGGCTTCCGTTGATGGTGCGCGGGATCTGCCCGGCGGTGCCGATCGAATACACGCTGCCGGTCGCGTCGGCGCAGGTGAAGTCGGCGATCCTGCTGGCGGGGCTGAACACGCCGGGGATCACGCGGGTGATCGAGCCGGTCGCGACGCGCGATCACAGCGAGCGGATGCTGACCGGGTTCGGCGCGAAGCTGACCGTCGAGGAGACGAACCAGGGCCGCGTCATATCGATCACGGGCGAAGCGGACCTGAAGCCGCAGGATATCGTCGTGCCGGGCGATCCATCGTCGTCGGCGTTCTGGCTGGTCGCGGCGTCGATCGTGCCGGGATCGGACATCGTCGTGCGTAACGTCGGGCTGAACCCGACGCGGATCGGGATCGTCACGGCTTTGCGGATGATGGGCGCGGATATTACCGAGCTCGATCCGCGCACCGTTGGCGGCGAGCCGGTCGCCGACCTGCGGGTGCGGCATGCACCGCTGACCGCGATCGAGGTGCCGGCCGATCTCGCGCCGAGTATGATCGACGAATATCCGGTGCTGTTCGTGGCCGCTGCCTTCGCGACTGGGACGACGATCGCGCGCGGCGCTCACGAGTTGCGGGTCAAGGAATCGGACCGGATCACGACGATGCGGATCGCGCTCGAAGCCTGCGGGGTGGCTTGCGAAGAGTATGAGGACGGCATGGCGATCACCGGGTCGGGCGGCGCGGCGATTCGCGGTGACGCTCGGATCGCCTCGAAACTCGACCACCGCATCGCAATGAGCATGGTGGTGGCTGGACTTGGGAGCCGCGAGCCCGTCACGATCGATGATGTATCGCCGGTGGCGACGAGCTATCCCGTGTTCTTCCGGTCGCTCGATGCGCTTACCGGCCGGGGGAATTAAGATGATCATCGCAGTCGACGGTCCGGCGGCATCGGGCAAGGGCACCATCGCGCGTGCCTTGGCCAAACATTACAAGCTGCCGTATCTCGATACCGGGCTGTTGTACCGCGCGGTCGCGTTGAGCGTGGCGCGTATGGGGCTCGATCCGGAGACCGAGGCCGACGCGGTGGCGGCGTGCGATTTCAGCGATGCGCTGTTGAGCGATCCGGCGTTGCGTGACGACGATATCGGCGCGCTTGCGTCGGTGGTTTCGGCGCATCCGCTGGTCCGCGCGGCGTTGCTGCACCGCCAGAAGCGGTTCGCGGCGCAGGAGGGCGGCGCGATTCTCGACGGGCGCGATATCGGTACCGTGATCGCGCCGGATGCGGACGCCAAGCTGTTCGTGAAGGCCACGCCGAATATTCGGGCGCAGCGGCGGCATGCGGAGTTGCAGGCTCGGGGCGGGACGGCGAGCAAGGATCGGGTTCTGGCGGATATTCGGGCTCGGGATGCTCGGGATAGTGGGCGGTCTACTGCGCCGCTGGTTATGGCGGCGGATGCTGCGTTGCTGGATACTAGTTTTTTGTCGATCGAGGCTTCGGTGCAGAGGGCGGTTGCGTTGGTTGAGGCGCAGCGGGCGAAGAAGGCTGCTTCGGTTTAGGGCCTTCGTCCACGCCTTACCAACCAGAAGGCTCCACCCCGGCGAAGGCCGGGGCCCAGGTGGAAAGGTCGCAGTAACAGCGGACCATCGTTCGTTAGCAACGTCCCCCAACTGGGCCCCGGCCTTCGCCGGGGTGGTTGCTCTGTTGGGGTGAGCTAACGCGCTCAATATTGTTTCCCCGCGAAGGCGGGGACCCAGACTGGGCTCCCGCCTTCGGGGGAGAACAAGGAAGCTGGCGCTATCGCCAGTTTCGATCCCCGCCGCGGACAGCGCCGTTACCCCTGCCCTAAAGCGCAGTGACCAGCGCCACCGCCCCGAACACCACCCCCGGCGCATTCGCCACGACGATCGGCCAGTCCCGCTTGTCCTTGAGAAACCCATACCCGACCCACAGCGCGCAATTCACCATCGTCGCGAAGGGCTGGACCACCGACCCCTTCTGACCCGACAGGTTCAGCATGATCTGGTCGATGTACGACAGGTACATCACGATCGCCGTCACGGTGGCGACCCAGCCCAGCACGAGAATGCCGCGTTCGTTCAAATCTTCGCTCCTGTTGTGAGCGGCCCCTAACGAAGCAGCGGCGAACTTGCTCCGAGACGGGGTTTCGGCTATACGGAACCGTCCGGCGAGCGATGCTCGTGGAGGAAGGCGCGGAGACCCTCGAGTCTCACGCGCCGTTTTCGCATTCAGCGTCTACGTCCTCCGCGCCTCGTGCCGTCCGGATGCTGCGCCGGCGTTCGGTCGTCGCGGCAACGAAGGCCAAGACCAGCGGACCCAACCGCTTGGCCGGAAACAGACTAGGATTACTGAATTCTATGGCAACCCAGGTAATGCCGACCCGCGACGATTTCGCGGCGATGCTGAACGAAACGCTCGGCGACGCCGACAGCTTCGAGGGCCGCGTGGTGCATGGCACCGTGACCGGCATCGAGAACGACATGGCCGTCATCGACGTCGGTCTGAAGTCGGAAGGCCGCGTGCCGCTTCGCGAATTCGCAGCGCCGGGCCAGAAGGCTGACCTCAAGGTCGGCGACGAAGTCGAAGTCTATGTCGACCGTGTCGAGAACGTCCACGGCGAAGCGATGCTCAGCCGCGATCGCGCCCGTCGCGAAGCCGCATGGGACAAGCTGGAAACCGAATTCTCCAAGACGACCCGCGTCGAAGGCGTGATCTTCGGCCGCGTGAAGGGTGGCTTCACCGTCGACCTGAACGGCGCCGTCGCGTTCCTGCCCGGCTCGCAGGTCGATATCCGCCCCGTGCGCGATGTCACCCCGCTGATGGATATCCCCCAGCCGTTCCAGATCCTGAAGATGGACCGCAAGCGCGGCAACATCGTCGTGTCGCGTCGCGCCGTTCTCGAAGAGACGCGCGCAGAGCAGCGTTCGGGCCTGATCCTCAGCCTGGCCGAGGGCCAGATCATCGACGGCGTCGTCAAGAACATCACCGATTATGGTGCGTTCGTCGACCTCGGCGGCATCGATGGCCTGCTCCACGTCACCGATCTCAGCTACAAGCGCGTCGGTCACCCGAGCGAAGTCCTGAACATCGGCGACACCGTCAAGGTGCAGATCATCCGCATCAACAAGGACACCCAGCGCATCAGCCTCGGCATGAAGCAGCTGGAGAGCGATCCCTGGGATGGCGCGATGGTCAAGTACCCGGTCGGCGCGAAGCTCACCGGCCGCGTCACGAACATCACCGAATATGGTGCGTTCGTCGAGCTGGAAGCGGGCATCGAAGGCCTCGTCCACGTGTCGGAAATGTCCTGGACCAAGAAGAACGTCCATCCGGGCAAGATCGTGTCGACCTCGCAGGAAGTCGACGTCATGGTCCTCGAAGTCGATTCCGAGAAGCGTCGCATCTCGCTCGGCCTCAAGCAGGCTCAGGCCAATCCCTGGGAGGCATTCGCTGCCGCTCATCCGATCGGTTCGACCGTCGAAGGCGAAGTCAAGAACGCGACCGAGTTCGGTCTGTTCATCGGCCTCGACAACGACGTCGACGGCATGGTCCACATGTCCGACATCGCATGGGGTGTTTCGGGCGAGGACGCGCTCAACCTGCATCGCAAGGGTGAGACCGTCGAGGCCGTCGTGCTCGACATCGACGCCGAGAAGGAGCGTATCTCGCTCGGCATGAAGCAGCTCGAGCGCGGCGGGCCATCGGCCGGTGGCATAGCAGCAGCAGGCGACAAGCTGAACAAGAACGCGATCGTCACCGTGACCGTTCTCGAAGTCCGCGACGCGGGCCTCGAAGTACAGCAGGGCGACGATGGCGCGACCGGCTTCATCAAGCGCACGGATCTGGGTCGCGATCGCGACGAGCAGCGTCCGGAGCGTTTCCAGGTCGGCCAGAAGTTCGACGCGATGGTCACCGGCTTCGATCGTTCGAAGAAGCCGACCTTCTCGATCAAGGCTATGCAGATCTCGGAAGAGAAGCAGGCTGTCGCTCAGTACGGTTCGTCGGACTCCGGCGCGACTCTGGGCAACATCCTGGGCGAGGCTCTCAAGGCCCGCACGGACGCCGAGAAGAAGTAAGCTCAACGGCTTAACGAAGATTTGGCCCGGCATGTCTCGAACATGCCGGGCTTTTTCTTGTCTGAGTGCTTTTGGTTTTTGACTGTCCCCGAATTGGTGCTAATGACTCGCAGATTGACTTGTATCAATTAGTAAGCGCTTTAGATGGGCGGGGGCTCGAATGATCCGATCTGAACTGGTCCTTAAGATCGCTGAGGCGCATCCGGACCTACAGCCTAACGAAGTGGAGCTGATCGTCAGCACCTTCTTCAACGAGATATCGAAGCGACTGGCCGCCGACGGCCGGGTCGAACTGCGCGGTTTCGGCGCATTCTCAACGCGCGCACGCGATGCCCGGACGGGTCGCAACCCGCGAACCGGCGAAGTCGTCGAGGTCGAGGCCAAGCGCGTGCCGTATTTCAAACCCGGCAAGGAAATGCGCTCGCGCCTCAACGTGTGAGCGGTACCAACCCCGAACGCGGCGCGCGCGTCGGGGCAGAGAATATGCGACGCTTCGAGCAAGATGGGTTGACCCTGCGCGCGACCTCGTCTTGTTGGGCCCGTGTGCGGACGTGGCGAAACCGGTAGACGCAGGAGACTTAAAATCTCCCTCCCTAGGAGTGCGGGTTCGAGTCCCGCCGTCCGCACCATTCGAGTTGCCCGGCGTACGCGTCGATTGATGCTCGCCGGCAGCCTGATGCTGGCCGGCTCCACGATGCTGGCCGGATGCGATCGGCGGCCCGATACCGGTGCGGTGATCGTCAGCGCGATCGGATCCGCGCCACGCCTCGCCGACGCCAGCCGCGTCGCGCTCGACACCCCTGCCCGCCTGATGATGGATTCGACCGCGCAAGGGCTCGTCCGGTTCGATGCCGCGGGTCAGATCGAGCCGGGCATCGCCGAGCGCTGGATCGTGATCGACAACGGCATGAGCTACATCTTCCGCCTGCGCGAGGGCGATTGGGGAGACGGCACGCCAGTCACCGCCGAGCAGGTCGTCGCCATGCTCCAGCGCCAGATCGGCGGCGCGATCGCTGCTGGAGGCAGCCACCATGATTCGCGTAACCCGCTGGCGCCATTCCTGACCGCGATCGACGAGATCGTCGTGATGACCCCGCAGGTCATAGAGGTGCGGCTGTCGCGACCTCGCCCGGATCTGCTCAAGCTGTTCGCGCAACCCGAACTCGCCTTGCTCCGACTTCGACCCTCGGGAGGTACCGGGCCGTTCCGGATCGCGCAGCGCGGGCGCGCGCCGCTGTTGCGTCCTGCGTTCGATCCAGGCCAGGCCGATCCCGACGATCAGCGCGGAGCGCGGCCACAAGAGGACGTGCGGCTGATCGGCGAACGCGCCGCCCGCGCCATCGCGCGCTTTGCCAATCGCGACTCCGATCTGGTCAGCGGCGGCAGTTTCGTCGACTGGCCGCTGCTGGCGACCGCGGACGTGGCGCCAGCCAGCGTACGCGTCGACCCTGCGGTCGGCCTGTTCGGGCTGGCGATCGTCCGCCGCGACGGCTTCCTCGCCGATGCCGGCAACCGCGCGGCAGTGTCGGAGGCGATCGATCGGACCGCGCTCACGACGGCGATCGCGTCCGCGTGGGATCCCGCCGACCGCATCCTGCCCGACATCCTCGACTCCGCATCCTTGCCGCAGGTCCCCGCCTGGACGCTGTTGACGCAGGACGAACGCCGCGTCGCCGCGCGACGGCGGGTGGCGGCGTGGACGGGCGGGCCGATCACGGTGCGGATCGCGCTCCCCGTCGGGCCGGGTGCGACATTGCTGTACGCACAGGTCGCCGCCTCGCTGATGGCGATCGGCATCACGCCCGTGCGCGTCGGGATCGACGATGCCGCGGACCTGAAGCTGGTCGATGCGGTCGCGCCCTACGACAGTGCGCGCTGGTATCTCGCCACCGCCTGCGTGACGTGTGGCGATGCCGCACAGGCCGCGCTCGAAGCCGCGCGCGAAGCGCCGACGCTGGCGGAACGCGGCGTGCGGATCGCGGCAGCCGACGCGGCGATGAACGAGGACGTGGCGTTCATCCCGCTGGCCCGCCCGCTGCGCTGGTCGCTGGTCGCTGCCCGGCTTCGCCAGTGGCAGGCCAATAGTCGCGCGTGGCACCCGTTGAACCGGTTGCGCGCCGACACCAACTAGAAGTCATGAACCCACGCGCAACTCGCATAACGCCCGGCATCACCTTCAATGCCCTGCCCATGGGCCGCGACGCCTTGTCCGTCCGCCGCCGCGTCGAAGCGATGGAGCGCGTGATGGAGGGGCTGTTCGTCATCCCCGGCACCAACCGCAAGGTCGGCATGGACGTCATACTCGACATCATACCGTTTGCCGGCAGCACGATCGCCGCCGCGGTCGGCACGTGGATGGCATGGGAAGCCCGCAACATCGGCATGTCGAAGATCCAGATGGCGCGGATGTTCGGCAACATCGGCATCGACTGGGCATTCGGGATGATCCCGTTCGTCGGCGCGATCCCGGACTTCTTCTTCCGCTCGAACACGCGCAACCTGCGGATCATCAAGCGCCATCTCGACAAGCACTACCCGTCGACCACCACGCTGGAGGGGTAAGGCCGCCGGCCCTCCCCTCCTCGATCGATCGGCGGATTTACGGACCGACGTCGGCGTCGCGCGCAGTCGGCTTGTAGGTCGCGCTCGAACCGAGGCCGAGCGCTACGGCGACCCGGTCGTTCCAGCCATAGGGATCGGCGCGGATCACCGGTTCGCCCGCATCGTCGAACAGCACCGTCTGGTACAGCAGCCTGACCGGGATTTCCTTGGGCAGCTTCACGAACGTCTCCTTGCCGGTCGCCCGCGCCTGATTCCACTGATCGGTGACGCCCTCGTCCTTGGCCAGCATCTCGGCGAACCCGAGCGCATCCTCGACGCGAACGCAGCCATGACTGCGCTGGCGCTGAATTTCGGCGAACAGCTGCTTGGCGGGCGTATCGTGGAGGTAGATCGCGTGATCGTTCGTCATGTCGAACTTTACGAGGCCGAGCGAGTTCTTGGGGCCCGACTGCTGGACGAGCCAACCATCCTTCCACGCCAGATTGTTGGCGCGAAGATAGGCGGCCCCCTTGCCCGCCATCTCCTTCTTCTCGACCGACCGCGGCACCGTCCAGGTCGGGTTGGCGACGAGGCGGAAGATCGGCGAACCGAGCTGCGGCGTTTCCTTGTCGGGCTCGCCGACGACGACCTTGCGGCTGTCGACCAGTTTGCCGTCACGCCAGTAGCTCAGCCGGGCGGCGGCGAGGTTGACGTCGATCCGCGTTCCCGGCGCATTGCGATCGAGCCAGCGAAGCCGCTCCATGTTGACCGCGATCGCGCGCGCACGGTCGGCATCGGACAAGTTCAGGATGCCCAGCGCCGCGGTGCCGATCATGCCATCGGGCTTGATCCCGTAATCCGCCTGCATCTTCTTGATCGCGAGGATCATCGCGGGGGTCAGCCGATCGCCCTGCGCCGCCGCACGATCGAGATAATCGAACGCGACGAGCTGCTGTGCGATCGCGGGCACGCGAGGGTCGGCCTGACCCGGCTTGATCGCCTCGCCATTGTCCGGAATGACCTCACCCGCCGGCTGCTCCTGCTTGGGCAATGCGAGATAGGCCTTCGACAGCCGCGCGTAATTGTCGTCCTGTGGCGCGAGGCTCGACAGCCACTTGCCGATATCCCCGGCCTGAAGCGCGGCGGCCAGCCCTTGCGCGACATCCACCTTCGATCGGGGAACGGTGTACACGTCGAACAGCTTGGCGGGGTCCGTCGCGCCTTGCGCCAAAGCCGTGCCGTAGGCGATCGCCGCCTTGGTCAGCGCCGCGTCGCCAGCGCCGGGTTGCGCGCTCGCATCGAAACTCATCCGGTCCAGACCATGGGCACCACGCGCCGCGATCGCCTTGCGCAACTGCTCGGCGGTCGTCTTCGTCCAGCCTGCCGGCTTCGCAGCCGCCGCAGGGACCTGCTGGTTCGCAGCGGTCGTCGTCTTGACCTCGCAGCCCGAAAGCGCAGCCGTCATCGCCAGCAGCGATGCACCGATCGAAACAATACGCACCAAAATTTCCCCCCAATGACCTGACCCGTGGCCTAAGAATGCACAACGCAGCACGCCGGCCCCTGCTCCACCCCACGCATCCTGCTGCGAGATAAAGCCTGGGGCCGGCGCTTTTTCGGTCCGCGAGCCTCATTCTGCAACCCGGATCGCGCCCGTGGCGTTATACGCCGCACGCATGATCAAGGTCGCCAGCTACAATATCCACAAGGGCATCGGGCTCGATCGACGGCGTAACCCCGAGCGCGTGGTCGAGGTGCTGCGCGAGATCGATGCGGACGTGATCGCGTTGCAGGAGGCCGATCGGCGGTTCGGCGCGAAGGCCTGCGTCCTGCCGCACCATCTGCTCGAGGAGCATAGCGACTGGGTGCCGGTCGATTTCGGCCTGCGGTCGCTAAGCATGGGCTGGCACGGCAACGTCATTCTCGTCCGCAAGTCTGCAAAGGTCGTCGACGGCGAGGCGATCCATCTGCCGGCACTCGAACCGCGCGGCGCGGTAATGGCCGACGTGCGGCTCGCGGAGGATACGATCCGCGTACTCGGCATGCACCTGGATCTGTCAGGGCTTTGGCGGCGCAAGCAGGCGGCGGCGATCCTGAACCATGTCGATACCTGCGCGCATCGTCATCCGACCGTGTTGATGGGCGACCTGAACGAATGGAGTGCGGGTGCCGGCTGCTTGCGCGATTTCGGACGCGACTATGCGTTTGCCGAAACCGGTGCGAGTTTTCATTCGCGGCGCGCGGTCGCACGGCTCGACCGCATCATGGTGTCGCGGGACCTCAAGATCGTCGATTGCGGCGTGCACGCCAGCGCGGCAGCGCGCAAAGCGTCGGATCATCTACCGATCTGGGCTATGCTGGAGCCCGTATAATCGAACACCGACGAGCAGACGGGACGAGGATCTAGAATGCGCGAGAAAGAACTGCGCCTCGCGCTCGTCTGCTATGGCGGGATCAGCCTGGCAGTCTACATGCACGGCATCACCAAGGAAATCTGGCGGCTGGTCTGCGCGAGCCGCGCGTTCCACGACGGCGAAACCCCGAAGGGCGGCAGCGAGGGCGTCTATCACGCGCTGCTCCAGGAGATCGAAGAGCATGCATCGATCCGCGTGCGCGTGCTCGCCGACATCATCGCTGGCGCCAGTGCGGGCGGTATCAACGGCATCTTCCTCGCGCAGGCGATCGCGACCGGGCAGAGCCTCGATCCGCTGACCGACCTCTGGATGACGTCGGCGGACGTCGAGGCGCTGATCGATACCGAGGCGGCACCCAAGTCGCGATTCTCGAAGGCCTGGGCGATGCCGCTGGCGTGGATGGCGGCAGGGCGCAGCACCGACAAGGTCGAGGCGCTCGACGAGCCGACGCGCGAGGAGGTGCGGACCAAGCTGTCGCACTTCATCCGATCGCGCTGGTTCGAGCCGCCGTTCGGGGGGAAGACCTTCACCAACCTGCTGCTCGACGCGTTCGATGCGATGGCGGCGAGCGAACGCGGACCGCGGCTGTTGCCGCCGGGCCAGCCGCTCGACCTGTTCGTGACGGTGACGGATTTTTCGGGCCATCCGGAACGGTTGCAGCTCAACTCCCCGCCCGAAGTGGTCGAGACCGAACACCGCCTGGTCGTCGATTTCACGGATAATGGCGGCGTTTGCGATACCCTGGCGCCTGCTGGCGAACTCGCCTTTGCGGCGCGGGCGACGTCGAGTTTTCCGGGCGCGTTCCCGCCGTTCACGGTGGCCGAACTCGACGGCGTGCTGAAGGATCGCAACATCGCCTGGCCCGAACGCCGCGACTTCCTTGCGCGCGTCCTGCCCCGCCATACCGCTGCCAACGCCGCCGAGACCGCCGTGCTGATCGATGGCTCGGTGCTCGCCAACGCGCCGTTCCGACCGGCGCTGGATGCGCTGAAGGAACGCCCTGCACGCCGTCAGATCGATCGGCGCTTCATCTACATAGACCCCTCCCCCGGCATCAAGCTCCGGCTCAATCGCGGCGAAGGCACGCCGGGGTTCTTCCAGACGATCATCGGCGCGATCAGCGACATTCCCCGCCAGCAGCCGATCCGCGACAATCTGGAGGCGATCGCCGAACGCTCGGCGCGGATCGACCGGATGCGCGGGATCCTGACCGCGATCCGCCCCGAGGTGGAGGCGGACGTCGAATCACTGTTCGGCCACACATTGTTCCTCGACCGGCCGACCGCGCCACGGCTGATCGCATGGCGGCGGCGTGCGCAGAAGGCGGCCGCCGTAAGTTCCGGCTATGGCTTCGTCGCGTACGGCCATCTGAAACGCAGCGCGGTGATCGAGACGCTGGCGTTGCTGTTGTTCGATGCCGGAGAGCACCACCGGCCCCGGCGGCTGGCACAGATCCGGGCGGCGATCGTCGCGCACGTCGCTGCGTCGGGCGCCGACCTGCTCGGTTCGGGGCACGCGGGCGGGGCAAGCACTGCGTCGATCGCGTTCTTGCGAACCTTCGACATCGGCTTTCGCATCCGCCGGCTGCGGCTGATGGCGCGGCGCCTGTCGGAGGTGGAAACGGCCGCCGACGAGCCCGAGCTGGGGCCGATGCGCGACGCGATCTACGAGTCGCTGTCTCCCTACCTCGATCGTCTGCGGGGCGAGATGCACGTCGGGCTGCACGACGCGGTGCGCGCCATGAGAGGCGACGCCACCGCCGTACTGGAAACGCTCGGCAGGACGTTCGATCTGGACCGGCTCGATGCGGAGACCGACCTGCGGCTGGCGGAGGCGTTCGCCGCACTCGCGAAGCCTGCACGGCGGACGCTGTTGCTCGCCTATCTCGGCTTCCCGTATTTCGACACGGCGACCCTGCCGCTGCTGCAAGGCGAAGGCCTCGACGAGTTCGACCCGATCAAGGTCGACCGGATCGCGCCCGACGATGCGACCTCGATCCGCTCGGGTGGAGCCGAGACGACGCTGAAGGGCATCCAGTTCGGCACGTTCGGCGCGTTCTTCAGTCGCGCCTACCGCGAGAATGATTATCTCTGGGGGCGCCTCCACGGGGCCGAGCGCATGATCGACATCACCGTCTCGACATTGCCGCAGACGGTGCGGATGAAGCCCGGCCGCGTTGCCGCGATCAAGCGTTCCGCGTTCCTGGCGATCCTCGACGTGGAGGAGCCGAGGCTGACCACGATACTGCCGCTGATCGCGCAGTTGCGGACCGAAATCGGCTGACGGCCGCACTTCTTCGGCATGAGACTGGCCAAACGGGCGATCTGGCGGTAGCTCTCGGGTCCCCATCGGCGCTTCGGCACCGAGGGACGCGATAGAGGTGGCCACATGCAGTTCCTGAAAATCCTGTTCTGGTGCCTGCTGGCGTTCATCGCCGCAGTGTTCACCATCAGCAACTGGAACGCGGTGCAGATCCAGCTCTGGGGTGGGCTGATCGCCGACGTGAACCTGCCGCTGCTGCTGCTGGTGACGTTCCTGATCGGGTTCGTCCCGACGATGATCTACAATCACGCGATCCGGTGGCGGCTGCGTCAGCGCCTCGCGACGTGCGAGCGTTCGCTGGCGGACCTGCGTACGCCGCGGCCCGAGACAGTAGTTGCTGTGCCGTCGGTCGCGGTGCCGGGAGAGCTCCCCGCAATCGTGACGCCGCCCACCGTTACACCAACCACCATTCCGCCGAGCGTCGCCTGATGACCAACCGTATCTTCGTCGCGCTCGACACGCCCGACCTCGCCCGCGCCAAGGCCCTCGCTACCCGCGTTCGCCATCATGTCGGCGGGATCAAGCTCGGCCTCGAATTCTTTTCCGCGCATGGCCAGCCCGGCGTGCACGCGATGGCGGAATTCGGCCTGCCGATCTTCCTCGACCTGAAGCTGCACGACATTCCGAACACGGTCGCCAAGGCGGTGCAGGCCTTAGGCGCGCTCGAACCAGCGATCCTGACGGTCCATGCCAGCGGCGGTCGCGCGATGCTGGAGGATGCCAAGGCAGCGGCCCCGATCGGCACCAAGGTCATCGCGGTGACGATGCTGACGAGCCTCGACGCCTCCGATCTCGCCGCGACCGGCGTAGTCGGCAGCGCGCACGACCAGGTCACGCGCCTGACCGAGCTTGCCTGCGAGGCAGGCGTCGACGGTATCGTATGCTCTGGTGCCGAAGTCGCGGCAGCCAAGGCGATCTGGCCGAAGGGGTTCTTCGTCGTCCCCGGCGTACGCCTTCCCGATGGCCAGATCGGCGACCAGAAACGCGTCGTCACGCCGCGCCAGGCGATGGACGCCGGCGCCTCGATCCTGGTGGTCGGTCGCCCGATCACGCAGGCCGAGGACCCCGACACCGCCGCCCGCGCAATGGCCGCGACGCTCTGACGAGGGGGCGTACCTAGCCCCCTTTACCATTCGCCGCCGTTACCAGTTGGGACGGCAATCGCGCGGATAGCAGTCAGTATCTCGGGAAGGCAGAACCACACGGCCGAGAGCGCGATCCAGGTGATGGCCGTCATCCGCGCCCGCCAGCCTCGCAACGCCCCAGCGCCGACGTTCCAGTGGCCCCGCCGAACCGCGAACGCGGCGATCGTGAACATACCGCCATTTACCCATGCCCACGCTACCAGCCGATCGGTTGGCAACCACGACGTCAGCGAATAGCCGGTATAAATCCGCACCAATCCATCGATCGCGGCTAGATGGATGATGACGACCGGCAGTATCCAGCGCCCCGCGCCCGTCGCGAATTGACGATATTCGGACAGGTCGGTGGAATGGTCTTGATCAGACTGCACTGGTTTGGCCTCCACGAACGCACTAGCAAGACGCGCATGAAGAAAACGAAAATCTGCGGCCTCTCCACGCCCGCCACGCTCGACGCTGCGATCAGGCACGGGGCGAGTCATGTCGGGTTCGTCTTCTTTCCCGCCTCGCCTCGCCACGTGACGTTTGCGAAGGCGGCCGAACTTGCCGCGCGCGTACCGGGCCATGTCGCCAAGGTGGGCGTGTTCGTCGATCCGGAGGACGACATGCTCGAACAGGCGGTCGGCTCGGCGGCGTTGGACGTGCTGCAACTCCACAAGGTGACACCGCCACGCGCCGCCGCGATCCGCGCTAAGTTCGGGATCGAGACCTGGGTCGCGGTCGCTGTTCGCACGCGCGGTGATCTGGATGCGGCGCACGGGTTCGTCGGGGTCGCCGACCGGATACTGTACGACGCGAAGACCCCGGACTCGGCCGCGCTGCCCGGCGGAATGGGATTGCGGTTCGACTGGGACCTGCTCGACGGGTTCAAGCATCCGCTGCCTTGGGCGCTGTCGGGCGGGCTCGATCCGGCGAATGTCGCGGAAGCGATCCGGCGGACAGGGGCGGAATTGGTCGATGTCTCCTCAGGCGTCGAAAGCGAGCCCGGAACGAAGGACGAAGCCAAGATCGCGGCGTTTCTGAAGGCGGTCGCCGCGCGCTAGCACCACCCCGGCGAAGGCCGGGGCCTAATTGGAAAGGTCGAGGTGACGGAGCATCCGACTCTCCAAAAAGCCTTTCCCAATCGGGCCCCGGCCTCCGCCGGGGTGGCCTTTAGCGGAAACGGAAGGGGTGACAGCGATTTACGAAGTGCTAAACGCCCACTCATGAACGCTCCCACCCTCGCCCCCAACTCCTACCGCGCCCAGCCCGACGAGCGCGGCCATTTCGGCGACTTCGGCGGTCGCTATGTCGCCGAGACGCTGATGCCGCTCGTCCTCGAACTCGACGAGGCGTATCGCGCGGCCAAGGCCGACCCCGCCTTCAAGGCGCAGTTCGACGACCTGCTCGAACATTATGTCGGCCGCCCGAGCCCGCTCTACTACGCCGAGCGCCTGACCGAGGCGCTCCGCGAGTCCGCTCCCGAGGGGAGGGGCGCGCAGGTTTGGTTCAAGCGCGACGAGCTGAACCACACCGGCGCGCACAAGATCAACAATTGCATCGGTCAGATCCTGCTCGCGATGCGAATGGGCAAGACGCGGATCATCGCCGAGACCGGCGCGGGCCAGCACGGCGTCGCCACTGCCACGGTCTGCGCGCGCTTCGGCCTGCCCTGCGTGATCTACATGGGTGCGAAGGACGTCGAGCGGCAGGCGCCCAACGTGTTCCGCATGAAGCTGCTCGGCGCCGAAGTCCGCCCCGTGACGAGCGGCGCACACACGCTAAAGGACGCGATGAACGAGGGCATGCGCGACTGGGTCGCGAACGTCCACGACACCTTCTACATCATCGGCACCGCCGCGGGCCCGCACCCGTATCCGGAGATGGTCCGCGATTTCCAGAGCGTGATCGGCACCGAGGCACGCGCGCAGATGCTGGAGCGGGTCGGTCGCCTGCCCGACATGCTGGTCGCCGCGATCGGTGGTGGCTCGAACGCCATCGGACTGTTCCATCCGTTCCTCGACGATGCCGACGTGCAGATGCTCGGCGTCGAGGCGGCGGGTCATGGGCTGGACAAGCAGCACGCGGCGAGCCTTGCGGGCGGTTTCCCGGGTGTGCTCCACGGCAACAAGACGTATCTGTTGCAGGACGAGGATGGCCAGATCACCGAGGCGCATTCGATCTCGGCCGGCTTGGATTATCCCGGCATCGGCCCGGAGCATGCGTGGCTGCGCGATATCGGCCGCGTCCAATATGACAGCGCCACCGACACCGAAGCGCTCGACGCGTTCCAGTTGCTGTGCCGGACCGAGGGCATCATCCCCGCGCTCGAACCATCGCACGCGATCGCGACCGTGACGAAGAAGGCGCGCGAGATGCGGCAGGACCAGATCATCCTCGCCAACCTGTGCGGCCGCGGCGACAAGGACATCTTCACCGTCGCCGAAGCACTCGGGGTGGCGATATGATCGCACTTCTGCTCCCCTCCCGCTTGCGGGAGGGGTCGGGGGAGGGCCTGTTCGCTCCTCGGACCTTGGATGTGCGGCTATGTCAGCCCCTCCCCCAACCCCTCCCGCGAGCGGGAGGGGAGCTGTGAACCGCCTCGCCGATACCTTCGCACGCACCGCCGCCGCCGGGCGTGCCGCGCTCGTCGCGTTCGTGACCGCGGGTGATCCCACCACCGAGGCCACCGGCCCGATCCTCGACGCGCTCGTCGCAGGCGGCGCGGATGCGATCGAACTCGGCATGCCGTTCACCGATCCGATGGCCGACGGCCCCGCGATCCAGGCCGCAAACATCCGCAGCCTCGCGCAAGGGACGCGCACCGCCGACATCCTCGCCACTGCCACCGCGTTCCGCGCACGCCATCCGGACGTGCCGCTGGTCCTTATGGGCTATGGCAACCCGATGCTCCGGCGCGGCGCGGACTGGTTCGCCGAGGCGGCTGCCAACGCCGGTGTCGACGGTGTGATCTGCGTCGACGTGCCGCCCGAAGAGGACGATGCGCTCGGCCCTCAGTTGCGTGCCGCCGGGATCGACCTGATCCGCCTCGCCACCCCCACCACCGATGCTGCCCGCCTGCCGACCGTGCTCGATGGCGCGAGTGGGTTCCTGTATTACGTCTCGGTCGCCGGCATCACCGGGCTCCAGCAGGCGCAGCAATCCTCGATCGAGGACGCCGTCGCTCGCCTCAAGGCGCAGACCGACATCCCGATCGCGGTCGGCTTCGGCATCCGCACACCTGAGCAGGCGGCGAACGTCGCCCGCGTCGCGGACGGCGTCGTCGTCGGTTCGGCGATCGTCGAACTGGTCGCGCAGCACGGTGCAGCTGCGGCCGAGCCGGTCCGCGCCTATATCAAGTCTCTCGCCGACGCCGTTGCCTCGGCCCGAAAGGTCTCCGCATGAGCTGGCTCAACAGCGTCCGCAACGTCTTGCCCTTCGTCGCGAAGCGCGAAACGCCCGAGAATCTCTGGCACAAGTGCAAGGGCTGCGGGCAGATGGTCTTCACCAAGGAGCTCGAGGACAATCTGTACGTCTGCCCGAAATGCGATCATCACGACCGTATCGGGCCGAAGATCCGCTTTGCGCAGCTCTTCGACGAGGGTAGCTGCAGCGAACTCCCCGCACCGAAAGTGCCCGAGGATCCGCTGAAGTTCCGCGACCAGAAGCGCTATACCGATCGCCTCAAGGCGGCGCGGACCGACAATAGCGAGCAGGATGCGCTGATCAACGCACGTGGCGCGATCGACGGCCACCGAGTCGTCGTCGGCGTGCAGGATTTCGGCTTCATGGGCGGCTCGATGGGCCTGGCCGTCGGCGAGGCGTTCGTCCGCGGCGTCGAGGCGGCGATCGAGGACCGCGTGCCCTACGTGATCTTCACGGCAAGCGGCGGTGCGCGGATGCAGGAGGGCATCCTCAGCCTCATGCAGATGCCGCGCAGCACGGTCGCGATCCAGATGCTGCACGATGCCGGGCTGCCGTACATCGTCGTGCTCACCGACCCGACCTCGGGTGGCGTGATGGCGGCCTATGCGATGCTCGGCGACGTGCAAATTGCCGAGCCCAAGGCGACGCTGGCGTTCACCGGTCGCCGCGTGATCGAGAGCACGATCCGCGAGAAGCTGCCCGAGGATTTCCAGACGTCGGAATATTATCTCGAGCACGGGATGATCGACATGGTCGTCCACCGGAAGGACCTGCGCGAGCAGCTCGGTACGGTGATCGGGTATCTCAGCGCGCGCGAGGCCGCGTAACGCACTCCCTCTCCCCTTCGGGGAGAGGGTCGGGGTGAGGGGCAGCCACAGACGCGGCGCTCGGAACTGCCCCTCACCCCAGCCCTCTCCCCGGAGGGGAGAGGGAGCCTAGAATGCCCGACCACGCCGTTTCTTCCTCGCCCGCGGTACAGGCCCAACTCGACCGCCTCACCGCACTGTCGCCCGGCGCCGACATCCTCGGCCTTGAGCGCATCACCGCGCTCCTAAGCCGGCTCGGCGACCCCCACCTCGATCTCCCCCCGGTGTTCCACGTCGCCGGCACCAACGGCAAGGGCTCGACCTGCGCGTTCCTCCGCGCTGCGATCGAAGCCGCCGGGCACAGCGTCCACGTCTATTCCTCGCCCCACCTCGTCCGCTTCAACGAACGCATCCGCCTCGCAGGATCGCTGATCGAAGACGAGTTGCTCGCCGCCTTGCTGTCGGAAGTGCTCGACCAAGCCGCCGACCTCCAGGCGAGCTTCTTCGAAGTCACCACCGCCGCCGCCTTCCTCGCCTTCGCCCGCACGCCCGCCGCAGCGACGATCGTCGAAGTCGGTCTCGGCGGTCGGCTCGACGCAACCAACATCATCCCGAATCCGGTCGTCACCGGCATCGCCGCGCTCGGCATCGATCACCAGTCGTTCCTCGGCGACACGCTGCTGGAGATCGCCGGCGAGAAAGCGGGCATCGCCAAGTCCGGCGTGCCGCTCGTCACGATGGACTATCCCAAGGCCCTCCGCGCGAAGATTGCCGCGGTCGCCGATGCCGCCGGCGCGCCGGTGTTCGCCCGCGGCACAGCCTGGACGAGCGAGACCGCACGATCGACCGTCCGCTACGAGGATACCGGCTTTTCGGTCGTCACCAACCGCCCCCGGCTCGTCGGCGCGCACCAGTCGCGCAACCTCGCGCTCGCGATCGCGATGCTTCGTCACCAGGGCGCACTGCACATTCCCGAAGCGGCGATGCGCGCCGCCGCGGACTGGGCGCACTGGCCGGCGCGGATGCAGCGATTGTCGGATGGCCCGCTGCTCGCGCGATTGCCCGAGGGCAGCGAGTTGTGGCTCGACGGCGCGCACAATCCCAACGCTGCGCAACCGGTCGCGCGTGCGCTAAGGACGCTCGCCAAGGGCCGGCCGGTGACACTGATCCTCGGCATGCTCGCGAATAAGGATGCGGACGCCGTGATCCGCATCCTGTCACCATCGGTCGGCCACGTCATCGCCATCCCCGTCCCCGGCCACGCTCATCACGCGCCCGAGGCACTTGCGACGCTCGCCCGATCGTTCGGAAAGACCGCTGGAACAGCCGCCACGCCCAGTGAAGCGCTAGCCTCGATCGCCGCACCAACCGACCAGCGGCAACTCGTGCTGATCGCCGGTTCGCTCTACCTCGCCGGTGAAGTGCTCGCCGCAAACGACCAACCGCCGGACTGACTTCTTATTGCTATTGACTATCAATAACCAACAGGCGACTTTGTGGGCACCACCACGGAGTCGCGTGAATGACCGATACCCGCCCCAATTCGACGACCAACTCGACGGCCGCCTCGACACAGACCATCGCCAGCGCGACCTCGCTGTTGCCCCATGCGCTACCGCCTTGTGAAAACGCGCGAATAGCCTTGTTCGCGATGCGGCGGATGGGCGCACACGGCCTCGCCGACGCCCGCGCTTCGCACACGATGTTCACTGCGTTCGGACAAGGCTTCCGTCGCCCGCTGGTCCTGCTGAGGGCACTGATGGCGGACCTTGCCGGTACTTCGGCGGGGACGATCGCGATCGCCCCGTGCTGCTGCGCGCGGATGACGCCGGCGGAATCGGCGATGCTGTCGGTGCTCGCGCGCGTCGAGACTGCGCCCGAGATCGCACGCTATCTTATGGCGGACCTGCTCGGCGTCCGTCGCATCGACGGCGTCCTCGCCAGCGCCGCCGCGGTCGCAGCGGCGTTTGCCGACGAGGGACGCCCAATCACGGTGTAGCGGCGGGCTAGACCGGATCACCGGCGCGGGCGTCGCCTTCACCCTCGACGCCCGCGCTGCCGATCGAACGGTCGATCATCCCCGACCGGCTCATCCACCAGAACAGGACGATGCCCGGCAGCGCGAGGGCGGTCGTCAGTAGATAGAAATCCACATAGCCGAACGCCTCGATCAGCGCGCCGGCAGTGGTGCCGGTGACGATCCGTCCGACGATGCTTGCTGCTGCCGAGATCAGCGCGAACTGCGCTGCGGTGAAGCGCAGATCGCATAGCGCCGAGAAGTACGCGATCACGACGACGCCGCCAAAACCGCTCGACGCGTTCTCGAAGCCGATCGCTGACGCCATGCCGAAGTTCGAGTGCCCGGCGGCGGCCAGCGCCGCGAACGACAGATTCGAAACGCCCATCAGCACCAGCGACAGCAGCACCGATCGCTTCATGCCCATCCGCGCGTACAGGATGCCACCGATGAAGATGCCCACCAGATAGGCGATGAAACCGATCCCGACATCGTAGAACGCGATCTCGTCGCCGGTGAAGCCGAGGTCGTCGAACAGCAGTCGCAGCGTCAGATTGGCGAGCGTGTCGCCGACCTTGAAAATCAGGATGAAGGCGAGAACGATGAACGCCCCTTCGCGCGAGAAGAACTGGACGAACGGCCCCCAGATCGCGCGAAAGCCCTCCGCGAGCCCGCGGCGTTCGATTGGCGGACGGCGGCGTTCGGGCTCGCCCAGCACTAGGCCCGCCAGGACCGCGGGTAACGCAAAGACGACGCACGCCAGATAGGCCGCGTTCCAACCGGCGCGTTCGGCGACCACCAGCGCCAGCGCACCCGAGCCTGCCGAGCCGATCCGCCAGCCATATTGGCTCATCCCGGAGCCTACGCCTAATTGGCGCGGTTCGAGCGTCTCGATCCGGAATGCGTCGATCACGACGTCGAAGGTTGCGCCAGCCGCACCAACGAGGATCGCTGCGGTTGCGGTGGAGGTGATGCTGGCCGCCGGGTCGATCAGAGCGAGATTGACTACCGCGGCAACTACCAGCGCAGCCGTCACGATCAGCCACGAGACGCGTTGACCCAGTCTCCCGATGATCGGAAGCCGAACGCCGTCGACCACCCACGCCCACAGGAACTTCAGGTTGTAGACGAGGAAGGCGAGGCTGAACGCCGTCACCGTCTTCTTGTCGATACCGCTGGCCGCGAGCCGCGTCGTCAGCGTCGCGCCGATCATCGCATACGGAAAGCCCGAGGATATGCCGAGCGCCAATGCTGCCAGCGGTGCCTTCTCCGCATAGGGTCGGAAGCCGTCGCTCCAGCGCTTGCCTACGGTTCCGTTCATCGCACTTACGCTCCCACTCGCTTGCGCGGGACCCTAACGGGAAATCGCGGATGCGCTACCCGTCAGGCGACGGAGCGTGGGGAAACGTCACGCCGTCCGCGGAAACAACGTGAAACCCGACGGAACGCGCGTCGGCTTGCGGCCACCGAGCATCGCCTCGATCGCCTCGATCGCCGCGATCAGGTCGCGGGGCATATACGGCTTGGCCATGCAACCGGCGGCGAGCGTGGTCGCCTCGACCGGGCAGCTTCCCGTCACGAACATCACCGGCACGCCGCGGGCCTGTGCCGCGCGCGCGACGTCGATGCCGGACCCGTCCGCTAGATTCACGTCGACCAACACGAGGTCAATCACCGTGTCGCTGGCGAGGATCGGCAAGGCTTCCGCGACCCGGTCGATCGTCGCGACGATCGTGAACTTCGCGTCGGTCAGGAAATATTCGGTGTCGAACGCGACCAGCGGTTCGTCCTCGACCACGAGGAGCCGGACGATCTGCCGCTTCTTCTTCCCGAACAACATCGCCGAAAGACCCCCGGATGCGCACGAAGGATCGTTACGCTCGCGTGTCCTAACGCGCTTGCGGGCGAACGGTCGCAAATATTTTCGCGCTGGACGCCGATCCATAGTATCAGCCGCGCCATGACGACTTCAAAAGACGATAACCCGACTGCCAGCCCGTCGAACGACGCGCCCGCAACCTCCCCCGAAACGCCGGCCGCACCGATCAAGGGGGACCGTATCGCCAAGCTGCTCGCACGCGCCGGGATCGCCTCGCGCCGCGATATCGAGCGGATGATCGCCGAGGGCCGAGTCGCGCTCAATGGCAGCATTCTCGACACGCCGGCGACGATCCTGCGCAACCTCAACGGCGTTACGGTCGATGGCGACCCGGTCGAGGCTCCGAGTTCGGCTCGGCTGTTCCTGTATCACAAGCCGACCGGGCTGCTCGTCACCGAGCGCGATCCCGCCGGCCGTACGACGATCTATGACCGCCTGCCGCAGGATCTGCCACGGCTGGTGCCGGTCGGCCGCCTCGATCTCAACACCGAGGGGCTGTTGCTGATGACCACCGATGGTGGGCTCAAGCGCCAGCTCGAGCTGCCCGCGACGGGTGTCGAGCGTGCCTATCGTGCGCGTGCGTATGGCAATATCACGCAGCCGCAGCTCGAGGAACTGATCGAGGGTATCGAGATCGAGGGCGTCCGCTACGGCTCGATCAACGCGAATATCGAGCGGCGTACTGGTGCCAACGTCTGGATCGAGATGATCCTGACCGAGGGCAAGAACCGCGAAGTCCGCCGCGTGCTGGAGCATCTCGGGTTGCAGGTCTCGCGGCTGATCCGGACGCGCTACGGCCCGTTCGTGCTCGGCGACCTGCCGCCGGGGCAGATCGGCGAAGTCCTGCAGCACGACGTCGTCGCGTTCCAGAAGGAACTCGCGAAGGGTCGACCCGAGGGTCCGGGCGCGCGCGCGAACATAGGGATCAGCGCGAGTGCCGGTGCGGGGGCCGGGATCGGCGCGCGGTCTAGCCAGCGGGGCAGCAATGCGCCGCGGCCTGCACCGACGGCACGGCCAGCGCCGGGTGCGCGTCCAGTTTCGGGCGCGCGGCCTACTACTGGCGTGCGTACGCCGGTTCGCAGTCCGTATGCGGCACCTGCAAGCTCTGGCTTTTCGAGCGGCGCGGTACCGACCGATCGACCTTCGCGACCGGCGCGGCCCGAGCGGATCCGTCCGACCGCGGCGATGCAGCGCGGCGACGTCAACGATCCCTGGGCGCGGCCGGATGTGCGGAATGCCGCTCGGCCGACGGGAACGCATCACGCCCGGCCGACGAGTGGCGAGACCTCCAAGCCGTACGTGCGGCAGGAGCGTGCCGATCGCGGCGAGGAGCTGAGCACGAACCCCAAGATCAAGCATTTCCGCGCCGCCAAGCCACCGCGGGAGCGCGCTGCGCCGTCGCGAGTCGGTGCGGGCGCTACCGTCCAGCGTCAGGAACAGCCGCGGGGCTTCCGTCCGCAGGCGGACGATTCGCGGGGGCGCAGTTCACTCGACAAGCGCGCGGCGCGGAGTGCCAGCGGGCGTCCGGGTGCCGAGCCACGGCCCGTGCGTTCGGAGGGTCCGGCGCGGCCTGAACGCGGTACACGGCCTACTGCGCCCGGCAAGGGTCCGTCGGGAGGGCGCGGTCATCCGCCCCGTGCACCACGTGGAGGGAAGCGCTGATGCGGATCATCGCAGGCCAATGGCGCGGTCGCCCGATCGTCGCGCCCAAGGGTGACTCCACCCGTCCCACCGCCGACCGGATGCGCGAGACGTTGTTCTCGATGCTGACGAGCCGCGTCGGGAGCTTCGAGGGGTTGGCGGTCGCCGATCTATTCGCAGGCTCGGGCGCGCTGGGGATCGAGGCACTTTCGCGCGGCGCGGGGACGTGCATGTTCGTCGAATCGGACAAGCTGGCGGTCGACGCGCTCAAGGCCAACCTCGCCAAGCTGGAGATCCGCGGTGATGTCCGCGCGACGTCGGTGATGGCGCTCGGGCCCGCACCGGCGCCGCTCGACGTGATCCTGATGGATCCGCCCTACAACACCGGTGCCGGACTGGTCGCGCTCGACAAGCTGTCGCGGCTGGGTTGGGTCGGGCCGGCGACATGGATCAGCCTGGAGACGGCGAAGGCCGAGGTCGTCGAACTCCCCGGCTTCGAGGTCGACGCCACGCGCGTGCACGGTAAGGCCCGGCTGACGCTGTTGCGGCCAGTGTCCGCGTGAAGGAATGCTCTCCCGCAGAAGCGGGAGAGCGTTCTACCTGTCGGTCGTGCGGCCGAGGATCAGCAGCCCGCCAAGGCTCAGCACCCCGGCCGCCATCAGATACCCGCCGACCAGCCACAACCCATGCGGGGCCAATGCCTCCGCGACGATCGGCGCCAGCGCACCGCCGAGTACGCCGCCAAGATTGAACGTCATCGACACGCCGGTGTAGCGCACCCCCGCCGGAAACAGGCTCGGCAGCCAGCCACCGAGCGGGCCGTACGCGAACCCCATCGCGAACAGCGCGCCCGATAGCCACAGCCACACCGTGAACAGCGATCCCGAGCCCAGCATCGGCCCCATCAGCGCGCCGACGCCGATGCACCCGGCAAACCCGATCGCGAGCATCCGTGTTGCCGAGTGCCGGTCCGCGAGCACGCTGGCCACGATCACGCCGCCTGCCAAGAACCAGATCGCGACGAGTTCGACACCGAGGAACGCCTCGCGTGAATAGCCGAGTGTCTTCGTGCCGTAACCAAGCGCGAACGCGGTCGCGAGGTAGAACAGCGCGAAGCACGCGATCACCCCGAATGTGCCGGCCAAGGTCGCGCGCAGGTGCTTCGTCAGCAGGGTCGCGATCGGCACCTTCGGGAGCGCCTCGGTAGCTTCGGCTTCCAGGAAGGCGGGCGTCTCGGTCAGCTTCAGGCGTACCCACAGACCGAGTCCAACAAGGATCGCGCTGAGCAGGAACGGGATCCGCCAGCCCCAGGCAAGGAACTGCGCCTCGTCGAGCACGAGACCGATGATCAGGAACAGCCCATTCGCGGCAAGGAAGCCCACCGGGGCACCGAGCGGCGGGAACATGCCCCAGGTGTTTCTTCGGTGCGGCGGCGCGTTCTCGACCGCCAGCAACGCCGCCCCGCCCCATTCGCCGCCGAGGCCCAGCCCCTGCCCCAGCCGCATCAGGCACAGCAGCGCCGGCGCGATCCAGCCGACCTGTGCATAGGTTGGCAAGAAGGCGATACCGACGGTCGATCCGCCCATCAGCAACAGCGATGCAACGAGGGTGGACTTGCGTCCGATCCGATCGCCAAAATGCCCGAACACGATCGCGCCGACCGGGCGGGCGATGAAGGCCAGGCCAAACGTAGCGTAGCTCAGCAGCAACTGCGCGGATGCGGACTGGCCTGAAAAGAACAGCGGCCCGAACACCAGGGCCGCGGCGGTCGCGTAGATATAGAAATCGTAGAACTCGACCGCGGTGCCGACCAGGCTGGCGGCGAGGATGCGGCGATGGGAAGCGAGCGTCGTCATGGACATGGTCTCGCCGGGGAGGCGGTTCCGGTCAACCGATTGCGCTTACAATCCTCCCCCGCCAGGGGGAGGTGGCGCGTAGCGACGGAGGGGGAGGACACGCAACCGAGGTTAGCCTTTCCTCCCCCTCCGTCTGGCAAGCGCCAGCCACCTCCCCCCTGCGGGGCAGGATCAGACTGGGAGGACGATCCGCGCGACGAGGCCGGGGGCGTTGTCGGCGAGTTCGAAATGGCCATCGTGGAGCCGCGCTACCGCCTCGATCAGCGCCATGCCGAGTCCTGCGCCTGGGGTCGAGCGGGCGCTGTCGAGCCGGCCGAAGCGCTTCAACGCCTGGGCTCGGTCGGATGCCGCGATACCGGGGCCTCGGTCCTCGACCTGGATCGCGACGCCGTCGGTGCGGTGGACGATCCGCAGCGTGACTTCTCCGCCGCCAGCGCCGTGACGAAGCGCATTGTCGATCAGGTTGGTGATCGCCTGGCTGATGAGTTCGCGGTGGAGCTTCATCGGCGGTGGGCGGTCGTCGATCGCGATCGTGAAGACGAGGCCAGCGTCCTCTGCGACGGGCGCGTAGAGTTCGCCGATCTCCTCCAGCAGGTTCGCGGGCAAGACCTCGATGAAGCGATCGCGTGAGACCGAGCCCGAGCGGCTGATCTCGATTACCATCGTGAGCATCCGCATCACCAGGTCGGTTTCGACCAGGAGGCCGCCCAGCGCCGCTTCCCGAGCGTCGGGATCGGCGATCAGCACCGCCTGCTCGGTCTTGGTGCGCAAGCGCGCGAGCGGCGAGCGGAGGTCGTGCGCGAGGCTGTCGGTGACGATCCGCAGTTCGGCCATCACGCCTTCGAGCTTGCCGAGCATGACGTTGAGGCGGGCGGCAAGACGATCGAACGCATCGCCGCCACCCGCGATCATGTCGACGCGGCGCGACAGATCGCCCTCGCCAGCCGCCTCGATCGCCTTTGCAATGCCGTCAAGCCGGCGGCTGACGTAGCGCGTTAGGACAAGCCCTCCGACCACGCCAAGCGCGAGCGACAGGAACACGGCAACCGCGAGTGCGCGCTCGATCGCGCGTTCCTCTGCGGCGATCAGGTCGAGATTGCGACCGGTCAGCAGCCAGTAGCTGCCGAGCGGGTGGAGCGCGTACCCGGTCTCGCGCGCGGACCAGAGTTCGTCCGCACCGAGTCGTGCGATCCGGAACTGCGTGATGCGAAGGGGGACCGCGAGGCGTTCGGGCGCAATGCCGACGACGGCCCTGCCCTTCGGGTCGACCACTGCAAGCACGAGCGAGACATCGCCGGGGACGACCGCGCTGTCGATCGCCTGACGGATCGCGGGGAGGCCGCCGTTACGCCAGACCGCGCGGAGGGCTTCCGATTGTTCGGTGGTCTCGCGCCGGATCGCGTCGATCGCGTCAGCGCTGGTGGTCTTCCAGACGAAGCCGACCAGCGCGAGGTTGGAGATCAGCGCCAGCGCGATCGAGAGCAGCGCGATTCGGGCTGTTACCGAAAGGCGAATCACCCTTCTACGGCGAGTCGATAGCCTGCGCCGCGGACCGTGTGCAGGATCGGCGTCGGGAAACCTTCCTCGAGCTTGCGGCGGAGGCGACCGATATGGACGTCGACGACGTTCGAGCCCGGGTCAAAATGGTAGTTCCAGATCTTCTCGAGCATCATCGTGCGCGTCACCACCTGGCCGGCATGGCGGGCAAGGAATTCGAGCAGGTTGAACTCGCGGGCGCCAAGCGGGATCGAGCGGCCGGCGCGGGAGACGGCGCGGGCGAGCAGGTCGATCTCCAAGTCGCCGACGGAAAGCTTGGTCTTCTGAGGCTCCGTCGCGGCACGGTCGGAGCGGCGCAGCATGGCCTCGATCCGTGCGGAGAGCTCGGCGAACGAGAAGGGCTTGCACAGATAGTCGTCGGCGCCGGCCTTGAGGCCATCGACGCGATCGTCGACGGCGGCGAGCGCGGACAGGATCAGGACGGGCGTGGCGATACCGGCGGCGCGGATCGCGCTGACCATCGACAGGCCATCGAGACCAGGCAGCATGCGGTCTGCGATGATAAGGTCGAAAATGCCCTCGCTGGCGAGGAACAGGCCGTCGCGGCCGTCTGCACAGGCTTCGATTGCATGGCCGGCCTCAGCCAGGCCCTTGGCAAGATAGGCGGATGTCGAGGCGTCGTCCTCGACGATCAGGATCTTGCGGCTCAACGCGGTATCACCTTCCCTGCCACCGATTTCGGTCACCATCTCCTGCCCTTATAAACGGAAAGGCCGGCGGAAAGAACCCTTCCCGCCGGCCCCCACGGTACCCCCGGGAGTGACGGGCACCGATCTCTGGAAACTCATGCTGCCGTTGCTGGCCACGTGTTCGTTCTAGGATCGGGCGGGGGTCAGGGCGATGACCGAGGGGTGACAATTTCGTCATGTTGATGTTGTTAGATAAAGCATTTCAAGACGCGGACACACGATGCCCCTCCCCGTCATCCCGGCGGACGCCGGGACCCATGGTTGCGGAGTGGGTAGTGGTCGCGCGCCATCACATGGTCCGCCGTATCCGTGGGTCCCGGCGTTCGCCGGGATGACGGAGAGGGGGGCGGAACGCGCTTACTTCTTGTCTAGAATCGCAGCGATCGCCGAGCCGACGTGCGCAATATCCGCCATCCCATCAACCCGGTGCACCAAGCCACGCGCGTCATAGATCGGCAGGATCGGCGCCGTCTTCGCGCGGTATTCGGCCATGCGGTTGTGGACCGTTTCCGCATTGTCGTCCGGACGGCGCTTGAACTCGGTCGAGCCGCAGACGTCGCAGACGCCGGCAACGACCGGCTTCTTGTAGCGATCGTGATAGCCCGTGCCGCACTTGGCGCAGGTGTAGCGGCCGACGACGCGGTCGATCAACGCGGCCTCGTCGACGCCCAGTTCGATGACGTAGTCGAGCGTCCGACCGCGATCGGCAAGCAGACCGTCGAGCGCTTCGGCCTGCGCCGCGGTGCGCGGATAACCGTCGAAGATGACGCCGTTCGCCGTGTCCGGCTGATCGAGACGCTCGCCGATGATGCCCGAGACGATCTCGTCAGACACGAGACCGCCCGATTCCATGACCGACTTCGCCTGGAGGCCGACCGGCGTTCCGGCGGCGACCGCTGCACGCAGCATGTCGCCGGTCGAAAGCTGGACCATACCGCGCTCGCTGACGAGCGTAGCGGCCTGGGTGCCCTTGCCCGCGCCGGGCGGTCCAAGAAGGATGATATTCACGAAACGCACTCCCCTCGTTCGTGCAGGATTTTTACCGCGTTAGACCGGCAGCTTAACGAAGTCGATTGCCCTTGAGCTTCGCCTTCTTGATCAGGTCGCCATACTGGTGTGCCAGCAGGTGCGACTGGATCTGCGTCACCGTGTCCATCGTCACGTTGACGACGATCAGCAGGCTCGTGCCACCGAGGTAGAACGGGATCTGCAACGCGGTCACCAGATATTCGGGCAACAGGCAGATGATCGTCAGATACGCCGCACCGATCACGGTGATGCGCGTCAGCACGTAATCGAAGTAGTTCTCGGTGTTCTTGCCAGGGCGGATGCCGGGGATGAACCCGCCATTGCGCTTCAGGTTGTCGGCGGTTTCCTCGGGGTTGAAGACGACCGCGGTGTAGAAGAACGAGAAGAATATGATGCCCGCGCCGTACAGCAGCATGTACACGGGCGAACCGTGCTGAAGGTACTGGTTGAGCGTGATGATGAAGTCACCCCACTTCGATTCACCAGCGACGCGCTGCCCGGCGAACTGCGAGATCGTCAGCGGCATCAGCAGCAACGACGACGCGAAGATCGGCGGGATCACACCGGCGGTGTTGATCTTCAGCGGGAGATGGCTGCGATCGGCCTGCATGCCGCGCTGCGTCTGGCGCTTGGGATACTGGATCAGGATGCGGCGCTGCGCGCGCTCCATGAAGCAGATGAAGAGGATCAGCACGACCACCGCGACGACGATGCCTATCAGCTTGATCGGGTCGAGCGAGCCCGAGCGACCACCTTCGAGCAGGTTGACGAGCGTGACGGGGAGATGCGCGACGATGCCGGCCATGATGATCAGCGAGACACCGTTGCCGATGCCGCGGCTGGTGATCTGCTCGCCGAGCCACATCAGGAACATCGTACCGCCGATCAGCGAGATGACCGCGGCGACGCGGAACATCATGCCAGGCTCGATGACCGCCTGGATGCCTTGCGCCGCGCCGAGCGTCTCAAGGCCGACGGCGATGAAATAGCCCTGCACCGCGGTCAGGCCGACGGTGCCGTAGCGCGTATACTGGTTGAGGCGCTTGCGACCCGATTCGCCGTCCTTCTTGATGGCGGCGAGCGTCGGCGACAGCGACGTCGCGAGCTGCACCACGATCGAGGCAGTGATGTAGGGCATCACGCCGAGCGCGATCAGCGACATGCGGCTGAGCGAACCACCGGAGAAGGTGTTGAAGAAATCGAGCACGCCGCCCTGCGTCTGCTGCGAGAGCAGGCCGAGCGCGGTCGGGTCGACACCCGGCAGCGGGACATAGCTGAGCAGGCGGAAAATGATCAGCGCACCGATCGTGAACCACAACCGCTTCTTGAGGTCGGTCGCCTTCGCGAATTTCGAAAGGCTGATGCTTTGCGCCATCTGGTCGGCTGCGGATGCCATGCGTGTGATCGTCCTGGAAACAAAGAAGGCGGGATGCGTTGTGACCGCCCCCGCCGCTCATATAGGCGCACGGGCGCGCTTGTCTAATGGCTAGGTGGGATATGGATCGGTGGCGGAACCACCTCGTCCATTCAATTCCGCCGCCTTGTTGCCCTCACCCCATTCCGTTCGTCCCGAGTAGCCGTCGAGCTTGTCGAGACGGCGTATCGAAGGACTGACCCGCTTGGGTCTTGTACCTCGATACGAGTTCTCGACTGCGCTCGACCTCTACTCGGCACGAACGGGATGGGGGAGAGATCGTATGGGTTGCCGCGGCGGAGCGACTCAGAGGGACTTAACAAAAAAGGGAGGGAGCGCACTCTGCACCCCCTCCCCCATCAAGGTCAGGCCTTGAACGACGCCTTGTGCGCCGCACGCTCCTTGTACTTCACGCCCTTCTTGGCGGCAGCCTTCTCGGCTGCGGGGACGAAGTGGATCACCTCGACCTTGCCGCCGATCTTCTCGACCGCTTCGATCGCGCCCTTCGACGCGCCGTCGACGGTGAACGAGAGGACCGTGGTCAGCTCGCCCTTGGCGAGGAGGCGGACGCCGTCCTTGCCGCCGCGTGCCAGGCCAGCGGCCTTCAGCGCGTCGTGGTCGAGCGTGGCGTTAGCCTCGATCTTGCCGGCATCGACAGCGAGCTGGATCGCGCCGAGGTTGACCTCTGCGAAGTCCTTGCGGAAGATGTTGTTGAAGCCGCGCTTAGGCAGACGCATGTGCAGTGGCATCTGGCCGCCTTCGAAGCCGGCGATGGACACGCCCTCGCGGCTCTTCTGGCCCTTCTGGCCGCGGCCTGCGGTCTTGCCCTTGCCCGAGCCGATGCCGCGTCCGACGCGCATCTTGGACTTACGGGCACCTTCGTTATCGCGGAGTTCGTTGAGCTTCATGGTAATGCACTCGCTTTCGCTTGTTACGCGCTGGTTTGAAATCGCCGGGTTCGAATCCGGAAATAAGGAAGGGGGCCGTTAGCCCCCTTCCCGGTATTTGTCACTAGGTAGCGTGAAGGCTCAGCCTTCGACGGACACCATGTGCTGCACCTTGCGGATCATGCCGCGGACCTCTGGGCTGTCTTCCAGCTCGCGGGTCTTGTGCATCTTGTTGAGACCGAGACCGATCAGCGTTGCGCGCTGGTCCTTCTCGCGGCGGATCGGCGAACCGGTCTGCGTGATCTTGATGGTTGCCATGATCGCTTACTCCGTGATCGCAGCTGCATCGGCCTCGGCGGTCTTAGACCCACCATGGCCGAGCAGGTCGGCGATCTTCTTGCCGCGACGCTGTGCGACGGCCTTGGGCGAGGTCTGCTCGCCAAGGGCCTCGAACGTGGCGCGGATCATGTTGTAGGGGTTCGACGTGCCGACCGACTTGGTCACAACGTCCGCAACGCCCAGCGATTCGAAGACTGCGCGCATCGGGCCACCGGCGATGATGCCCGTACCCTGAGGTGCCGACCGCAGCGTGACCTTGCCGGCACCGAAGTGACCGTTGCCGTCATGATGCAGCGTGCGACCGTCCTTCAACGGAACGCGAACCATCTTCTTCTTGGCAGCAGCCGTCGCCTTCGAGATGGCTTCCGGCACTTCGCGTGCCTTGCCATGACCGAAGCCTGCACGACCCTTGCCGTCGCCGACGACGACCAGCGCTGCGAAGCCGAAGCGCTTACCGCCCTTGACCGTCTTCGAGACGCGGTTGATGTGCACCAGCTTCTCGATCAGCTCTTCGCCACCATCGTCCGCACCCGGACGACCGCCACGATTGTCGCGACCGCGACCGCCGTCGCGACCACCGCGGTTGCCGCCTGGGCCACCGCTGCGGTTGCCGCCGGGGCCACCACGACCACCGCCGCCGCCGGGACCGCCGCGACCGCGACCGCCACCGTTGTTGCCCTGGTAGCCAGTGCTCTGCGGAACGTTCTGGGCCGTGACGTCCTGTGCGGTCGTCTCGGGAGCGATTACTGCCGGCGTGTTGTTTTCGTCAGCCATGTCTTAGAACTCCAATCCGGCTTCGCGCGCGGCATCGGCAAGAGCCTTCACGCGACCGTGGTAGAGGAAGCCGCCGCGATCGAACACGACCTGGGTCACGCCCGCTGCCTTGGCAGCCTCGGCGACGCGCTTGCCGACCGAAGTCGCCGCGTCGATGTTGGCGCCGGACGTGCCGCGCACGTCCTTCTCCAGCGTCGAGGCCGATGCGACCGTCGTGCCGGCGGCATCGTCGATCACCTGGGCATAGATGTGCTTGCCCGAGCGATGCACCGACAACCGCGGACGGGTGCCTGCACGTGCGCGGAGCGCGGTACGGTTGCGGCGACGCCGCTTGGCGAAAAGAGAAAGTCCCTTGGTCATTACTTCTTCTTCCCTTCCTTGCGGAAGATGAACTCGCCGTCGTACTTGATACCCTTGCCCTTGTAAGGCTCGGGCTTGCGCCACTGACGAATTTCCGCGGCCAGCTGACCGACCATCTGCTTGTCCGAACCCGAGATCTCGATCGTCGTGTTGTCGGGGGTCTTGACTTCGATCCCCTCCGGCACGTCGATGTTGACGTCGTGGCTGTAGCCGAGCTGCAGCTTGAGGTTGCGACCCTGCGCTGCGGCACGATAGCCGACGCCGGTGATCAGCAGCTTCTTGGTGAAGCCTTCCGACACGCCGGTGACCAGGTTCTGCACCATGGTCCGCTGCATGCCCCAGAACGCGCGAGCGCGCTTGGTGTCGTTGGCCGGCTGCACCGAAATGCCGCCGTCTTCGATCGTGTAGCTGATCTCGTCGCGAAGCGGCATCTTGAGGGTACCCTTGGGGCCCTTCATGGTCAGCTGCTTGTTTTCGATGGTCGGCGTGATGCCCGCCGGTACGGTGACCGGCTTCTTACCAATGCGGCTCATCAGAACACCTCCGCGAGGACTTCGCCGCCGACGTTCTGCTCGCGTGCTTCGGAATCCGACAGCACGCCGCGGGGCGTCGAGACGATGGTGATGCCGAGGCCGTTACGGACGCGCGGGAGTTCCTGCGAGCCGGAATAGACGCGACGGCCGGGCTTCGAGACGCGCGCGACATGCTTGATCGCAGGCTGGCCCTCGAAATACTTGAGCTCGATGCGAAGGCCGGCCGCGGGGCCCATCTGCTCTTCGCTATAGCCACGGATATAGCCTTCGCGCTGCAGAACGTCGAGCACGCGGACGCGCAGCTTCGACGCCGGCGTGAGGACGGAGTCCTTCTTCGCGCGCTGGCCATTACGGATACGGGTGAGCAAATCACCCAGGGGATCGGTCACTGCCATGATTTAGTCCTTACCAGCTCGACTTCGTGACGCCGGGGATGAGGCCCTTGTTGGCCAGATCGCGCAGCTGAATACGGCAGAGCCGGAACTTGCGGTAATAGGCGCGCGGGCGACCGGTCAGCTCGCACCGGTTACGGATGCGGGTCGGGTTCGCGTTGCGCGGCAGTGCCGCCATCTTGAGGCGAGCGATCAGACGCTCACCGTCGTCGAGCGTCTTGTCCGCTGCGATTGCCTTCAGTGCCGCGTACTTCGGGGCATACTGCTTGACCATGCGCTTGCGGCGCTCGTTCTTGTTGACTGAACTCAGTTTCGCCATCGACTTAAGTTCTTTCTTTGCTAGCTCCCCTCCCGCTTGCGGGAGGGGTTGGGGGAGGGAAGGACCAACGCCTGTTAGGCGCGAGGCCCCTCCCCTGACCCCTCCCGCAAGCGGGAGGGGGACTTAGATTAAGCTGCCTTCTTCTCGTCGGCAGCGTCGTCTTCGATCGGGAACGGGAAACCGAACAGACGGAGAAGCTCGCGAGCCTCGTCGTCGGTCTTTGCGGTCGTCGTCACGATCACATCCATGCCGCGGACCTTGTCGACCCGGTCATAGCTGATTTCTGGGAACACGATCTGCTCCTTGATACCGCAGGCATAGTTGCCACGGCCATCGAAGCTCTTCGGGTTGAGGCCGCGGAAATCGCGGACTCGGGGAAGAGCGATCGTGATGAAACGGTCGAGGAACTCGTACATGCGCTCACGACGAAGGGTGACCTTCACGCCGATCGGCATGCCTTCACGCAGCTTGAACTGTGCGATCGACTTCTTGGCCTTCGTCACGACAGGCTTCTGGCCGGCGATCAGCTCCATTTCGGAAGCAGCCTGGTCGACCTTCTTCTTGTCCTGCGTGGCTTCGCCGACGCCCATGTTCAGCACGATCTTGTCGAGCCGCGGAATCTCCATGACGTTCTTGTAACCGAACTTCTCGGTCATCGCCTTGATGATCGTCTCGTCGTACAGCTTGCGCATGCGCGCGACGTAGACGGCCTCGGTGCCGGTGTTCTCAGCGCCAGTGTTCTGATCAACCATTGATCTTCTCCCCGGTCTTGACGGCGACGCGGACCTTCTTGCCGTCCTGCTCCTCGAAGCGGACGCGGGTCGGCTTGCCGTCGGCGGTCACGTGCGCGACCTTCGAAACGTGCATCGGTGCTTCCTTGCGGATCAGGCCACCCTGCGGGTCACCCTGAGTCGGCTTGGTGTGGCGCACGGCGATGTTGACGCCCGATACGACGACCTTGTCGGTCTTCGGCATGGAGACGGTGACTTCACCGGTCTTGCCCTTGTCCTTGCCGGACAGGACGATGACCTTGTCACCCTTCTTGATACGCTGCGACGCCATTACAGCACCTCCGGCGCAAGGCTGATGATCTTCATGTGCTTCTTGCCACGCAGCTCGCGAACGACTGGGCCGAAGATACGGGTGCCGATCGGCTCCTCGTTCTTGTTGACCAGCACCGCGGCGTTGCCGTCGAAGCGGATGACCGTACCGTCTGCACGGCGGATATCCTTGGCGGTACGCACGATCACCGCGCGGTGAACGTCGCCCTTCTTCACACGGCCACGTGGCTGCGCTTCCTTGATGCTGACGACGATGATGTCGCCAACGCCTGCAACACGACGCTTGGAACCCCCAAGCACCTTGATGCACTGCACCCGCTTCGCGCCGCTGTTGTCAGCGACGTCGAGATTGGACTGCATCTGGATCATGGATCCGTATCCCTTCTCTGTCTCTGGGGTCGATACCGACCGAACCCCGCCTAAAAAATCACCCCGCCACGGACGAACCGCAGCGGGGAGGAGCGGCCGCTTAGCCGTTCCCGTTTACGAAAACAAGAGCGCAGGAGGTTTCCCCCCTGCCCTCTTAACTCAAACCCGTCACCTCAGCGAAAGCCGGGGTATCCCTGTTCGAGCCGATCGCCCCTCACCACGAGATCCAAGCTTTCGCTGGGATGACGGGGTTTGGAGCGTACCAGTTCAGCCCTCGGCCGAAGCCCGCTCCGGCGTCGCGTGGGTGTTGACCCGCTCGATCACCTTCCAGGTCTTCAGCTTGGAGATCGGTGCGGTCTCTTCGATCCGCACGGTCTCGCCCTGCTTGAACTCGTTGCTCTCGTCATGAGCATGATACTTCTTCGAGCGACGGATGATCTTCCCGTAGAGCGGGTGCTTCACCTTACGCTCGACGTTCACGACCACCGTCTTGTCGCCCTTGTCGGACACGACCAGACCGGTCAGCACGCGCTTCGGCATGATACGTTCCTTACTTCGCGGCTTCAGCGCTGGTGCGCTGAGCCTGCAGGGTCTTGATGCGAGCGATGTCGCGGCGGACCTCACGAACGCGGCTCGGCTTTTCGAGCTGGTTCGTGGCGGCCTGGAAGCGCAGGTTGAACTGCTCGCGCTTCAGTTCGCCGAGCGACTCCGACAACTGGTCGTCGCTCTTGGTCTTCATGTCGTCGATACGAGCCATGATCTTACTCGCCTCCCAGATGCGAGGTGTCGCCCAGGCGGGCAACGACCTTTACCTTGATCGGCAGCTTCATGGCCGCCCGCTCGAACGCCTCGGCGGCGATCTTGCCGTCGACGCCGTCGAGCTCGAACAGGATCCGACCCGGCTTGACGCGAGCGGCCCAGTATTCCGGCGCGCCCTTGCCCTTACCCATGCGGACTTCGGCTGGCTTTCCCGAGACCGGAAGGTCTGGGAAAATGCGGATCCACAAACGCCCCTGGCGCTTCATGTGACGCGTGATCGCGCGGCGGGCCGCCTCGATCTGGCGTGCGGTGATCCGGTCGGGTTCCATCGCCTTGAGGCCGTAGGAGCCGAAATTGAGCGAGAAGCCACTCTTGGCATCGCCCGAAATCTTGCCCTTGAAGGCCTTCCGGAACTTGGTCTTTTTTGGTTGCAGCATGTCTGTTCCTGCCCCTTAGCGACGATCGTCGCGCTGCGGCCGCACGCCGGAGGTCTGAGCCTCCATCATGATGCGGTCGTACGACGTCGGATCGTTGCCGAGAATCTCGCCCTTGAAGACCCAGACCTTCACGCCGCAAACGCCGTAGGACGTATGCGCCGTAGCCTCGGCATAATCGATGTTCGCGCGCAGCGTGTGCAACGGAACCCGACCCTCACGATAGCTCTCGGACCGTGCGATCTCGGCGCCGCCAAGACGGCCACCGCAGTTCACCCGGATGCCCTCGGCACCGAGACGCATCGCCGACTGGACCGCACGCTTCATGGCGCGACGGAAGGCGATACGACGCTCGAGCTGATCGGCGATGCCCTGCGCGACGAGACGCGCATCGACTTCTGGCTTGCGGATCTCGACGATGTTCAGCGACACGGTCGACGACGTCATCTTGCCGATCGTCGAACGCAGCTTCTCGATGTCCGCACCCTTCTTGCCGATGATCACGCCGGGGCGTGCAGCGAAGATGGAGATGCGGGCCAGCTTGGCCGGACGCTCGATGACCACCTTGGAGATCGCGGCCTGCGGCAGCGTCTTCATGATGAATGCGCGGATCTTGAGATCCTCGAGCAGGAGCCGACCATAGTCGGCGCCTTCGGCGTACCAGCGGCTATCCCAGGTACGGTTGATCTGCAGACGCAGACCGATGGGGTTGCTCTTCTGACCCATTATGCTTCTTCCTGCTCGCGCACGACGATGCGCAGACGGCTGAATGGCTTGAGAATGCGGGTCGACTTGCCGCGGCCGCGGGTAGCGAAGCGCTTCATCGTGATCGACTTGCCGACCGAAGCCTCGGCGACGACGAGCGCGTCGACGTCGAGGTTATGGTTGTTCTCGGCGTTGGCGATGGCCGAGGCCAGCACCTTGCGCGCTTCGATCGCCATGCCCTTGGTCGAGAAGGCGAGGATGTTCATCGCATCGCCGACCTTCTTGCCACGGATCAGCGCAGCCACGAGGCCGAGCTTCTGCGCAGAACCACGGATCTGCGTACCGACCGAAAGCGCCTCGTTGTCCGCGACCTTGCGCGGGCTGACTTGCTTAGACATCAGCGCTTGCCCTTCTTGTCGGCGGAGTGGCCGGGGAAGTAGCGCGTGGGCGCGAACTCACCGAGCTTCATGCCGACCATGTCTTCGTTGACCGAGACGGGCACGAACTTGCGGCCGTTATAGACGTTGAACGTGAGACCCACGAACGACGGCAGGATCGTCGAGCGACGCGACCAGGTCTTGATCGGCGAACGCGCGTTGGTGTCCTGGGCGGTTTCTGCCTTCTTGAGCAGATGAAGGTCCACGAAGGGGCCCTTCCAGACTGAACGAGCCATGTTAGCCCTTCCTCTTCGTCGAATGACGCGACCGGATGATCATCTTGTCGGTCGACTTGTTATGACGCGTGCGCGCACCCTTCGTCGGCTTGCCCCAAGGCGTAACCGGATGACGGCCACCCGAGGTACGGCCTTCACCACCGCCGTGCGGATGGTCGACCGGGTTCTTGGCGACGCCGCGCGTCAGAGGACGGATACCCATCCAGCGCGAACGACCTGCCTTGCCCAGGTTCTGGTTCTGGTTGTCGGGGTTCGAGACCGCGCCAACCGTCGCCATGCAATCGCTACGGATGTAGCGCTGCTCGCCCGAGTTCAGGCGGACCATCACCATGCCCTTGTCACGACCGACGACCTGCACGTACGTGCCGGCCGAACGGGCGATCTGGCCACCCTTCATCGGCTTCATCTCCACGTTGTGGACGATGGTGCCGACCGGCATCTGACCGAGTTCCATGGCATTGCCTGGCTTCACGTCGGTCTTCTTGGCCGCGAGAACCTTGTCGCCGACGGCCAGACGCTGTGGCGCCAGGATGTAGGCGAGCTCCTCGTCCGGGTACTTGACCAGGGCGATGAACGCGGTGCGGTTGGGATCATACTCGATCCGCTCGACGGTGCCTTCGACGTCCCACTTGCGACGCTTGAAGTCGATGTAGCGGTACTTCTGCTTGTGACCGCCGGCGATGCCGCGCGAGGTCACATGGCCCTTGTTGTTACGACCGCCGGTCTTGTGCTTACCTTCGGTCAGCGCCTTGACGGGGCGACCCTTCCAGAGCGACGACTTGTCGACCAGGATGAGACCGCGGCGTGCCGGCGATGTCGGATTATAATGCTTGAGTGCCATGGCCTCAGATCCCCGTCGTCACGTCGATGGACTGACCGTCCTTCAACGTCACGATTGCCTTTTTCATGTCGGAGCGCGAGTAGTTCGTGCCCTTCCACTTCTTGGTCTTGCCCTTCTGGACGAGCGTGTTCACGCCGACGACGTTCACGTCGAACAGCGCCTCAACGGCCGCCTTGATCTCGGGCTTCGTGGCATCGTTCGATACCTTGAACACAACCGCGTTGAACTCCGACAGGGTCGTCGTCTTCTCGGTGATGTGCGGGGCGAGGATAACGTCGTAGTGACGATTATCGATGCCCGCCTTCTGCTTCTTAGCCATGGAAGCGCGCCTCCAGCTTTTCGACAGCGGCGCGCGTCAGCACCAGCGTGTCATGCTTCAGGATGTCGTAAACGTTCGCGCCGGCAGCCGGCATCACGTTCACTTCGTACAGGTTGCCCGCAGCGAATGCGAAGCTGGTGTCGACCATGTCGCCGTCGATGACGAGCGCACGCTTGCCGAAGCCGAGCTTTGCGAGATCGCCCTGCAGCGTCTTGGTCTTGCCACCCTCGACAGCCAGGCTGTCCATGATGACCAGCGAACCCGCCTTGGCGTGGCTGCTGAGAGCCATCCGCAGGCCGAGCGAGCGAACCTTCTTGTTCAGCGACGGGTTGAAGTCACGGACGCGTGCGCCGTGAGCCTTACCACCACCGATGAACACTGGTGCGCGACGATCGCCGTGACGAGCCGTACCGCCGCCCTTCTGGCGACCGAACTTCTTGCCGGTGCGTGCGACGTCTGCGCGCTCACGGGTGCCACGAGCCGTCTCGCGACGCTTCTCGAGCTGCCAGGTGACGACACGGTGCAGGATGTCGGCGCGCGGATCGAGGCCGAAGACCTCGTCGTTGAGCTCGATGTCCGCTGCGTCAGTGCCGGCGAAAGATGAAACCTTGATCTTCACGCTCAGCCCTCCTGGCCGTCGGCTGCAGGTGCGTCGGTCGTTTCGGCCGGCGTGTCTGCTGCGGTGTTGCTGTCTGCGGTCTTGAGACCGGCGGGGAACGGTGCGTCGGCGTGGCGCGCAACCTTCACCGAGTCCTTGACGAAGAGCCAGCCGCCCTTGGAGCCAGGAACCGAACCCTTGACGAACAGGAGACCACGCTCGACGTCCGTCGACACGATCTCGAGGTTCTGCTGGGTGCGATACTTGTCGCCCATGTGGCCGGCCATCTTCTTGTTCTTGAAGACCTTGCCCGGATCCTGGCGCTGACCGGTCGAACCGAGCGAACGGTGCGAGACCGACACGCCGTGGGTTGCCCGCAGACCGCCGAAGCCCCAACGCTTCATGCCGCCCTGGAAGCCCTTACCCTGGGTCTTGCCCTGGATATCGACGATCTGGCCTGCGACGTAATGGTCGGCCGAGATCTCGGCGCCGACGTCGAGCAGGCCGTCTGCGTTCACACGGAACTCATGGACGACAGCCTTGGGCTCCACTTCGGCCTTGCCGAAATGGCCGCGCTGCGGCTTTGCGACATTCTTCGACTTGGCGACACCTGCACCAAGCTGGACGGCAGTGTAGCCGTCACGATCCATTTCGCGAACGGAAACGACCTGATTGCCTTCGAGTGCCAGAACGGTGACCGGCACGTGCCGACCATCTTCCTGGAACAGGCGGGTCATCCCCATCTTCTTCGCGATCACGCCAGTACGCATGATCTTGTCCCTTCCTAGACAGAGGCCCCGTCGGACTATTCCTCGGGGGCTTGCGGACCATGTCCGGAGCGAACTCCATGATGCGTCCACCTGACCCCATCCCCGGCAAAAGCCCTGAATGGAGTCGGTTCAACCCGGTAAATACGAAACGTGCCCCCGTCCCGGGCTGGTGCTTCTGCAAATGCGGAAGCGTGACGGGGGACGCTGCCCCGTCGGTTTTCACCGACGGCGGTATCCCAATGTAGAGCGGCGCGGGACCATTGCTGGTCGACCGCGCCGCGCCAGCCCTTAGGCCAGCTTGATCTCTACGTCCACCCCTGCTGCGAGGTCCAGCTTCATCAGCGCATCGACCGTCTGCGGCGTCGGCTGGACGATATCCAGCATACGCTTGTACGTACGCACCTCGAACTGCTCGCGCGACTTCTTGTCGATGTGCGGGCCGCGGTTCACGGTGAACTTTTCGATGCGCGTCGGAAGGGGAATCGGACCGCGGATGAGCGCGCCGGTGCGGCGTGCGGTGTCGGCGATGTCGCCAGTGGCCTGATCGAGCACACGGTGATCGAACGCCTTCAGACGAATGCGGATATTGCTGTCCATAGTCCCTACCGATGCGAAAGAGCGGGCCCGTTTCCGGGCTCTTGCTGGTTGATGTTTAAACCGAAGGCGGGCCATTACGGGAGAGTCGGGCGAAATGCAACCGGGGGGAGAGGGTTTTCCGGCTCAACTCGCCCGACAAATGCTACTCATCAATCCTCCCCCGCCAGGGGGAGGTGTCGCCAACGGCGACGGAGGGGGAGGCATGCGATGCGGCTCGAAGGATCCCTACACGATCAAAGCAACGCCAAGCGCCTGCGAAAACAGATGACCCCGCCAGAGATAGCCCCGTGGCTGGCGCTACGAGGCAATGAAGAAGGCCTCCGCTTCCGTAAACAACACGCAGCAGGCCCCTACGTCCTGGACTTCTACTGCGCCCCAGCCCGACTCGCGATCGAAGTTGACGGCGAAGCTCACAACCGAGGCGATCGTCCCGACCGAGACGTAACGCGCGACGCTTGGCTGGTCGCGCAAGACATCCGCGTCCCCCACTACCCAGCTCGCGAAATGCTGGCCAACCTCGACGACGTCGTCCGCCAGATCACGTCCGTCGCACTCCAACGCCGAACCTCCATCGAGAGCTAATTGCCCCCTTCCCCTCCGACGCCTACGGCGCCACCTCCCCCTAGCGGGGGAGGATTGAGCCAAAAGCTGGATGGATGAGTTGGAGAGAGGAAGCGGACGTTGCCCCTTCCTCGTCAGCCAACGTAATAAAAGCCGGCCAACTTGCTTCGTGGGACGATGATCGCAACGCCTTCGCCGCCGTTGATAACCTTGTAGAAGGCGCCCGGGCGCTTCAGCCAACCCGGCAGATCTCCAAGCGGTACGCCGCCGCTATTGTTGCAGCCGCCGAACGCGCCCTCGTAGAACGCCGGCTCTTCACCGGCAGCTATAGGTGTGCTCTTCCAGTCAGCGGGCAGCACTGCCTTGATCCCATTCTTAGACGTTCTCAGTCGGAACGTGCGGCTAGCAGACCTGTCCGTAATCTCGACGATCATGGCCTCGCAGGTTTCTCGAAGCCCTCCCTGACCGCCCACGAACAGTGTCCGCTTTACCTCCAGTTCAGGGGGAAAACGCTCGGAGGGCCATTTGGGCGAGCAGCCCGGCGATAGCGCAATGATGGCCGCTAGCGCAGTGCTTTTTCCTAAAAGGTCCACTCGACGCCCCCGTTTGTTTCACCTCCCGTAACGGGAAGCTTAATGTCTGGTTGTGGGCGCAAGCGGACCACCTCGACAAGCTTGCCGAACTAACTTTCACCCTCCTTCCCCAAACACGAAAAAGCCCGGCCTCTCTCGCGAGAAGCCGGGCTCTTCGATCAACTCCAGAAGGAGGTGACGCTTACTTGTCGATCTGGCTCACGACGCCTGCACCGACGGTACGGCCGCCTTCGCGGATCGTGAAGCGCTGGCCCACGTCCATGGCGATCGGTGCGATCAGCTTGATGCCGAGCGACACGTTGTCGCCTGGCATGACCATCTCGGTGCCCTCAGGCAGCTCGACGGTGCCGGTCACGTCCGTCGTACGGAAGTAGAACTGCGGGCGGTAGTTGGCGAAGAACGGCGTGTGACGGCCACCCTCTTCCTTCGACAGCACGTACACTTCCGAGTTGAAGTCGGTGTGCGGCTTGATCGTGCCTGGCTTGCAGAGCACCTGGCCACGCTCGACTTCGTCGCGTGCGACGCCGCGGATCAGTGCGCCGACGTTATCGCCAGCCTGGCCCTGATCGAGCAGCTTGCGGAACATCTCGACGCCCGTGACCGTGGTCTTGCGGACGGTCGGGTGGATGCCGACGATCTCGACTTCCTCACCAACCTTGACGATGCCGGTCTCGACGCGGCCGGTGACGACCGTACCACGACCCGAGATCGAGAACACGTCCTCGATCGGCATCATGAACGGCTTGTCGAGCGGACGCTCTGGCTGCGGGATGTAGTCGTCGACAGCCTGCATCAGCTCGGTGACGGCGTCGGCGCCGAGCTTCTGGTTCGAACCCGACAGTGCGCAGGTAGCCGAACCCTTGATGACGGGGATGTCGTCGCCCGGGAAGTCGTACGAGCTGAGCAGCTCGCGGATTTCCATCTCGACCAGCTCGAGGATTTCCTCGTCGTCGACCAGATCGACCTTGTTCATGAACACTACCATGGCAGGCACGCCGACCTGGCGTGCGAGCAGGATGTGCTCACGGGTCTGTGGCATCGGGCCATCGGTCGCCGAAACGACGAGGATCGCGCCGTCCATCTGGGCTGCGCCGGTGATCATGTTCTTCACATAATCGGCGTGGCCCGGGCAATCGACGTGCGCGTAGTGACGGTTGGCCGTCTCGTACTCGACGTGTGCGGTCGAGATCGTGATGCCGCGCTCACGCTCCTCGGGAGCCTTGTCGATGTTGGCGAAGTCGACGGCGGTACCGCCGGTCGTCTCTGCCAGAACCTTCGTGATCGCAGCGGTGAGCGACGTCTTGCCATGATCGACGTGACCGATGGTGCCGATGTTGAGATGCGGCTTGTTCCGCTCAAATTTTGCCTTGGCCATTGTTTCCTACCTTCTGATTCGTATTCCGGTGCCACCCCGGGAACCGCGCGAACGCGGCCCAATAGCGGCTGTTAAAGCGTTGCGCCAGCCCCTGCTTGGGGAGAGGCCGACGCGGAGGTAAATTCCGCGTCGTCGAACTTCGGTCGCTGACCGAAGCCAGCCGGCCTTTCGGCGTCTCCGAGCCAGGAAAACCCGGCTCGGTGCGCCTCGGGCTTACGCCAGCTTAGCCTTCACCTCGTCAGCAACGTTCTGCGGCACTTCGTCATAGTGCGAGAACTGCATCGAGTACTGCGCACGACCCTGCGTGAACGAGCGGAGCGAGTTCACGTAGCCGAACATGTTCGCCAGCGGGACCATCGCCTCGACCGTCTGCGCGTTGCCGCGGCTGTCGGTGCCCTGGATCTGACCACGACGGCTGTTCATGTCGCCGATGACGTCGCCCAGATAATCCTCCGGGGTGACGACCTCGACCTTCATGACCGGCTCGAGCAGCGTGATGCCCGACTTCTGTGCGACTTCGCGCATCGCGCCACGTGCACAGATTTCGAACGCCAGTGCCGACGAGTCGACGTCGTGATACGCGCCGTCATACAGCACGATCTCGAAATCGATGATCGGGAAGCCGACCAGCGAACCCGAAGCGGCGGTTTCGCGGAAGCCCTTCTCGATCGCAGGCAGATATTCCTTCGGAATGTTGCCGCCCTTGATCTCGTCCTTGAACGTGATGCCCGAACCGCGCTCGCCCGGCGTGACCTTGACCTTCACGCGACCGAACTGGCCGGTACCACCCGACTGCTTCTTGTGCGTGTAGTCGACGTCGACCGGCTTCTTCAGATACTCGCGATATGCGACCTGAGGAGCGCCGACGTTCGCCTCGACCTTGAACTCACGCTTCATGCGATCGACCAGGATCTCGAGATGGAGCTCGCCCATACCCTTGATGATGGTCTGGCCCGACTCGGGGTCCGACGACACACGGAACGAAGGATCCTCGCGTGCGAGACGATTGAGCGCGACGCCCATCTTCTCCTGGTCGGCCTTGGTCTTCGGCTCCACCGACAGCTCGATCACGGGCTCGGGGAATTCCATCCGCTCGAGAATGATCGGTGCGTTCATCGCGCAGAGCGTGTCACCGGTCGTGGTATCCTTGAGACCCGCGAGAGCGACGATGTCGCCAGCGAAAGCCTCTTGGATGTCCTCACGGCTGTTCGCATGCATAAGCAGCATGCGGCCGACCTTTTCCTTCTTGTCCTTGACCGAGTTGGTGACCTGCGATGCGGTCTCCAGCTTGCCCGAGTAGATGCGGGCGAAGGTCAGCGTACCGACGAACGGATCGTTCATGATCTTGAACGCCAGTGCCGAGAACGGAACGTCGTCCGACGAAGGACGCTCGTCCGGCGTCACGCCGTCGAGCTTCAGACCCTGGATCGCGGGAACGTCGAGCGGCGAAGGCAGATAGTCGACCACGGCGTCGAGCAGGGGCTGAACGCCCTTGTTCTTGAACGCCGAACCGCAAACGACGGGGACGAACGCCATGCTCAGCGTACCCTTGCGGATCAGCTTCTTGAGGTCGGCGACGCTCGGCTCGTTACCTTCGAGATAGGCCTCCATGAGGGCATCGTCCTGCTCGACGGCCATCTCGATCAGCTCGCTGCGATACTTCGCGGCCTTCTCGACCAGATCCTCAGGGATCTCGGCATATTCGAACTTCGCGCCGAGGCTCTCTTCGAGCCAGATGATCGCGCGGTTCTCGACGAGATCGACGAGGCCCTTGAAGCCGCCTTCCATGCCGATCGGAAGATACAGCACGGCCGGACGCGCACCGAGACGATCGATGATCGAGTTCACGCAGAAGTAGAAATCAGCGCCGGTGCGGTCGAGCTTGTTGACGAAGCACATGCGCGGCACGCCGTACTTGTCGGCCTGACGCCACACGGTCTCGGACTGCGGCTCGACGCCGGCAACGCCGTCGAAGCATGCGACCGCGCCATCGAGCACGCGGAGCGAACGCTCGACTTCGATCGTGAAGTCGACGTGGCCAGGCGTGTCGATGATGTTGATAAGGTGCTCTTCGCCCTTACCTTCTTCGGCGCGCCACTTGCAGGTGGTCGCAGCCGACGTGATCGTGATCCCGCGCTCCTGCTCCTGCTCCATCCAATCCATCGTCGCGGTGCCTTCGTGCACTTCGCCGATCTTGTAGGACTTGCCGGTGTAATAGAGGATGCGCTCGGTCGTCGTCGTCTTACCGGCGTCGATGTGCGCCATGATGCCGATGTTGCGGTAACGGTCGAGCGGATGGCTGCGGGCCATGATCGTGCTTCCTTAAGGATATGGGGAGCCGAACGTGCCGGCTCCCCAATATATAGGTGTTTGCGTGACAGACGAAAGACCGCCCGTCACACGGATAGCAATGCTAGGCTTCAAAGCCCGCTGTTACCAGCGGCAGGAAGCCCGCTGTTACCAGCGGTAGTGCGAGAATGCACGGTTGGCTTCCGCCATCCGGTGCGTATCTTCACGCTTCTTGACCGCGTTGCCACGGTTGTTGGCGGCATCCATCAGCTCACCCGACAGCCGTGCGGCCATCGTGTTCTCGCTGCGCGAACGCGCCGCACCGATCAGCCAGCGAATCGCCAGCGCCTGTGCACGCTCGGGGCGAACCTCGACCGGCACCTGGTACGTTGCACCACCGACGCGGCGCGAACGGACTTCGATGCCCGGCTTCACGTTGTTCAGCGCATCGTGGAAAACGCCGATCGGGTCACGCTTGGCGCGCTGCTCGACGGTTTCGAATGCACCGTACACGATCAGCTCTGCGACGGACTTCTTGCCGTCCAGCATGACGCTGTTCATGAACTTCGACAGAACCTCATCCCCGAACTTGGGATCAGGCAGGATGACCCGCTTTTCGGGACGACGACGACGTGCCATTTTGTATTCCTTCTAAACTTCAGCCTTGATGATCAGATACCTGACCGGCTTACTTCGGACGCTTGGCGCCGTACTTGGAACGCGACTGACGCCGGTCCTTCACACCCTGTGTATCGAGCACGCCGCGCAGGACGTGATAGCGAACACCGGGAAGATCGCGGACACGACCGCCACGGATCAGGACAACCGAATGCTCCTGAAGATTGTGGCCCTCGCCCGGGATGTAGCTGATGACTTCGCGCTGGTTGGTCAGGCGAACCTTGGCCACCTTGCGCAGAGCCGAGTTCGGCTTCTTCGGGGTCGTCGTGTAGACGCGCGTGCAAACGCCACGCTTCTGCGGATTTGCTTCCATCGCAGGGACCTTCGACTTGGCCTTCTGCGGATCGCGGCCCTTGCGGACCAGCTGGTTGATCGTCGGCATTGAAGCCTTCACCTTTCAAGTGGTTACTTTGCTGGAGCCATGAGGCGCCTGAGAATACAAAAAGGACCATAGGAACGCGGGAGCGCCCCTCAGGTCCTGGAATGCATCCAGCAATGTTCAAGCATGCCCGGCGGGAAACACTCCCGAAGAACAGGCCGCGCCTATAGGTCAGGACGGGGCTCGGGTCAACGGGGCGGAATCGGTTTGGGCGCGGGTAGGTGATTGGTTTCGTGGGCGGAGACAATTGCTCACGCGAGACCGCCGACCCCCTTCTAATCCTCCCCCGCTAGGGGGAGGTGGCACCGCAGGTAACGGAGAGAGAGGAACACGTAACGATCGTTACCCCTTCCTCCCCCTCCGTCTGGCAAGGGCCAGCCACCCCCCCCCCTGGCGGGGGAGGATCGCAGCTCCTCTACCGTGGTCGGGTCCCGAGCACCGCAAGCAGCGCCTTCTCGAATCGCGCGGGGTCCTCGACCTGCGGCGAGTGACCCAGCCCATCGAGCATAACCAGGCTCGCATTCGGCATCTGCTTCACCGCCCGCGGCGCGACCATCGGCACAGGCTCGAGAAACTTGCGCAAGTTCGCTGGCGCCTGCGCACGCCCGAACGCGGTCTTGTCTAGCGTGCCTATGATCAGCGTCGTCGACGGCGTGATCCGGTACAGCTCGTGCGCGACCGGCTGAGTCTTGATCATCTCGCTGGTCTTGGCCTGCGCGAGCGCAACGGAGTCGCGCCCTGCCCCCTGGTACATGCCCGCTTGCATCCAGACCCAGCGATCATAGGACGGCTTCCACACGCCGTGATAATAGTTTTCGAGCTGATACGCCTTGATCGACGCGTAGCTCGTCTTCTTCTCGTTCGCCCACAGCGTGTCGACGTCGGTATAGGGCACGCCCTCCTCGCCGCGATCCTTCAGGCCGAGCGGATTGACGAGCACCAGCTTCTCGACCGATGCCGGGTAGAGAATGGCGTACCGCATCGCGAGCATGCCGCCCATCGAGTGCCCGACGATCGTCGCCCGCGTGATGCCGCGCGATTCGAGCAACCGCTTGGTGAACGTCGCGAGCATCTCGAAGCTATACTGCGCCGCGCGGGGCTTGGACGATTTGCAGAAGCCGATCTGGTCGGGAACGATCACCCGGTAGCCGACCTCGCTCAGCGCGCGCGCCGTGCTGCCCCAGGTCGCGCCGCAGAAGTTCTTGCCGTGGAGAAGGACGACCGTGCGGCCATTGGGGCGCTGCGGCGCGATATCCATAAACGCCATCTGCGCAGGCGTGCCGACGATATCGACTTCCATCGTCTGGACCGGCCACGGGTAGGTGAAGCGTTCGAGCTGCGGCCCGAGGTCCGGCACCTGCGGTACTGGCACCGCCCCCACGAGCAGCGCCGCGGCCGGCAGCGCCAGCATCATCAATCCCGCCTTCATACGATTACGCTTTCCTACATCCAACGAGACGGCTTAAGGTTAACGGGCAAACCATGCACCGTGCAACGCATCATCCTTACGATGACGGTTGCAGGGATGCTCGCGAGACGAATTGCACGCGAGACGCTTGCCCTTCGCGAAAACGCTGGGTAAGGGGCGCGTCCGTGTAGGAGTGTAGCTCAGTTGGTTAGAGCGTCGGTCTCCAAAACCGAAGGCCCTCGGTTCGAATCCGAGCACTCCTGCCACCCCCTTTAAATTTCCGGAAAAATCGCGGCGATTGCACTCGCCGCTTTCGTGCGCCCATCGCGATTGCAGAAATTGCATTCCTTGATGCATATTGCGCACTTGAGAAATCATCTGCTGCGATGCACAACACTCAGGCCTTTCAGGCATCCTCTCCTAAAAACTTTTACGGCCGGTCTTGTACCGGCCTTTTTTTTCGTCTGCGTTCGGCGTACACCTCGGGTGCCGTCGTCAAGCCGAACGATAAATAGAAACCGTGGGAGCGGAGCCGCCGGTCAAACCGGCACCGGCAAGACGATCGTGCGGGGGATCGAGTGACTCAAGCACTCTCCCCCGCCACTTCTCCCGGCCACCGCCGTGCTGCTTTCCGCATGGCGCCCGCCCCTCTCCTGCCGCGCACTTGCTTTCACCACGGGTGGAAGCTATCTGCCGCGCTTCCGACAGCGAGGACGGACCTGCCGCCGCGGCTCTTCACAGGGAGCGGCTAGTGGGTCTATGCCTCGCATCTCAGTTTCTCAATCAGCGGGTTCGAAGAACATCGTGGCGAAGACGTCCCCCCTCGAATTCATCCAGCAGGTCCGCAACGAGACCGCGAAGGTCACGTGGCCGACGCGTCGCGAGACGGTCATGACCGGCGTGATGGTGGTGATCATGACGACGATCCTCGCGCTGTTCTTCCTGGGCGTCGACTCGATCCTGCAAGCGATCGTCTCCGCCCTCCTCAAACTCGCTCAGTAAGCAAGGTTCCGTCATGGCGCGCTGGTACATCATTCACGCCTATTCGGGCTTCGAGGGCAAGGTCCGCGACTCGATCATGGCCGAGGCGACCCGGATGGGTCTCGAGCAGCTCGTCGAGCAGATCGAAGTCCCGACCGAAACCACCACCGAAGCCCGTCGCGGCAAGAAGATCGCGGTCGAGCGCAAGTTCATGCCGGGCTACGTGCTCGCCAAGCTGAACATGAACGACGACGTGTATCACCTGGTGAAGAACACGCCGAAGGTCACCGGCTTCCTCGGCAGCATGGGCAAGCCGCAGGCGATCAGCGAGGCGGAAGCCACGCGGATGCTGAACAGCAAGGAAGAAGCCGCCGCTGCGCCCAAGCAGAAGGTCAAGGTCGACTACGAGATCGGCGATCAGGTCAAGGTCCTCGACGGCCCGTTCGCGACCTTCAACGGGCTTGTGGAAGAACTCGACTTCGACCGCAGCCGCGTCAAGGTTTCGGTGTCGATCTTCGGGCGTGCGACGCCTGTCGAGCTCGAGTTCGAGCAGGTCGAAAGAAGCAAGTAAGGCCAAGCCGCTCGGGATCAGCGCTGGCTGATCCCGAGACGCCGCCAGCCCGGCCGGCGGGCCGAAGGCTCGGCCGACGACGCGGGATTTACTCCCGCGTCGCGTTACCGTTTAATTCGTGTCGACACGTAAGGCTTGTTTCCCCGCGAAGGCGGGGATCCAGACTGGGCTCCCGCCTTCGCGGGAGAACAAGGCCGCCGTAGTGATTGCCCTAGACCGTGCCTATGTCCGGTCGGGACAACTACCTTAAAACCGCACGCTGTCCGCCACCGCCCGAGCAGCCGCCGCGCTACGGTCGTAGTAAAACAAGCTCGGCGCCTCGTACGTCACCAGATACAGCTTGCCGCCGACCACCGCGCCGCGTGCTTCACCGCGCCGTTGCAGAGTCTCGTTCTGTTTCGAGAAGGTGTAGGTGAAACGCACGCCCTTGTTGCCGGCGAACTGGATCGGCGCGATCGTGTCGATCGCCATCGACGACGCGTCGCGCGCGATCCGATAGCTGTTTTCGAGCAGCACCGGGATATCGGTGATCAGCATCGTCGCCGAGACCTTCGGCAACGGCTTGTTCTTCTTGTCGACCTCGCGGAACAGCGGCCGGCCGGACTCGATGCCGCCATAGAAGCTCAGATCGTTCAGTTCGTCACCGTCCTGCGTCCAGGTTTCGGCATTGCGACCGGGGCGCTCCGAGAGCTTGTTCCACTCCGCCCCCGGCTGCACCGTCATCGCCGACTTGGCGACGGCGATGCGCTGGCCGGCGGGGATGAGCTTGTTGCCGGCCGCGACGGGGGCTGCGCACGCGAGCGTTGCGACCGCGGCGAGCAGGGCGAGTTTCTTGGACATGGTCGTCCTCCTTACGAGATCAGCGTGGCGATGAGCGCGGCGTCGGTCGCGGCCGGCTTGAGGCGGAGATACGTCGCGAGCGCGGCCTGGCCCTCGGCAACCTGCTGGCTGCGAAGCAACGCCAGCCCGAGCCCGCGATACGCCTCGGGCGGCGCGTCGCCCTTGCCGACTGCCTCCTGGTAAAATTGCGCGGCACTGACGAGGTCGCGGGGATTGCCGCGCTCGCGATAGAGATCGCCGCGCGCGCACAGCAGCGGCGTCGTCCAGCCGCCACCCTCGGCGAGGTAGGCGAGCAGATATTCGCTGCCACCAAAGTCGTTGAGCTTGATCTGGTCGTTGAGGAAGATCGGCAGCCATTTCGCCATCGCCGCCTGATGCGTGTCGACGACAGGAGGCTTGACGTCGTGCGCCTCGATCGACGCGGCGCGCAGATACGTAGCGCGCATAAGATCGGTCGGGTGGGTGGCAAAAAAGCCTGCGACGTATTGGTGTTGTGACTTACCCTTGCGGCCGATCACCGTCGCGTCGGCCTCGCCCATCATGTGGTCCCAGACATCCGCGGCAGCCGACGACGGATATTGCGAGCGGGCAAGATACTGGAAGCCCGTCATGTCGGCCTCGCGCTCCTGATCGCGCGTAAAGGAGAACATCTGTCCCTGCGCGGCATAGCGAATGTCGCCGCTATTACGGATGAGAACAGACGCCCATGCCATTAGGTCAGTACCGCTACGCCGATTCTGAAAACGTAGCAGTGAATGGCGGAGTTCGAAATGGCCGAATTCGTGCCCAAGAACTGATCCAAGCTCGGCCTCATTTCGAACACGCAGCAAGAGTCCGGACCAAACAACCATCGCACCATTAGGCGTCATAAAGGCGTTAAATTCAGGGACTTCGTCAATGTAGAGCCTAACCGATTTGCAGCGATCATCCCCGACAGTTCGGCACAACACCCCTCTTACGTAAGCGTTCAACGAGACGTCACGAATTAGCGAGCGCGATTCACGCCAGGTCCGTTCCTGCTCGTCGGATTGCATCCATATCCCACGTTCGTCGACCGTCGTTGGCGTATAGGCCTGTGTGTACGTCGGTAACGGCGGGCGCTTGTCCGCGGCGAGCGCGGACGTACCGATCGCGGTGGCGAGCAGAAGCCCGACCATAGGTATCCGCATGTCAGTGCGCCGCAGCTACGGCGGGAGCGGCTGCAACAGCAGTGATGGCGACTGGAGCTTCGGCTGGCTTTCCCGGGAAGCCCTCCAACAACTGACGCACGCGCTTGTCGGCGCCTTCGGCATCACGGACATCGCCGCCCATCTGCCTGTCTGCATTCAACCAGACCAATTCGCCTGTCCGCAGGTCGACGAGTCCGGCGTATCCTGTGTGAACGCCTGCCGTGACTGGGACGCGCGCCATCGCCGCGAAAAGCTGCAGCACCTTCCGGCCGGTCGAACCGAAATGATCCTCGGTGGTGATGAACAATGCGTAGTCGGCCGCCTCCAGACCGGGGAGCGTTCGAACGTCGGGGCCGAGCCCCCATTCGAACTGGTCCTTGCGCTTCTTGGTCGGCAGCCGGTTGCCCTTGAAGAACTGATACTCGATCACCGACGACGCGACCGCGCCGAACAGTTCCTGGTACTCCGCGACCTTGGCCGAACCCACACCGACCGGCTCGACATACCCGACGACACTGTTGCCTAGGCCGGTCTGCGCCTTGGCAAGCGCGGTGGCGATGTTCTCCTTCGCCTGGTCGGTCCAGTCGGCGTTCGGCTCGTACATGCCGCCGGTCGACTGCGCGCCGACCCGGATCGACGGCCGCATGAGGACGATCCGCGCGGTGCCGGGCTTCAAGGAGAAACCTGGTTTGATGCCGGTCTTTTCCTGCGCGTGGGCGGTCGTGACAAGCGTCAGCGACGCGAACAGCACCGCGAGCAGCGTACGGTATGATTTGAACATGATCCCCCCGGTATCATCGGATGCCCCCATCCGATCGGGGCGATGCTAACCCGGAAAGACCTGCTCGGGATGGATAAATTAGGTCGAGAATGGACGCGTTCAGTCGTCCCAATCCTCCAGTTGCCAGCCGCCGAACAGCGCCGTGTCCGGGTGGTGCGATACCTTCGTCGGGTCGGCCTTGCTCCAGCCGGTGACCTGATCGAGCGCCGGGAGTCTTGGGGGATCGGGGTTCATGAGCGTGGGTTCGCCGCGTTCGCGGCGGGCGGCTTCGGCGATGTCGAAGGCTTCGCGATCCAGGGCCTGGCGGGCTTCGTACATCGCCGACAGGCGGTAGCTGTGCGCTTCGGACGACTCGCCGCGGCGGCGTTTGATGTGCGGTGGCTCCTGCTGGAGGTGGACCGTCCGGTTGTGCAGGTGGAGAAGCTGAAGCGCCTGGTCCGCGGTCATCGGCGGGATCGGTGGGGGAGCGTTGTGGCGCCATTCGTCGTGGTCGTGCGAGCCGGGTAGCGAGCCGGCGATCAGCGCGGACTCGACGGTTTCGTAGCCCGCCGCCAATGCCAGACGCATCTCGCGGGCGAAGGCGGGGCTGGCCTTGCGGCGGGCGTAGAAGGCGGAGTGGCTGAACCCGGCGGCGGCGGCCGAGAGGCGGATGTTGGCGGTGGCGGAGAGCGCCGCGAGGAAGGCTTGCTCGGCGGCGTGGTCGAGGCGGTTGGCGGTGGGGCGACGGAGCTGGAGGCGGCCGTTGGCGGTTCTTGTCGTGGTGGGGAATCCGGTTGGGACGGCGGCGTTCTTGGCACTCCCCTCCCCCGACCCCTCCCGCAGGCGGGAGGGGAGGTTCAGGGCTGCGGATGCTAGTGCCAGCGCGGCTTCCCATTTTGCGGCGAAAGCGGGGTGGACGGCGCGGCGCTTGGTGAAGGTGGAACGGTTATAGCCGAGCGCGCGGGCGGCTTCTCGCGCGTTGCCGGTGCGGCGAAGGCTGGCGAGGAACGCGGCGTTCTGCGCGGCCTGGCGTCGGGTGAACACGTCGGGGGTTGAAGTGCGCGCCATTGCGCGGGGGTCTGCCTGGATATCTTACATTGCAAGGCCGGTTCTTCGCCTCGTGCAGGATGGCATCGTGCAGGATGAGCGTGACCGATGATGCAGCGGGTTGTGCAGTGGCTGGACATCTTGGCCTGGCGGCGGTGCCTGACCGGAGCGCTGCGTCGGCACTCGAGAATTTCGTGGGATGGATCCCGACCTTGCGGGCATGAAAAAAGCGGCGCGACCGTGATGATCGCGCCGCTTTTCTATGGATCACCGCATTACATGCGTGGCTTGGCAGCCTCGAACTTGCCGGACTCGTCGAGCACGACGAGCGATCCGTCGTCGATCGCGAAGACCGCGCCCTGGATCTTGAGCTCGCCTGCTTCCTCAGCCTTGCGGACGAACGGGAAGGTGCGGAGGTTGCGGATCGACGTCTTCACGCCTTCCTGCTCCATCGCACGATAGGCCTCGCGGCTGGTGAGATCGTCATACTCGCTCTCGACCTTGTCGCGTGCGTCGTCGAGCAGGCCGACCCAATCGCCGATGAAGCGACCGTCCGCGCCGTCTTCGGTCTTCTCGAAGGTACGCGCGAGCGACGCCTTGCAGCCACCGCAGCTGCCGTGACCAAGGACGACGATTTCCTCGACCTTGAGCTGCGTCACCGCGAATTCGACCGCGGCCGAAACGCCGTGATAGCCGCCATCGCCCGACTCGCAGGGCGGGACCAGCGCGGCAACGTTGCGGACGACGAAGATCTCGCCGGGCAAGGTATCGAAAATCTGTGCAGGCTCGACCCGGCTGTCCGAGCAGGCGATCACCATCACGCGGGGCTTTTGCTCGCCTGCAAGCTGCGTCCAGCGCTCACGCTCGCGACGCCAATCAGACGTGTGAAACCGCTGATAGCCATCCACGAGGTCGGAAAAGTCAGTCATTGTTGTAGTTCTCCCGGAAAACGGCCCAACGGGCCATGGCTGTGAAACCTCTTCAATACCTTGCGGGTTCCTGCACCGCGGGTCGATCGGGGCCGAATGCGCGATGACCCGTGGCGATTACGCACGCTTTTCGCAGGTCCGGCGCTGTCCGGCGAGACCCGGTGGCGCATGCGTGACGATCAGATCCCGTCGGACCGTCGCAAAGCTGATTCGCGAGCTCGGCCTCGTTGGGTGATGCCATTGGTCTGCGGACTGCTTCGGATAGGTCCTTTGCAGAACTCGGGAGGCACGTCCGGAGCGAATTCACCCTGTAACACTCGGAAATATTTAATTGTAAAATATTGATTTTAGCGACCAAACATAGGTTGCACTTGAATGTTTTCATATAGTTACGCGGGGTGACCGTGGCTTGGCCCCGATACCGCGTTAACCTCTATCCAGCGTTAACCAGGTCGGTTTACATTTCGCTAACTTCTGTGGCTCAGCCCCTTCTCAGGCTATCGCCAATGTAGTGATAGCGACCACCAAAATTGCCGTTGCCGATACTCTTGCCGAGCGAAAGCATCGTGCCGTTTTGGCCCGTACGCGTTCTCGTGAAAAACTTCGCCGGTGGAAAGTGATCGATGCAATCGACAAACATCATGAGACGAGAACTGCCGCAGGAAGAGCCTCGTTCGACTCCGATCTCTTTCGGACATCGGATTCTATTTCTCGACCATGAGGGCGAGCGCTGCAACATCGTCCATCGCCAGCTCGAAGCGATGGGCCACAAGGTCGCGTGGATCGGCATGGCAAGCGAGGAAAGAGCCGGGGTCGCGTTCCAGCCGGACCTCGTCATCGTCAATCCGGACGTATCGATCGCCAACCGGCACGCGATCATCGCGTTGCTCGACGAACATCATTACGACGGAGCACTTACCGTGCTGCGGGCCGGGTTTCATTTCCAGGATGCGATGGTCGCGGCGGAGCAGTCGGACATCGCGCATGTCGATACGCTCGATGCGCCCTACACCGCGCAGAGCATCGCCGATCGACTGCCCGGGATCGTCCGCCACGATCACGACGGCGACACGGGCGATCGGCATTTCCTGTCGTGGCTGATCCAGCAGGGCCGGCTGCTCCCCAACCTGACGCATGAGTTCCACGTCAAGCGCGACCTGCGCACCGGCAGCGTCGCGGGATATGAAACGCTGACCAGGCTGCGGAACCGTCCGTCGCTCAACCCCGAACACATATTCGCGCCATCGACGATCTTGTCGCTGGAGATCGCCGCGACGTTGCTCGCGGTAGAAGCGGCGGCGCGACTGCTGGGTGCGCTGACGAAGGACGGACGGCCGGTACCCATCGCGGCCAATTGCAGCGCCGCGGTTCTCGCCCATCCCGACTTCATCGCGGCGATCCCGATCCTGCTGCGACGACATCAGGTCGCCACCGGGATGATCGGGATCGAGCTGACCGAGATCACCTATTCGGGACTCGACGGCAACCTGCTCGACAACATGCACGAACTGCGGCGGATGGGGGTGCCGATCTCGCTCGACGATTTCGGCAAGGGGGCGACCAATTTCGATCGCATCGCCGACCTGCCCGTCTCGGAAGTGAAGATCGACCGCAAAATCTTCCGGAAATGCAGCAAAGGCGAATTCCCCAGGTCGCTGCTGAAGGAGATCATCGATTATTGCAGGAGCAGGCACATCGGAACCGTGATCGAAGGCATCGAGACCGAACAGGATCTCGGACTGGCCGAACTGCTGGGCGCCGATTGCGGCCAGGGCTTCTACTGGGGCAAGCCCGTACCGTACCAATCGATCACGTCGCACCATGCCGCCTGACGGTCGGTTCGGCCGCGCCCTCGCAAAATCCACCGGCAACACGGCGCTGCCTTCCGACACCGATCTTCGACGACCGGAAACACTCGTCATGAAACTGGAAATCCGCAAGGTCGACGAGCTCGACCTCAAGCCTCCCCCCGTGCTGACCGGTGACTGGGCGTGGCTGCTGTTTCACGAGAACGGCACTCTCATCAGCTATTCGGACGGCTATCCGTCGCGCGCAGCGTGCTACGCAGCGGCGAGGCAGATCGCCTGGCCGGTCGACGTGTTCGAATAGGCCGCACCGCCGGCACCAGCCTAACTGCGGCAGCCGATACCCCTTCCGATACCGGGCCGATACGACCCGCGGACTCATGTTGCCGCGTTCGCGCTTTTACGCTATGCGCGCCGGCTTCCACCTTCATTGATGGAATTTGCGGGAGGCTGTCGCGAGACGGCCGCCATCACCGCTAGGCTCACATAAAGAGAGTGACATGGCTAAAAAGATTACCGGATACATCAAGCTGCAGGTCCCTGCAGGCGAGGCAAAGCCCGCGCCGCCGATCGGGCCTGCGCTGGGTCAGCGCGGCGTGAACATCATGGAGTTCTGCAAGGCGTTCAACGCCGGCACGAGCGAACTGAAGAAGGGCATGCCGATCCCGACCGTCATCACGGTCTATGCGGATCGCTCGTTCTCGTTCGAGACCAAGACTCCGCCTGCCTCGTACCTGATCAAGGAGGCCGCCGGTCTCAAGTCGGGTTCGAAGGAGCCGGGCAAGGTCGTCGCCGGCACGATCAAGCGCTCGCAGCTGAGCGAGATCGCCACGACGAAGATGAAGGACCTCAACGCCAACGATATCGACGCTGCGACGAAGATCATCGAAGGCAGCGCCCGCGCAATGGGCCTCGAAGTGGTGGAGGGCTGATATCATGGCTAAGCTGAGCAAGAAGCAGAAGGCCGTCACGGTCGACCTCGTCAAGCTGCACGGCATCGACGAGGCCATCGGTCTCGCACGGTCGGGCGCCACGTCGAAGTTCGATGAGACGATCGAAGTCGCGCTGAACCTGGGCGTCGATCCGCGTCACGCAGACCAGATGGTCCGCGGCGTCGTCACGCTGCCCAAGGGCACCGGCAAGACCGTCCGCGTCGGCGTGTTCGCCCGCGGCGCGAAGGCTGAGGAAGCCCTCGCAGCAGGCGCAGACGTCGTCGGCGCCGAAGACCTGATGGAAATCATCCAGGGTGGCACGATCGATTTCGATCGCTGCATCGCGACCCCGGACATGATGGGCATCGTCGGTCGCCTCGGTAAGGTGCTGGGTCCGAAGGGCCTGATGCCGAACCCGAAGCTCGGCACGGTGACGATGAACGTCGCAGCCGCCGTTCAGGCAGCCAAGGGCGGCCAGATCGAATACCGCGTCGAGAAGGCCGGGATCATCCACTCGGGCATCGGCAAGGCGTCGTTCCCGGCGGAAGACCTGCGCGCGAACTTCGACGCACTGGTCGACGCGGTGGTCAAGGCCAAGCCGACCGGCGCCAAGGGCAAGTACGTCCAGAAGGTCGCGATCTCGTCGACCATGGGTGCAGGCATCAAGGTCGACACGACCGAGGTTGCAGGCGCCTGAGCCGCACGTGGCTAGCGAAAGCTAGCCACGAGACGGCGAAAGCGCGGCCGGCGCGGGCAACCGCGACCGACGATGCCAGAGACGGGAACGGGATTTACTCCCGTCCCGCCGCTTAGAGACAGAAAGGGCCGGGAGCAATCCCGGCCCTTTTGCGTGAAGCTTCGGACGGCGCTCGATTAAGCGAGTTCGCGATGCACATCGCCTCTTCCGACACGTAAGAAATCATCCGATCGGAGAGCACGACACTATCGCGAACGAACGATTACGCGCATTCCACCGCATAGGGCATGACGCTGGGTTTGGACGTGATGGCGGCGGCATCGACCTGCAAAAGCACACCGTCCTTGCCGATCCTGCCTGCACGATTTTGGTCGAGCCAACCGGCGAATTGCTGGGCCGAAGCGTAATTGTCGAACACCAGGATATGCGGTGTACCCAACACCGGCTTCACACTGAGGCCGTGGCCATTGGCCGCGACGATCCGCCATAAGGGGGGTTGGGTTTCGTCCTTGCGGATCAACGTATGGATGGTGGTCTCGGTCTTGTCCTTGATCAGCGCGACCGTCTGCTTGCCTTCGGTGTAATATTCGCTGCCGGAGACGATGTGCCGCAGGAGATACCGCATCGTGACGGACGCTTTCAGCGCGCATCTTTGCGACAGATAGGTATCTTCCAGATCGATCGATGCGGTCTTGGCCGAGCGCAACGCGCCCTTCGCAACAAGGTCCTGCCCGACGGCAAGAAAGACCTGCATGACGACCGCACCGTTTGCCGGTTGCTTGGGAACGATCGTCAGATTGATGATCGTGTTGCCAACGACGTCGAGGCCCCGCTCGCTTTCCCGGATGATCGTCATCGTCTTCGGCTCTATATCGACGTTCAGCTTCTCGTATTGCTGGACGATATCGGCGGTCGTCGTGTGGCTGCGCGATGCCTTGCCGGCTATGCCGACATCGCCGAGCGCCTTGATCGGCGGCGCCACGCTGACGTCGAGCGATGCGTCGCTGGTCGTCGAGAGCTTCGCGATGTCCTGAACCTGGTTGTCGGTCGCGACGACGGTGTAGCCGGCAAATTCGAACGCATCCGCGACGGGCACGATCGTCACGACCGTCGATATCAGGCGGTCGCCGACACCCGCATCGCGCGGCTTTTGCACCGACACGACGAGCGTTCGATCAAAGGCCGGAAGAATAGTCGGTCCGAGGCCCCACTCGCCGGCGATCGGCGCAGCCAGCTTCTTCCGCAGGGTAGACGCGTCGTCCGCGACACTCATCTGGGCGATATACGCTGCTTGTCCCTCCCCAGCGAGATCGCGCAACCGCGTCGACGGCCGCGCTTCCACCGGCATCGCGAAGGAGTATACCGTCACTTTCGGGTGCTCGGCATCCGGCCCCTTCGGGCTCGGTATCTTCGCACCCATCGGGCTGGCAACCAGTGCCGCCCAGCGACGATCCTCTGGATGCGCACACGCGCTCAGCGAGAGCACCCCGAAAAGATATGCCTTTTTCACCGCCCACCGCCGGCCGGAAACTCGGCTTGGTAGTCTGTCGTACGCAACGTGCAGACATAGGCGTCGAGCGTACCGCCACCGAATTGCGACTCGACATCACGCCGCGCGAGAGGAACGATATCGGCGCGTGGCCATGAAGCAGCGGCGGATGACGGATCGACCGAAACAATACCCATCAATGTCGCGAACTTGTCCAATACCGCGACTTGCACGGGATCCTGCGTCGTGTAGTTCAGATAATGCTTGAGTATCAGTCCGAACATGTCCGCTACCTCCAGCTACCGATATACTCTCACTTCACTGAAGGAGGATATTCGGAGGGCAACCAATACTACTGATCAAGTCTGCAGAGGAGAAATACAGTATCCGTTTTGGCGGCACCTGTGCTTTCAAAGCACGTGCCCAACCATTTCGGCGCAAACTGTCCGCCTCATCGGGTAGCGCGGATCGAGGCCACGCATATCCGTTGACTCCCCCGCCAATTCCGCTAAGCGGCACCTTCGTTCGGCGGGCTTGCTCGTCGAACTCCGTCCGAGACAGTGGGTGCAGCGGGTTTGCCGGTGCTTAATCTCCCACCTAGACGGGGAATGAGATTTTGTCGGCCCATCTGCGCGCCGCCCCTCTCCCATGCCCCATCGATGAGACACCCCGGAAGCGCGGGTTTGTCTGCGCCTCCGGTTAGTAACCGGGTCCACTGCGCAAGCGGTGAACTCGTAAAACGTGGAGAATGGCATGGATCGTGATCAAAAGACCGCGGCCGTAGCCGAGCTGAACCGCACCTTTTCCGAGGTCGGCGTCGTCGTTGTCACGCGCAACCTCGGCCTGACCGTCGCACAGTCCACTGTGCTGCGGAACAAGATGCGCGACGCCGGCGCGACCTACAAGGTCTCGAAGAACAAGCTTGCCAAGATCGCAATGGACGGCACCGACTACAGCTCGCTGGGCGACATGCTCACGGGTCCGGTCGGTCTGGCCAGCTCCATCGATCCCGTCGCGGCCGCCAAGGTGGTCGTGGAATTCGCGAAGACGAACGACAAGTTCGAAATCGTGGGTGGGGCGATGGGCGCGACGACCCTCGACGTCGACGGTGTGAAGGCGCTCGCAACGCTGCCCTCGCTGGACGAACTGCGTGCCAAGATCGTTGGCCTCATCGTGGCACCCGCCACGAAGCTGGCAACGATCACGCAGGCTCCGGCAGCGCAGCTCGCGCGCGTGCTTTCCGCCTACGCGGAGAAGGAAGCCGCCTGATCTTGCAGGCCTTTCGTTACCTTTTTGAACTGATGGGGCACGAGCCCCGAGATGGAGATTTATCATGGCAGACCTGAACGCGCTCGTTGAGAGCCTGAGCGAACTGACCGTTCTCGAAGCAGCTGAGCTTTCGAAGCTGCTCGAAGAGAAGTGGGGCGTTTCGGCCGCAGCAGCGGTCGCAGCACCGGCAGCAGGCGGCGGCGCAGCTGCTCCTGCAGCAGAAGAGCAGACCGAATTCGACGTCATCCTGACCGGCGACGGTGGCAAGAAGATCAACGTCATCAAGGAAGTCCGTGCGATCACCGCGCTCGGCCTGACCGAAGCCAAGACGCTGGTCGAGTCGGCTCCCAAGGCCGTCAAGGAAGGCGTGTCGAAGGACGAGGCAGCCAAGATCAAGGCTCAGCTCGAAGCAGCTGGCGCGACCGTCGAGGTCAAGTAAGCCGCAGCTGGAGAGACGCTTCAGCCACGCTGAAGCGTCTCTCCCGCAAGGCCGGCCGGCGGTGCCTGCACCGACCGACGAAGCAGGGGCTTTGCCCCTGCTGGCCGCAGCTAAGAAAAAGGGCGGCCCCAGCGATGGGGTCGCCCTTTTTCGTGTCTGGCTATGGCCCGTGGTTTTCACGCAATGACGTTGCGCAGCAGAACCCGTGCTTCGATAGGAGCCCTCGATACGTTCTTGCGACGCTACCCGGTAGCTTCAGTACGAATGAGGCGGGGCCAACGACATCTCGCCCCCACCCTTCGCTCTAGCGTTCGAACGTCGCCGCGTGCGGTCGGGCTGCGACCGTCGTGAACATGCGAGCAGGGGCGTCCAACCAGAACGGGGCGAGCTTGGCGGAGTCGACGCGTTCGATCCCGACGACCCACGCTCGAGCGGTTTGAGCGTCTTCGCCGGCGGTCGCATAGAGGATGTTGGTGGCGACGACGGGGACGAACATCGGCCGATTGGCGGCGGTCATCGTCCGGATCGCATCGCGGGCGATAGCGACGACGGTGCGGATCGTGCGGGTCTCGCCGGGTGCCAGCGCGAACGGCGGCGTCGCCGGACGACTGATCGGGGCGGCGGTGAACTGCGCGAGATCGGTGTCCTGACCGGCATGTGCGGTGAGGAGCGCGACACCGGTGCGGATCGCGTCGGCGGGCACGGTGCCGGTGTTGGTGACGACCAGCTCGCACTCGACCGTGGCGCTCAGGAGGTTGAGACCGGCGCGTAGCGGACGAAGATCGCAGGTGACGCGCGCCCGGGGAGCGGCTTGTGGCGGCGGCGGTGCTTTTGCGCGAGGTTCGAGAAATTTCGGTGCTGCTGCTCCGGGCTCGGAGAAGGCGGCGGCGACCGGCACCGCTATTGGCTCGACGGATCTGACTGGGTTTGCGGCGACGCTGGGGGCGATGACCGAAGCGGTGGCAGGCTCGGGTGCTGACGGTTCCCCTGTGGGCTCGACAACGGTTTCGGCCTCTACGCCGTCCCGCCGATGGTTGCGAGGCTTGCGGCGGAGCAGCCAGAGCGCGGCCAGGACAACGACGATCACTGCGAGCGAAAGCCAGAGCGGCATCGCCCTGCCCGTCTCGGGGACGGATACCGTTGGCTGTGTCGTGACCGGCGTCGGCGTCGGCGTCGGCGCGGGTTGCGAGGTGGCAGCCTGCGGGACGGCCTTCGTCGACGAGGTCGCGGCTGGCGGTGGAGGCGATGCCGGCTCAGGCGTCGCTACCGGTACGGGCTCGGTGGGTGCGGGCGAGCGCGTCGGCTCGGTCGAGGTGCGGGTTGGGCGTGTTGCCGGTTCGTTGCGCGCAGCCGAGCGTTCGGTGGCGGCCTTGTCGGTGGCGGCCTTTTCCGCAGCGGGCGGGCGGGATGCGCGGCGGGGGGCCGCCGCCTCGGTCGGCAGGACGATTTTCGGCGCATCGGGGATTGGAACCGTTGCATCCGTTTGCGGGGCGGGTGTCGCCAACCCCTCCAGGCCACGGACCGGGGCGGTCTGCTCGGTCTGCGCCATCGCCGGGCTCGCTACCGAAACCGGCAAGATCATGGTGGCGAGCAGGGCGGCAAGCGCCCCGCGATCGGTCGTCATCGTCGAAAATCCCCTGCGCGCGGTCGTCGCGGCGTTGTGCGCGGGGGAGGCTGAACGACGTCCGACGGCAACCCGCGATGCGACGAGGCGCGCCTGGGCAGCGGTGAAACGTGACCGGCGTTGAACTTCCCGGATATCGGCAGCGCTCTACCGTTTCCGACACGAACTCGATATCTCCGGTCTTCTCGCGGTTACCATTGCCGTCGCATCGTCGGCAGCGGACCGGATCGCAGGGGTGCGCGCGTGTCGCACCGGCTCGTCTACCTTGCCCTATTCTCGACACCGGTTCAGGCCATCTGTGATGCTTCCGACGACGAGATCGCCTGTGATGATGCTTCGATGTCTTCCGTTCTGCGCGCTGGCTGCTGCGCTGGTGCCCTTGGCTGCGCGCGCCGATCCGGCACCGTTCGACCTGACCGGGCCCAGCCTGCGCGTCGGGGTGACGCATGGGACGACGACGTTGCCGATCGCGCAGGTGCCAAGACTTGCGACCGGCGACCGCGTGTCGATCGCGGCGGATCTGGCCGTCGGCAAGAAGGACGACGGCGCGCGCTATCTGCTGGTCGCGGCGTTCCTGCGCGGCGCGACCGAGCCGCCGCCGAAGTCGTGGTTCTTCAAGGCCGAGACGTGGAAGGCGAAGAAGAACGCGCTGGCGCTGACGGTACCGGAGGGCGCGCGGCAACTGGTGGTGTTCCTGGTGCCCGAGAGCGGCGGGTTCGATGCTGTCGTGTCGGCGGTGCGCAAGCAGCCGGGGGCGTTCGTGCGTGCGGTGCAGGATCTCGACCAAGCGTCGCTCGATCGAGCGCGGCTCGATGCGTTTCTCGACGGGATCCATGCGCTGGAACGGACGCGGCCGGAGCGGATCGAGGCGGTCTCGCCGCTGCTTTCACGCAGCCTGGCGATCAAGCTGAAAGCGGAGTGCCTTGATCTCGCGGCGGACCTGCAAGCCTCCTGTCTGACGCAGAGCCGCGATTCGCTGGTGCTGGCGGATGGGCAGAGTTCGACGCTGGCGGATACCTTGGTGGGGGCGCCGACCGATCTGGCGCTGCAACTGAGCGCGACGCCGGAGGGCGGGCTTGGCTATTACAGTCCGTATATCGGCGTGGTGCGCGATCTGGCGAAGATCTTCGGCGCGTTCCAGACGACGCAGTTCCGGTACATTCCGGCACTGGCGCGGGCTCATGATGATCGGCTGGCACTGCTGCTGAACGCGGCGCCGTCGTTCGCCAGCCCGAAGTCGGTGATGGTCGTGGCGATGCCGGTGATCGAGACGGGTGCACCGCAGACGCCGACGATGCGGCGGGCGGAGGCGGACCGGCTTGTGTGTGCGGCAAAGCCCGATCTGGTGCTGCCGGTCGAGGGCGCGCCGCTGATCTATGCGACCAAGTTCGCACACGACATGAGCTTGCGGGTGACGACGCCGCAGGGGGGCGTGGTCGAACTGCCGGTGCAGGCCGATGCGGAACGCGGCGGCTATGTGCTCGATCAGGTCGGCATGCAGACCGCGGGCTTGAGTTCGGTGACCGATGCGACGTTGCACGGGCGCTGGGGCTTCACGCCGTTCGATGGACCCCGGTTCCGCTTGCAGGTGCCGCGCGCCGGCGGGTGGACGATGGTCGATACCGATCCTGAGAATTTGGTAGTCGGGCGCGACAATTCGGTGGCGTTGGCGGGACCGACGCCGAGCTGCGTCGAGGCGGTGACGCTGGTTGGAGCCTCGGGCGATGTGCCGCTGGCGTGGACGACGAATGGCGACCGGATCGGACTGACGCTGCCGCTCGCGAAGACCGCGCCGGGGAAACTAACGTTGCTGGTCAAGCAATACGGGGTCGAGGCGCCGGAGAAGATCGCGCTGACCGCGCTCGCCGAGGCGGGGCGGATCGATGGCCTGACGCTGTATGCGGGCGATGCGGCGGGGACACTGGCGGGAACCCGGCTCGATCTGGTCGCGTCGATGACCGTCGACGGGGTCGCGTTCAAGCCGGGCGACGTAGTGCGCGCGGACAAGGGCGATCTGCTGGGGCTGACCGCGGATACGGCGCCGACGTTCACGGCGGGGCAGGCGAAGACCGCGCTTGTCACGCTGACCGACGGGCGGAAGCGGTCGGTGAAGTTCACCGTCGCGGCGGCGCGGCCCAAGGCTACACTGATCGCCAAGAGCGTGGTGGCGCCCCCCTCCCCCGGGCTTCCCGTCGTGCTGGCCGGCGATACGGCGATCGCGCAGGACGCCCGGCTGACCTTCTCGTTGCGTGCCGAGGGGACGACGCGGTTCGCGGCGGGGGACGGCGTCGAGATCGGTACGGTTGCCGGTGGGCCGACGACGAGCGTCGCGTCGGGTCGCGGGCTTACCGTGCAGGACGAGCGGATCGCGGTGGTGTCGGTCGAGCCGGGCAAGGCGCTGGGGGTGTCCGCGCACGGGCCGCTGCGATGGCGACTGGTGCAGGACGGGGTTGCGGGCGACTGGGTGCCGTTGACGAGCCTGGTGCGCGTGCCGGCGCTGGCTGGGGTGACGTGCAAGGACGTCTGTACGCTGGCGGGAAGCGACCTGTTCCTGATCGATTCGGTGGCGGCGAATGCGGGGTTCGCGGATGCGGTGCGGGTGCCGGAGGGGTTTACCGGGGTTTCGCTGATGGTGCCGAAGCCGGTGGGCGGTGCGCTGTTTCTGAAGCTTCGGGATGACCCGGTGGTGGTGGCGACGGTGGCGGTCAAAAGCTGACTTCCCCTCGAATTCCTTCCCCGCAAGGGGAGGTGGCATCGAAGGTGACGGAGGGGGAGGACACGGAACACGCGTTTCGCTTGCCGCCCCCTCCGTCTGGCAAGGGCCAGCCACCTCCCCCTGGCGGGGGAGGATTTCAAGATTGGGTTCCACCCCGCTCCAAGTTTTACGGGATCAGCCGGTCTGCACGCAGTTCCGCGAACAGGTCGAAGAACGCGTCATCCGTGGGCTGGTATTCCTTGAACCCCAGGCGCCGGCTCTTGCCCATGTCCGTGACCACCTCGATCGGGCGGCCGAGATCGGCGTCGGTGTGCCACGGCGAGGCGAGCCGCGACAGGTCGGCTTCCGCCAGACCTTTGCGCGCGGCGATTTCGCGCCAGAGGCCGACGTCATCCTTCATCTGCTCTTCGAGCGTCAGGATGGTGCCGTCGAACGGCGCCGGCTCGATCCCGAACCACTCGGCGATGCGGCTCCACATCCAGCTCCAGCGGAAGACGTCGCCGTTGACGACGTTGAACGCCTCGTTGCGCGCCTCGGGGGTGGTCGCGGCCCAGATCAGGTGATCGGCGAGCATCGTCGCGCTGGTCATGTCGGTTAGGCCGTTCCACTGCGCCGCCGAGCCGGGAAAGCGGAACGGGCGGCCGGTCTCGCGGCACAGCGTCGCGTAGACCGCGAGCGTGGTGCCCATGTTCATCGCGTTGCCGACCGCCTTGCCGATGATCGTGTGCGGGCGGTGGACGCTCCAGCCGAAGCCGTCGCGCTCGGCGGCCTCGAACACGGCGTCTTCCTGTGCATAGTAGAAATTCTCGACGTCGAGACGGCCCTGCTCCTCGCGGAACGGAGTCTGCGGGAGGACGCCCTTGCCGTACGCTTCGAACGGTCCGAGGTAATGCTTGAGGCCCGTCACCAGCGCCACGTGACCGACGCTGCCGGCGGGCGAGAGTGCGCCGAGCAGGTTGCGGACCATGCCGCCGTTGACGCGGATGTTCTCCGCCTCGCTGTCCTGGCGCGACCAGGTGGCGATGAATACCGCGTCGGGCTTGAGGCCGGTGAGCGCCGTTTCGAGGCTGGCGGGATCCTGGAGATCCGCCGCGACCGGCTGGACGCCGTCCTGTTCGGTCGGGCGCCGCGCGAGACCGTGGACGGTCCAGCCCGCCTTCACCAACGCCGCGGCGGTCGCGCTGCCGACGATCCCGCTCGTTCCCACTACCAACGCCGTCTTAGCCATGTGCAATTCCCGTAATGTAGATGATCTGTTCCGAACCCAAACGCGCCGTAATTTGGATGGGATCCACCACGGGCCGTTTGCGGTGGCGACGGGCGGGCGATTGTCGCTATGGAGCGCGGATGACCGCATCGGATCTCCAGAGCCTTTTCGTCACCAACCTCGTCCGGTACAATAGCGGCGACCGGCGGCGGTGGCGGCTGATCGTCGGCGACGTGAAGGTGTATAGCCTCGCGACCCACGCGCATTGCAACTGGGCGGTGACCCCGTCGGGCAGCGCGAGCGAGGTCGACGCGGTCGAGCGGCTGGCGGACCGGCTGCGCGAGGATCGTCCCATCATCACCGCCGGCTGACGGCGTCTCATAGACCCCGGCTGACGGCCTTTCATCTACGCAGGAGCGACACATGGCGAAGCAATATTGGGCGCAGATCATCGAACTCGATGAGGAAATGACCGCCGCGACGATTCCGGGCGCGACCGATCATGAGGATGCGGCGGATTCGCTGGTGGCGGATTTCGTCGGCGCAATGGGCGGCGAGATTACGTCTGGCGCGGTGCGCGTCTGGGTGCAGGGCGGGGTCGAGAAGGTCTATGATTGGAAGGCCGACTTCACGATGCCCGACATGGACGAGATGGGTGACGAGGACGAGATGGAGGTCGAGGGCGAGATCGAGCTGACCGAGCGGGTTTGAGCGCTCATTGATGGTCCCGACCAATGCTGTTCCCCCGCGGAGGCGGGGGTCCAGGGTCACGAGCACCATCGTTTGAGACCCTGGGCTCCCGCTTTCGCGGGAGAACAGTGAGGGATGAGTTACGGCACCGTCTGCCCTGCCGGGGCAAGTTCGTGCCAGGTGTGGTCGTCATGCGCTAGAAGGGCATCTGCCGCCGCGGGGCCTAGCGTGCCTGCCTCGTAGGGTTCCGGCTTACTCGCGTCATGCGCCCAGAGGTCGAGGAACGGCTGCACCGCGGCCCAGCCCGCCTCGATCGCGTCCGCGCGCTGGAACAGCGTCTGGTCGCCGACGAACAGGTCGTAGATCAGCGACTCGTACCCGGTCAGGTGACCGATATCGAATTCGTCGGCATACCGGAAATCGAGCGCGATCGGCGCCGTCGCCACTTCGAGACCGGGGCGCTTGATGTTGATGTCCATGCTCAGCCCCTCGTCGGGCTGGATCTGGATGATCAGCCGGTTGGGCGGCAGCATGTCGGCGGCGGCGCCGGGGAACGACGCGAACGGGACCGGCTTGAAGGTGATCGCGATCTCGGTGTCGCGACACGTCATCGCCTTGCCGGTGCGCAGGTAGAACGGCACGCCCGCCCATCGCCACGTGTCGACCATCAGCTTGAGCGCGACATAGGTCTCGGTCCGGCTGTCCGGCGCGACGTCGGGCGAGGCGGTGTAGGCGGGGACATCCACCCCCTTCACTTTTCCCGCAGTATACTGGCCTCGGACGCCGTTGCGCTTCGCCTTGCCGGGCGAATAGACGCGGACGGCTTTGAGCACCTTGCCCTTTTCGTTGCGGATCGCCTCGGCATCGAAGCTAGCGGGCGGCTCCATCGCGACCATCGCGAGCAGCTGGAACAGGTGGTTGGGGACCATGTCGCGCAGCGCGCCGGTGCCGTCGTAGAACTTGCCGCGGGTGCCGACGTCGACCGTCTCGGCGGCGGTGATCTGGACGTGCGCGATGCAATCCGAATTCCAGACGCGCTCGATCATCATGTTCGCGAACCGTGCGGTCATGATGTTCTGGACGGTTTCCTTGCCGAGGAAATGGTCGATCCGGTAGATTTGCGCCTCGGACACGCGGGCCAGAATGCGTGCGTTGAGATCGCGGGCGGAGGCGAGGTCGTGGCCGAACGGCTTCTCGATCGCGATCCGGCGGAAGCCATGCGGCGTCTCTGCCATCAGGCCGTGGTCGGCGAGCTTGTCGACGATCGTGCCGAAGAACTTCGCGGGCACCGCGAAGTAGAACGCGACGTTGCCGTTCACCCGGGCCTTGAGTTGCTCGAAGACGTCGTCCTTGGTGAAATCGCCCTGGAGATAGCCGACGCGGTCCTTGAGCCGCGCCCACGCGTCACCTTTTTCGCCGGCCCCCTCGCCGCCCTTCGCGTCGAACGTGCCGAGCGCGTCGCGCAACGACTGGTCGTTGCCTTCGTCGATACCGACACCGAGCACGTGGAAGTCGTTACCGACCAGCCCGAGCCGTGTCATGTTGATCAGCGCCGGCATCAGCAGGCGGCGGGTCAGGTCACCGAAGGCGCCGAAGATCACGAGCGTCGTCGGCGGGGCGGGCTTGACGGATTTGCTCACGAAGACGCCTCTGGCATGTATCGACCCTTTCTACGGTGGTTCCTTCAAACAGCGTAGCGCGTGCCGATGTTCCCCGCTCGCGCTCAGGTCGCCGTGAGGATGTTGTCACCGAACGCGCGCGCGTCGACCTCTGCCCAGTCGAGTTCCTCCTGGAGGCGGCGATAGACGTCCTCCGCTACCTCGCCCTTGTCGCGCATTTCGTGGAGCACGACGCGCTGACAGGCGATCATCTCCAGGTGCAGTTCGTCGAATTCGGAGGTCGCCTGTGGGTCGTCCGCCTCGGCCGTGACCTTTCCCGCCGCCCCGTAGCGAAAGCGCAGCGCGTCCGCCGCCGCACCTTCGCGCGCCGGCAGTACCGCTAGCCCTGCATCAATCAGTCGCTTGCGCGCGGGGGCGATCTCGTCGGCGAGGCCGGTATCCTCGCCGAGATCGAGGCGGCGGATCAGCGGGCCTAGCGTGAGCCCTTGCAGCACCAGCGTGCCGATCACGACACCGAACGCGGCGAGCACGATCAGGTCGCGGCCCGGCACCGATCGTGGCAGCGCGAACGCGGTCGCGAGCGTCAGGAGGCCACGCATACCCGACCAGGACAGGATGATCGACGCGTTCCAGGGGGGCGGCTTGGGCAGCCAGGACGGTGCGTAGCGATTGGCGATCATGCCCTCGACGAACCGCACGAAGAACACCCACGCGATACGCGTGACGAGCACGGTCGCCAGCACTGCGGCGGCGAACCAGATTGCGGGCCAGCGCTCGGCGGCGGGCAGGCCGACAAGCACGTCGCGCGATTGCAGCCCCATCAGCGCGAACGCGATGATGTTGAGGACGAGCACCGCCGCCGACCATACCGCCGCGCCCTGCAACCGATCGCGCGCAGGCTGGCCGATCGGGCGGCGCTGCGACACGATCATCCCGAACGTGACGACCGCGAGCACCGGCGAGATATGCAGCCGCTCGGCCAGCAGCCAGATCCCGAACGTCACCGCGAAATCGGCGAGGCTCGCGCCGAGCGTCCGCGCGAACAGCGGCGTCACGCGGAGGTACAGCCACGAGGCGATGACGCCGAGGACGATCCCGCCCGGCACAGCCGCGGCGAGCGCGAGCGGCGTCACTGGGGTGTCCGAATGCGTCGCGAAGGCCACCGCGAGGCCAAACAACAACAGTGCCGTGGCGTCGTTGAGGAGGCTCTCACCTTGGAGGAGCAATAGGCCGCGGCGGGGGATGCCGACTTCGCCGAGCACCGCTTCCGATGCGGCGGCATCGGGCGGCGCGACGATCGCACCCAAGGCAAACGCGGCGGCAAGCGGCAACCCGCCTAGCGTCACGCCGACTAGTGCGACCGCTGCGGCGGTGACGAGTACGGCGAACACGGCAAGGCTCAGCAGTGGGAACCAGTGTCGCCGTAAGGCGCGCGGGCTGGTGTGATACGCGGCGTGGAGCAACGCAGGTGCGATGAACAAGGCCAGCGCCAGATGCGGCTCGACGGTGATCTTCGGGGCGAATGGCAGCGCGGCAAAGGCGATGCCGGCCACCGCCAGCAAGGTCGGGTACGGCACGTTCAGCTTGCGCGCCAGGACCAGCAGGACCAGCGCGGCGAGCAGGATGACGTCGAGGCTTTCGAATAATTCCACGGGCACGCAACGGGTGGGAGGAGCGGACGGGCCCGGCGCATCGCGAAGGCCAAAAAAAACCACCCCGTGCATGTCGCACGGAGTGGCCTAGGTTCAGGGAGGAGGGACGCTAGAAGCGTCCCGTACGGCGCCGCGAAAGGGGGGGACACGATGCCGTACAGGATCTAAATGGGTGAGCGCGGTTTTGGTTCAACCCCTGCTGCACCGCACCCCAAATAATTTTCGCGCCCTCCCGGTTTCGCTATCAGACGTTGAACTGCGCAGGAGCTGGCATCTGCTGCTGCGGGGTCATGCCAAGCTGGGCCTGGCGCGCGAAGATGTCGCGCATCAGCGAGAGCGAGAACAGGTGTGCGTACAGCAGCGGGAGCATGCCCGACTTGCTCATCTTGCGCAGCGCATCGCCGCGCAGGTCGATCAGCTTTTCCTCGTTGATCATCTGGAAACCGCGATAGACGAACGGCTGGTCGGCGCCGTCGGGCTGGATCGTGACTTCGCCGTCCATCAACAGCTCGAGCTCGCGCAGCTCGTTCATGAAGTTCTGCGTGCGCGCGCCGGCCTGTTCGAACGACTCGTTGAAGCCGAGGATGTTCTTGGTCAGCTCGGTCGGCTGGCCGTTCTCGAACAGCGCATCGCCGTCCTCGAAATCACCGATCGCCTGCGAGGTCGGGTCGAAGCAGAGCGACAGCTCCTGTGCTTCCGGGTGCAGGCGCGCGAGCATGTACGGGTAGCGACGGACATAGGCGGGCACGTAGAACGTGTTCTCGGTCAGCTTGCCGTCTTCGCCGACGAACACGTTGACGCCCTCGTTGAGGCCCATCAGCGCGAGCGGAATCGCGTCGTCACCGACCGAGAAGACGATCGGCATGTGACGCTGGACCAGCGGAAACTCGTCGACGGTGATCGGGATCGCATGCTGGCCGACCAGGAACGGCGCGCTGTCCTGCGGGCGGACCTTGTAGTTCGCGTGCGTGTCGCTCGAAAGCGGCTCGAGGCCATTATAGAAAAGCGGAAGCTGGGCGGTGCTGGCCATGTTACTCTCCGGATCGGTCGGTCGAAATGCCGGTGGCTCATGCCACCGATTGGGGCGAGGCTCTATGGTGCGCCGGGCGGGCGTGCAAGTGTGACGAGCTTGCCGGGGTTGAGGATGCCGAGCGGATCGAGCGCGGACTTGATCGCGCGGAGTGCTGTCATCCGTGCGGGCGAGGAGAGGCGCTCGAGTTCGTCGCGCTTCATCTGGCCGATGCCGTGCTCCGCCGAGATCGATCCGCCGGCCGCGACGACAAGGTCGCCGACGAAGCGGGTGACGACCGGCGCATCCTCGGCATACCAGTCCGCGGGATCGGTGCCGGGCGCGGCGCGGACGTGGAAATGGACGTTGCCGTCGCCGAGATGGCCGAAGCCGCTCGCATGCGTGCCGGGGAAGCGCGCATCGCACGCCGCCGCCGCCTCGATCATGAAGCGCGGCATCGTCTCGACGGGGATCGAGATGTCGTGCTGCGTTGCGGGGCCGAGCGCGCGTTCGGCGGCGGAGAGCGAGTCGCGCAGGAGCCAGAACGCGGTGGACTGGGCTTCGCTGGTGGCGATCGTCGCGTCTTCGATCGCGCCGTCCTCGAGCGCTTTGCCGAGCAGGCGTTCGAGGAGGGCGCTGGGGGACTCGCCTTCGGTTGTGGCCGAGGTCGCCTCGATCAGGAGGTGCCAAGGGTGGCGACCGGCGAGCGGCGCGCGGGCGTTCGGGAGATGCGCGACGGCGGCGTCGAGCGACTCGGCGGGGAGAATCTCGAAGCTCTCGATCGCGTCGGTCTTCGCCTGCATCGTGCGCAGGAGTTTGAGTGCCGCCTGGGGTGAGCCGACGCCGACCCAGGCGGTGCCGCGCGCTGCGATTGCGGGGGCCAGGCGGAGCGTGGCGGCGGTGACGATCGCCAGCGTGCCCTCCGCGCCGATGAAGAGCTGGTCGAGATCGTAGCCGCGGTTGTCCTTCTTGAGCGCGGACAGGCCGTCGTAGATGCTGCCATCGGCGAGCACCGCCTCGACGCCTGCGACGAGGCCGCGCATCGTCCCGAACTTGAGGACCTGCGTGCCACCGGCGTTGGTCGAGACGAGCCCGCCGATCGTCGCCGTGCCGCGTGCGCCGAGCGTCAGCGGGAAGCGCCACCCCTGCGCTTGCGCCGCGCCGTCGAGGTCGGCGAGGATCACGCCCGCCTCCGCGATCGCGAGCCCGGCGTCGGTATCGAGACTGCGGATGCGGTTAAGGCGACGCAGCGACAGGATCAGCGCGCTGCCGTCCGCGGGGGCGGTCGCGCCGCCGACCATCGAGGTGTTGCCGCCTTGCGCGACCAGCGGCACGCGGTGCTCTGCGGCGGCCGCGACGATCAGCGCGACCTCGGCGGTGGATGTCGGCGCGAGCATTGCGGGCGCCGCGCCGTGGAAGCGGCCACGCCAATCGTGCAGCCACGGGTCGATGTCGGCGGGGTCGGTGACGATCGCCTTCGCGCCGAGCCACGAGGAGAGCGATTCGAGCATTGCCGCCTGCGAAGGCGTCAGGATTGCTGACTGAATTTCGGCCATGTACGCGGCGCTAGACAAAATTCATCGCGCGTTCAACGATAGGCCCTAACGATTACGTCAGCATGATCCAGACACCATGATCCATCCCGCGATACCCGCCACCCTGCTCGCGCTAGCGGGTCCCTTTGCCATGGCGATGCGCGATGTCCCTTCGCCCAGATTCAGGCTCGATGGCCTGCAGATCGCGCAGCTCTCGATCCACGAACGCATCATCATCCGCGTGCCCCGGATGAGCCGGGCCCCCGTCCGCACCTACGCGCCGCCGACCGAGTGGAAGGAGCATAAGGGCCCGAAATGCATCGCGGTCGACGAGATCGCGGGTGCGATGCTCAACAAGGACGGCGCCGTCGACCTGGTGATGGACGACACGACGCGGCTGCGTGCGCGGCTCGACGGCGACTGCAAGCCGCTCGATTATTATTCGGGGTTCTATCTGCGGCCGGGCCCGGACGGGATGATCTGTAAGGACCGCGATGCGATCCGGATGCGTTCGGGTGCACGCTGCGAGATCGAGGGGTTCAAGAGTTTGCGGGCGAAGAAGTAGCGGGGGGCCGGCCAGTCGCGTGTGTGGCGAACGCAGTCTCACCTAGCTCCGTCAGCCTGACGAAAGTCAGGATCCAGAGTAACTGACGGTACGCTGCTTGGCTCTGGATCCTGACTTTCGTCAGGATGACGGGGGTTTTTGCGGAAATACGCGGCCCGCCGCCCCCTCCCCACCTTCGATCCACCGCGTTTCCTTGACATTTGTCGCCAAATCGGCGAGCGCCGGAACGCTTGAGGGCAGTGCATTTCACCCTCCATTTACCGGACATTTGCATGAGTTTTGCCGATCTCGGCCTCTCCGACGAACTGCTGAAGGCAGTCACCGACTCCGGCTATACCGAGCCAACCCCGATCCAGGCCGGCGCGATCCCGTCCGTGCTGATGATGCGCGACATCATCGGTATCGCCCAGACGGGCACCGGCAAGACCGCGTCGTTCGTGCTGCCGATGATCGACATCCTCGCGCATGGCCGTAGCCGCGCACGGATGCCACGCTCGCTGATCCTCGAACCGACGCGCGAACTCGCCGCGCAGGTGGCGGAGAATTTCGAGAAATACGGCGTCAACTCGAACCTCTCGATGGCGTTGCTGATCGGTGGCGTGTCGATGGGCGACCAGCTCGCCGCGCTCGAAAAAGGCGTCGACGTGCTGATCGCGACGCCGGGCCGGCTGATGGACCTGTTCGGGCGCGGCAAGATCATGCTCAACGGCTGTTCGATGCTGGTGATCGACGAGGCGGATCGGATGCTCGACATGGGCTTCATCCCCGACATCGAGGAAATCTGCACCAAGCTGCCGAAGCAGCGCCAGACTTTGCTGTTCTCGGCGACGATGCCGCCGCCGATCAAGAAGCTGGCGGACAAGTTCCTGACCAATCCCAAGACGATCGAGGTGTCGCGCCCGGCGTCGACCAACCTCAACATCAAGCAGTATCTGGTGCCGGTGCCGAGCCAGACCGCCAAGCGCGATACGCTGCGCCGGATTCTCGCGCAGGAAGAGGTGACCAACGCGATCATCTTCTGCAACCGCAAGACGACGGTTCGCGACCTGAACAAGGTGCTGAAGCAGGCGGGCTACAAGTCGGGCGAGATCCACGGCGACATGGAACAGCCGCAGCGGCTGGCCGAGCTCGAGCTGTTCAAGACCGGCGCGGTGACTATCCTGGTCGCCTCGGACGTCGCCGCGCGCGGGCTCGACATCAAGGGCGTGTCGACGGTGTTCAACTATGACGCACCGTGGCATCCCGACGACTATGTCCACCGGATCGGTCGGACGGGTCGCGCCGGGGCGACGGGGACGGCGTACACGTTCGTCGCGCCGGACGATGCCGAGAATATCGTCAACATCGAGAAGCTTACCGGGCAGACGATCGAGCGGCTGAAGGTTGCCGAGCCGAAGACGGCGGCAGTTACTGCTGCGACCGAAGACGATGGCACGACGCGGCGCGCACGGCCGCGTCGCGGCGCGCGGTCCGAGACGTTTACGCCAGTGCCGGTTGCGGCGGCGGCTGCCGAGGAGTCGGATCGGCCACGTACGCGGCGGGTGCCGCGGGCGGATACGGTGGCCCCGGCGATCGTCGCCGAGGTGCTGGCTGCGGCCGAGCCGGTTGCGGCGGCCAAGCGTCCGCGCTGGGAGCGGACGCCGATCGACGAGCCCGTGCCCGCGGTGAAGCCGCGCGTTGCGGAGCCCGCACGGGTCGAGCCGGTGCAGGTCGAACCGACGTATGTCGAACCGGCGTATGTCGAACCGGTTCGCGCGGCGCCCGTTCGGTCGGAGCCTGCGCGGTCGGAGCCTGCGCGGTCGGAACCAGTTCGCATGCAAGCTGTTCGTTCGGAAGCCGCGAAGGTCGAGCCGCCACGGACGGAGCGCATCCCTGCGAATCCAACCGGTGGTCGCCGCCAACCGGTCGCCGAAACGCCGGTGGATGGCTGGAACGGACCATTCCCGAGCTTCCTGAATGCCGTGATCGGAGGATATGAATGATGTCGATACGCCGTCTCGCCGCGCTTGCCTTGCTCGCAACCGCCGTGGCCGCCCCCGCCGCGCCCCGCGCGAAAGTCGCGGCGCCGCACGTCAACACGACGAGCTTCGACAAGCTGCCGCAGCCATTGCCACTGCCATATAACGAGTCGGCGAACGCCAATGCGCAGGTTGCGGCGGCGCGGGCGCGCGCGCTGAAGACGCACAAGCGGTTGCTGATCGATCTCGGCGGCAACTGGTGCCTCGATTGCCGCCTGCTGGCGGGAACGATCGACCTGCCCGAGATGAAGCGCTTCGTGGACAGCAAGTTCGTGGTGGTGACGGTCGATATCGGCCGCTTCGACAAGAACGGGCAGATTGCAGCGGGCTACGGGATCAAGGGCCGCCTCAAGGGTGTGCCCGCGGTGCTGGTGGTCGATCCGCGGACCAACAAGCTGTTGAATGCAGGGCATGAGACCGAACTGGCGGATGCCCGGTCGATGGGGCCGCAGGCGTTGGCCGACTGGTTGGCGAAGTGGGCGGCCTGATCCACGCTTGCAGGGTCGGCTAGCGGCTGAGTTGCTATTACACGTTTAGCTTGAAGTGGCGTCGTTAGTCAGGCGCCTCGCCGGCGGCTTTCACGCTCAGTGCCTGAAAACATCAATTAGCGGCGTGCCCTCACCCATCGCCGCCTTCGCGTCTCTCCCTCTCCCCTACGGGAGAGGGACGGGGCCCGCGGCCACTTGACCGTGGGAAGGGTGAGGGCAAGGTTTGTCCGGACCATTGCTACCGGTCGTATTCGTGAGTCGGCCCCTCTTTCTCGCCGGAAGCATCCAACGCCCCCTGCCCGTGTGACGTCGATCCGATGCCCGCCAACGGCGCCACGAACGCAATCGGTTCTGCCAAGAAGCTAATTTCAACGCACCGTGCCGGCCCAATACCCGCCGTTATCCTGACGAAAGTCAGGATCCAGGGTACCGACAGCTCGCCTTCGTGACTCTGGATCCTGACTTTCGTCAGGATGACGAGGTTAGGTATGCCCCGTCGCGCGCGCCGTCGGTCGACCCTAGGCTGCAGCCGCGATCAGCGCGTCATCCAACTCTCCTGCCCGCTTGTATGCCGGACGTTCGATCAGGCGGGCGGCATAGTCTGCAAACACCTCGCGCTTGGGTAAGGAGCCGAATTGCAGACCGAACAGGATCTGCGACCCAACATACACGTCGGCTGCGGTAAAGCGGTCGCCGGCGATGTAGGGGTGCGTGGATATGGCGCGTTCAAGCACGTCCACGACGGCATCGAAGCTGCCATAACCGACCATGCGCTGTTGCGCATCAGTGGGGACGACGCCGAGCGAGCGGTTGGTGATCGCGGATTCGACCGGACCGGCGGCGTAGAAGAGCCAACGATAATAGTCGGCGCGTTCATCTGCGTTTGGCGCCAGGCCCGATTCGGGGAACGCCTCGGCTAGATAGGCGCAGATCGCGGCGCATTCGGTGATGGTCTTGCCGTTTTGGACCAGTGCGGGGACCTTCGCCATCGGGTTGATCGCGCGATACGCCTCGTCCTTCATCGTCGTGTCGTAGCCGAGCACGACCGTCTCGTACTCGGCGCCGACCTCTTCGAGCATCCAGCGCGCGATGCGACCGCGCGACATCGGGTTGGTGTACAGGGTCAGGGCCACGCGACTCTCCTTGAGAACGGATCGTGAACGATGGTCACATGGAGCAGGGGTGCGGTCAAGGCCATGCAGAATGTTTCCCCGCGAAGGCGGGGATCCAGGCTGGGCTCCCGCCTTCGCGGGAGAACAAGGAGAAGGCGGGACGTACAATTAAGCCCCCGCGCCCTTATACCAACGCCTTGTCGAACAGCGCGAGCATGCGCGCCCAGGCCTTGTCCGCCTGGACCGGATTGTAGACCTTCGAGTCGGGCGGGCACCAGCCGTGCATCGTGCCTTCGTAGACCTCGATCTCGGCGGGGAGTTTCGCGGCGGCGAACGCCGTGCGCAGCGTGTCCTTCTCGGTGGGGGCGCGGGCGTCGTCGTTGGCGGCGATCGCGATGAGGTATTGCGCCTTCATCTGCGGGATCAGGAGGTGCGGGCTGTCGGGCTTGTCGGTGACGAAGCCGCCGCCGTGGAAGGTCGCGCCTGCGCGGATGCGGTTCGCCACGGCTGCAGCGGTGCGCATCACCATCGGGCCGCCCATGCAATAGCCGGTGGTGGCCATGCCGCGTTTGCGATCGACCTGCGCTTGCGCGTCGATGAAGGCGGTGAAGGCACGCGCGTCGCGGACCGTGCCCTCGGAAGTCAGCGCTTCGCGGAATGGGGCGATGCGGCTTTTGACTTCGGGTTGGTCGTAGGATTCGCCGGGCTTCAGGAACGGCGCCTTGGTCGAGCGGTAGAACTGGTTGACGACGAGCACCGCATAGCCCGATTGCGCGAGCCGGTCGGCCATCTGGCGGAACGCTGGGCGCAGGCCCATGATGTCGGGCCAGACCAGCACGCCGGGGTGCTTGCCGGTGGCGGGCGCGACGAAATAGGCGCCGGCCTTGCCGTCGGGGGTGGTGATCGAGACGTCGCGGCCCTTGATGACGGCGGCATTCGCGGGCGCGGGAAGCAACATCGTCAGGCCCATCGCTCCGGTCATGACGCCGAACTGGCGGCGCGAGACTCCGGCCAGATAGGCTTCGTTATCGTCTGCGGTATGCTCGTCGCACATGGGGCTATCCTCTTGAATTTGGCCGCATGCTAACTCAGGCCGCGCGCCACCACCATACGCCATCGAGCGTGTCGCGGGTCGCTCGGCCTTCGACTTCGAGGCGGCGGAGATGCGCGAGCGCTTCGCCGGTCGCCATGCCGAGCACGTCCTGCCCGATCGCGCGACGGAACAGGCGGCCGAAACAGTCGACCGCGCGGCGGGGCTCGGCAAGGAAGACGGCGAGTTCGTCGAGCCGTTCGCGGTGTTCGCGGTCCATGGCGTCGAGGCGGGTGTGGAGGCCGGTGAACGGGTCGCCGTGGCCTGGGAGGACGAGCAGGTCGGCGGGCAGCGTCTTCAGCTTGGCGATCGAGGCGAACCATTCGCCCAAGGGGTCGGCGTTCGGTTCGGTGACGCCTAGCGAGACGTTGGGGCTGATGCGCGGGAGGACCTGGTCGCCGGCGATGAGGATGCCGCCGGCTTCGTCGTACAGGCACGCGTGTTCGGGGGAGTGGCCCGAGCCGGTTACCACGCGCCAGTCGCGCGCGCCGATGGTGAGCGTGTCGCCGTCTTCGATGCGGGTGTAGCTGAGCGGCAGCGGGGTGATGATCTTTCGGAATCCGGCCCAGCCCTTGGCGGTGGCATGGTCGATCTGTGCGGCGTCCCAGCCTGCGCCGCGCCAGAAGGTTAGCATTTCGTGGGGGACGGAGTCGCGGGCGTCGGCGGCGAGCATGCGCGCGGTCAGCCACTCGGCTCGGGTCATGATCAAGGGGGCGGAATGATGATCGCACATCCAGCCGGCTAGGCCGATATGGTCGGGGTGGAAGTGGGTGCCGATCATCTTGTTGATGCGGGTGTCGGCTTTGGGGCCGTTGAAGATGGCTTTCCAGGCGTCGCGCGCGGCCGCGGTGTTCATGCCGGTGTCGACCAGTGCATCGCCTTGGGTGTCGGCGAGGAGCCAGCAGTTTACATGGCGTAAGGGGCCGGGGATGTGGAGGCGGACCCAGTCTATGCCGGGGGCGACCTGCATCGTGCCGCCTACTTCAGGTTCTGCGCCACCAAACGGGTAGGTCAGCCCTTTGTGGCTGGTGGGCGCGAAATCGGTGTCGGGTGCGGTTGCCATCCGTTGCGGTTAGCAACTGGTCGGTTTGTAGGCCAGCGGCATTGGCTCGTCAGCTGTCAGCCAGAGCCAGCAGTCGAGTCGGTAACTGATATGCCTTAAGCCACCTCCCCGGCCTAGGCCGGGGTCCAGTTGGAAAGGTTGAAGTAACGGTGCGCCGTCATCGCCATGACCGTCCCCCAACTGGGCCCCGGCCTGCGCCGGAGAGGTGCGACGGGATAGCACCGCGTTCCGCACGAAAAAGGGCGGCACCTTTCGGCACCGCCCCTCTTTATCTTTTTGCCGACAATACCGGGAAGGACGATCAGCGCTTGAAGGGGTCGTCGAAGAGCGGCTTGACGGGGAGGACGCCGCCGTCTGCCACGAACTGTGCGTCCGCGGCCGCCTGGGTGCGCTCTGCGCGGAGCTGCTGGAGCAGGACTTCGCGGTCGCCTTCGAGGCGGGTGTCGGTCGGGGCTTCCATGCCGGCTGCCTTCGCCGCCTTCGCCACCGCTGCGTCGAGTTCGCGCTGCGAGGTCAGGCCGAGCGTGACCGGATCCTTCGGGGTGATGTTGGCGATGTTCCAGTGGCTGCGATCGCGGATCGCGGCGATCGTCGTGCGGGTCGTGCCGATCAGCAGCGAGATCGCGCCGTCGGTGATCTCGGGGTGATTGCGGATGATCCACGAGATGCCGTCGGGCTTGTCCTGGCGCTTCGAGACCGGCGTGTAGCGCGGCCCCTTGGTGCGGCGGACCTGCTCGGGGCCCTTGATCATCTTGAGCTGGTAGTCGGGATCGGCGGCACCCTTGTCGATCTCGTCCTGCGTCACTTCGTGCGCGCGGACGGGATCGCGACCGGTGAGCTTGGTCGAGGTGGTGTCGTCGGCGATCGCCTGGATCTCGAGGATGTGCAGGCCGCAGAAGTCCGCGATCTGCTCGAAGCTGAGCGCGGTATTGTCGACCATCCAGGCGGCGGTCGCGTGGGGCATGAGCGGCTGGGCCACGGCGGAAACTCCGTAAAAATAGAAAGGGCCGCCCCTTTCGGAGCGGCCTGACATGAGAGAGACTTAGTGCGCGCGGGGGCAACAGGCAAGCGAACAAGCTCAGGCGGCCATGAGCTTTCCTTCGAGGGGGACGAGCGCGTGAAGGAACTGGCGTGCGCTGGCGGGCCAGCTGTAGCGCGCGGCATAGGCGGCGCAGGTGACGCTGTCGCGCGTTAGCGCGGTGGCGATCGCGGTGTCGAGGTCTTCGTGCATGGCCCCGACGCGGTCGTCGAGGACGTCGATCGGCCCGGTGACCGGGTAGGCCGCGACGGGAGTTCCGCAGGCGAGCGCTTCGATCATGACTAGGCCGAACGTGTCCGTGCGGCTCGGGAAGACGAGGACGTCTGCGGTGCGATAGGCGGCGGCTAGGTCGAGGCCGGAGCGCTGGCCGAGGAAGACGGCTTGCGGGAAGCGGCGCGCGAGCGTTGCGCGAGCAGGGCCGTCGCCGACGACGACCTTGGTGCCGGGATGTGCGGAGGACAGGAACGCCTCGATGTTCTTCTCGACCGCGACGCGCCCGACATAGAGGAGGATCGGGCCGGGCAGTGCCGCCATCTCGGGGTCGCGCGCGCCGTCGAGGCCGAACTGCGCGAAGTCGACGCCCCTGCCCCATTCTCGGACCTGATGCAGGCCTTGGGTTGCGAGCGTTGCCGCGACCGACGGCGTGGAGACCAGGATCGACTGGGCGGGGCGGTGGAACCAGCGGATGTAGCGCCAGATCCAGTCTGGGTTCGCGCCGGTGCGGGCGGCAATATAGTCGGGGAACTGTGTATGATACGCGCTGGTGAAGGGGAGCGCGCGGGCCAGGCACCAGTTGCGGGCGGCGAGGCAGACTGGCCCTTCGGTGGCGAGGTGGATCGCGTCGGCGCCGAATGCTGCGAGCATGCGACCGACTGCGCCCGAGCGGGCAAAGGCTAGGCGGATCTCGGGGTAGGTCGGGCATGGCATCGAGGCGAAGCGTTCGGGGGAGACTACCAGGACCTCATGGCCGATGGATTCGAGCTCGCGCTGGACCGACTGGAGGGTGCGGACGACGCCGTTGACTTGCGGGCTCCAGGCGTCCGTGACGATCGCGATACGCATCGTGTCTTCTCCGTTTTGCCCCTCTCCCATAGGGAGAGGGAGGGGCCCGGCCGGCGCAGCCGGGTGGGAGGGTGAGGGCACGCTTCAACTGGCGTTGCGGACTTGCCCTCACCCGCGCCGCTGACGCGGCTCGCCCTCTCCCCGTCGGGGAGAGGGTTAATTAAGCGACCAGGCTTATGACCTTGTCGCGTTCGCGGGCGGCGATTTCGTCGCCCCAGTGGAGGAGCTCCATGCGGCCGTCGAAATGCTCGACCAGCGCCGTGCAGCCTTCGACCCAGTCGCCGTCGTTGTAATAGGCGATGCCGGCGATCTCGCGCATTTCGGCGGTGTGGATGTGGCCGCAGACGACACCTTCGACGCCGCGGACGCCGGCGGCATGCGCGACGACTTCCTCGAAGTGCGAGATGAAGGCGACGGCGTTCTTGACCTTGGCCTTGGCGTGCTTCGACAGCGACCAGTATGGCATGCCCATCCGCCGGCGCGCGCCGTTGACCCAGCGGTTGAGTCCCATCAGCATCGTATAGGCGGCGTCGCCGATGTGCGCGATCCAGCGATGCGCGAGCGTGATCGCGTCGAACTCGTCGCCGTGGAGGACCAGCAGGCGGCGGCCGTCGGCGGTCTCGTGGATCGCGTTGCGGCGGATCGAGATGCCGCCCAGGTCGAGGCCCGAATATTGGCGGAACACCTCGTCGTGGTTGCCGGGGATGTAGACGACGCGGGTGCCGCGCTTGGCACGCTTGAGCAGGCGCCAGATCACGTCGTTGTGCGCGGCGGGCCAGTAGAATTTCTTCTTGAGCCGCCAGCCGTCGATCATGTCGCCGACGAGGTACATCGTCTCGCTGTCGACGTGATCGAGGAAGTCGTTGAGCATCCCCGCGTTGCAGCCGCGCGTGCCGAGATGGACGTCGGAGATCCAGATCGTGCGATACTGGCGGCGCTCGACGACCGGCTCGGGTACGGCGGGCCGGGAGTGGATGAAGTCGGCGATATCGGTGATATCGGCGCCAACGAAGCTAGATGGCGAAAACGTCGTGATGGCGTTCATGAGCCTGCCCCCGCAAAACTATCCTTGCCGCGAGTATTAGCCGAGTATTGTTACACAGTGGTCGCAGTCTGGTGACTGTTCGAAGTCAGCGGATCTGTCGTGTTTATAGCTGAAACAAGGTCAGCATGTTTCCCCGCGAAGGCGGGGATCCAGACTGGGCTCCCGCCTTCGCGGGAGAACGAGTTTTGTTGGGTAGCGCTTTGAGGCCCCACTCCGGCGGAGGCCGGGGCCCAAATGGGGATGCTGAGTAAGAACGCGGTGCGCGTCAACACAACGGCCTTTCCAATTGGGCCCCGGCCTTCGCCGGGGTGGTAGTATTGGGGAGGCGCGTCGGGCGTCAAACGGGATACCCCAGCTTTCGCTGGGGTGACGGCGGGGAGCCGGGGCGGGAGCGGGAGCGGGTCCCCTTCCCCTTCCCCTTCCCCTTCCCCTCACCCCATCGTCAGCACGATCTTCCCCACGTGGTCGCCTGCTTCCATCCGGGTGTGTGCCGCCGGGGCGTCCGCAAATGCGAACACGCGGTCGATCACTGGTTTCAGCTTGCCGGCCTCGACGTGCGGCCACACCGTCCGGGCGAGCTCGTCCGCGACCAGCGACTTGAATGCGGTGTCGCGTGGGCGGAGCGTGGAGCCGGTCAGCGTCAGGCGGCGGCGCATGATCTCGAACAGGGGGACGGTCGCCGTCGCGCCGCCCATGACAGCGATCGATACGTGGCGGCCGTCTTCGGCGAGGCATTGCAGGTTGCGCGGGACGTAGTCGCCGCCGACCATGTCGAGCACCGCGGCGACGCCCTTGCCGCCGGTGATCTGCTTCACGCGCTCGACGAAATCCTCGGACTTGTAGTCGATCGCATGCGTCGCGCCGAGGCTGAGCGCGGCTTCGCACTTCGCCTTCGAGCCGGCGGTGACGATGATGTCGATGCCAAAGACGTTGCACAGGGCGATCGCCATCGTGCCGATCCCGCTGGTGCCGCCGTGGACGAGGACGGTGTCGCCCTCCATCGCGTAGGCGCGCTCGAAGAGGTTGGTCCAGACGGTGAAAAGCGTCTCCGGCATCGCCGCCGCCTCGACCATCGTCAGCGCCTCGGGGACGGGTAGGCACTGGCCGAACGGTGCGACCGCATATTCCGCATACGCACCGCCCGAGATCAGCGCGCAGACGAGCTGGCCGACCTGTTCGTCGCCGACGCCTTCGCCGACCGCGACGATCGTGCCGGAGATTTCCATGCCGAGGATCGAGGGCGCACCAGGCGGGGGCGGATACTTGCCCTGGCGCTGCATGACCTCGGGGCGGTTGACCCCGGCGGCCGCCACCTTGACCAGCACCTCACCCTGCCCCGGCTGGGGCACGGGACGGTCGACGAGGACCAGCACTTCGGGACCGCCGGGCTGTTCCGGATCGATCGCCTTCATGACGTCGGGTACACCTAAGTTACTGGATTGGTTTTCGGGTATCGCGGTCATCGCTCGTCACGTCCCTTTAGATTTCCGCGCCTTATTGACATCACTCTGGTGCGGGTCAACGTTACAGAAACTATGGAACCGGACGACACCCCCTCCCGTCCCGACGATCTGCTCGACGCGCTCGTGCGACAGGACCTCGATCCGTTGTCGGTCGCCGAGCTCGATGCGCGGATCACCGTGCTGCAGGGCGAGATCGCGCGTTGCCAGCTGAAGAAGGATCGCGCGGTCAGTCACCGCGCCAGCGCCGACGACCTGTTCAGGCGGTGATCGCGCTGCCCGCCTCCACAAGCGTTGCATTTAGGCAGCGCAGGAACGGACGGGGCCGGGTTCAAGTGCTTGATGCGACCGATATCAGTTCCGACATAGTGGCAAAGGGCTCGCGTTCTCGCGGCCCGACAGGAGTATTGTAAATGCCATCATTTGCACCCGCCCTCGAGACCACGCTGCACAAGGCGCTCGAGGCGGCATCGTCCCGGCGTCACGAATATGCGACGCTGGAGCATCTGCTGCTCGCGCTGATCGACGACGAACATGCGTCGAAGGTCATGACCGCGTGCAACGTCGAGATCGGCGATCTGAAGAATACCGTCTCGCACTACCTCGACAGCGAACTCGACGCGCTCAAGGTCGATGCGGCGACCGACCCCTCCCCCACCAGCGGGTTCCAGCGCGTCGTCCAGCGCGCGATCCTGCACGTCCAGTCCTCGGGCCGCGACGAAGTGACCGGTGCCAACGTGCTCGTCGCCTTGTTCAGCGAGCGCGAGAGCTATGCCGTCTATTTCCTGCAACAGCAGGACATGAGCCGCCTCGATGCAGTGAGCTTCATCAGCCACGGTGTCGGCAAGGGCGGGCAGCAGGCAACCGAAGCATCCACGCCAAAGGGTGCGGACGACGAGAAGCCGGCCAAGGGACAGGAGAAGGGCAAGACGGAAAGCGCGCTCAAGCAATTCACGGTCGACCTCAACGAGAAGGCCAAGAACGGCAAGGTCGATCCCTTGATCGGGCGCGGGCCGGAGGTGGATCGCACGATCCAGATCTTGTGCCGCCGGTCGAAGAACAACCCGCTCTATGTCGGTGATCCCGGCGTCGGCAAGACCGCGATCGCGGAAGGCCTGGCGCGCAAGATCGTCGAGGGCGACGTGCCCGACGTGCTGTTGCCTGCCGTCATCTACTCGCTCGACATGGGCGCGTTGCTGGCGGGGACGCGGTATCGTGGCGACTTCGAGGAGCGGTTGAAGGCGGTCGTCAACGAGCTCGAGAAGCTGCCGGACGCGGTGCTGTTCATCGACGAGATCCACACCGTGATCGGTGCGGGTGCGACGAGTGGTGGGGCGATGGATGCCTCGAATCTGCTCAAGCCGGCTTTGTCGGGCGGCACGATCCGGTGCATCGGCTCGACGACGTACAAGGAGTTCCGCAACCACTTCGAGAAGGACCGCGCTCTGCTGCGGCGCTTCCAGAAGATCGACGTGAACGAGCCGACGATCGAGGATACCATCAAGATCCTCGCTGGCTTGCGCTCGGCGTTCGAGGATCACCACAACGTCAAGTACACGCCCGATGCGATCAAGTCGGCGGTCGAGCTGTCGGCGCGGTACATCAACGATCGGAAACTGCCGGACAAGGCGATCGACGTGATCGACGAGGTCGGCGCGATGCAGATGCTGGTGCCGCCGAACAAGCGCAAGAAGACGATCACACCGAAGGAGATCGAGCAGGTCATCGCGACGATGGCACGCATCCCGCCGAAGTCGGTCTCGACCGACGACAAGCTGGCTCTGGCCACGCTCGAGACGGATCTGAAGCGCGTGGTGTTCGGTCAGAATGCGGCGATCGAGAAGCTGTCGTCGGCGATCAAGCTGGCGCGGGCAGGTCTGCGCGAGCCCGAGAAGCCGATCGGCAACTATCTGTTCACCGGGCCTACCGGCGTCGGCAAAACCGAAGTCGCCAAGCAGCTTTCGACGATCCTCGGCATTCCGCTCCAGCGGTTCGACATGTCCGAATATATGGAGCGGCATTCGGTCAGCCGTCTGATCGGTGCGCCTCCGGGCTATGTCGGGTTCGACCAGGGCGGTCTGCTGACCGATGCGATCGATCAGAACCCGCATTGCGTCCTGTTGCTCGACGAGATCGAGAAGGCGCATCCGGATCTGTTCAACATCCTGTTGCAGGTGATGGATAACGGGCGGCTGACCGACCAGCACGGCAAGTCGGTCGATTTCCGCAACGTCATCCTGATCATGACGACCAATGCGGGTGCCAGCGACATGGCGCGCGAGACGGTCGGCTTCGGCAACCTGTCGCGCGAAGGCGAGGACGAGGTGGCCGTGACGAAGATGTTCACGCCGGAATTCCGCAACCGTCTCGATGCGGTGGTGCCGTTCGGGTATCTGCCCACCGAAGTGGTGGCGCGGGTGGTGGACAAGTTCATCCTTCAGCTCGAACTCCAGCTGGCGGATCGCGGCGTGCACATCGTCCTCGACGACGAGTCGAAGGCGTGGCTCACGACCAAGGGCTATGACAAGCTGTACGGCGCACGGCCGATGGGTCGCCTGATCCAAGAGAAGATCAAGCAGCCGCTCGCCGAGGAGCTGCTGTTCGGCAAGCTGGTGCACGGCGGCGAGGTGACGGTGAAGATGAAGGACGGCGCGCTGTCGTTCGCGATCGAGCCTGCCGCGCCGAAGAAGCCCAAGAAGAAGGGCAAGACGGAGACCGTCGAGGCCGAGTAGCCTTTACACGACCGGTGTTTAAAAAAGCCTGCCGCTGGAGCGTTCCAGCGGCAGGCTTTTTTGTGGGCCGCTCACGGATGTGAAGGTCCACAGTCTTGCAATTCTCGTCGATAATGCGGCGTGTCGGGCCCGTCTGGTGACGGGCCCGATAGTCGTCGATCCGGATCAGAACCGGACGGTCGCGCCGATCGCAAGGTTGCGGCCGAGCGAGTCGTAGCGCGCGGGGATCGTGTTGCTCCGCGCGAGGCTGATATCGTACGAGTTGGCGAGGATCGGCGGGGTCTTGTCGAGCAGGTTGTTGGCGATGAACCGCAGCGAGAAGTCCTTCGCGATCGCAAAGGTGAACGCCAGATCGAAATAGCTGGCCGGCGCGATGTGATAGAACGTCGTCCGAGCCCGCTCCGGCGTGCCGCCAATCGCCTCGTCGCCCGAATTGTCGGCGTGCGTCAGCGAACCGACATAGCGCCAGTTGAACGACGTGCTGAAGATGCCATCGCCGGTCGTATAGGTCGTGCGCAGACCGTGCGACCATTTCGGCAGCAACTGGCTGCAGCCGTTGCCGTAATAGCCGACGCAGTTGCGCTTGGGCTGGACCGGCGAATCCTGACCGCCGGCAAACGTGGTCAGCGATCCGTTGAAGTTCCAGTCGACCTTGCCCGCGCCGCCGAGACCGAGCGTGTATTGCGCCTGGAAATCGATGCCGCGCGCAATCGACTTGTAGTAGTTCGTGGTGCCCTGGCGGATGAAACCGCTGGTCGGATTGCTGCTGGCGGGAGCGTAGAGAATGCCCGTCCCCGGCTGGCGGACGATGCCCGAGCAGAAGAACGGATCGCCGTTCGAGCGCTGGCAGCCATCGGTGTAGTAGGTGTAATCGTTATACCCGAGCGAGTTGTCGATTCTGATCTGATAGCGATCGACCGAGAAGACGAGCCCACGGATGAAGCTGGGCTTGACCACCAGACCGTAGGTCAGCGTGTAGGCGGTCTCCGGGTCGGCGGTGAATCCACCCGACTGGACGGTGCACTGGTTGCCGTCACCTTGTGCGCACAACAGCGTCGGGCTGCCATAGAGCGCATCGGACAGTCCGGTCGCGCGGCAGACGTCGCGCGATGCGACCGGCGTGCCGTATGTCACCGCGCCGGTCGCAGGGTTGGTCGTCACGGTCGGCGCGCAGAAATCGTTCTGCGAGCCGCCCTGCAGACCATAACTGATGTTCCGCGACTGGCCGATCTCGATCACCGTCGGCGCGCGCTGCGCCTTGTTGTACGAGGCTCGGAAGGTCAGATCGCTGACCGGTGCGTAGATGCCCTCGATCTTCCAGGTGTTGAAGGTCTTGGGATTGCTGCTGTATTTCGACACGCGGTAGCCGCCATTGGCCTGCAACAGATGCGCGAAGGGACGCTCCTCGATCAGCGGCGCCTGTACCTCGATGTTCGACTCCCAGACGCTCTGCGAGATGTCGAGATCGCTGCCGCCGTTCAGGTCGCGGTAGAAGGAGTCGGCGGTCGACGTGTAGTTGTCGTGGCGGTATTCGGCACCCAGCGCGATCGCGACGCCCTGGTTCGCGAGCGGCGAGGTGACGCCGTATTTGCCGAGATCGCCGGTCACGGAGATCAGGCCATCCCAGAGCGTGCCGACACCCTTGGTGCTGCCGCCCGGCGCGGTGAACAGCCAGTTCGCGACCGGCTGGCCGGGGGTGTTGGCGGCAAAGGCATTGAACGGCACGCAGCCCGCGACGCCACTGGCACAGGTCGGTACGCCGTTGACGTTGACGACGTCGAGCGACTGGTTGACGCGGTCGTAATCGGGCAGATTGCCGTAGTTCGCCACCTGCTGGTTGCGCGAATAGACGCCGCCGACATCCCAGGTCCACGCATCGCCGACCTTGCCGCGGAAGCCGCCGGTCGCGCGGACGCCGCTGTTGATATAGATATCGGGAATGTCGGCGAGATCGTTGAAGCGGTAGCGGAGCTCGATCGGCGCCTTCGTGTTGGTGCCGGCTGCGCCGCCGCAGATCGCAGTCGCCTGCGAACCGGACAGATACGGATTGTTGCAGTTCACCTGATACGGCTGATCGCCATAGACGGTGTAGCTGTAGATCCGCGCCGGATAGACGTTCTCGGACTCGTCGCGAAACCAGATGCCCGAACCATAGACTTCGATATCGGACGTCAGATCGGCACTGACGAAGCCGCCGGCGTTCCACCGTTCGGACGCGCGCTGATAGGAATAGCCATCATACGGGTTGGCCGCGTTGCCCGCACCGACGCCGTAGGGGACGAAGGTGCGCGTACCGCTCGGATCGTTGACGTAGGCAGCACCGTTGTTCGCACCCGAGCGCGGCGAGACGTAGCCGCTGCGCGAATAGGTCGACAGCGAGCAGGACAGCGGGCCGTCCTTGCCGGTCTGGATGAGCTGGCAGGCGGAGCTGGAGCGCGCGTCGTAATCGACCGCGTCGGTGTGACGGTAGTTGACGAAGCCCGACAGGCGGAGCTTGCCGTCGAACAGTTTCCTGCCTGCGGTCACGGTGATGTCGGCCCGGCCGCCGTCGTTGGTCATTCCGCGTGGGCTGCCGAACGCGTTCGCGCGCGCCAGCGGCGAGACGATCGTGTCCTTGTTGTCATGATTGTAGAAATTATAGTTGCCGTCGATCTGGAGCCCTTCGAAATCCTTCTTGAGGATGAAGTTGACCACGCCGGCGACCGCGTCCGAGCCATAGACCGACGAGGCGCCGCCGGTCAGCACGTCCACCCGCTCGAGGAGCGACGGCGGGATGATACCGACGTCCGCGCCATTCTGCGTACCGAGGCGCTTGCCGTCGATCAGCGTCAGCGTGCGCTCGAACCCCAGGCTGCGCAGCTTGATGCGCTGGCGACCATCCGAATCCTGATAGGTCTGCTGCGCGTCAGGCGAAATCTGCGGCAGGCGGTTGAGCACGTCCTCGATATTGGTCGGCGCCTGGGCACGAATGTCCTGCGCGGTGATCGACGTGATCGGCGCGGCCGACGTCATGTTCGGACGCTGAATGCGGGAACCGGTGACGACGATCATGTCGTTCGTCGCGGGTGCGGCATCGGGCGAGGCGAGAGCAGTCTGCGCATCCGCCTCGACCTTGGCTTGTGCTGGCGTTTGGGCGCCGGCGGCGGGATCCTGCGCCATCGCAGGCATCGCGTAAAACAGCAGCGCCCCCGAAAGCGCAATACGAGACACGGTCTGGTCAAAGATCATTTAGCACCCCTTTTTGTCACCGACCGCGTCTGGCGCTTTAGTCGGCTCGAACGACAGACTTGGTCAGATCACAGTGCCAGTCAATACCCAAACAATACCTATAGAATACATTGCCGACATAATATTTCAGAAAGGTACCCCTCTGGTTCTCCGCTTGGCAGGGTCGACGCCGTGTCCGGACGGCAGCCATCGGGCATCCGCGACCGTCACGCGGCGGCGCAAAATTGCTTGAAGTTCCATGGGAGCCTCGCTCAGTCCACGACGGCAGCCGACCTCTAAAAATCGTCGTCCATCAAATGGTTGAGGCGCACATTTGCGGATACTTGCGGATCATCCATCGTAGCCGACGCGAGCAAACGCAGCGGTCGAACGGCAAATCCGCGTTGAGGATGACCCCCGTCGGGAAGACAGCCCACCACCGCGCATGACCAGGTTTCGCGCCGACCGTCCGCCCCAAGTCGGTCGATACCGTGGCCGATGCGCAACAAAAATTTACGGACAAATCGATGCGCCAACGCCTCGACGGAGGCGGGCTTCACCGAAATCGATGCCCCGTCTTCGCTTTCAGCCCTCGATCCAGGCGCGTGTCTGCTTCAACACATCGTCGGACAACACGGGATCATCGACGGCGCGTGCGAGGATGACCGCCCCTACCATCGCCGCCCACGTCCCGATCGCCGCGCGTCGCTTCTCCGCGGAGTCCGCTCCCGGCACAGCTTGGGCAAGGCGGTCGATCTGGGAGGACAGCCCCTTCGTCATGGCGGCACGCGCCTCGGGCGATTGATGGCGTAACGGGCTGGCAAAGCCGGCGGTCGGACAGCCGGTCGCGGCGCGATCGCGGTGATGTGGTGATAAATACGCATCGAGATACGCTTTCAGGTCACCACTGACGGCGTCGGACGGGGTCAGCGCATGCGTGACCGTCTGCGCGATCAGATCGTCCTTCGACGCGAAGTGACCATAAAATCCGCCATGCGTCAGACCTGCCGCCTTCATCACCTCCGACACGGTAACGGCGTCGAACCCGCGGTCGCGAAACAGCGTGCTGGCGGCATCGAGGATGCGGGTGCGGTTCGCCGACATCTGCTCGCGACTGACCTTCATGACGAAAAACTCCTGGATCGGCATTGACAGTTTCATGATGCTCATCATATTTAAGCAATCATGATGTCCGTCATGTATATAAGCAGCGACCGAAAGAGAGCAATCCCATGACCCGTCCGACCGTTCTCATCACCGGCGCCTCGACCGGCATCGGCGCGACCTATGCCGATCGTTTCGCCCGTCGCGGCCACGACCTCGTGCTCGTCGCCCGCGACACCGCGCGGCTCGAAGCGCTTGCGGCACAGCTCGCGGCGGAGGCCGGTGTGGCGGTCGATATCCTGACGGCGGACCTGACCCGCGAGGCCGACATCGCCGCGGTCGAGGCACGGTTGCGTGACGACGCGAAGATCGAGATCCTGATCAACAACGCGGGCGCGGGGCTCGGCGGAAGCTTCGTCGATCAGTCCGCGGAGGCCGTCCGCGGCAACGTCGCGCTCAACACGACGGCGGTCGTCCGGCTCGCGCATGCGATCGCGCCGCGTCTGGTGGCGGCGGGCACCGGGTCGATCGTCAACCTGGGCTCGGTCGTCGGGCTCGCACCGGAGTTCGGCATGAGCGTGTACGGCGCGACCAAGGCGTTCGTGCTGTTCCTGTCGCAGGGCCTCGCGCTCGAACTGGGCCCCAAGGGCGTCTACGTCCAGGCCGTGTTGCCGGCCGCAACCGGCACCGAATTATGGGGTCGCGCCGGAATGGTCGGTGCCGATCTGTCGGGAATGATGGACGTCAACGAACTGGTCGATGCGGCGCTGGTCGGCTTCGATCGTCGCGAAGGCGTGACGATCCCGACGCTGCACGAGGGCGAACTCTGGGATGCGTTCGACGACGCGCGCAAGGCGATGGTGCCGCGGTTCGCCCAGCTTCTCCGCGCGGATCGCTACGCCGCCGCCTGATCCGACGCGCTCCACGCCGGGCGCAGTCCCGACGCCTCCAGAGGGAAGCATCATGAAAGCCTATATCCTCGACGCTTACGGCAAGGCCAATCGACTGCGCCTCGGCGACAGGCCTGACCCGGTCGTCGGGCCGGACGACGTGCTGGTCGAGATCCACGCCGCCGCGCTCAACGTGATCGATTCGAAGATCCGCAACGGCGAGTTCAAGCTCATCCTGCCGTACAAGCCACCCTTCGTCCTGGGGGCGGATTTCGCCGGGATCGTCAGGCAGGTCGGTGCCAACGTGACGCGGTTCGCGGTCGGCGATGCGGTCTATGGCAGCCCGCGCCAGGGACGGATCGGCACGTTCGCCGAGCGCATTGCGGTGGATCAGGCCGATGTCGCGCTGAAGCCCGTGAACCTCTCGATGGAGGAGGCCGCGTCGATCCCGCTCGTCGGCCTCACCGCGTGGCAGGTGCTGGTCGAGCGCGCCAAATTGAAGCGCGGACAGAATGTGTTGATCCACGCCGGATCGGGCGGTGTCGGGACATTCGCCATCCAGCTTGCGAAACACCTGGGTCTGCACGTCGCGACGACCGCAGGCACGAGCAACCTCGACCTGGTTCGCGATCTCGGCGCGGACACGGTCATCGACTACAAGACGCAGGATTTCGCCGAGCTGCTGTCCGGCTATGATGTGGCCCTCAACAGCCTCGACGGGAAGACGCTCGCCAAGTCGCTCGATACGCTCAAGCCCGGCGGCAAGCTGATCTCGATCTCGGGGCCGCCCGATCCGGCGTTTGCGCGACAGCAGGGGCTGAACTGGGGGCTGCGTCTGGTGATGCGGCTGCTCAGCGCAGGTATCCGCGCCAAGGCCAGACGCCGCGAAATCAGCTATTCGTTCCTGTTCATGCAGGCGAGCGGCGAGCAGCTGGCGACCATCGCCACGCTGATCGAGGGCGGCGAGATCCGGCCTGTCGTCGACCGCGTCTTCCCCTTCGCCGCATTGAACGATGCGATGGCCTACATCGATACCGGCCGCGCGAAGGGCAAGGTCGTCGTCAGCATCCGCTGATCGCGGTTCCCCCAGCAAGGTAGCTGTCATGTCACAACCCGCTTCGCATATCCGTGCCACGGAAACCTGGATCGAAACGCCGACGCTGACCATCGAGGCGGCGGGAACGACGTTCGCCTATCGTCGGCTTGGCCCGGCGCAGGGTGTCCCGGTCGTCCTGCTCAACCATTGGGTCGCCAATCTCGACGATATCGATCCCCGGATCGTCGATGGTCTGGCGCGGGACCGGCCGGTCTACGCGCTGGATTACCGCGGCGTCGGCAAGTCGGGTGGCGACGCGCCGACGACGATCGCGGCGATGGCCGAGGACATCGTCGCGGTCATCGCCAGCCTCGGGCTCGGCACGATCGACCTGATCGGCGTCTCGCTCGGCGGTTTCGTCGCGCAACAGATCACGCTCACCCGCCCCGACCTGGTCCGCAAGCTGGTGCTCGCGGGTACCGGGCCGGCAGGCGGCACAGGCATCGCGCGGGTCGGCGCGGTCGCGTGGCCGCTCATGATCAAGGGCCTGCTGACGCTGAAGGATCCGAAAACCTATCTCTTCTTCACCTCGACCGCGAACGGTCGGCAGGCGGCGAAGGCGTTCCTGCTTCGGCTGAAGGCGCGCAAGATCGACCGCGATGCGCCGATCACCCCGACGGTGTTCCTGCGCCAGTTGAAGGCGATCACGGCATGGGGGCGCCAGCCCGCGCAGGATCTCGGGAGCATCGCCAAGCCTGTCCTGGTCGCGAACGGCGATCGCGACATCATGGTGCCGAGCGAGAACTCCGCCGACATGGCGCGCCGCATCCCGGGCGCCGAGCTCGTCCTGTACCCCGACGCCGGCCATGGCGGCATCTTCCAGTATCACGAGGACTTCGTGCAGCGCGTGCGTGCGTTTCTGGCTGCCTGAGCCCCCTCCCCCAGTCGTTGCCCTCAAGACTCATCGCCCCTCCAAGAAGGTATTGATCATGGACTACATACCCTTCGGCCGCACTGGCCTGACCGTGTCGCAGATCGCACTCGGGACCGGCAACTTCGGCACCGGCTGGGGCCATGGCGCCGATGCGGCGACCAGCACCGCGATCCTCGACGCCTATGCGGATGCGGGCGGCAATTTCCTCGATACCGCCGACGTCTATCAGTTCGGCCAGTCCGAAGAGATCATCGGCAAGGCGCTGGCGGGGCGGCGCGAGGATTTTCGTGCTCGCCTCGAAATTCAGCAACGGCGCCGCCCCCGATGCCAACCGGCTCGTCACCGGCAACAGCCGCAAGGCGATGATCGCCTCGGTCGAAGCGAGCCTCAAGCGTCTCAAGACCGACCGCATCGACCTGTACTGGGTGCACCATCCCGACGACGTGACCGCGACCGACGAGATCGTCCGCGGCTTCGACGACCTCGCTAGGGCCGGCAAGATCCTCTACGCAGGCCTGTCGAACTTCCCGGCGTGGCGCCTTGCGCAGGCCGCGACGATCGCGGACCTGACCCGCGCGCTGCCGATCGCAGCCGCGCAGTTCGAGCACAGCCTCGTCCACCGCGATCCCGAGGCCGACCTGTTCCCCGCCTCGCGCGCGCTGGGGTTAGGCGTCGTCACCTGGTCGCCGCTCGGCGGCGGCGTGCTGACCGGCAAGTACCGCAAGGGCGAGACCGGCCGCGCCGAAGGGTTCGGCGGCAAGGTCTTCCAGGCGGAGGACACCGCGCAACGTACCGCGATCATCGACACCGTAATCGCGATCGCCGACGAGCTACATGCCAGCCCCGACCAGGTCGCGATCGCCTGGGCCGGAAGCCACGGCGCGGTGCCGATGATCGGGCCCCGGTCGATGGCGCAACTGACCAGCAACCTCGGTGCGCTCGATGTCGTCCTGACCGACGAACAGTCCCGCCGCCTCGACGCGGTCAGCGCGACTTCGCAGGCGCCTGCCCGAGAGGTTTGATTCCACCCCGCCACACCAGCCGCCTCGACCGCAAGGACGCATCATGGATATCATCAAGAACAACGCATCCGGCCTGTCGGGCCTGGAGCAACTCCACGCGATCATCGCCGAGAACACGCCGCCGCCGATCAACGTGACGCTGGGGTTCACCTTGGTCGAGGTCGAAAAAGGCCGCGCGGTGTTCGAAGGGAGCCCGGACCGGAGCGTCTACAACCCGATCGGTTCGGTCCATGGCGGCTATGCGGCGACGCTGCTCGACAGCGCGTGCGGGTGCGCGGTGCATTCCAAACTGACCGCCGAGCAAGGCTACACCACGCTCGAACTGAAGGTCGCCTATCATCGCCCGTTGAACGACATGAGCGGCCCGGTCCGCGCCGAGGGCCGGATCGTCTCGATCGGCCGCCGCACCGCGTTTTCCGAAGCCAGGCTCACCGATCGCAACGGCCGCCTGTGCGCAACGGCAACCTCGACGCTGCTGATCTTCCCGATCGAACGCCCGGCGACGACGGGCTGACGAGCGTCATGTCCGGATGACGCTCCGGAACAGTCATCTGCCCTCCACCCAACGCCCCCGACGTTCGCGGCCTCTTTGAACCCGGCGCTCGTTCGTTGTACCGATGTCCGGTGCAGGTAGCGTCTGCGGGCCGCAACGTATCGCCCACCCCGAAGGGCCGTACGCAGATGCCAAAGTCTCGGTCGCCGGCGCTCGCCGAGCGACCGTCGACGGACTCCGTCGCTCCCGATGCACGATGTTAGGTGATGCTTAACGCAACCGGAGGCATAGCGCCGTTGCAAGGGAGACATGGGTGTGTCGCTAAAAGAAGCCAGTTTTGAAGCGGTTGCGTTGAGCGACCTCGATACGATGAGCGTCGACGAACGCGATGCCCTGCCGTTCGGGGTGGTTGGCTTCGAAACGGATACGATCGTGCAGTCCTATAACGCGACCGAGGCGCGCATGTCGGGACTCGACCCCGCAACGGTCATCGGCGTGCCGTTCTTCGACGCGGTGGCGCAGTGCATGAACAATTTCATGGTCGCCCAGCGGTTCGAGGACGAGCCCGAGATCGACGACATCATACCCTATGTCCTGACGCTGCGGATGCGTCCGACGAGAGTGCGGCTGCGCCTGCTGGCGGCCCCCGGAACGCCGCGCCGCTATATCCTCATCGAACGGTGAGACCGCGATCATGAGCGATATTTCCAGCGAGGAACAGCTTCTCGAATTCCTGTACGCCTGCCCCGTCGGGCTGATCGAATGCGACATCGCGGGCGAGATCGCGCTGATGAACCCGCATGCGATGCAGCACCTGTTGCCGCTCGCCGGCGCGCGCGATCCCGGCAACCTGTTTGCGGCGTTGGAGCAGCACGCCCCTGAGATGCGCAGCATCGTCGCGTCCTATGCGCCGTCCACAGGCCGGATCTGCGACGGGCACCGTATCTTCGTCGATCTCGGATCACGCCGACGCACGGCCCCGCCCAAGGTGCTGGCGTGCACGCTGATGAAACTGGGCCCCGACCGGCTGATGGCGACGCTGTCGGATATCAGCCAGCAGGTGGTCCAGGAGGAGCGGCTGCGCCAGGCGGATACCTGGTTCGCGACGCTGCTGGACGGCGTCAACGACTATGCCGCGCTCACGATCACGCAGAACGGCAGGATCGAATCGGCGGACCCCTGCTTCACCCGCCAGACCGGGCATGACTGCGCAGACGTGCTCGGCCGCGATCTGACCGAGCTGCTGCACACCGAAGCAACCGGGGGCGACCTGAGGCTCGAAGAGCAACTGGTGATCGCGGGACGCGACGGGTGGCATCTGCAGGAAGGATGGCAACAACGCGCGGACGGCGAGCGCTACTGGTGCCAACGGCTGGTCGTCGCGCGCTCCGAGGGCGATGAACGCCGCGCGTCCGGTTTTTCGGTCATCCTGCGTGACGTACCGCGACGCGAGGAAGCCGCGGAGGACGTACGCCGACTGCTGACGTGCGATCACCTGACGGGCGCGGCGAACCGCCGGCACTTCGGCCAGGTAATGGAGCGCGAGCAGGCGCATTGGCGCGAACTGCGGCAGTCGCTTTCGCTGATCGTTCTCGATCTCGATCACTTCAAATCGGTCAACGACACGCATGGCCATCCGGTCGGCGACATCCTGCTCTGTCGGGTGGCGGAGGTCTGTACCGCGCTGCTGCCGCCGCGCGGCATCTTCGCCCGGCTGGGGGGAGAAGAGTTCGGTGCCCTGCTGCCGCGCTACGACAATGATCAGGCGATGACGCTCGCCGAGGAGATGCGCACGGCGATCGCTGCGCTCGAGGTGGAAACGCCGCGCGGGCAGTTGAAGGTAACCGCCAGCCTGGGCTGCGCGTCGCTGGATGAAGCCGACGGTTCGATCGATGCGCTCATCGCGCTGGCCGACAAGCGCCTGTACGTCGCGAAGCAGGCAGGACGAAACCAGGTCTGTCATCACCAAGCCTCCGCCGCGTGACCATGCCGAAATTGCAGCGTGCGGCCGCGCACCGCATCGCGTGCGCCGTCGTAGCCGCCGAAGTGCGCCGCCTGCGCGATACGCCCCATCCCGACGCCGCGAAGGGGGATTGGCCCGACTCGACGCAGATCGGCGACGAAGGACTGGGCCTGGATTCGATCGAGCAGCTTGGTGCGCTGGGGGCGCTGGCCGAAGCGTTCGACCTCGACGACAGTCTGCTGAGCGACGATCCGCCGCGGACGGTGAGCGCGTGGGTCGACTGGATCATGCAGGCACATGCGGAAGACGCCGGGGGAACCGGGCGGATGACGGTCGCCACCTCCGGCTCGACCGGCCGTCCGCGGCCCTGCATCCATGCGATCACCGACCTCCTCGACGAGGCTGCGGTGCTTGCGACACGGTTCGCCGGACGACGCCGGGTGGTCGCGCTGGTGCCGGCGCATCACCTGTACGGGATCATCTGGACCGCGTTGTTGCCCGCAACGCTGGGCGTGCCGGTCGTCGCGCGCTCGATCGGCGCACCACTCGCGTTGGCCGCGGGCGATCTAGTCGTTGCCGTACCCGATCAGTGGCAGGTACTGTTGCGGATGATCCGCCGCTTTCCGGACGACGTCGTCGGCGTCAGTTCGGCGGGGTCGCTCGACGACGATGTCGCGGCGGGACTGGCGGCGGCGGGGCTCGCGCGGCTCGTGGATATCTATGGCTCGTCGGAGACCGGCGGCATCGCGATGCGCGATCTGCCCGCGTCCGCATATGATCTTCTGCCCCGCTGGCGGTTGGCCCCGAACGGTGACGACGACTGGCGCCTCGTGGACCGCGATGGCCGGCTGTGCGACCTGCCGGATCATATCGAGCGTATCGGCGATCGCGCGATCCGGCCGATCGGCCGGCGAGACGGCGCGGTCCAGGTCGCAGGCCACAATGTCTGGCCGGAGCGCGTCGCGCGCGTCCTGCGAACGATCGACGGCGCCGCGGACGTCGCCGTCAGGCTGCACGCGAACGGACGACTGAAGGCGTTCGTCGTTCCCGACAGGGATAGCGATCCCGTGCAGATCTCCGCGCGGATCGAACAGGTCGTCGCCGCGCGCCTGACCGATCCCGAACGTCCCAAGACGTATCGCTTCGGACCGGCCTTGCCGCGCAACGCGATGGGAAAACTGGAAGACTGGACATGATGCACGCACCCATCACCGCGGCCGACACGGCGCGCGCCACACCACTGTCCCTTGCGCAGGCGTGCCGGGGCTGCCGGACGGGCGCGCCGCTCAGGAGCGCGATCACGATGGCGTTCCAGCCGATCGTCGATATCGAAACCGGGTCCGTGTTCGCCTATGAAGCGCTCGTGCGGGGAGCGGACGGCCAATCCGCCGGCGAAGTGCTGTCCAGCATCGAGCCCGACATGATCTACAAGTTCGACCAGGCGTGCCGGGTAAAGGCGATCGAACTGGCCGGCGCACTGTTCGCGCCCGATGGCGATGCGAAACTGTCGATCAATTTCATGCCCAACGCGGTGTACGAGCCGAACGCGTGCATCCGTGCGTCGCTGGCCGCCGCCCGCCGCGTCGGGTTCGACCCCGGACGGCTGATGTTCGAGTTTACCGAGAACGAGCGGATGGTCGACGTCGTCCACGTCCGACATATTATCGAATCCTATCAGGCGCGCGGGTTCACCACCGCGATCGACGACTTCGGCGCGGGCTATGCCGGGCTCGGCCTGCTCGCGGACCTGCGGCCGGACATGCTCAAGCTCGACATGGCGCTGATCCGCGGGATCGACGGCTCGGCAGCCCGTCGGACGATCGTCGCGGGCGTGGTTCGCATGGCCGACGAACTCGGCATCCGCTGTATCGCGGAGGGGATCGAGACCGCGGCGGAACTGCGGGCATTGCGCGAGATCGGTGTCCGCCTTTGCCAGGGATACCTGTTCGCGCGTCCCGCGATCGAAGTCCTGCCCGCGCCCGCATTGCCCTCGGGCACGGTGACCACGGCGGCAAATCGATAGGGCGCCGCGTCGCGCATCAAGCGGTTGGTGCGAGCAACCACCGGCAAGTCACCTGCCCGTCGTACCGACATCGGCCATCCGCGACTTCGATGCACGATGATGCCACGGCTCGATCGCCGAGTGCCGGAAACAAGCGGCACTTAATGGAACGCGGACCGTTCGGTCGATGACCAGAACAGGCAGGATTTTCGGATGACTGACGACCCACGCAACAGCCAGCCGACCAGCTTCCCCGGCGAGCCGCAACAGCCGAGCCCCGGCCTCGTCGCGAACATGAAGACGAAACCCGATCACGGCGAGGACAGCTATGTCGGCAAAGGCCTGTTGAAGGGCAAGGTCGCGCTCATCACCGGTGGAGACTCGGGCATCGGCAAGGCGGTTGCGATCGCCTATGCGCGGGAGGGTGCGGATGTCGCGATCTCCTACCTCGCGGTCGAGCAGGCCGACGCCGAAGATACGCGTGCCTGGGTCGAGAAAGCGGGGCAGCGCTGCGTTCTGTTGCCGGGCGACATAAGCGACCGAGGCCACTGCGTCGCTCTGGTCGAGCGTACCGTCGCGGAGCTTGGTGGGCTCGACATTCTGGTCAACAACGCCGCGGCGCAGACCATGAACGAGGATCTCGACAGCATCGACGACGAAGAGATGGAGCGCGCGTTCGCCACCAACGTGTTCGCTATGATCCGTCTGTCTAAGGCCGCTGCGCCGCATATGAAGCCGGGGTCCGCCATCGTGAACACCACCAGCGAACAGGCCAAGGTCGCGACCAAGAGCATGATCGTCTACGCGGCGACCAAAGGTGCGATCTCCAGCATGACGGTCGGGCTGTCCAACCTGCTCGTCGCGAAGGGGATACGCGTCAATGCGGTCGCGCCCGGCCCGATCTGGACACCGATCCAGCCGATCGCAAAATCGCCGGAAGAACTGGAGACGCTAGGCCAGGATACGCCCTTGGGCCGCGCCGGACAGCCTGCCGAGCTCGCCCCCGCCTATGTCCTGCTTGCTTCGTCGGAGGGAAGTTACATGACCGGCGCGGTGATCGCGGTGACCGGCGGCGTGCCGATCAACTGACCGAAGAACAGGCGGTCGGGCACGTACGTGACCACCGCGTCCATTCATCGGATGCAGGGCCAGACCCGAAGCGCTGCAGCCTGCGCGCTGTTTCCAAAATCCGGAGACGTGAGTGCCTTGAGACAGGGATCGGTAGCTGGACCGTGGATCACAGTCCCAGCTTCGTCAGGGCCAATGCGATCTCGGCCTCGGCTTCGGGGGCATTCTTCCGGCTCATCCGGTTCAGCGCGGTCTGCAACCGTGCCTGCGCCACCTGCAACGTCTTGTGCCGCACCTCCCGGGTAGCGTTGGTCCGCCACGAGGAGCTTTCACCGAGCAAGGCCGCCCATTTGGCCTCCTCCGCTGCCAGGATCGATAAAGCGAGCCGAAGGCCGTCGCGCTGGCCATGCGCGTAATCGTCAACCACGAACGGTCACAGCTTCAGGTCGCGCCGAGTCATTTCAGCCTGTGCGATATCCCACAACGGTGTCGGCGCGGTGCTTTTGAAGATATCCGCGAGATCGAGCAGATCATCGTCGACAAGCGCCGAGACCGACGCCTGTATCTCAGCAAGCCGCGCAGAAGCCCGGTCTCCCGTTGCGACGCGACGCTTCGTTCGTAGGTTCAGCATCGGCAATCGATAGCAGCATCGCACGTCGCACGACAGGGACCGCAAAACAGCGCGCGCACGCCGTCCGGACCGACTTCCGGACAAGAGCATGGCTACGGCTTGCTGCCGTCGAAGGCGCCCCGATTTCGACGGTGGCGCCCCGGACACTACGGTCGATACATGCTGCGGGATCGCGAGGGCATGCCGATGGTTGGGGCGCTATGACATCGTCCCTCCCCAACGCGTTGGCCACCTGGTCCGAAGCCCCCCGCGTTCGTTCCCTGAACGCGTGCAGCGTCCGGACCGACGGCTGCTACGTCCTGTGCTGGCTTCAGCAAGCGCTGCGCGCACGCGACAATCCCGTGATCGACGCGGCGATCTGCCTCGCCAACGACCTCGGCCTGCCCGTGCTCGTCTATCACGGGCTACGCGAGGATTATCCGTACGCCTCGGATCGTCTCCACCGCTTCATCCTGGGGGCAAGCCGCGACCTCGCACGCGAATGCCGGCAGCGCGGGTTGGCGTGTGTCCAGCACGTCGAACAGGCGGATGCCCGTGAAAAAGGACTGGTCTACCGCCTCGCCGCCGACAGCGCGGCCGTGATCGTCGAGGACCAGCCGACCTTCGTCGCGCGCTGGCAGTCGGAACGGTTCGCAGCGCGCACCGATCGCGCCGTACTCGCCGTCAATGCGGCCTGCCTGGTACCGCCCGCCGTGCTTGGCGACGACATCGGCTCGACCACCGGATTTCGGCGGCGGCATCAGCCCCTGCGCGGAGACTGGAGCGCTATGGACGATCTTCATCCGGCAGCAGCGGCGTATGACGGGCCCCTGCCCTTTGCCTCGGATCGGCTCGAAGATCGTACCGATGCGGATATTGATCATCTGATCGGGAACGCGGCGATCGATCACTCGCTGACGCTGAGCCCGCTGTTCCCCCTCGGCCGCGACGGCGCGCTTTCGATGCTCGAGCGGCTGATGGACAACGTGTTGCCGAGCTATGCGGCGGTTCGCAACGATGCGACCCGCCCCGAAGGCGCCAGCATGTTGTCGCCGTATCTGCATTTCGGCGTGATCGGGCCGCGCGAGATCATGGCCACGGTCGAGGCGGCGGCTGCCCCCGTCAATGCCAAGGAGAAGTTTGCCGACGAGCTGCTGACGTGGCGCGAATGGTTCCACTATCAGGCACGCGCCTTGCCCGCGCCCGAGCAGTACGAGCGGATTTCGGGATGGGCACGCGAAACGCTCGAGGCACATTCATCGGACGAACGGCCGGACCTCGAAACGCTCGAAGCGCTACTGCGCGGCGAGACGCGCGACGAAACCTGGAACGCCTGCCAGCGCCAGTTCCTGATCGATGGATGGATGCACAACAATCTCCGCATGTACTGGGGCAAGCGGATCATCGCGATGACGCCCGACCCCAAAACGGCGTGGGCTACCGCCTGTTACCTCAACGACCGACTGAGCCTCGATGGCCGTGATCCCTCGACCTATGGCAACATCGCCGCATCCTTTGGCGGCGGGTCGCCTGGCAGCGACGGACCCGCGATCTACGGCAAGGTGCCGACGCGCTCCGACGGGTCGACCCGCCGCCGTCCTGGGGGGCCCGAGTGGATCGAAGCGGCAGCCACGCGCGCAAGGCCCGAGCCGGGCGCTGCACCACGACTACCCGTCGAATTGTATCTGTCGGATCAGCCAGCCACCTGACTGCGGTCCGGCAGGTGCGCGGCATCGACGTATCGGGTGCGTTTCCAAGTCCGGCTTCGATCACGCCCTTGGAAGTCGCCGCGGGAACGACGGTCGTCGACGTTCCCGCGCGCGTTCCAGCCGGGGGCGATCCGGCCGGCGCTTTTTCACTACGATTGTCAGTCTTGGCTGCCCTTCACCGCGGCGGCGAGCGTCGTCCGCCACGGCGTCGTCGGGCGGCCTATCAGCGTGCTGAGCGCACGACCGTCGTCGAACAGCGAGCCTTGCGCCGCCTTCGCATCGCTTTCCGCGAGCATATCGGCGATCGGTGCCGGGAGGCCGGCGCCTTCCAGAACTCCACGATAGTCGTCCTGCGGCAAATCCTTGTAGATCACCGCCCGCCCGGCGATGTCACCGATCGCGGCAGCGAAATCGGTGAGCGTGTAGGCATCGTCTCCGGCAAGTTCGAAGATCCGCGTCTCGACCGAGCCGTCGACCAGGACCGCAGCAGCGGCATCGGCATAGTCCTCGCGGCTCGCGCTCGAGACCCGACCATCGCCCGCGCTACCGATCAGCGCACCATGTTCGATCGCAGGCGCCACGGACATGACGTAGTTCTCGGTGTACCATCCGTTGCGCAGGAACGCGTGCGGCAGGCCGCTGGCGGCGATCGCGGCCTCGGTAGCGCGGTGCTCGATCGCCAGGTTCATCGGATTGGCGTCCGCATGAAGGATGCTGGTGTACGCGATATAGCCGACGCCTGCCGTCGCGGCGGCTGCGATCACCGCACCGTGCTGTGCCTCGCGCGATCCGACTTCGCTCGACGAGATCAGCAGCAGGCGATCGACCCCGGCGAGCGCGGGGACGAGCGTGGCGGGCGCATCATAGTCGAACGCACGCACGACGACGCCCCGTGCCGCGAGATCGGCCAGCTTGGACGGATTTCGCACCAGCGCAATCACCTCGGACGGCGCGACCGTCCGGAGAAGCGCATCGATTACCAAGCGGCCAAGCTGACCGGAAGCTCCCGTTATGGCGTACATAAGGCGTTCTCCTATTTTGCAGTGTTGATGCCCGCCACGTAAGCGAGTAACTTACGCAAGAGAAGTACGCACAAAAAGGTAAGTTTTTAAATGTCCGGCGATCCATCCCCCCGCCTCGCCGATCGCATGGAGCGCGGCGACGTGTTCGCGCCGCGCTGTCCGTCGCGCGAAATCCTGAAGCACGTGACGAGCAGCTGGGGGACGCTGACGCTGATCGCGCTGCTACCCGGCACATTCCGGTTCAGCGATCTGCGCCGCAGGGTCGCCGGCGTCAGCGAACGCATGCTCTCGCAGACGCTCAAGCAACTGGAGGGCGACGGGCTAGTGCATCGCCGAAGCTTTCCGGTCGTACCGCCCCGCGTCGACTATGCGCTGACCGAACAGGGCAAGCAGGCGGCGGTGCTGGTGCAGGCGCTGGCGGACTGGATCGAGGACAATCTGCCTGCGCTCGCCAGCGGTCGGGTGAACGACTGACGGCGGGATCATCCGCCCCCGGCCGTGCGAGGTGTGCCCGATATCCCGCCACGGTAGTTTGATGGCAGCGAATTCATGAAACTCCGCCCAGCCTGACCGGTTCAGTTGCGATGACCATGTTCGACGATCAGATCGCAATCGTTACCGGCGGCGAGTCCGGCATCGGCGCTGCGTGCGCCAAGGCGCTGGGCGAGGCTGGTGCGCGCGTCGTGATAACCTATTTCAAGGACGAGGCGGCGGCGCAGGCGGTCTGCGCCTCGATCGGCGGCCCGGATCGCGCGATCGCGGTGCAGGTCGACGTCGGTGACGAAGCCGCAGTCGAACGGTTGTTCGCCAAGGCCGAGAGCAGTTTCGGCACGGTCAGCCTGCTGGTCAATTCCGCGGGTCTCAACATGAGCGGCGTGATGCTCGTCGACATGCCGCTTGCGCAGTTCGACCGCGTGATCCGCTCCGATCTCTACGGGCCGTTCCTGACGTGCCGGCGGCTGGTGCGTGCGCTGGAAGCGCAGGATGCGAAAGGCCGGATCGTCAACATTTCTTCGATCCACGAACGGGCCCCCCGCCCCGGTGGCGTCGACTATGACTCCGCCAAGGGTGGCCTGTCGCAACTGACCGCGACGTTGGCGCTGGAACTGGCGCCCAAGGGTATCGCGGTAAACGGCGTCGCGCCGGGCATGATCCTGACGCCGATGAACCAATCCGCGCTCGATCATCCGGAGGAACTGGCGGCGAAGGAAGCCGCGATCCCGTGGAAGCGGGCCGGACGCCCCGACGAGGTTGCCGCACTCGTCACGTTCCTGCTGTCACCCGCGGCGGACTATATCACCGGTACCACCGTGACGATCGATGGCGCGCTGTCGCTGACCGTGGCGCAGGGCGCATGACGGTCACCTACGCGGTCGAGCAACTCGACACCGTCACCATCTCGTCCGCATCGGTGGTCGACGACATGGATCTGATGAGCCCGTTCGTGTGGCAGGAAGGCGATCTGTACCGGATCATGGTGCGCGGCGTACCGCATCCACTCGGGCCGCATGACCCGACGGGTATCATCGCCCGCGGAGAAAGCCGCGACGGGCTGACGTTCGTGATGGATCCGGGCCTCGCGATCACGCCGGGCCCGGGCATGGAGGACATGGGCGGATGCGAGGATCCGACCGTCCTGGTGACTGGCCACGAATATCTCGTCTATTATACCGGCGTCGATGCGGCACGCAGCCAGGGCTGCATGATACTCGCCGCCGGGCGCGACCTGACCGCGCTGGTCAAGGAAGACCTGATCCTCAAGGCGCCTCCCGGCGAGGGCAACATCAAGGAAGCGACGCTCGCCCAGACCTCGTCCGGCGATTGGCGGCTGTTCTACGAATATGCCGCGGACGGCGCATCGCGAATTGGCATGGCAGGCGGGCCGACGCCGAAAGGTCCGTGGACCGTGCTGCCCGATCCCTTTGGCATACGCGACGATAGCTGGGATAACTGGCATCTTTCGACCGGGCCGATCTGGCAGGCGGGCGGCCAGGACCCGGTGATGTTCTACAACGGGGCGACGCACGACGCGCGCTGGCGGATCGGCTGGATCAGCTTCAGCCCCGATTTCGCGCGCGTGACCGGCCGTGGTCTCGAACCGCTGCTGGTACCGCCGCCAGCCCTCAGCCGAGAGGCGACGGACATCGCTTTCGCCGCGTCGACGGTCGCGGACGGAAACCGGATAGCGCTGTATTACTCGCTGGAGGACCGGATGCTCCGCCGGGCACTGGTCAGCCGGTACGGCGGATAGGACATACGGCCGGCCGTACGCGCCGCGCCAGGACGCTCGGTACGGGCACCGGATTCATACGCGGATTTGGATCGATAAGCGCTTTACTCGAGCAATACACCGCGTACACTGCTTCCCGAACCGGAAGAGGTGCTCATGCTCGATCTCGAAAACGTCACGCACGTCTACGCCAACGGGACGAGGGCACTCGATGCGGTGACGCTGCACGTTCCCAAGGGAATGTTCGGGCTGCTGGGGCCGAACGGGGCGGGCAAGTCGACGCTGATGCGGACCGTCGCCACGTTGCAGACGCCGACCGAGGGCACGATCCGCTTCGGCGATATCGACGTGATCGCGAAGCCCGAGGCGTTGCGCGAGCGGCTCGGGTATCTGCCGCAGGATTTCGGCGTCTACCCGCGTGTGTCCGCGTATGACATGCTCGATCACATGGCGGTGCTGAAGGGCGTGGCATCGGCGCAGGAGCGCAAGGAAACCGTCGAGACGTTGCTCGAACAGACCAATCTCTGGGCGGTCCGCAAGAAGGCGATCGCCGGGTTTTCAGGCGGCATGCGACAGCGTTTCGGCATCGCGCAGGCGCTGATCGGCAACCCCGAACTCATCATCGTCGACGAACCGACCGCCGGGCTTGATCCCGAAGAGCGCAACCGGTTTCTCAATCTGCTTGCCGAGATCGGCGAAAACGTCGTCGTGATCCTATCGACGCATATCGTCGAGGATGTGTCGGACCTGTGCCCGCGGATGGCGGTGCTGGCCGCCGGGCGAATCCAGCTGGAGGGCGCGCCTTTGGATTTGATCGCGAAGACCCGCGGCGCGGTATGGGCGAAGACGATCGGGCGCGACGAACTCGACGAATGCCGGCTGCGCTACGAGATCATCTCGACGCGGTTGTTCGCGGGTCGCACGATCATCCACATCCTGTCCCCCGACGATCCTGGCGACGGTTTCACCGCGGCCGCAGGCGGACTGGAGGACGTCTATTTCTCCACGCTGGCGCGATCGCGGCGGGTGCCGGGAAGCGAACCCGTTTCCTCGACCGTGGCAGCATAGCGGTGTTCGGCCAGATCGCCCGGTTCGAGCGGCGTTATCAGTTGCGCAACCCCGTGTTCTGGGTGGTTGCGATCCTGTTCTTCCTGCTGACCTTCGGGTCGATGACGGTGGAGCAGATCCAGATCGGCAGCGGCGCCAACATTCACAAGAACGCACCCGTCGCGATCGCGCAGGTGCATTTGATCATGTCGCTGTTCTTCATGTTCGTGACGACCGCGTTCGTCGCCAACGTGATCGTGCGGGACGACGAGAGCGGGTTCGGACCGATGGTACGATCCACGCGGGTCAGCAAGTTCGACTATCTGATCGCGCGCTTCCTTGGCGCGTTCGGTGCCGCCGCGCTTGCCTTCGCCGCGATCCCGCTTGCGATCTGGCTCGGTTCGCTGATGCCGTGGATCGATTCGGAGACGCTCGGTCCGAACCGGCTGAAGGATTATGCCTATGCGTATTTCCTGCTGGCCCTGCCCAACGTCTTCCTGACGTCGGCGATCTTCTTCGCGGTCGCGACGGCGACGCGATCGATGATGTACAGCTATCTCGGCGTCGTCGTCTTCCTGATGCTGTATCTCGCGATCAACGCGGTACTGCGCGCAAAGCCCGAATGGCGGGCGACCGGCGCCTATTTCGAGCTGTTCGGGTTTGGGGCGTTCGGTACGACGACGCGCTATTGGACCGCGAGCGAAGCCAATGGCGGCATGCCGCCGTTTACCGGCGTGCTGCTGGCCAACCGGGCGATTGCGATCGCGATCGGACTGGTGGCGGTCGCAACCGCCTATGCTCGGTTCAGCTTTGCCGAACGGGGCGTGTCGAAGCGCAAGCTGCGCAAGCAGGCGCGTACCGCGGCGCGGCTCGCTGCCACGCCACCGCTGATCGTCAACCGCCTGCCCGCGGCACGTCCGCAAGATGCCGCCTGGGCGCGAATGCTGTCCCGCTGCAAATTCGAGATGGCGCTGGTGTTCCGCAGCCCGGCGTTCCTGGTGCTGCTGCTCATCGGGCTGTTCAATTCGCTTGGCGGCCTTCTGTTCGCCAACGAGATGTTCGGTGCGCCGATCCGCCAGCTGACCTTCGCGGTGATCGGCACGTTGCAGGGCAGTTTCAGCATCATCCCGCTGATCATCGCGATCTATTATTCGGGCGAACTCGTCTGGCGGGACCGCGAACGCGGCATGCACGAGATCGTCGATGCGACCTCGCTGCCGAACTGGGCGTATCTGGTGCCCAAGGTGCTGGCGGTGACGCTGGTGCTGTTCGCGACGTTGCTCGTATCGGTGATCACCGCATGCATCGTCCAGCTCGCGCGCGGCCAGACCGATCTTGCGCTCGGTCATTACCTGCTCTGGTACCTGCTGCCGATGACGGTGGACGTGCTGCTGCTCGCGATCCTGGCCGTGTTCATCCAGGCCATCAGTCCCAATAAATATGTCGGTTGGGCGGTGATGGTCGTCTACCTCGTGGCCACGATCACGCTCAGCAACATCGGTTTCGAGCACCCGCTCTACCAATATGGCAGCACGGGTAACACGCAGTTGTCGGACATGAACGGCGACCAGATCGGCGGTCCTGCCGGCTGGTGGCTCAGGCTGTACTGGGGCGGTGTCGCGGTTGCGCTCGGCGTGATCGCGCACCTGCTATGGCGCCGCGGGACCGAGACCCGGCTCAAGGCACGGCTGGTGCATCTGCCCCGTCGGCTGCTCGGGGTGCCTGGTGGGATCATGGCGGCGGCGCTGTGCGTCACGGCAGCAACGGGCGCGTTCCTGTATCACGACATGGATGTCGTGAACGTCTATCGGACGAAACAGGAAGGCGAGGCGCGGCAGGCGCTCTACGAGAAGAAATACCTCAAATACCTAGCGCTTAAACAGCCTTCCATCACCGACATGCGCCTGAGCGTGGCGTTGTACCCCGAAGAGCGGCGAATGGTGGCGAGCGGTACCTACGCCTTCGTCAACGACACCGGCGCGCCGCTTCGCGATCTTCACGTCCGCATGATGGACGACCTGACGCACCTGCGCGCGGTGACGGTACCCGGTGCGACGGTCGTGATGAACGACGCGGACCTGCAATACCGCATCTACCGCTTCGCACGTCCGATGGCACCCGGCGCCAGGGGAACGATGACGTTTCGCGCGGACCGCTGGCAGCGCGGGCTCGTCGCCAACAACGACGATACCCGTCTCGTCGGAAACGGGACCTTCCTCAACAACGGCGAATTCGCGCCACGGTTCGGGATGGACAAGAACGGTCTGCTGCAGGACCGCGCCAAGCGCCGCAAATACGGTCTCACTCCCGAACTGCGTCCCGCCAAGCTGGAGGACCGGTCGGCCCAGGCTCGCAACCTGATCGTCAACGCGCCCTGGGTGCATTCCGACATCACCGTTTCGACGATCGCAGGCCAGACGCCGATCGCGCCCGGCGACAAGGTGGCCGACAGCACGGTCGGCGGACGCCGCACCGCGCGCTTCGTCTCGCGCGCACCGATCCTCGCGTTCTTCTCGGTCCAGTCCGCCGCCTATGCGGAGAAATCGCGACGCGCGGACGGCACGGCGCTGACGGTGTTCTACGATCCGCAGCACGCGTTCAACGTCGATCGCATGCTCGACGCGATGCAGCGCTCGCTCGCCTATTACCGCGCCAATTTCGGGCCCTATCAGTTCGACTACGCGCGGATCATCGAGTTTCCCGGCTACCAGAGCTTCGCGCAGGCCTTTGCCGGTACGATCCCCTATTCCGAACGCATCGGCTTCATCGCCGATACCCGCAACCCCGACACGATCGACTATGTCAGCTACGTCACCGCGCACGAACTCGGCCATCAATATTGGGGCCATCAACTGATCGGCGCGGATATGCAGGGCGGATCGATGCTCATCGAAACGATGGCGCAATATTCCGCGCTGATGGTGATGAAGCACGAATATGGCGACGACAAGATCCGCCGCTTCCTGAAATACGAACTCGACTCGTATCTGCGCTCGCGCGGTGGCGAGGTCGTCGAGGAAGTCCCGCTCGATCGCGTCGAGAACCAGGGATACATCCATTACCGCAAGGGCTCGCTCGCGGTGTACCTGTTGCAGGATCGCCTCGGCGAGGACCGCGTCAACGCGATGCTCCGCGACCTGCTCAATCGCTACCGGTTCAAGGGCGCGCCCTATCCCCGCTCGCTCGATCTCGTCGACGGCTTCCTGTCACTCGCGCGCAATCCGGCCGAACGCCAACTCGTGCTCGACCTGCTCGATCGCATCACCGTGTACGATCTGAAAGCATCGGCCGCGACGACCCGCAAACTGGCGGACGGCACCTACGAAACCATACTCACGCTCGACGCGGGCAAGGTCTATGCGAACGGCGCCGGGGTCGAGAAAGCCGCGCCGCTTAAGGACGATATCGATGTCGGCCTGTTCGACCAGCGCCCCGGCCTCGGCAGCTTTGCCGCGAAGGACGTGATCCTCAAGGAGCGCCGGCCGATCGTGTCGGGTACGCAGACCGTACGGATCGTCTCCAAGCGTCGCCCGGCGTTTGCCGGTATCGATCCCTATACGCTGTACGTAGATCGCAACAGCGACGACAATGTCGTAGCCGTCACGGACAGATGATCGCGGTTCGCTTCCCGAACGATACCGCGGACGGCAAGATGGTGGAGCTTGGCGAGCGCGCGCATTGATCACTCCTGCGCGCGCGATTGCCCAGCTACATCGCCGGGCTACATCGCCAGCGCCTTGTCGTATCCGGTCAGCTCCAGATAGCCGCGGCCTCCGGGCGTCCGCACCGCGCCCTCCCAGTAGACGGGCAGTCCGCTTCGCCGTGCGTCGAGTTCCTGCGCGGCGAACATCGGCGTCAGCCGGCGGGTCGTGATCTTGCCGCCGACCCGGATGCTGAGATCCTGCATGACCGGATAGACGGCACCGGTCGCGCGGCTCCGCCATGTCGCGACCGGCCGGAAGGCCACGTCGCCGGGTCCGAGCACCATGGTCCGCCCATCGGCCCGGCGTAGCGCGCCGCCCGCCCACAAAGTGCCGCCGCCCTTGCGCCGTATCCTGAACGCCATCAGCGCAGAGCCATCGTCGAAATTGAGGCCGGTCCAGTCCCAGCCTTGCGCGGCCGGGGCGAGGTAGTTCGACGACCATTCGCGGTCGAGCCATGCTTCGCCGGTGACCGCAACGGGGCGGCCGGCGCGCGTGACGGTGCCAGCGACGCGCAGATGCGGGATCGAGTAATAATAGCTCGCCTCTTCGGGGCGCGGCCCCTTCCGGCTATAGCCGCCCTGCCCCTGCGGCAGCGGCGGCTGGGTCGGCTGGAAGGCGAGCGCGAGTTGCAAGCCGTCCGCCGACACGCGCGTGCGCCAGCGCCCATCCGCACCTCGGCGAAGCTGCCAGTCGCGGATCGCCACGTCCGCATCGTCGGTCCGCGCCGATGCCAGGCCGAAGCCCTGCCGCGCGGCGCGCTCGCCGTGGAGCAGGCGCCCGGTCGCCGGGTCGGACAGCGCGGCGTGCGCGAAAAGCACCTGCCGCGCCGCGAACCGGCTCGGGTTTGCGGAATCGACGGGGGGCCGCGTGCGGAAGAAGGTCACCTGGAAACCGAGATCCTTGCCATCCGCGGTTTTCAGCCAGCCGGTGACGTACCACCATTCGGTCCGAAACGCCGGATGCGCGCCGTGGTCGCCGGGAAAGCGCAGTACGATACCCGGCTTCACCTGCGGATACGGCGTGGCTGCGGGTGCCGCCACGGCGACCACGCTCAGCAAGCCGGCCATCATCAACGTTCGCCGCATCACCAATCCTCCCGAACCGACGTGATCGCACTGCGCGCCGTCGCGCGTCGCCCTGCCAGCACCGCGGTCAATGCCGCCGCACCGGTCAGCGCCGCAGCCACGCCGAACAGCGTGCCGACCGGGATGCGCGTCGTCATCGTCCAGTTGAACGACTGCGGGTTGATGACGTGGATCAGCACCTGTGCCAGCACCAGCCCCAGGCCGATGCCCGCCAGCGCTCCCGTCAATCCGACGATCGCACCCTCCGTCGCCAGCATCGACATCAGCTGGCGACGGGTCAGGCCGAGGTGGCGGAGCATCCCGAATTCGCGTTCGCGCGCGATCGTCTGCGCGGACATCGTCGCCGCGACACCCGCCAGCCCGACCAGGATCGCCACCGCTTCGAGCAGGTAGGTGACGGCAAAGCTGCGGTCGAACAGCGTGAGCGCGAGCTTTCGCAGGGTTGCCGGCCGGGTGATCTCGACCTGATCGCGCAGCGCTGTGGGAAGCCGCGCGGTCAGGCCCGCAGCGACGCGATCAGCGTCCTGTCCGGGCGTCACCATCACCGATATCTCGTCGCGCCCTTCGTCGCCGGTCAGGCGCTGATAATCCGCCTCGTCGACCAGCACGGCGCCCGCCTGTCGGCCATAATCGCGCCAGACGCCGGCGACGAAAAAGCGAGTCCGGCCGGCGATCGGCAACGCGATCGTATCGCCAGGCTCCCAGCCGTACAGCCGCTGCGCGGGCTCGGACACCCAGACCGGCAACGCGCCCGCCGGCACGCTCGGCGCACGATCGATCAGCACCAGCAGGGGATCGCGGCCATTCCGCTCGGGCCGCGCGATCAGGCTGATCGGGGGGCGATCGGCGGCGATCGTCAGCGGCATCTGCCGGCTGAAGGCGACGCGCGCGATCCCGGGTGTCGCGGCGAGCCTCGTGCGCGTTGCCGGATCGAACGACGCCCCCGCCGTCGTCCGCGCATACAGATCGGCACCGAGCACGTCGCCCAGCCAGTCGTCGACCGCGCCCCGGAAGCTCGTCACCATCGTCGCCATCGCGATCATCAGCGCGGTCGAGGCGACGATCCCGCACAACGCGGTGGCCGCTTCGCCGGGGGCGCCGTGCAGATGGCGCACGGCCAGCAGGCGCGGCACGTTCGTTGCGCCGCGACGAGCGAGCGGCGCGAGCAACGTCCGCGCGAACCACGGCACACCCGCCACGCCCCCTGCGAGCATCAACGCCATCCCCGCAAAGCCGAACAGCGGCAGCCCGCCGACCGCGGGCAAGACCGCCGCGCCGCCGCCTGCGACGAGCAAGGCTGCGGCTGGCCACCACGCGATCCGCTGCCGGGGATCGATCACGTCGCCGACGTTCTTGAGCGCTGCGGCGGGTGCGGCGCGTGCCGCGACGCGCGCGGGCAACGCGCTCCCCAGGCACGCCGCGAGCAGGCCGAGGGCGAAAAAGACCATCGCGGCCAGCGGTTGGAACACGACCTGCGAATGGCCCCCCGCGAAATACCCCGCGCCGAGATCGCCCCCGAACCAGTGCAGCGCCGCCCATGCCAGGCCGTAGCCCGCGAGCAATCCGACCGCCGATCCGACCACGCCGATCGCGACGCCTTCGACGACGACCGCCGCCATCACGCCACCGCGCGGCATGCCCAGCGTCCGCAACAGCGCGAACGCACGCTGACGACGCACCACCGACAGCGATTGCGCGGAATACACCAGGAAGCCGCCCGTCAGCAGCGCGATCAGCGCCAGCATGTCCAGGTTGACGCGATAGGCGCGCGACAGGGCGTCGCCCTGCGCATTCTGCTTCTCGGGGGTGGAGAGCACGGCATCCGCCGGCAGCAGCGCCCGCAGCGCCGGCTCGGCCGCGGTACGATCGGACAGCGCCAGGTCGAGCCGGTCGATCCGGCCCAGCCTGCCGAACCGCCATTGCGCCGCAGCGATGTCGATCACGCCGATCGTCGCATCGTCGGTGGCGGGCAGCGTACCCGCGATCCGCAACGGCACCGTCCGGCCGTTCGCGACGACAGTGACCGTCGATCCAACCCGTGCTCCGGTTTGCATCAGCGCACGGCGCGAAAGGAACAGCGCGGCCTCGTCGAAGACGGCGTCGTTCTGCGTGTCCGGTCCGGAGGCACGCAAGCCGATCAGCGACGGCGTCACCGCCGCCGCGCGGATCACGTCGACTCCCAGCAACGTGACGCGAGCGCGGCCGATCCGCGCGTCGAGGCTGACGACCGGACTGGTGTCGGCGACGCCTTCTGCGGTCGCCACCCGCGGATAGACGCGTTCGTCGAAGCCCAGCGGACTGGTCGCGCGGATCGACAGTTCGGCCGCGCCGCTGATCCCGCGCATCGCCCCGTCGAACGAGGCCAGCGCGGACCCGTTGACGAGGTGGACGGCAAAGCCCAGCGCGACGCCGACCGCGATCGACACCGCGGTCATCAGGAAGCGCGCGGGATGGAAGCGCCACTCGCCACCGATCAGCCAGCGCAGCGCAAGCCTGCCCGAAAATCCCCCGGCCCGATCAGCCACGCCGGTCGACCAACCCTTCCGCGCCGAGCGTCAGCACACGGTCCGCCATCGCAGCACTCGCCTCCGAATGCGTCACCATCACGCCGGCCGCGCCATGCCCCCGCACCGCGTCGGCAAACAGCGCCAGCACACGCGCCGCGGTCTCCGGATCGAGGTTTCCGGTCGGCTCGTCCGCCAGGATCAGCGCGGGCCGGTGCACCAGTGCGCGCGCGATCGCGACGCGTTGCAGTTCGCCCCCCGAAAGATCGCGGGCATAGCCATCGCCTCGCCCGCCCAGTCCGACGGCATCGAGCATATCCTCGGCACGGCGATCGGCGGCCGCAGCGTCCGGCGATACCAGCGCGAGCGGCAACGCGACGTTCTGACGCAAGGTCAGATAGGGCAGGATGTGGAAGGCCTGAAATACGAAGCCGATCCGTTCCCGACGAAGCTTGGTGCGCGCGGTTTCGTCGAGTGCGGCTAGGTCGACGCCATCGATCGCGACGCTGCCGCCATCCGCATCGTCAAGGCCGGCAAGGATGTTGAGCAACGTCGATTTGCCGACCCCGGACTCGCCGATGATCGCCACGAGTTCGCCGCCGCGAACCGCCAGATCGAGGTTTCGAAACAGGCGGCGCGGGCCCGGCACCGACTTGGTCAGCGCCCGCACGTCGAGGAGAGCGGCCGTGTCGAGATGGACCCCTGCCCCGCCGGTTTCACCAGAAGAAATTTCGCGCGCGCTCATGGATACTCCTGCGGTCCGCCGTCTGATCGACCACGCAAGATGGTACAACCGGCCGTCGCCTTCTGTTCCCGCAAATCTCCCGCTCCACGATCTTATCAGCGAAAACCACTGTAGGCGCGACGGGGCTCGTGGCAGAGGCTTCACGAAATCGAGACGATGACGAGGCGGGAACGGAAGATGGACGTCGGTACCAGGATCAACGAGGTCGGGCTGCTCGTCCGCGATGGCGGCGCATTCTATCTGCGTCGCGACGCCGGTGGCCGGTTCGAACTCGAGCTGCACCGCACGCCCGTCGACCTCGTCGAAAAACGCGTGCGGCTGATCGGCACGCTCGTCGGCCCCGACCTCGTCAACGCCGACGGTGTCTCGCCGGCGTGAACCGCTATCGGCCGGGAAACGCCGGCTACCGGTCTGAGACGGTGCCGTATTGCGTAGGGCGCCGAACCGCGCTTAGGCTCGCGCGATGGAAAACACAGCCTCCCCGCTCGACCTGTTCACGCGGCTCGAAATCGCTCTCGAAGAACGCAGCGAAGCCGCCGATGCGTTCGACCTGTTCAAACAGGATGCCGTGATGGCGCATGCGCCCGCGCCGGGCGACGAGCCTGCCGTCACCAGCGACGAGGCGGCAGATGCCGCGGCCGGCGAAGTCGACATGTTCAGCGCCGAAGTCCGCGACCTGCTCAACACCGCCTCCGATGCGGATCTCACGAACGCCTATGCGCAATCCGGTGGCGAAGTCGGCCATCCCGTCGCCGAAGCACTGCTCGGCGAGATCAAGCGTCGTGGCCTCGGATCCTGAACGATGTGTAATCGCGCTCGGTTCGACGGCGAACCGGAGACTATCACCGAGCGCTTCGGTGCGGACTGGCTGACGACGAAGCCGATGGACAACCGGTTCGATCCGAAGGAACTGCGTCCGTTCGGCCGAGCCTATGTCGTGCGCAACGATGGCGGGCGTCGCGGGCTCGACGTAATGGAGTGGGACGTCCTGGCCGGTCAGGCGAGGCAGGCCGGTCGCAAGGTCGCGCAGACGAACGTGCGCAGCCTTCACCTTCCGCAATGGCGTTCGCTCGTCACCGATCCGGCGAACCGGTGCCTCATTCCGCTGACCGAATTCTGCGAATGGGCGCGCCAGCCGACCGATCTCGGCGACGGCAAGAAGCCGATCAAGGGCGAGATGTGGTTTGCGGTCACCGACCAGCCGGTGTTCGCGGTCGCGGGCTTCTGGCGTCAGGTCGGCGATCAGCGCTATTTCGCCATGGTGACGTGCGACACGAACGCGCTCGTCGCGCCGATCCATCCGAAGGCGATGATCACGATCCTCCGTCCCGACGATCAGGAACGCTGGCTGACCGGCAGCTACGACGATGCCCTAGCGCTACAGCGTCCGTATCCGGCGGGCGCGATGACCGTGCGTGGCCCGGTATTCCCGACGCGTGAGGCCGCCTGACCGATCGGTGATGGACCTACCCGATCCGCGCTGTCGCGGGGGGCTCCAGCGCATCGAGCGCCTCGGAGATGAGCGCTGCGACCACAGTCCACCCCAGGCTGTCGGCTTCGGCCAGCGCATCTTCGAGATGCTCGCGAAGGCGTTGATCAGGTTCAAGCGTGCGTTGTGGCACCGATGCAGCCCCGTGAACTCGGTTTTGGACGATTGCTTCGCCCGCAGGATGTTGCGATTTTCGCGCCACGTCAATTGGTGCGAAGAGGACGACGGCCGAAACCGGGACGACGCATGGCACCAGCCGCGATCTGAGCGGTTGTCCTGTCGAGCCATGCCGGCTTGAGGGTTAGCATCATGAAATTGACGGCAAAGTTCGACACACGGCGCGACGCGGAAATGACCGTCGAGCGCCTGGTACAACAGTTCGAGATCGACCGTGCGAAGGTGGTCATCGCGGCGGATGGCGAAGAGAACACCGCGGGCGTGGCCGAAGACGGGTCCGACAACAAGGCCGGCGAGCCCAGCCCCGAGGCGCGCGACGACGCCGAACTCAACGGCAAGGTCGTCGTGACCGTCGACGTCGCCGACGACGCGACCGCCGATGAAGTCCGTGCGGCATTCGCCGAGTTCGATGCGTCGGAACAGGTGGCCAAGTGACCGCGCCGGATACTGCAACGCCGGACACTGCGACGCAGGCTCGTCGACGCGAGATCGCCACCGAGCATCTGCTGTTCAAGCTGATGGAGTATGTCGAGGATCGCCACAGCGGCCTGCTCGACTTCATGGAGCAGAGTCTCGATCATCTCGGCGATCCGGCGGCCGACGACACGAAGGACGACGATGCCGTCCGCCAGATCGCGCGGAAAATGATCGTGGGTGCCAGAAAGCAAGGCGTCAGCTAAAGCGGTCGGAGCCGGGGGCGCCCTTTGAAGGCTCCAGCCTTGCCCCCCGGTAGCCACCGATATTCCCGCACGACTTCCGGTAAATCCGGGCTTCCTGTCGGCACCGACCTAGCCCCCCGTAAGCAGAGCGAGACCCACGATTTCCTGCGTGCGACTACCGCTACTCCAAGCGGGCTAGGCCTCTCGACCGTGTCGATGACCGGCCTCGTCAGAAACTCGCCTTAACAGCCAATTCGCGGAACTCCAGGTCGCGATAGCGCAACAGACCGAAGATCCTCACCGCATCGCTTATCGAGCCAGACACCATCAATATCGCAACCGTAATGAGGTCGCCGAAGCGCTGTCGCATTAAGTATCTATGAAGTCTGAAGTTTTTCAGATCCGTATATTATCGATCAACTCAGTCTCCACTGATTGAAATCAGCATAAAATATAAATGACGGATATTCTTGCTTGTGCAGGAACGATGACGCCGCCCTGATCGCTATACCCTCCAACACGCCCTCAAGCCCTGTGACAATACTCACGGTTTCGAATGCTGCACGCTAACCATTTCGACATGGCTTTCACCTTTTGGTTGACCAGTGCCAATTTCATACTTGGCGACGTGTTGCATAAATCCGCGATCTTCACAGGTTTATTAGTTACACCAACAATGGAGAAGCTTCGATGCGCGCACTCGTTTGGCATGGCAAAGGTGACGTCCGCGTCGATACCGTTGCCGATCCAGAGATCAAGCATCCGCGCGATGCGATCATCAAGGTTACGGCCTGCGCGATCTGCGGATCCGATCTGCATCTACTCGACGGATACCAGCCGACGATGCAGGCGGGCGACATCCTCGGCCACGAGAACATGGGCGTGGTCGTCGCACTCGGCTCTGAAGTCACCAACCTGAAGATCGGCGACCGTGTCGTGGTGCCATTCACGATCAGCTGCGGTGATTGTTTCTTCTGTCGCAAGGGGCTGTTCTCCGCGTGCGAGCGGACCAATCCGAACTCCGAGATGGCGATCAAGGCGATGGGTCATTCGCCCGCCGGCCTGTTCGGGTTCAGCCACATGCTGGGCGGCTATTGCGGTGGCCAGGCCGAGTATCTGCGCGTGCCGATGGCGGATATCGGCCCGATCAAGGTGCCCGACAGCGTCACCGACGAGCAGGCGCTGTTCCTGTCCGACATCTTCCCGACCGGCTACATGGCCGCCGAGAATGCGCAGATCGAGCCGGGCGATACCGTGGCGATCTGGGGCTGCGGTCCGGTCGGCCAGTTTGCGATCCGTTCGGCGCTGATGCTGGGCGCGGGCCGCGTGATCGCGATCGACGAGGTGCCCGAGCGTCTCGCGATGGCCGAGGCCGGCGGCGCGGAGACGATCAACTTCGCCGAAGTCGACAGCGTCTATGACGAGCTCCAGTTCCGCACCAAGGGCCGCGGTCCCGACAGCTGCATCGATGCGGTCGGCGCCGAGGCTTCGGGACATGGCGCAATGGATGCGGTGATCGACAAGGTGAAGGCGGCGACGTTCCTCGCCACCGACCGCGTCCACGTGCTGCGCGAGGCGATCATGAGCTGCCGGATGGGCGGCACGGTGTCGATCCCCGGCGTCTATGTCGGGATGGGCGACAAGATTCCGATCGGCGCGATGATGAACAAGGGGCTGACGATCAAGACCGGTCAGACGCACGTCCAGGCCTATACCAAGCCGCTGCTTGCACGGATCGAGGCGGGCGACATCGACCCGAGCTTCGTCGTGACGCACCCTGCCAGCCTCGAGGATGCGCCCGAGATGTACCAGAAGTTCCGCGACAAGCAGGACGGCGTCATCAAGGTCGTGCTGCGGCCGTAACTCCTCCCCGAGCCGGTCCGCTCCCATTGAGCGGAGCGGCTCGGTTCGTTTTGATCCGCTACATTCAGAAGGACGTACCGATGAGTGACAAGGTTCATACCCCCGTTCCCGGCAATCCAGCGAGCAAGGGCGCGCCGGACGGCGTTTCGGACTCGCCCCGCGGCACCGATGACGTTCACGGCCGCAGCGAAGGCGGCGAAAGTGGCGGCGGATCCTATCATAATCCGCATGCCGGCAAGAATGAGACGAACACCGGCTTCATGGCGCATGGCGGCCAGACCGACATCGCCTATCACGGCGGTGGGCAGGCCGGCGAGGACGGTGGCAGCGCGGCCAACGGCGTTGCAGGCTCGGGAGGTGGTGACCGCACGACGATTGCCGCCGACCCTGATGCAGACCGTGAACCCCATGCGATCACTGGCGAAGGTCGGACGATCGAGGTCGTCGAGACGTCGGGGATCGCCGAGGCCGAGGCCAGCGGCAAGATCGGCACCGATGCCCGGTACGAGGACGAGCAGAAGCAGCCCGGCGCCGGCTGAGGTCGCCACGCTTCGATCCGCGTTTCCGCAATTCAAAACCAACCGCCGCGCATTCCGCCCGGCGACATCACGAGGATGCCCCCATGTCTGCACCCGAAGATCTTCAGGAAATCTACACTGACGAATTGAAGGATCTGTGGTCCGCGAACGACCAGATGAAGAAGGTCTTGAAGAAGATCACGTCGAAGGCAAGCGATGCGTCGCTGAAGGATATGCTGACCAAGTCGCAAGCGGATATCGAGACGCACACCGACCTGCTCAAGGACCTGATCGCGTCGAACGACGAGAAGGTCTCGAAGGAGCATTGCAAGGGCATGGAAGGCCTCGTCGCCGAGGCCACCAGGCATGTCCTCGAGGAAGGTCCGGAAAAGGGGCCGCTACTCGATGTGATGATCATCGCGCAGTATCAGCGGATGACGCATTACGGGATCGCCGGGTTCGGTACGGCGACGGCATACGCCAAGGCGCTGGGGCTCAAGGACGACCACAAGAAGCTCAGCGCGGCCACCAAGGATATCTACGGCGGCGACGAATATATGACGAAGCTCGCCGAGACGACCGTCAACATCGATGCCGAAGACGAATGACTCTCGATCGCCCGCTGGCATCACGTCGGCGGGCGTTGATGCGATGCAGGCAGAGGACGGAAGCAACGACAATGACGACGTATCCCTTGAGCGAACCAGCGACGATCTACCGGAAAGCCGACCAGACCGAGGGCGCGGCGCGAGACGTGGTCGCGCGCGGCAGCCTGTCGGATTGCGCGGAAATCCTGGAGGATTGGTCCAGGGCCGATCGGGCTTCCGCCGAAATCGAGATCGACGACATGGCGTTGCGCTACGGTGCGGACGAGATCGAGGAACTGCTCACGTTCCTGCGCGAAGAGGACAAGGACTCGCCGGACCCGGTCTAGGCGATGTTTCAGCGCTAGTACCTTTCCAACGAGCCAGCCCCAACGAGACCCAGCATAACAAGCGCCATCGCGGAAGGCGCCACCCCAACAAGGCCACCCCGGCGAAGGCCGGGGCCCAGTTGGAAAGGTCGCGGTAACAAAACGCAGCGTTCATCAGCAACGTTGCCCACCTGGACCCCGGCCTTCGCTGGGATGGGGCATGTGTGGTGCTATGGGGTGCATGTGTTCGGAGCAGATGCCTGCCCATCCGACCTGTAACTCACCACGCCACCAGCCGGATACTATCGATCCAGCGAAACCGTCGGCGTCGAAGCAGGCCCCGCACTACCAACGAAAACCCCCGCCCCCCAACTCAAACCGAACCCATTCAGACACAAAGACGCCGCCGACCCGTAACCAGGCCGGCGGCACCACTTGATCAGTAGGTCGTCGATGTCGGTGTGGACCGATAGCGGTCACGCTCGACAGCCACTTCATCGCGGCTGTAGGCAGGCGCGGTGTCGTCGAACGACGACCAGCCGTCCTGACGATAGGCGCTGCCACGCGTCGACGCGTCTACCGACCGGTTGCGGTCCAGCACCGCTTCGGCCTCGGTTGCCAAGCTATCGTCGACACGCGCGCTGAGCAGCGTGCCGCCACGGCGGACGCCTTCCGAATAGACGTGGGCCTCGTCGTCGGAGTGGCCGGCGTCCTTCAGCGCGCCGACGATCGTTCCCGTCGCGGCCCCACCGGCAGCGCCGATGCCTGCGCCAACGACGGTCGATGCCAGCCACCCGGCCGCGACGATCGGACCGAGGCCGGGGATCGCGAGCAGGCCGAGCCCTGCCAGCAGGCCGCCGACGCCACCGACAGCAGCACCGGTCGAGACGCCACGGCTGACGTCGCCGTGATCGTTGACGTCGCCGAGCGACGTGGCCGCGTCGCCGTGCGCGCCATCGGCATTGTTCGCGACGATGCTGACGGAATCGTGCGGCACGCCCAGGCGTTCGAGGTCGTGCAGCGCCGCGGTCGCGTCCGAATAGTCGTCGAACAGGCGGGTGATAGTCTTGGTCATGGTCTCTCTCCTATCGAATTGGTTCAGCGCGACGAGACGTTGCCCTTGTAGTCGAGCCCGACATGGACCGTCTTGCCGGCGCGCGTGCCCGTGCCCCGCCAGACGCCGTCCTTGTCCTTCGCCAGACGCGAGATCGAGCGATAGCCGGCCTTGGTCAGGCGACCGCGAGCCTGATCTTCCGAGAAGGAATTGGCACCGCTGGCGGGGGCGGCGACGTGGGCCGCTGCACTCGCCTTGACCGCGGGGTTGTGCGCGCCGGTATGCGTCGCGGTCTGCGCGACGGCGCCGGAGGCCAGCAGCATCGCGCCGCATGCCAGGATAACTCGAACGGTCACTGCACTCTCCTAAGTGTCTGTATTTTCCGAAGTGTGGGAGGGCGACGCGAGCGTGCCCTCCCGTTCGCTCAGCGCACCGTACCGCGACGAAACATGTTGACGATCGCGAGCAGGATCACCGCGCCGACCAGCGAGATCAGGATCGACTGGATGTTGAGCGCGCCGTCCATGATCGATGCGCCACCAATCAGCGGCGTGATCAGGAAGCCGGCGAGCAGCGCACCGACGATGCCGACGACGACGTTGAGGAAGACGCCCTGCTGCGCATCGGTCCGCATGATCATGCTAGCGACCCAGCCGATGAGTCCGCCGACGACGAGAAGGATGATGAGGTTCATGATGAGGCTCCTGTTCGATAATGGTACAGGTGCCTCAACAGTCTCGATGCCCGATCCGTTCAGTTCGCGCGCTTTTCGACGAATTCGGAATTGGTGCGCAAGTACCGGGGCCATTGGTAGATTTATGCCGGCCCGACCGGAACCCGAAGCGCTTCACGGCGCTGAACCGGGATGACCAAGATGCCCGCCAAACCGCTTCACGCCCCCACCCTGCACCATCTCGAACAGCTGATGACCGGGCTGCTCGAAGGCGTGATCCTGATGGATCCGACCGGGATCATCCTGAGCGCCAACCCGGCCGCGCTGAAAATGCACGGGGTGCGGGCGGTCGAGGATCTCGGGCAGACCGCGGACGACTATGCCACGCGGTTCAGCCTGCGCTACCGGGATCGCCGCAAGCTGCCGCGGCGGGACTATCCGCTGATGCGGCTGCTCGCGGGGCAGAGTTTCCCCGACCTGATCGTCGAGGTCGCGCCGGTCGATGCCGACGAACCGCGCTGGGTCCATCAGGTGCGCGACATAGTCATGGACGAGGATGGCGGTGAACCCGATTGCCTGGGGCTCGTCATCAACGACGTCTCCGAACGGTTCGACGCGGAGGATCGGTTCGAGGCGATGTTCCACGCCAACCCCGCCCCCGCGCTGATCATCCGCGTCGCCGACCAGCGCTATGTGCTCGTCAACCAGGGTTTCCTCGACCTGTCGGGCTATGCGCGCGACCAGATCGTCGGCAAGACTCTGTTCGATTTCGACTTTCTCGCGGAGGTCGACCGCAAGGCGTTCGTCAAGGACTGCGTCGCGGCGGGCAAGACGATCCCGCAGCTCGAGGCGGAACTGCCGCTCGCCGGCGGCGAGAAGACGCTGGTCATCCTCGCGGGCCAGCCGATCGAGGTCGCCAATCAGGATTGCCTGTTGTTCACCTTCGCCGATCTCGAACCGCGGCGGCGTGCCGAACATGCGCTGAAGGCGAGCGAGCGCCACTTCGCTTCGGTGTTCGAAATGGCGCCGGTCGCGATGGTCGTGACCGAAGGCGGCGACAACCGCATCGTCCAGGTCAACGCGGCGTTCAAGGCGCTGACCGGCTACACGGACCGCGCGGTGATCGGCCGCATCGCCGACGACCTGCAACTCTGGAACGATGCCGCGCAGCGCCAGCAGCTCGAAACCGAGATCGGCGAGCATGGCGGCTTTCGCAGCCGCGACGTGCAGTTGCTGCACAAGGCAGGCGAGGCGCTCGACTGCCTCGTATCAGCCGAACGGATCAGCGTCGACGGAACGCCGTGCGTGCTCTGGCTGTATCAGGACATCTCGGCACGGCGGCGCGGCGAGCTGGAACTGGTCGAGGCGATCGATGCGGTGATGAAGGACGCCAACTGGCTCAGCCGGTCGATCATGGACAAGCTGGCGACATTGCGGAACCCGCGTGGCGCGACCGGGTCCGCGACACCCGCGGCCGATCTCAGCAAGCGCGAGCGCGAGGTGCTGGAGCTGATATGCCAGGACCTCGACGACGCGGCGATCTCGGAACGGCTCGGCCTGTCGCGCAACACGGTCCGCAACCATGTCGCGCGGCTTTATGCGAAGATCGGCGTCAACCGCCGCAGCGCCGCTATCGTCTGGGCGCACGAACGCGGCGTGGGCGCCTGATACGAACGCCGCCTGTCCACCACCTCGACAGCACGGGGCAGGCTTACCACATTCCGGTCAACGGAGTGCTGCCATGACCGACTACCGCAAAACCGAAGACGCAGTCGCCGCGCTGACGCCCGAACAATACCGGGTGACGCAGGAGAACGCGACCGAGCGTCCCGGCTCCGGTGCATTGCTGCACGCCAAGGACGCGGGCATCTATGTCGACATCGTCTCGGGTGAGCCGCTGTTCGCCAGCGCCGACAAATACGAGTCCGGCTGTGGCTGGCCGAGCTTCACCCGACCGATCGAGCCTGCGAACGTCAGGTCGAAGCGCGACTGGTCGATGCTCATCCCGCGCACGGAGGTCCGCTCGGCGCACGGCGACAGCCATCTGGGCCATGTCTTCAAGGACGGCCCACGCAGCCGCGGCGGATTGCGCTACTGCATCAATTCGGCAGCGTTGCGGTTCGTCCCGCGCGGCGAGATGGCGGCGCAAGGCTATGCCGCGTATCTCGATCAGGTCGAGGAGATCCCGGCTAGAACCGAGCGCGCAGTGCTCGCTGGTGGCTGCTTCTGGGGCATGCAGGACCTGATCCGCGCGCTGCCCGGTGTCGTTGCGACGCGCGTCGGCTATTCCGGCGGCGAGATCGCCAACGCGACGTACCGCCGTCACGGCAACCATGCCGAGGCGATCGAGATCGTCTTCGATCCGGTGCGCACCGACTTCCGCACGCTGCTCGAATTCTTCTTCCAGATACACGATCCGACCACGGCTAACCGGCAGGGCAACGATCGCGGCGCCAGCTATCGCTCGGCGATCTTCTACACCGACGACGACCAGAAGGCGGTGGCGCAGGACACGATCGCCGACGTCGAGGCATCGGGGCTATGGCCGGGCAAGGTCGTGACCGAACTGTCCCCGGTCGGCGATTTCTGGGAGGCCGAGCCCGAGCATCAGGATTATCTCGAGCGCAAGCCGAACGGCTATACCTGCCATTTCGTCCGCCCGAACTGGAAACTGCCACGCCGCGCGGAGGCGGCCTGAGCGCGGCGCGAGTGTGGGTCAGCCCGCCTCGCGTTGCCAGCCATCGCGCTCGGCGAATACCCGCGTGACCTCCGCCATGTTCTCGGTTCCCCAGGTACACAGCGGCGCCAGCGCCTCGGCAAGGCTCCGCCCCATCGGCGTCAGCGTGTAGTCGACCCGCGGCGGGACCTCGTGGTGATCGGTCCGCGTCAGCACCGCGTCCGCCTCCAGTTCCTTCAACTGCTGGATCAGCATCTTGTCGCTGACGCCGCGCACCGCGCGCTTGAGTTCGCCGTAGCGATTGGGCCGCTGCAACAGGAAATACAGGATCAGCGGCTTCCATTTGCCGGCGATGATGCGGAGCGTGACGTCGAGGCCGCAGGTGAAGCCATCGGTCGGAGGTGGCAAAGTCATGCTAGGAGGTACTAACCAAAAGGTGCATACTTGTCGATGGGTGAGCACACCGCCAGCTAGCAGTCTTGGCAAACACGGAGACATCAGATGGACAGATTGAACGGCAAGACAGCGATCGTGACCGGCGGCGGCAGCGGGATCGGCCTCGCATCGGCCAAGCGCTTCATCGAAGAGGGCGCGTTCGTCTACATCTTCGGGCGGCGCCAGGCGGCGCTCGACGCGGCGCTCGTCGAACTCGGCGAGAATGCCCGCGCGATCAGCGGCTCGGTCTCCGACATGGCGGATCTCGATCGCCTGTTCGAGACGGTCAGGACGGAGCGCGGTTCGCTCGACATCCTGTTCGCCAATGCCGGCACCGGCGAGCTCGTCCCGCTCGGCGAGATCACGCCCGAGCATTTCGACCGGACGTTCGACGTCAACGTGAAGGGCCTGGTGTTCACGGTGCAGAAGGCGCTGCCGCTGATGCGCGCGGGCGGCTCGATCATCCTCACCGGCTCCAGCACGAGCGTGATGGGAACGCCGCGGTTCAGCGTCTACAGCGCGACCAAGGCCGCGATCCGCAATTTCGCGCGTAGCTGGGCGCTCGATCTCCGCGGCACCGGCATCCGCATCAACGTGCTGTCGCCGGGACCGACCAAGACCGAACTCGCGCTGGAGGTGGTCGGCGAGGATGCGATGGCGGAAATGGGCGCGGGCACCCCGATCGGCCGGGTCGGTGAACCCGCCGAGATCGCCGCCGCCGCCGCGTTCCTAGCGTCCGTGGACAGTAGCTTCATGACCGGCAGCGAGATGTTCGTCGACGGCGGCGTCGCGCAGATCTGAGTGATTGGGGGTAGCAGGGCGACGTCGCGTGGCTTGCAATCCCCCTTTGAAACGACGTCGGCGATTGCAGAACGACCGCCTTGCGCGGCGCCGTTCCGGAAGCGATTTCCTCGTCTTCCGCTTATCTAGCCCTTGGCGGCGAACACACCGTAGCGTTCGCGCCACGCGGCCACTTCGTCGCGGAGATGTTGCGGCGCGGCGTCGCCCGAGAGGACGAGGCGGGCGACATCGTTATCGGGATGCATCAGCATTTTCTTCGATCCGTCGCTGAACCAGACGGGGATCAGTTGATCGCACACGCTGTCGAGTACCGTTGCAGCCATGCCGTTTTCGATCGCGTCGCTGCCGGCAAGCACGCGGACGTTGATCGAGACGCCTTCGAAGCAGTTCTGCGGCGCCTTGACGAAGTTGAGCGACACGAGAAGGCCGGATCGATCCGGTCTAGCGTCATCGGGCAGGCTGGCGATCCGTCGCCACGCGCAGAACCAGATCCGACAAATGCGGGGACGGACGGCGTGAATACCGCACCCTTGTCCCGAGAGGTAGATGCAGGGTGTTCCCGCCGGTTTGGCGAAATCGGGCGTATCGACCGTGAGTTCGGTGCAGCACACAGTGCAATCGCCGCATGCGCGATCCGCCAGGACCGGCCCCAGGAGCGTGGTTTCCAGGTCGGTGTCGGTGTGCATCCGCTTCGGGCGGTCCTTTGCTGGGGACTTGGAACAGGTCGGCACGGCGAACCCGGCGACGTCTTGATTTCCACGCGGGGGCGGAAACCCTAATTCCCTTCGGCGTCTACCGTGAAGATCATCGGTTTGCCACGTGACATCGGCTCCCATCCCGCGAGCAACGCTGCCCTGACGCCACGGGATATGGTCGGATCGTCGATCTGGAGCCGCCCCCGCGGCAATCCCTTCAACAGGCGTTTGGGCGCAGGAAATTCCAGCACCGCCTCGCGCTGGGTATCCTTCTCGCGCAGGGACACCATCATGCCCTTCCAGCCTTCGGCATCGGACCATTGCGGCTCGCGCTGGAGTTGCCAGTCGTAGGAGATGCCGTCGACCTCGACGGTACCGGTATTGCTGCGGATGTTCGACATGCGCGCGGCCATAGCACGCTTGGCGTGCCAATCCACGCGTTCCGGTCTCGTCCTGCCGGGAAGCCTTGCGGCGACGCTACGGTCGGGACACGATCGCCTGCGCCGCATCCTCAACGTCGTGGGCGATGAGCGTAGGCTGCGGAACACCGTCGATCGGCAGCGGTGCGTTCACGCCGCGCGTGATCAGTGCCGCGTTCCACCCGAACGACTGCGCGCCGATCGTGTCCCATATATGCGCCGCCATCAGCCACGTATCGCGCGGAACCGCCGCCATCGCATCGGCGACGTGGCGATAGGTTGCAGGCGCCGGCTTGAACCCTCGCACGGTATCCACCGTGAAACGCCGTTCGAACATCGATCCAAGCCCGGCCTTGTCGAGCGCGTCCGGCCCGACACCCTTGGGCGAGTTGGTGAGCGTGACCAACGAAAACCCGGCGTCCCTAAGCAATGTCAGGCCCGCGGCAACATCCACATGCACGGGCATGTCCGCGATCAGCCTGCCAAGTTCGCGGACATGGTCGTCGGTCACCGCGACGCCGTGAACCTGACCGAGCATCCGCAACACACCGCCTCCCAGCGTTCCGAACGGAACATAAGGTCCCGCGAGCGAAAGCGACTGCGAATACAGGATCAGCTGTGCGAACCATTCGCGCATCCGCGCCGGGGCCGCGAAGATATCGGCGAACAGCGGTTCGAGGCTGTCGATGTCGAGCAACGTCTCGTTGACGTCGAATACGATCAACGGGCGTCTGGTCATAAACGAGGCCTTCCGGGCGAAGCATGATGCACGAGCCGAACCAACTCGGGGATGGACCGATGTTTCCGTATGCCTGCCCGAAGGTCGGACTCACCGCGCGCGGTGCCTCGCGCCGACGAACAGGCTCCTGCCGGCGTCACCTGGGTCGTGACACCTTCCTCAGGGCCCGGGACAGCGCATCGATGGAATACGGCTTGTGCAGCAGATCGAACCCATGCGTACCGCTCTGCGCGAGAACCTCGCTGTAGCCGCTGGTCAGCATGACCGGCAGCGTCGGATAGAGGCGGGCGATCTCCTGGCCGAGTTCCACACCGGACATACCGGGCATCATGACATCGGAGAACACGACGTCGAACCGATCTGCGCCGGATGCCAGTTCGGCCAGCGCCCGATCGCCGTTCATCGCCAGGACGGTGTCGTATCCCAACTCCGCCAAAGCCTGCGTCGCGAACATGCCGACTTCCGCATTGTCCTCGACCACCAGAACGCAGGCGCCCTCGCCGAGCAGCAGCGACGTGTCGCCAGCCTCCGTTACGCCGCCCGACACCTGATCCACGCGAGGCAGGTACATCGTGAAGGTCGCCCCCTCGCCTTCGATGCTTTCGACGAAGATGTCCCCGCCCGACTGTTTGGTGAAGCCGAACACCTGGCTCAATCCCAGCCCGGTCCCCTCGCCCACGCCCTTGGTGGTGAAGAAGGGTTCGAAGATCTGGTCGATCCGGTCGGCGGGAATACCGGGGCCGCTGTCCGCCAGGCACACCGTGACGAACGCACCGGACACCGCCGGATGCGATCGGATGGCGGGCATCTCGGCAGTTTCGCCGACCGATATCGTCAGCTCGCCGCTCCCCTTCATCGCGTCGCGGGCGTTGACGGCCATGTTGACGATCGCGGTATCGAACTGGCTGCGATCAGCGTCGATATGGCATGGTTCGGCTGGCAGCAGCACCGTGACCTGGATCCGGGAGCCGGTCAGGGTCCGCACCATGTCGCTGATCGTCCGCACGCTGGCGGCGGCATCGAAGACCTCGGGGGTCAGCGACTGTCGGCGCGCGAAGGCAAGCAATTGCCCGGTCAGCTTGGCCGCGCGATCCGCCGTATCCGAGATCGCATCGATATAGCGCTCGCGACGCTCGTGCGAGATACCCGGCCGGCGAAGAAGATCCACCGATCCGCGTATCACCGTCAGCAGGTTGTTGAAATCATGCGCGACACCGCCGGTAAGCTGGCCGATCGCCTCGACCTTCTGCGACTGGCGCAACGCATCCTCGGCCCGCACGAGTTCACCCGTGCGATCGGCGACGCGCTGCTCGAGATGCTCGTTGAGGGACCGCAACGCCGCGATCGCGGTGTCACGCTCGGCCTCGACGGTGCGCCGCGCCTCCACGTCGATCAGGACCCCCGGAAACCTGAGCGGGGTGCCATCGGGCCCATGATCGACACGCCCGTTCGCCTCGATCCAGTAATAATGCCCATCGACGCGGCGGACCCGGTATTGATGGGCATAGGAGCCCCCGCGCGCGATCACGTCGTTGATCGCGTTCGCCAATCCCTCCTGATCGTCCGGATGGACGGTCGCGACGATCTGGGCGAGCGGTATGCCTTCTCGACCCAAGGCCGGATCGATGCCGAAGGCGTTGGCAAACCCCTCGTCGATCGCGAACTGGTCGCTGGGCAGGTCCCAGTGCCAGGTGCCGATGATTGCACCCGCCGCCAATGCGAGCTGCACACGCTCGACGTTCTCGCGCGCCAACGCCTCGCTGGCACGCAACCGCTGCTCGGCTTCGCGACGTTCGGTGACATCGTTGAACAGGATCGCGATCTGAAGGTCTTCGGGATTGCCCACCGGGACCGCGCGCACCTCGAACCAGCGACCGAACCCTTCCGCATAGCTTTCGAAATTGGCGGGTTCGCGCGTTTTCGCCACCCGGCCATAGGTCTCGAACCAGAACCGCTCTAGGTCCGGGGCGTGTTCGGTGACCCATTTCCCGCGAAGGTCGGCGCCCGACTGTCGTTCGAACGCGGGATTGGCTTCGATGAAGCGGTAGTCGACCGGTCGATCGTCGCCATCGAACTTGACCTCGATGATCGCGAACGCGGAATCGACCGTTTCGAGAACGGTCTGGAAGCGCTCCTTGACCTGCTTCAGCGCCGCGCCCGCGACATGGGCATCGGTGCGGTCGCGCAGGATCTTGACGAAGCCCAGATGCTCGTGGCCACCGTCGTGCAACGGTAACAGCTCACCCGAGGCCCAGAAACGCTGGCCGCTCTTGCGCAGATGCCAACGCTCGTCCGAGGCACGCCCGTCTTGCAACGCCAGTTTCATTTCCTGATCGATGCGACCGCTGGCCCGGTCTTCAGGCGTGAAGAAACGTTCCGCGTCGCGACCGATCATCTCGGCCGCAGTCCATCCCATCACCCGCTCCGCGCCAGGGTTCCAGTCGGTGATGATCCCGGCCGGATCGGTGATGACCATGGCGATGTCGGTCGTGCTTTCGAAGATCGCCCGTTGTCGCGCCGCGCCGCTGGCAAGCGCGTTCTGGCGAGTCTCCAGCTCGGCAACCCGTGCACGCAGACGCGCATTGTCCGCGTCGAGCTGTTCTGTCGTCAGGAAAGTCAGGGCTGCGCACTCACGCATCGTTGAAGCAATGGTGCGCCTTTTACCCGCTAAGCCCCTAGGCGAAAGGCCTTTTATCGAGAGCACGACGCCGCCGTCGACGCGTATGAGTGCCTGCGCCGACATTTGCGTGACGGGGAAGGCGCGAGAGAGCGGCGCCGAGGCGACGCCGGTTCTCTCGCGCTGGCTCACCTTATCTGCCGCGCGCCCCGGGCGGCAGTGGTTCAGGCCGGGGAGACCGCCGAATAGTCCATCCGCCCGAGGTCATCGAGCAGCGTCGGGCCGGCTGGTCGCCAGCCGAGTCGTTCGCGCGTGATCGCGCTCGAGGCGGGCATATCGAGGCTGGCGAACCGTGCCATCCACCCGAAATGCTCTGCGGCTTCCGCCTGCGTCATCGAGACGACGGGAACGTCCAGCCCTACGCCCACCGCCTCGGCGATCGAACGCATAGGGATCGCCTCCTCGGCCACCGCATGCCACCGCGCGCCCGGTACGTGCTGCTCGAGCGCGAGGACATAGAGGCGGGCGACATCCTCGACCGCGGCAGCGCACCAACGGTTGCGCCCCTCGTCGACATAGGGCGACACGCGCTTCTCCCGCGCGAGATCGATCAGTGGCGAGATCAGACCCTGCTTCACCGGATCATGGACCTGCGGCAGGCGGACGACGGCGACCGAGACGCCGCGCGCGCCAACGGCTTCGCCGGCCAGTTCGCTCGCGACGCGAGGGATCGGATCGTCGCGGTTGAAGACGTCCTCGCGTGCGGCCTGACCCGGCGCCGGCGTGCCCAGCGCGACCCCCGAGGTGATGATGAGAGGGCGATTCGACGCCGCGAGCACGTCCCCGAGCGCGCGGATGACGCGTCCATCCTTCTCGCAGGCTTCCACGAAGCGCGAGAAGTCATGATCGAAAGCGGTATGGATGACAGCATCGGCCCCTTCCGCTCCCCTCGCCAACCCCGCAGGATCGTCGAGGTCGCCGCGGTGCACCTCCGCACCAGCCGCCTCGAGCCGGCGTGCACCGGCGTCGGATCGGGTATTACCGACGACCTGATGACCGGCCGCGATAAGTTCGGGGAGGATGCGAGAGCCGATGAAACCCGTCGCACCAGTCAAGAATACGCGCATGAAGATCTCCTTGGTTGAGATCGGCATTTCACGCATCGGTGCGTCATGTTAAAGTAGTGACCTTATCGAGGTATAACGACCAACAGGATCGATCAATGGCTGGCCAGACGACCAACCCGCTGGGCACCTATCTTCGCGATCGCCGCACCCGCCTCGACCCGGTGGCATTCGGCTTCGTGGGCGGGCGGCGACGGACCCCCGGATTGCGGCGCGAGGAGGTGGCGAGCCGGGCGAACATCAGCCCGACCTGGTATACCTGGCTGGAACAGGGCCGCGGCGGGGCGCCATCCGCAGACGTGCTCGACCGCATCGCGAAGGGGCTGATGCTGACCGAGCCCGAGCGCGAGCATCTGTACATGCTCGGTCTCGGCCGGCCGCCGGAAGCACGCTACCGAGCGGTCGACGGTATCAGTCCGCGCCTGCAACGGACGCTCGACGGCATGCCGCTCAGCCCGGCGATCATCAAGACGGCGCTGTGGGACGTGGTCGGCTGGAACCGGGCGGCCGCGCTGATGCTGACCGACTATTCCAAACTGCCGCGCGAAGGGCGCAATATCCTGCGCCTCATGTTCGGCAACGATCGCGTGCGTGCAAGAAATGCGGACTGGGAGGCCATAGGCCGGTTCGTGGTCGGCGCCTTCCGTGCGGATGTGGCTCGCGCGGGTGCCGGTACCAGTGCGGAGGCCGCTCGGCTGGTTGCCGAACTGAGCCGGATCAGTCCCGAGTTCGAAGCATTCTGGCGGGACAACGACGTCGTATCTCACGGCGAGGGAGTGAAGCGGATCCATCACCCCGATGCCGGACTGCTCGAAATGGAGTTCTCGTCGTTCACCGTGGAGGGGCGCCCCGAACTGGGCATGATCATCTACAATCCAGCCTCCCCCGCATCCGCCGAACGCCTGCGCGCGCTCGTCGAAGATCTAGATCGTTGAACGAGCGCGCATCAATGCCGTCGTGCTCCGGAACCTCCGTCCAGGTTGCGCATAATCCCGATGGGTCGGATGATGAAGGCCGCGTTGAACGCCTGGGTGCGTGAGTGATAAGCAGGCTGGCAAGCATAGCAATGATCGTCGCGACGTAGCGCGGCGGCAGTCAGGAGCAGCGATGACAGTCGATCGACGGGCGATGATACTGGGCGGAGCGGCCTTGGCACTGACTTCCGGCTCGGCGCGTCTCGACGCGATGTCCACCCCGTCGCTGGCCGCCCTGGCGCGCGCGAAGGGTATCCGCTTCGGCAGCACGATGGGCGGCTCGAATTTTGCGAACCCGGCGTATCGCACCCTGAACGCCGCACAATGCGGCCTGGTCGTTCCCGAAAACGCCATGAAATGGGTCGCGCTACGGCCCGATGCCCGCAACTTCGATTTTCGTGCAGCGGATGCGATCGTTGCATGGGCACGGCGGGCTGGCCTCGGGGTCCGCGGTCATACGTTGCTCTGGCAATTCGAACGCTGGATGCCGGAATGGACCCGGACGCACGATTACGGCGCGAACCCGAAAGCCGAGGCGGCGCGCCTGCTGGTCGCTCATATCGATACCGTCGTCCGGCGCTATGCCCCCGCGGTCGACAGCTTCGACGTCGTGAACGAGGCTGTCGATCCCGACACGGGGCTGTTGCACGAGACGGCATTGTCGAAACATCTCGGTGCCGAAGCGACGATCGACCTTGCCTTCCACACTGCAAGAGCGGCGGCACCGCGCGCGCAGCTCGTCTACAACGACTTCATGAGCTGGCAGTCGTACGACGGCCGACACCGCGACGCGGTGCTCCGACTGCTGGAAGGGCTCGTGAAACGCGGGACGCCCGTCACCGCACTCGGCGTGCAGAGCCATCTCGGCAGCAAATACAGCGAGGCGCCGACGGGGCTCGGCGCCCTGGACGAAACGGCGTGGCGCCGGTTTCTCGACGAGGTGACGGGAATGGGGCTGGACCTGCTCGTCACCGAACTCGACGTTCACGACAATCCGCTGCCGAGCGCCGTCGGCCCGCGCGATCGTCAGGTGGCCGCGCATACCCGCGCCTATCTCGATCTCATGCTGTCCTATCCGCAGTGCAGGACGGTGATGTGCTGGGGCCTGAGCGATCGGTACAGCTGGCTGCAGGAGTTGCGGCCACGCCCGGATGGGCTGCCAAAGCGCCCGCTACCGTACGACGCGGCGTTCGCGCCCAAGCCGATGCGCGACGCGATCGCGGCGGCGTTCGCTGCGGCCGCGCCACGAAAGGCGACGTTCGCCTAGACGGTACCGGTGAACGGCCCCTCGATACGGCGATCGCTGCGCCCGCGCGCGTCGACGCTGGAGAAGGCGCGCACCTTGTCGAGCGAATAGCCGACGCCCGCGGGCAGCCGCATGCCGGCGAAATCGGCATCGACGACATCGTCCAGTCGGATCGCGGGTCGCGGATCGGGCGCTGCGGTGGTCACTGCCACGCCGCGCATCGACAGTCCGCGCACATGGCGTGCGAAAAAGCCGGTCGCGGGAAGGTCGCCGAACATCGTTGCTTCGGGGTAGCCGAGCTCGGCTTCGGGCGGGCGCCGCGTCGCCATGCTGGCGGGCGCGCCGCCGACATGGTGGAAATGGCTGTCCGAGATCGCGATGTCCTCGATCGGGTGGTCCGCGAGCCCTGCGATGACCGAAGGCAGCATGTTCGCGCCCGAACTTACGACATTATCGATCATCACGCGCTTCAGGCTGCCGATCGGGCGCCCCGCAGGACCGCGCATCCGCTTGCCCAGCCGCAGGAAGATCGGCGCATCGACGATCCCGCGCATCGTCATGTTCGAGACCGCGATATCCTCGATCACGCCACCGTCGACCGTTTCGAATGCGAGACCGCGACTGTCCTCGAAAATGCAGTTGGTGACCGTGATGTTGCGGAACCCGCCATTGCTCTCGGTGCCGCACTTGATACGGCCGTGGATCTTCGGCGCGAACGCCGGCGGCATCCGGCGCCAGCTGCCGTCGAGCACCGACCCGACCTGATAATTACCCATCACGACGCAACCGGAGATCGTCACGTTCTCCGTGATCCGCGCCTCGCCGAGCGCGAAGCTGCTCTTCGGGCAGATCGCGTCGTCCCACGGCGCGTTGACGGTGCAATTTCTGACGCGGACGTTGCGGCAACAATCGATGTCCATGCCGTCGCGGTTGGTGTCGATCAGCAAATTGTCGATCGTCATATTGTCGACGCCGGTCGCGAGGATCGCGAACCAGCCGCCCTCCAGCATGCGGAAATCACGCAGCGTGACGCCGTGGCAATTCTTGAGGCCGATCGCCTTGTTCGCGGTGCCGGGACCGGTCGGGTCCGACAGCCAATTGTCCTTGCCGTCCCCGCGTCCGAGGCCCTTGCCCCAGATCAGGCCACCGCCGAGGATCGCGATATCGTGAAGCCCCTCGCCCCAGATCAGGCTGTTGCGCCAGTGGCTGTGACCGAAGTCCTGGAAACCGGCGATGGCCGGATCGATCGGCTCGGCATGGTCGTAGCCGCGTGTCGTCGTCGGCGCCGCGGCGAGCAACGTCGCGCCGTTTTCGATGTAGAGCGTGACCCTGCTTTTCAGCCTTATGGTGTAGCAGGCATAGGTGCCGGGCGGGATGTAGACGGTACCCCCGCCTTTGGTCGCGACGCTGTCGATCGCACGGTTGATCGCATCGGAGTCGATCGCGATGCCATTGCCCTTCGCACCGTAGCGGCGAACGCTGGTCCACCCCTCCCCCGCCGCGAAGGCCGGCACGGCGGCCATCGCCGACAGTGCGGCGCTGCCGACGATCAGCGCGCGACGATCAAGCGGAGTGGCGAACATAGGGCTCTTCCCGGAAAACTGAGAAAAAGGAGGCGCAGGTACGAGACCTGCGCCTCTCAGGAGGGGACATCTAGAACTTGAGCGACGCGCCGAGGAAGAACTCGGTACCGAGCACGTCGTAGGTCGACGAGAAGGTGTTGGCGTTCGGCCCCTGCGTCGTGATCGGGGGCTTGTTGTTGAACAGGTTGTTCGCGCCGCCGAACAGCTCGATGTTCTTGAGGAGCGCGGCCGTGAAGGACAGGTCGAAATAATTCTCCGCCCCGAGCTTCGGATAGACGAGGCTGTCGAGCGTCGGCGTCGACGCCGATCCCTGTCGCAGCGGCACGACGTAGCGATCGTTGGTCACCGGGCCGATATAGCGATGCCGCAGCGACAGGCCGAAATCGCCCGTCGTCCACGTCACGCGCGACGTACCGCGCCACCGCGGCAGCGGTTGTCCGCACGTGGTGCCGAACGATCCGGCGCACTTGTTTTCGAGTGCGGGCAAAGCCGCGACGGGGACCGAGTCGAACTGTGCGAGCCAGGTATAGTTGGTGCCGATCTCGACACGGCTGCTGGTCCCCAGGCCCGGCAGGCCAAAGCCAAGGTTGAAGGCATAGCGCGCGGCGAAATCGATACCCGACGTCTTCAGTTCGCCGGTGTTCGCGTTGAGCACCTGCGCCACGAACGGATCGTTGATCTCACCCGAGAACGGGTTGCGCCTGATCGCCCGGCAGAACTCGCTGCTCGCGTCCTGGATGACGTTGTAACACAGGTTGAGCGTGTTCTGCAGGCCGCCGCCGAGCGACGAGATCGCGCCCTTCAGTCCGACGTTGAAGTAATCGACGCTGAGGAACAGCCGCGGCATCGCGGCGGGCGTGACGACGACCCCGAGCGTGTAGGTGTCCGATTTCTCCGCGCCCAGGTTTGCGTTCCCACCGAAATCGGCTGGAATGATGTTGTTGGGCTGCACGCTTCCCGTGAAGATCTGCGCGGCGGGAACGCCGGTCGCGGCACAGATCGCGCGGACCGCCGCGGTCTGCTGCGCCACCGCGCCGCGGTTCGAACAGGGATCGGTCGCGGCCCCGACGACGCGCGTCGTGCCACCGAACAGTTCGGCGACGCTCGGCGCACGGATCGCACGCTGATACTGGCCGCGGAAGGCGATATCGCGGTTCACCCGCCAGTCGGCGCCGCCGAGATAGGTCCACTGCCCGCCGACACCCGACAGATTGTACTTCGAATACCGGAACGCACCATTGGCGACGAGGCTTTCGATGAATGGCGTGTTGTGGATCAGCGGTACGCGGACTTCGCCGAACACCTCCTTGACGGTGGTCGAACCGCGCGTCGGCAGGCCGGGGTTGAAGCCTGCGACATCACCCGACGACAGGAACGAATCCGGCGTGAACTGCGCGCTCGTCTTGCGCCATTCATAACCATAGGAGAATCCGACCGGCCCCGCCGGCAGTTTGAACAACGTGCCGGTCAGATTGCCCTGCGCGACCTGCTGCGTGGCGACCGTCGAATTGGTCGCGCCGATGCGGATCGCCGACGCGCACGCCTCGGAGACGTTGGCGCCGAAGATGTTGCACACCGGCGCTGCGCCGCCAGCCGACAACAGGCTGGCCTGAAGGCGGCTGCGCGAGATCGCGTTCTGGAGCAGCAACGTGTCCTCGCTGCGCGCGTAGGTGTAATAGACGTCGTACTTCAGGTCGGTCAGCACGGTGTCGGATACGCTGCCGAGATCGCCGCGCAGGCCCCATGCACCGCGGAAGACGTTGCGTCGTTCGCTGGCGAGGCGGGGGCCGACCTCCGAATAGCGGCGGCCCGCGGTCAGTACCGCCAACCCGTCGCCGCGCGTCGTCGTGCGCGTCGCCGTGCCGCTGGTCACGGTGGTCGTGCCCGTCTCGGCGAGATCGAGTTGCTGGAGGACGCCCTGCAATGCAGGCGTCAGATAGGGGTTGTTGACGTTGAACAGCGTCGGCACGCCGACGTTGGTGGGCGCCAGCCGCGCGTTCACCTCGTTGTTGCTGTAGTGAAGCTCGGTATAGCCGGTGATATGATCGTTGAAGTCGTAATGACCGAAGCTGTTGATCATCCACCGTTCCTGCGGCTGGATCAGGTAGTTGTCCGGCCCCAGATTGAAATCGTCCTGCGGGGTGAGCGCCGGGCGCGCGGCGGTGCCGCCACCGTTGAACGTGAACCCGCGCGAACCCAGCGCGCCGAGGCCGGCGGCGGCGTAAGCGGCGTTCAGCGCTGCATTGGAGCCGCCCGCCGCCGGTATCCCGGAAAAGCGGCCGTTGGGAATGTCGCCGCTGCCACCGCGAACGAACCCGAGTTCGCCGCCCGCAGCAACGCAGCCGTTCGTGCCGACCGACGTGAAGGGCGTACCGGCGCGGTCCGGACTGCTCGTACCGCGGACGACGCAACCGTCATTGAGTGAATCGAACGCGAAGCTGCCGCGATCGCCGCGCGTGATCGCGCCGCGCTTGAGGTAGTTGCCCGATACCACGAGGTTGCCGCGGTTCTCCGCGAAGTTGCCGCCCAGCGTCAGATCGGCGTTGTACACCGGGGTACCGGTCGCGCGATCCATGTTGAGCTGCGCGCGCGCTTCGACGCCTTCGAAATCGTCGCGGATGATGAAGTTGACGACACCGGTGATGGCGTCCGAACCGTAGACCGCGGACGAACCGCCGGTGACGATCTCGGTACGCTGCACGAGCGTCGACGGGATCGTGTTCAGATCTACCACCTGTTCTGGCCCGTAGATCGCGAAACGGCGACCGTTGACCAGAACCAAGTTCCGCTGCGAACCGAAGCCGCGCAGATTGACGTCGGCAAAGCCGCCCGGAACGGTGTTCGAGGTGGCGCTGCCGAGCTGCGAGCCGACCGCCTGCGGAATCTGCGACAACGTCTTTTCGATGTTCACGTTGCCCGACAGCTTGATGTCCTCGGCACCGACGACGCTGACGGGGGTCGACGCATCGAAGCCGTTGCGGGCGATGCGCGAGCCGGTCACGACGATGTCTTCATTGCCCGCGCTCGCCGCGCCTGTTTGCGGCAGATCCGCCGCGGCAGCGGGAACCGCGTCCACGGACTGGGACACCGGGGCGGCAGGGTCGCCGGCGCCTGGTTGCGGCGCCGTCTGGGCGCTCGCGGGTGCGGAAAGCATGATTCCGGCGAGCGCCGAGAGAACGGTACCACCAAGCAGCCGGCGGCGGGCAATAGTCAAATGCATCGCAATCCTCCCCTAAAAACGCCCGGCGCAGCGCGACCGGTGTCGTTGTCGTCCCATTGTCCCGGCGGGTAGCCCGCTCTATCACGATCCGATGGTAGCGATATCATCGCTTTACCATTAATCCCGTATATTGAGACTGATATCTATCTTGTGAGATTTACCGAGTCAAGCCGGTACGACGAGTCGAGGAAATAGGCGAAATTCCATCTCCGCTTCGGCCGACGGAGAGGAGCGGTTCGATACCGCCACGGCATCGCGTGAGCGTAGACAGGGGGCGATGGGTGGCCGCTATCGGTGCGACGCGATTAGCGAACCAAGATGTCGCGCGTGATCTTGGTCAGATCGGTGCAGCCGGTCAGGGCCATAGCGACCCGCATCTCCGCTTCGACCAGCGCCAGCATCCGTGCGACGCCGGCTTCGCCGTCCGCGGCCAAGGCGAACGCCCAGGCGCGCCCGAGCATCACGCCCCTGGCACCGAGCGCAAGCATCCGCACCACATCCAGCCCGGTCCGCACGCCGCCGTCGACCAGCACGGTCAGCCGATCCCCGACCGCCGCCGCGATCGGCGGCAGCGCCGTCGCGGTCGATGGCACGCCGTCGAGCTGGCGACCGCCGTGATTGGAGACGACGATGCCGTCCGCGCCCAGTTCGGCGGCCTCGCGTGCGTCGTCCGCGTCGAGAATACCCTTGATGATGAGCGGCCCATCCCAGTTCTGACGGATGAAATCGAGATCGCGCCACGTCACGGTCGGATCGAAATTACCGCGCATCCACGCGAAGAAATCCTCCAGCCCCGTGCTGTCGCCCAGCAGCGGGGCGATGTTGCCCAGTTGATGCGGACGACCCCGGACGCCGACGTCCCACGCCCAATGCGGTCGCCTCGCCGCCTGCCACATCCGACGCAGCGCCCCGGCCCTGCCCGCCGATCCGGCCAGCCCCGATCGATAATCGCGATAGCGCGATCCCGGCACCGGCATGTCGACGGTGAACACCAACGCCGAACACCTTGCCGCCTTCGCCTGCTGAATGAGATCCTTCATGAAACCGCGGTCGCGGATCATGTAGAGCTGGAACCAGAACGGCCGTTCGCTGGCGCGCGCGACTTCGTCGATCGGGCAGGCGGATACGGTCGACAGGCAGAACGGCACGCCCGCCGCAGCGGCTGCACGCGCCGCCTGCACTTCGCCGCGGCGCGCGTTCATCCCCGCCAGCCCGATCGGCGCGAGAGCGAGCGGCAGCGCCATCCGCTGACCAAACAGCGTCGTGGACGGATCGATCGTGCCGATGTCGCGCAACACCCGCTGTCGCAACATGACCTTTTCGAGATCCGCAGCGTTTCGGCGCAGCGTCGTCTCCGCGTAGGAACCGCCATCGATATATTCGAACAGGAAATGCGGCAGGCGTCGTCGCGCCCGTTCGCGAAAATCGAGCGTGGAGGCAGCCTGACCCATCGCTATTGAAGGTTCACGAACGCGCCGCCGTCGACCAGCAACGAGGCGCCGGTGACATAGCGTGCGAGGTCCGACGCGAGGAACACGACCGGGCCGACCAGATCGTCAGGCTCGCCCAACCGGCCGAGCGGGACGCGCGCGGCCATCCGCGCACGCTTGTCGGCGTCGGCCAGATCCTCCTTGTTGATATCGGTCAGGATCGTGCCCGGAAGAACCGAGTTACAGCGAATACCGTACCGCCCCAGCGCGATCGCGGTCGACTGCATGAGCGAATGCAGCCCGGCCTTGGTAGGTGTGTAATGCGTCTGGTATTCGCCGCCGACCAGCGCCGAAATCGACGACACCGCGACGATCGCGCCACCCTGCCCCTGCGCCACCATCTGGTTCGCCGCCGCCTGGACCATGAAATACGCACCGTGCAGATTGACGCGCATCGTCCGCTCGAACGTCTCGACCGGCATGTCCAGGAACGCGTGGAACGGACAGATTCCGGCGTTGTTGACGAATACGTCGACCTTTCCGAACGCATCGACCGCGCGCGCGATGAAATCCCTGGCGGTGGCCGGATCCGCGACATCGCCCTGTACCGCGATCGCGCGCCGGCTCAGCGCCTCGATCTCGGCCACCGCCCCCGCGGCCCCTGCCTCGTCGCGCGAGAAATTGATCACGACGTCCGCGCCGTGTCGCGCCGCGCCGATCGCGACCGCGCGACCGATCCCCGCCGATGCCCCCGTCACCAATAGCGTCTTGCCGTCGAGCAGTCCCATCGCGTCCTGTCCTTATCTGGGTTCGGGTTCGGACCAGCCGAGATCGAGGCTGATCGCCTGTGCGGTTCCACGCACCTCGTCGGTCAGCCCTGCCATCCGCTCGTCGTCCATATATTGCGCCGCGCTGGACACGCTGATGGCGCCGACGATCCGGCCGCTCGCGTCGCGCACCGGCGCCGCGACGCAGCGGATCAGATCCTCGTTCTCCTCGAGGTCATAGGCATGGCCGCCCGCGACATATCCCTGCATCCGCGCCTGCCATGTCGGGAAATCGATCGGTCGCGCGCCGCTGCCGCGATCCTCCGCCACCATTGCCGCCCAGCCTTCCGGCGCGTCGTCGAGCAACAGCGCCTTGCCGAGCCCGGTCGCGGTCAGCGGCTGGCGGTCCCCCACCCGGCTGCTGATCTCGACCCGGCGCCGCCCCGGGATTTTGTCGAGGTAGAGCGCGCGGTCCCGGTCGCGCACGCCGATGTGCACGGTGTCCTCGGTCGACGCGGCGAGGCTTTCGAGATGCGGGCGCGCGACTTGAACGATATCGGTTTGGCGTTGTGCGGCGAAGCCCAGCTCGAGCAGCTTGGGCCCCGACAGATATCCAAGACGCGGCGTGAAGGTGATGTAGCGGCGCTCGATCAGCGCGGTCGCCAGCCGGTGCGCGGTCGATCGCGTCAGCCCGAGCCGGCTCGCGAGGTCCGCCAGCGTCACGGGACCATCGACCACCGCCTCGATCACGTCGAGGCCGCGCAACAAGGTCTGGCTTCCCGACGACGCCCGAGCGGCGGCATCCGGTTGCGCCTGTTGCGAAGAAGCATTTGACGGATCATTTCTCATTTAATAACATCCATTCCCATAATATGGAAGATAGCGCAGCGGCTGGCAAGCATTCGAGTGAAAACTCGTACCGCATGATGGAACGACGTATCTGCCTTTTCGCGAAAGCAGGAAAGAGAGGAACCGCATGGGTCTGTCCCGCATCAAGCATGTTCGCGCTTTCACCGTGCGTGGTGGCGGCGCGGATTATCACGATCAGGGCGCCGGCCACTGGATCGACGACCACATCGCCACGCCGATGGCGCGCTATCCCGAATATCGTCAATCGCGGCAGAGTTTCGGGATCAACGTGCTCGGCACGCTGGTCGTCGAGATCGAGGCGGAGGACGGCACGATCGGCTTCGCAGTGACGACCGGTGGCGAGCCCGCCTGCTACATCGTCGAGAAGCATCTCGCGCGCTTCCTCGAAGGCCGAAACCCCGCCGAGACCGAGAAGATCTGGGACCAGATGTATTTCTCGACGCAATATTACGGCCGCAAGGGGCTGGTCATCAACGCCATTTCCGGGGTCGATCTCGCGCTGTGGGACCTGATCGGCAAGCTGCGCGACGAGCCCGTCCACCAGTTGCTCGGCGGCCCGGTCCGCGACGAACTGCAATTCTATGCGACCGGCGCGCGACCCGATATCGCCAAGGAGCTGGGGTTCATCGGTGGCAAGCTGCCGCTGCATCACGGACCTGCCGAGGGGCTGGAGGGCCTTAGGAAGAACGTCGAACTGCTCGCCGACATGCGCGCGAAATGCGGACCCGACTTCTGGCTGATGTACGATTGCTGGATGGCGCTCGACGTCGATTACGCCACGCGCCTCGCCATCGCCTGTCACGAGCACGGCCTGAAATGGATCGAGGAGGCGATCAGCCCCGACGACTACTGGGGCTATGCCGAACTCAAGCGCAACGTCCCCAAGGGCATGCTGGTGACGACCGGCGAGCATGAGGCGACCCGCTGGGGCTTCCGCATGCTGATGGAGATGGAGTGCTGCGACATCATCCAGCCCGATGTCGGCTGGTGCGGCGGGATCACCGAACTGCTCAAGATCAGCGCGATGGCCGATGCGCGCGGCAAGATGGTCGTGCCGCACGGCTCGTCGGTCTACAGCTATCACTTCGTCATCACGCGCCACAACTCGCCGTTCGCGGAGTTCCTGATGATGCACCACGGCCCTACCGAAATCGTGCCGATGTTCGCACCGCAACTGCTCGGCGAACCGGTGCCGATCAATGGCCGGATCAAGGCCAGCGCGCTCGACAAACCGGGCTTCGGCGTCGCGCTGAACCCCGATATTCCGCTCCACCGCCCCTACACGCACTGAGGATACCGTCATGAAGCTCTGCCGCCACGGCCCGAAGGGTGCCGAAAAACCGGGAATGATCGACGCAGACGGCCGCATCCGCGACCTGTCCGCGGTGATCCCCGACCTTACCGTCGACGCGATCGCCGGCCTTGCCGATATCGACCCCGCCACGCTGCCCCTGGTCGAGAACGCGCCGCGCTACGGCGTGCCTGTTGCGGGGATCGGCAAGATCGTCGCGATCGGCCTCAACTACCGCGATCACGCGATCGAATCGGGCCTGCCGATCCCGACCGAACCGATGATGTTCATGAAGCCGCTGTCGAGCCTGTCCGGTCCGAACGATCCGGTGATGCTGCCGAAGGACTCGACGCATAGCGATTGGGAGGTCGAACTGGGCGTCGTGATCGGCAAGACCTGCCGTTACGTCGAAAAGGCCGATGCGATGGATCATGTCGCCGGCTACGTTCTGGTCAACGACGTATCGGAGCGCTTCAACCAGAAGCAGCGCGGCTCGCAATGGTCCAAGGGCAAGGGGCACGACACCTTCTGCCCGACCGGCCCCTGGCTGGTGACACCCGACGAGATCGGCGATCCGCAAGACCTGGCGATGGCGCTCGACGTCAATGGCGAGCGGATGCAGACCGGCAACACCAAGACGATGATCTTCGCGATCGACGAACTGATTTCGTACGTCAGCGAATACGTCACGCTGGAGCCCGGCGATCTGCTCATCACCGGCACCCCGCCCGGCGTCGGCGAGGGCAAGAAGCCCACATCGATCTTCCTGAAGGCCGGTGACACGATGCATCTGGCGATCGATGGCCTCGGCGAGCAATCCCAGACGGTCGTGGCGTGGCAGCATCCACGCGATGCGGTGACCGCATGAGACTGTACGCGGGCCGCTTTGCCGGTCGGACGGCGATCGTGACAGGCGGCGCGTCGGGTCTGGGCAAGGCGGTCGCGGCGCGGATCGTCGCCGAGGGCGGCCGGGTAGCGCTGTGGGATCTCGACGCGGACAAGCTCGCGACCGCGCGTACGGAAATACACGCAACGCATGTCGAGGCGCTCGACGTGGCCGATGCCGGGGCGGTCGAGGCTGCGGCCGCGGCCACGCATGCAGCCCTTGGTTCGGTCGACATCCTGATCTGCGCGGCGGGCATAACCGGCGCGACCGCCCCCGTGCACGACTATCCCATCGACAGCTGGCAGCGCGTGATCGACATCAACGTCAACGGGCTGTTCTATTGCAACCGGGCAGTCGTGCCGCTGCTGCTGGCGAACGGCTATGGCCGGATCGTCAACGTCGCATCGGTCGCGGGCAAGGAAGGCAACCCCAACGCGTCTGCCTATTCCGCGTCGAAGGCGGCCGTGATCGGCTTCACCAAATCGCTCGGCAAGGAACTCGCGGGTAAGGGCGGCCCGGGCGGGATCGTCGCCAACGCGATCACGCCGGCAACCTTCGAAAGCCCGATCCTCGAGCAACTGCCGCAGAGCCAGGTCGATTACATGCGCGGCAAGATCCCGATGGGGCGGCTTGGCGAAGTCGACGAATCCGCGGCGATGATCTGTTTCATGGCCTCGGACGAATGCAGCTTCACCACCGCGTCCACGTTCGACACGTCGGGGGGCCGCACGACCTTCTGACGCTCCGCCGACCACGACCCACGTCTTACGGTCACCGGTAAAAAACCGGGGCTGCCTGTTTCAGAGAGGATAGCGGCATGGCCGTGATCGATCCCGTCCCGTTCGTCGATGCCCATGTCCATTTCTGGCAGCTGGGTCGGCTGGACTATGCGTGGCTGAAGCCGCCTTTCAAGGACGATGGCCCGAACGGCAACGTCTCCGCGATCGCGCACGATTACGGCCCAGCGGACTATCTGGAGGAGGCTGCGCGCTGGAACGTCGTCGGCGCGGTTCATGTCGAGGCCGGTGCCGCGCCGTCTCAGGCGATTGCGGAGACCGACTGGGTGCAGGCCGCCGTTGCAGCGCAATCCCTGCCGACCGCGATCGTCGCCTTCGCTGCGCTCGACGCACCCGATATAGCCGCGCAACTCGCCGCACAGGCCGACCGCCCCGCGGTCCGCGGCGTCCGCCAGATCGTCAACTGGCATCCCGATCCGAACCGCACCTACACGCCCCGAGACATGACGACCGACGAGCGCTGGAAACACGGCTTCGCATGCCTTGCCGATCACGACCTATCGTTCGACCTGCAAGCCTATCCCGGCCAGTTCGCGACGCTTGCCAAAATGATCGAACGACACCCCGACATCCGGGTATTCCTCAATCATGCCGGCATGGGCGTCGATAGCGAAACCGACTGGCGCGACGGCCTGCGCGCGCTGGCCCGGTTGCCGCACGTGGCAATCAAGCTGTCCGGCCTCGGTTTCGCGATCCGTCCCTGGGACGCACGCGCCGCGCGCGACCGCGTCCGCCGCGCGATCGACCTGTTCGGTACGGACCGCGCGATGATGGCGAGCGATTTCCCGACCGACCGGCTGTTCGCTTCGTTCGACGATACGCTGGCGATGCTCCACGATTCGGTAGCGGACCTGTCCGAAGACGAACGCCGCGCACTGTTCGCGGGCAACGCGAACCGCCTCTACCGCCTCGGGCTCGACCTCGCCCCCGCTTTCGACGGAGACGTCCGATGACTCCCAACCCGTTGCTCGGCGTCGGTTTCCATTGGCTTGGCGGGCTCGCGTCGGCGAGTTTCTACGTCCCCTATCGCGGCGTGAAGCGCTGGTCGTGGGAGATCTATTGGCTGACCGGCGGGATCGTCTCGTGGCTGATCGCGCCCTGGCTGTTCGCCGCGTTGCAGACCGAGGACCTGCTGGGTGTGCTGGCGGCGGCGCCCCGCCCCTCGATCGTCTGGCCGATCGTGTTCGGCATGCTCTGGGGTTTTGGCGGCCTAACCTATGGTTTGACGATGCGCTATCTCGGGCTTTCGCTCGGCATGGCGGTGGTGCTGGGGCTGTGCACTGTCTTCGGCACGCTGATCCCACCGCTGTTCCAGGGTGATTTCGCGGCGAAACTGCTCGACACGACCAGCGGACTCATCGTCCTGCTCGGTCTCGGCGTGACCCTGCTGGGGATCGTGGTCGTCGCGCTGGCGGGCGCGCGCAAGGATGCAGCGCTGTCGGTCGAGGCGAAGCGCGCCGCGGTCGCCGAATTCGACTTCCGCAAGGGGATCGGCGTCGCGATCTTCTCCGGCATCATGTCGTCCTGCTTCGCGTTCGGGCTGGCGGCGGGCGAACCGGTCCGCTTGCTGTCGGGCGCCGCCGGCACGGGTGCGCTCTGGACGGGGCTTCCGGTGCTGTGCCTTGTCATGTTCGGCGGTCTCGTTACCAACGGCATCTGGTGCACGATCCTGATCGCGCGCAATCGCAGCGCCGGCCAGTGGGTCGGACGCGCGAGCCGGATCAGCAACGCCGGCAGCGACATCGGCACCGACGTCGCTCCCGACGTCGATGGGGGCCGAACGCCGCTCGTCGTCAACTTCCTGCTCTGCGCGGTTGCCGGTCTCGCCTGGTATTTCCAGTTCTTCTTCTACACGATGGGCGAAAGCCAGATGGGGCGGTTCGGCTTCTCGTCCTGGACGCTGCACATGGCCTCGATCATCATCTTCGGCACGCTCTGGGGCTTCGCGTTTCGCGAGTGGCGGGATGCGGCACCACGGGTCCGCGCGACCGTCTGGGGCGGCGTCGCGCTGCTGGTGCTGGCGACCGTCATCATCGGCTACGGCAACAGGCTCGCCGCATGACGCGTCTCGCACTCGTTCTAGCGCTCGCCGCGGTTCCTGCCATCGGCGCGGCACCAGCGACCTATACCAACCCGGTGATCTTCGCGGACTATTCCGATCCAGACGTCATCCGCGTCGGCGAGGACTATTACCTCGTCGCATCGAGCTTCCACTTTTCGCCCGGGATACCGATCCTGCATTCGCGCGATCTGGTGCATTGGCGCATCCTCGGTCACGTCCTGCCGCGCCTGCCGTTCGCGCCCGAATACGACATGCCCGGCCCCCACACGCTGACCGACGCGATCTCGAAGCCGGTCGGCGGCACGCGCTATGCCGGCGGCGTCTGGGCACCCTCGATCCGCCATCACGCCGGACGTTTCTACGTCTACTGGGCAACCCCCGACGAGGGCATCTTCATGGCCTCCGCCACGCGCGCAGACGGCCCGTGGAGCACGCCCGTCAAGGTGATCGACCAGCCGATGCTGGAGGACCCCTGCCCGTTCTGGGACGACGACGGCACTGCCTGGCTGGTCCATTCGCGGCACGGCGCAGGCCCGCTGATCCTCCACCGGATGAGCGCGGACGGCACCCGCGTCCTCGATGCCGGCACGACGATTGTGGAGGACAAGGTCAACCTCCCCATCCTCGAAGGCCCCAAACTCTACAAGCGTGACGGCTGGTATTACATCCTCGCGCCGTTCGGCGGGGTCGAGAAGGGTGCGCAGGTCGCCTTGCGCGCCCGCGATATTCGCGGCCCTTACGAACAGCGCGTGGTGCTGCGCCAGGGCACGACCAAGCTGGAAGGACCGCATCAGGGCGGCTGGGTCGAGACACCGTCCGGGCAAGGCTGGTTCGTGCATTTCAATTCGACCGGCGCGTTCGGCCGGATCAGCTATCTCGAACCGCTGCGCTGGGTCGATGGCTGGCCGCTGATCGGCGCCCCGATACCTGGCTCCAGCGCCGGCCAGCCGGTCGATCGCCACGCGGTCCCGGACACGCGGAACAGTCCCGCGCCGTACCGGCTGCAAGCCTCCGACGATTTCTCCACCAGTACGCTGGGTCCGCAATGGGAATGGAACCACAATCCCGACGACCGCGCCTGGAGCCTCCGCGCGCGTCCCGGCTTCCTCCGCCTGACCGCGTTACCCGCCGAACACCTCGTCACCGCCCGCAATACGCTCATCCAGATCCTGCAAGGCCCATCGAGCCGGATCACCGCGCGCCTCGATCCACGCCGGATGGTCGACGGGCAACGCGCCGGGCTGTCACTGTTCGGCGTTCGCCCGAGCTGGATCGGCCTCGTCCGCGCCGCGGGCAAGACGCGCGTGACGCTCGCACGCGAAGGCGTCGAGACCGCCGGCCCCGTGCTCACCGGCACCCGCATCGACCTGCGCACCGACGTCACCGCGGATCAGCGCGTCGCCTACAGCTACAGCCTCGACGGCAAGACCTTCGTATCGATCGGAACGCCGATACCGCTCGCACGCTTCTCCTGGTGGAAGGGGTCGCGCCCCGCGCTGTTCACGTTCACCCGTGACAGGCCGGATGGATCGGTCGACGTCGACCGCGTGGTGGTCGATACGCCCATTCCTGCCGGGAGATCCTGATGGACCGCCGCCACTTCCTCGCCGGGACGACCGCCGCCGCCGCGACGCTCGCCCTGCCCCGCGCCGCCGACTCCGCCACGCCGACCGAGACACCGGTCTTCAAGACCGCGAACACGCGCTGGCAGGCGGCCTACGACAAGGCGCTGGCGGTGCTCGCCGCCAATGTACGGACCATGCCCTATGTCAGCGCCCCGGTGCTGATCGAAGGCGCGACCTATCAGGGCATCTGGCAGGAATGCGGGCCTCACGAAGCACTTGTCTATCGTCACTGGCGTCCCGACGTCGCGCGCAACAGCCACACGACGTTCTTCGATCTGCAACGCGCTAATGGCCAGTTGCCGGCGAACAACAAGATCGCGGAAACGAGCTTCGGCCAGATCCAGATGGTCGTGCCGATCGCCGCCACCGCCTGGGAACTCGCCCGCGCCACCGGCGACGAGGCCTTGCTCGCCCAAGCCTATCGCGCCTGTTCGGCATGGGACGATTGGCTCGTCCGTCACCGCAACACGCGCGGCACGGGCCTGATCGAGGGGTTCTGCACCTATGACACGGGCCACGACAACAGCCCACGCTGGGCCGGGATGCCGAACCAATGCCCGAACAAGGACGCCGCCACGCATCACCCGATCGCGTCGTTGCCCCGTCTTTGCCCGGACCTGTCGGCTACCGTATTCGGCGCGCGCCGCGCGCTGGCCGCGATGGCGCGCGCGCTGGGACACGCCGACGAAGCAGCCCGCTGGGACGAACGCGCGGAGACGATCCGTCGCCTGATCCTGTCGCGGCTGTACGACGCGACGGACGCCGCCTTCTACGACCGCGATCCGCAGGACCGGTTCGTCCGCGTGCGCGGCGACGTCATCAGCCGGGTATGCGGCGAGCATGTCGTCGACCAGCCGATGTTCGACCGAATCTGGCAGCAGCAGCTCGGCAACCCCAAGGCGTTCTGGAGCCCCATCCCGCTACCGTCGATCGCGCTCGATGACCCCAGCTTCGTCCGGCCGATCCCCGCCAACAGCTGGGGCGGTGCATCACAGGCCCTCACCGCCCTGCGCGCGGGGCGGTGGTTCGATCATTACGGTCGCTCCGCCGAGTTCGGGACGATGATGACCGCGTGGTGCGATGCGATCCAAGCCGACGCGTCGATGCGCCAGCAACTCGATCCGCTGACCGGCCGCTTCACGCAGGAAGACGCACCCGGCTATTCCCCCGCCGCGCTGGTGATGGTCGATTATACCTGGCGGCTGGTCGGTTTTCACGAGGACGCGGACACGATTCACTGGAATATCCGCCCGAAACATCCCGCGGCAAAGGGCACGACGCTGAGCCGCCGGACCGACGACGGGCGGATCGCGACGGTCCACTATAACGGCCAAGGCGCCACGCTGACGCTGGACGGCACGAGAGTTGCGCGCATCGACGACGGCGCAGTCCGGTTGACGACCGACAGGAATGGCAACCCCACAGCATTACGGGGTATCGAGCCAGGCCTCCAAAGAATACGCCTGTCCGTAGCCAATCGATCGCCGGTTCAACTGAATATAGCGGCGAATACAGACTACCCATTCAACCGGATGCGCGAAAACTCCTAGTACCCACCCCGCGCCCGAGTCAAAGCCGGCTTTGCCGTGTAGTCGGGAATAGGTACGGCCGCCGGCCCGGATCGCCCACCTGGCTACCGCGTAAGTGGCCTTCATAAGAAAAGGCCCGCCGCGAACGGCGAGCCTTTATGCGCTATCCAATCAGAACTTGACGGTCGCACCGACCGACAGGCTGCGGCCCAGCGAGTCGTAACGCTGCGGGATCGTGTTCGTGCGCGCGAGGGCCACGTTGTACGAGTCCGGAACGATCGGGGCGCTCTTGTCGAGCAGGTTGTTCGCGATCAGGCGCAGCGAAAACGCCTTGTCGATCGCGAAGTTGAGCGCGAGGTCGAAATAGCTCTTGGGCGAGACGCGGAAGTAGCTGGTCCGCGCGCGCGCATCGGTGCCGCCGATCGCCGGATCACCCGAATTGTCCGCGTTGGTCAGCGATCCGACATAGCGCCAGTTGAACGAGGCGCTGAAGCCGCGGTCGAGCGTCGTATAAGTCGCGCGCAGGCCATGCGACCATTTCGGGATCAGCTGGCCGCAACCATTGCCGTAATAGCCGGCGCAGTTGCGGGTCGGCTGGACCGGCGAGTCCTGGCCACCGGCAAACGTGGTCAGCGAGCCATTGAAGTTCCAGTCGATCTTGCCCGCGCTGGCGAGGTCGAGCGTGTACTGTGCCTGGAAATCATAACCGCGCGCGATCGACTTATAGAAGTTGGTCGTGCCCTGGCGGATGAAGCCGGTGGAAGGGTTGGTGCCGGCCGGCGAATAGAGCGTACCGGTGCCCGGGTTGCGGACGATGCCCTGACAGAAGAACGCGTCGCCGTTCGAACGCTGACAGCCATCGGTGTAGTAGCTGAAATCATTATAGCCGAGCGAATCGTCGATCTTGATCTTGTAGCGATCGACCGAGAAGACCAGCCCGCGCACGAACCGCGGCTTCACGATCAGGCCATAGGTCTGCGTGTAGGCGGTTTCGGGATCGGCGGTGAAGCCACCCGAGCGTACCGTACATCCGGTCGCACCGGTCGACGCATCGCCCGGGCAGATCAGCGTCGGGCTACCATAAAGTGCGTCGGACAGGCCGGTCGCGCGGCAGACGTCGCGCGAGGCGATCGGCGTGCCGTATGTCACGCCGCCATTGGGGTTGCTGGTGACGGTCGGCGCGCAGAAATCGTTGATCGTGCCCGATCCGCCGCGGGCGAACTCGACGTTCGTCGCTTGGCGGATTTCGGTCACCGTCGGTGCGCGCTGCGCCTTGTTGAACGAGGCGCGGAACGTCAGGTCGCTGACCGGCGCGTATATGCCCTCGATCTTCCAGGTGTTGAACGTGCTCGGATTGCTGCTGTACTTCGAGACGCGGTAGCCACCGTTGGCCTGCAGCAGATCGGCGAACCGCTTGTGCTGGACGAGCGGCACCTGCACTTCGACGTTGGCCTCCCAAACGTCCTGCTTCAGGTACGTGTCGTTGCCGCCGAGGCCAGCGCGATACACGCTGTCGGCGGTCGATTTGAGCGTATCCTTGCGGTATTCCGTCCCCAGCGCGATCGCCACGCCCTGTTCCGCGAACGGCGAAGTGATGCCGTATTTGCCGAGGTCGCCAGTGACGTTGGCCTGCACGTCGTACAGCGTGCCCGTGGTGACCGATGTCCCCCGGTCATACAGATAGTCGATGAGCGCCGGATTGGTGTTGCCGGCGCTGAACGCGTCGAACGGGACGCAGGCGGCATCCGTGGTCGTGGCACAGGTCGGTGTGGCGCGCGTGCCGCCGACGTTGATCGCGTTCTGCAGGTTGGTCGCGTTGACGAAGCTCGGCGTGTAATCCTGACGGTTGCGGGCATAGACGCCGCCGACGTCGTAGGTCCACGCGTCGCCGGCCTTGCCACGAAGGCCGCCGGTCAGGCGCACGCCGGTGTTCAGATAGGTGTCGGGCTGATCATTGCCCTCGCCCAGACGATAGCGAAGGTCGATCGGCGCCGTCGTAGCCGTACCGGCCGCGGCGCCGCAGATCGCGGTCGCCTGCGACCCCGACAGGAACGGGTTGTCGCAGTTCACCTGGACGCCGCCGCCCGCGATCGCTGGGTAGTTATTATACGACTTGTCGCGGAACCAGATGCCCGATGCGTACAGCTCGGCGTCCGGTGCGATGTCGAGGCTGACGAAGCCGCCGGCGTTCACGCGCTCCGACGGACGCTGATACGCGTAGTTGCTGAAATAGTTCGAGGCGTTGCCCGCACCCGGACCGAACGGAACGAACGTCCGCGTGCCGTTGGGGTTGTTGACGTATTGCGCGTTGGCGTTCGCACCGCTCTGCGGCGTGATGAGGCCGCTCGTCGAGCTGCTCGGCGTCAGACCACACGACAGTGGCGCGTTCAGCGTGGTCTGCGTCAGGTAGCAGCCCGAGTTCGAGCGCTCCGACAACAATACCGGATCGGTATGCTTGTAGTTGACGAACCCGTTGATCCGCAGCGCGCCGTCGAGCAGCTTCTTGCCCGCCGTCACCGTGACGTCGACCCGGCCACCATCGTTGGTCAGGCCGCGCGGGCTGCTGAAGCCCGATGCGCGTGCCAGCGACGACACTACCGTGTCCTTGTTGTTGTGATTGTAGAGATTGTAGTTGCCGTCGATCTGAAGCCCTTCGAAATCCTTCTTCAGGACGAAGTTGACGACACCGGCGACGGCGTCCGAACCATAGACCGACGAGGCACCGCCGGTCAGCACGTCGACCCGCTCGAGCAGCGACGGCGGGATGATACCGACGTCCTGGCCGTTCTGCGTGCCGAGGCGCTTGCCGTCGATCAGCACCAGCGTACGCTCGAACCCGAGGCTGCGCAGCTTGATGCGCTGGCGACCGTCGGAGTCGTTATAGGTCTGCTGACTGTCCGGCGCGATCTGCGGAAGGCGGTTCAGCACGTCCTCGACGTTGACCGCGGCCTGTGCGCGGATGTCCTGCGCCGTGACCGAGGTGATCGGCGCTGCGGATGTCGTGTTCGGCCGCTGGATGCGCGATCCGGTCACGACGATCGCACCGCTCGACTGGGCATCGCTCGACTGGGCATCCCGGCTGGTCTGATCGGCGGCTGCGGTCGCGGTCGTCGCATCGGCCTGGACCTTGGCGTCGGCGGGGGTCGTCGCGGCTGCCTGCGCGGGCGTCACGGCCGGTGCATCCTGCGTCGTCGCGGGTGCGTCCTGCGCCGTCGCGGACAAGTCCTGCGCCAGCGCGGGTAAGGCCGAAAAGACGAGAGAACCGACGAGTGCGATCCGCGAAACAGAATGGCCGAAGTGCATACCTACCCCTTTTCAATGCCCGATCGCGCACTGGCGTTGTGTCGGGTTGCGCTAACAGGGTTCGTCAAATCGGGATTTCAGTCAATGCCTAAACAATACCTTTATGGAACATTTGCGATAAAATGTTTCAAATCGGCGTCACGACTGGCGGGGCGACTTATCCTGCGATAGCCTGAGCATCTCAACCGGATAGCGGATCACGCTGGACGGGATGCGATGGGGGATCACATGGCGAACACGCGCAGATGGTTGCTGGCAGGCTTGGGCAGCATGGGAACGATACCATTCGTGAAGCCGCGGGGCGCGGCGGCGAACACGATGGGTGCAGGAACGGCGCCCGACTCCGAGGCTTCTGGCGCGGTCGTCCTGTCGACATGGGATTTCGGCGCCGCCGCCAACGCAGCGGCATTCGCCCGCCTGGCCAAGGGCGGCTCGCTGATCGACGCGGTCGAGGCCGGCGCGATGGTCCCCGAAGCCGACCCCAGCAATCATAGCGTCGGCTATTCGGGGTATCCGGACCGCGATGGCCATGTGACGCTCGATGCCGTCATCATGGACGACGCAGGCGGGGTCGGCGCGGTCGCGGCGCTGGAGAACACGGTGCATGCGATCTCGGTCGCGCGGCGGGTGATGGAGCGAACGCCGCACACCTTCCTCGTCGGCGAGGGCGCGACGCGGTTCGCGCGCGACCAAGGGTTCCCGCAACGATCGCTGCTCACGCCCGAGTCGGAGAAGGCGTGGCGCGGCTGGCTGAAGACCGCGAAATACCAACCCGAAGCCAATAGCGAGAACCGCGTCACGCGCACGCCCGGCGGCGCACTCGATCACGACACGATCGGCCTGCTCGCGCGCACCGCGGACGGTCGCATGGCAGGCGCGTGCACGACGTCGGGCATGGCGTTCAAGATGCGCGGCCGTGTCGGCGATTCGCCGCAGGTCGGTTCGGGCCTGTACGTCGAGGCAGGCGTCGGCGGCGCCACATCGACGGGAGTCGGCGAGGAGGTAACGCGAGTCGCAGGATCCGCGCGGGTCGTCGCGTCGATGCGCGGTGGCGCGTCGCCGCAGCAGGCGTGCGAAGAGGTCGTCCGCCATATCGCCCACCTCCGCGGCGACGCCATTCGCGGCGTCCAGGTCGGATTCCTCGCGCTCGATACGAAGGGCAATGTCGGCGCATTCTGCCTGTTGCCCGGCTTTACCTATGCCGTCACCGACGCGCGCGGCACGACGAGGGTGCTTAAAGCCAACTCGCTGTTCAAGGCGTGAGTGGCGCGGGCGTGAGCGGTGTGGGCGTAAGCGGGGACGGCGTTCTCCCCAGCGCGACGCCGATGCTCGAGGTCTGCGTCGAAGATCTCCATGGCATCGATACGGCAATCACGGGGGGTGCGGGCCGCATCGAACTCTGCGCGGCGCTCGCGGTCGGCGGCCTTACCCCGCCCGCGTCGCTGATCCGCGCGGCCGTGTCGGCAACTGCGGGAAGAACGGGCATCCCAGCCCTCCCGGTCCACCTGCTTGCACGCCCGCGCGAGGGTGGGTTCGTCTATTCCCGCCGCGAGCAGGCCATGATCGCGGACGATATCCGCACCGCCGCCGAGGCCGGGCTGGCGGGAATTGTGATCGGCGCTCTCGATGCCACGCACCGGCTGGACCTTCCGGTGCTGGCCGCATGGATCGCGCACGCTCGCGCGCTGGGTACGGCACGCGGCTATCCGCTATCGCTGACGCTGCACCGTGCGTTCGATCTGTGCGCGGACCTGCCCGCCGCGCTCGAAGCCGCCGTATCGCTCGGCTTCGACCGGATCCTGACATCGGGCGGCGTTCCCAAGGCGGTCGACGGCGTCGCGATGTTGGGCGACCTGCATCGACGGGCGGCAGGGCGGATCGTCATCCTGGCTGGCAGCGGAGTCTCTCCCGCCACGCTACCCGCCATCCTCAAATCCGGCGTGCACGAGGTCCACGCGTCGTGCCGCGTTGCGTCGGAGACCGCGACGGACCCGGCGGAACTGCGGTTTGGCTTTGCCGCCGCCGAACGCAGCGTGACCGATCGAGATACGGTCGACCGGCTGGCGCGCATGATGGCCGGTCATCTGACGCTTGAATAATACCAATCCATAACTTACTCAAACTGGTCTTGGTCGGGGGGCTGCTCGCTCCCTGCCCGCACGACACCCGCACGATAATCGAAGCGAGCCGCTGCCATGCATGAAACTGCTTCCCCTTCTCCGGCCCCCTCTTCCATCGCCGAAGACGCAACACTGATGTTTCGCGAGGCCGCGGAGTCCAGCGATGCCGTACAGCGGATGCTGTCTGCGAACGCGGCGGCTTTCGCAGCGCTCGGCGCCCGACTGCGCGCCGCGCCGCCCGCGGTCGTCGTGACCTGCGCGCGCGGATCGTCCGATCATGCGGCGGTCTATGGCAAATACCTGATCTGGACGAAGACGGGCATACCCGTGGCCGCCGCGGCCCCCTCGGTCGTGTCGCTGTATGACGCGCCGCTCGGCGCGCGGAACACCTTGTGCATCGCCGTCTCGCAAAGCGGCCGCAGCCCCGATCTGCTCGCGACGGTCGCCGCGCAGAAGGCCGCCGGCGCGCACGTCGTAGCGCTGGTCAACGACGAGACCTCGCCGCTCGCAGAGGCCGCCGATACCCTGATACCGCTGCATGCCGGCCCGGAAAAATCGGTTGCCGCGACCAAGTCCTATATCTGTTCGCTGGCCGCGCTGGCCGCGCTGACCGCCGAATGGGCCGATGACGACATGCTGCGTGACGCGGTCGCCGCGCTGCCCGCCGACCTCGCGCGCGCCTGGACACTCGACTGGTCGGCTGCGGTCGAGCCGCTGCGCACCGCGACCAACCTGTTCGTGATCGCGCGCGGGATCGGCTTCGGCATCGCCAACGAAGCCGCGTTGAAGATGAAGGAAACCTGCGCGCTGCACGCCGAATCGTTCAGCTCGGCCGAGGTTCGCCACGGGCCGATGCAACTCGTCGACGACGGCTTTCCGCTGCTCGCGCTGGCCACCTCGGATGTCGCCGGCGACGGTGTCCGCGAGGCCGCACGCGAGTTCGCGAACCGTGGCGCGCGCGTCCTGCTTGCCGACGCCGCGCTGGATGGTAGTCATGACGACACGGTCCTGCCCGCGCTCGCGGCACATCCGGCGATCGAGCCGATCCTGATGATCCAGAGCTTCTACCGCATGGTCAACGCGCTCTCGCTCGCGCGTGGCTTCAACCCCGACGCACCCTCGCATCTGAGCAAAGTGACGCGCACACTATGACGACCTACCGTTTCTCCAACGGCCATATCGCGGCCTCGACCGACGTCCTTCACGAAGCGACGATCGTCGTCCAGGACGGTCGGATTACGCAGATCGGCGACGCGACGTCCGATCAGGCCGTGGATCACGCGATCGACCTCGACGGCGGCTGGCTAATGCCGGGCTTCGTCGATACGCAGGTCAACGGCGGCGGCGGCGTGCTGTTCAACGACACGCCCACGGTCGAGGGCATCGCCGCGATCGGCGCGGCGCACCGCCCGTTCGGGACCACCGCGTTCCTACCGACGCTGATCAGCGACACGCCCGACGTGATCGCGCGCGCGCTCGACGCGGTCGACGCGGCGATCCTTGCGGGTGTCCCCGGCGTGCTCGGCATCCATATCGAGGGCCCCGTGATCAGCCCGGCGCGCAAGGGCATCCACGACCCGACGCGCTTCCAGGATCTCGACGACGAGCTACTCACGCTGCTGACACGCCCCCGTCTCGGCCGGGTCATGGTGACGCTCGCCCCCGAGCGCGTTACCGAGGCACAGATCGCAACGCTGACCGCCGCCGGCGTGCTCATCAGCATCGGCCATAGCGACGCGGATCACGTCACCGCGAGCGCCGGGATCGCCGCCGGGATCACCGGCGTGACGCATCTGTTCAACGCGATGTCGCCGCTGGTTCACCGCGCCCCGGGCGTGGTCGGCGCGGTGCTCGACGACCAGACGGTATATTGCGGGATCATCGTCGACGGCTTCCATGTCGACGACGCGGTGCTGCGGATCGCGTTGCGCGCACGGCCGCACGACCGGTTCATGCTGGTATCCGACGCGATGCCGTGCGTCGGCGCGGCCGAGAAGTCGTTCGTGCTGCAAGGCCGCGAAATCCATGTCGAGAATGGCCGCTGCGTCGGCGCCGACGGCACGCTGGCGGGCTCCGATCTCGACATGGCGGGCGCGGTCCGCAACACCGTCGACCGGCTCGGCGTCGCGCCCGAGATCGCAGCAGCGATGGCAGCGACCTATCCGGCGGCGTTCCTGCGGCTGTCGCAGGAGCGCGGCACGTTGCAGGTCGGCCGCACCGCCGACTGGGTCGTGCTCACCCGCGACCTGCATCCGGTCGGCACATGGATCGGCGGGGAGAGCGCGGCCTGACCGCCTCCACCCTGCTTTTGCGCCCCTCCCCTTTGGTATCGAGAACGCACCCATGGCCTCCATCCTCCTGACCGCGCCGATGCAGGGCTGGGCAACGCCGATCGACGAGGTGCCCGACGCGGTGTTCTCGGAGCGGATGCTGGGTGACGGCGTCGCGATCGATCCTACCGGCGACTGCCTCTATGCTCCTTGCGCCGGCACCGTGCTGACGCTGTTGCCGAGCGGTCACGCGATCACGATCGCCACGCCCGAGGGTGCGGAGATCCTGATCCACATCGGTCTCGACACGGTCGCGCTCGGCGGACGCGGGTTCAGCCCGTGCGTCGCGGTCGGCGATACGGTCGAGCGCGGTGCACCGCTGATCCGCTTCGACCTCGATCTGCTCGTGCGCGAGGCTCGCGCGGTCGTCACGCCGATCGTCATCGTGAACCCCGACCGGTTCAGGATCGTCCACGCCGTCTCCAGCGAACTGGTCGCGGTCGGCGATCCGCTGATGACGCTCGAACCCAGCGATGCAGTCGCACGCCGCGAGACGAGCCAGGACGGCGCGACGCACACACGCACCGTCGTCGTGCCCCTCCCCCACGGTATCCACGCCCGCCCCGCCGCGCGCCTTGCCGCGACCGCCAAGCGCTTCGACGCCGACGTGACGCTCGCATCCGGCGACAGGACCGCCAACGTCCGCAGCCCGATCGCCCTGCTCGCCCTGGCGATCCGCCACAACGAGACGATCATCGTGACTGCGGCAGGTGGAGACGCCGCGGCCGCGCTTGCCGCGATCTGCGACCTGATCGAGAGCGGCATGGACGAGCCGGCCGAAGCCCCCGTCCGCGCACCCGCCATCGCCGCCTCGCCAGCCCGCCCCGCAGTCGACGGCGCGCTGACCGGCGTCACCGCGGCACCCGGCCTGGCAATCGGCCGCGCCCGCTGGTTCCGTCCCGCCGACATCGTCGTCCCCGAACAGGGCGAAGGCATCGCCGTCGAGGAGGCACGCTTCGATGCGGCCGTCACGACGCTGTCGACCCGGTTCGCGGACCGCGCCCGCACCGCAGCCGGTCCCGAACGCGCGATCGTCGAGGCGCATGCGGCGATGCTCGACGACCCGATGCTCCACGAGACGACGCGCGGCGGCATCGCGCGCGGCGAGAGCGCCGGTCATGCCTGGCGCGCCGCGATCCGTCCGCAGGCCGACGCGTTGCGCACCAGCACCGACCCGCGGCTTGCCGAGCGCGCCGACGACATGCTCGATCTCAAACGCCAGTTGCTCGCGCTGATCGCCGGCGTCGAGACCACGCCGCTGTCGTTCCCGCCCGATACGATCCTGCTCGCGGACGACCTGCTGCCGTCGCACGTCCTGTCGCTCGACCGCGCGAATATCGTCGGCTTCTGTGTCGAGCGCGGCGGTCCGACCTCGCACGTCGCGATCCTCGCCGCGACGATGGGCCTCCCCGCGCTGGTCGCGATCGGCGCGCCGTTGAACACCGTCACCGACGACACGCCCGTGATCCTCGACGCCAACGAAGGCCTGTTGCGGATCGATCCCGACGCCGACACGCTCGTCGCCACGCAAGTCCGGATCGTCCAGACGCAGGTCCGCCGCACCGAAGCGCTTGCGCGCGCCGGCGAACCCTGCCGCATGGCCGACGGTACCCGGATCGAGGCTTTCGCCAACCTCGGCGCGCTCGGCGACGCGCATCTCGCGGTCGAGAACGGCGCGGAAGGCTCGGGCCTGTTGCGCACCGAATTCCTGTTCCTCGAACGCGATGCCGCGCCGACGGTCGCCGAACAGACCGCCGATTACCAGGCGATCGCCGACGCGCTCGACGGCCGCCCGCTGATCGTCCGCCTGCTCGACATCGGCGGCGACAAGCCCGCGCCGTATCTGCCGATGGCGCCGGAAGAGAACCCCGCGCTCGGCCTGCGCGGCATCCGCGTCGGCCTCGCGCACCCGCAGATCCTGGAGGATCAGGTCCGCGCGATCCTGTCGGTAAAGCCCGCCGGGCAATGCCGGATCATGGTGCCGATGATCGCCAGCCTCGACGAACTCCGCGCCGTCCGCGCGGTGGTCGACCGCGTCGCCGCAGAGATCGGCATCGTCGACCGCGTGCCCGTAGGCGTGATGATCGAGACTCCCGCCGCCGCCGTCACCGCCGACCTGATCGCCGCAGAGGCCGATTTCCTGTCGGTCGGGACCAACGACCTCACCCAATATACGCTGGCGATGGACCGCGGCAACGCCGCCGTCGCGAGCGGAATCGACGGGCTGCACCCCGCCGTCCTCCGGCTGATCGCGCAGACCTGCAAGGGCGGCGCGGTGCATGGCCGCTGGACCGGCGTGTGCGGCGGGCTCGCGTCCGACCCGCTCGCCGTCCCCATCCTGATCGGGCTCGGCGTCACCGAACTCTCGTCCGCACCCGCGCTGGTGCCCGAGATCAAGGCGCTGGTCGCGACGCTGACGATGGAGGCGTGCCGCGCGCATGCCGCCGCCGCGCTGCAATGCGGGTCCGCCGCCGACGTCCGCTCGCTCGCCCGGGAGTTCACCGCATGAAATCGATCCTCGAAGCCCTCCAGCCGCTCGGCCGCGCGCTGATGCTGCCGATCGCGGTGCTGCCGATCGCCGGCCTGCTGCTCCGCCTCGGCCAGCCCGACCTGCTCGACATCGCCTTCATCAGCGCGGCGGGCGACGCGATCTTCTCGCATCTCGGCCTTCTCTTCGCGATCGGCGTCGCCACCGGGTTCGCGCGCGACGGCAACGGCGCCGCGTGTCTCGCCGGCGTCGTCTGCTTCCTGGTCGCGACTGAGGCGGGCAAAGTCCTGATCACGGTCGCACCCGATGTGTCGGCAGGGCTGACAGGTGTCTCTGCCGACCTCGCGATCGCAGCGTGGAAGGCCAAGGCGATGGCACGGCTCGACGTGCCGATCGGCATCCTGTCGGGGCTCGCAGGGGGGACGCTCTACAATCGCTATTCGACGATCAAGCTGCCCGAATATCTCGCTTTCTTCGGCGGACGCCGGTTCGTGCCGATCGTCAGCGGCGTGGCCGGTCTCGTCCTCGCGGCGGTGTTCGGCTTCGGCTTCTCGCTGCTGAGCCAGGGCGTCGACCAGTTGAGCGTCGCGATCACCGGCAGCGGTGCGGTCGGCGTGTTCGTGTTCGGGCTGCTCAACCGCCTGCTGCTCGTCACCGGGCTGCACCATCTGCTCAACAACATCGTCTGGTTCGTCGCCGGCGATTACCACGGCACCTCGGGCGATCTGCGCCGCTTCTTCGCAGGTGATCCGTCGGCAGGAATCTTCATGGCCGGCTTCTTCCCGGTGATGATGTTCGGCCTGCCCGCCGCGTGCCTTGCCATGTACCATTCCGCGAAGCCCGAGCGCCGGAAAGCGGTCGGCGGCATGCTGCTCAGTCTCGCGCTCACCTCGGCGCTGACCGGCGTCACCGAACCGATCGAGTTCAGCTTCATGTTCCTCGCGCCCGTGCTGTACGCGGTGCACGCGGTGCTGACCGGCCTGTCGATGGCGTTGATGGACCTGCTCGGCGTCAAGATGGGCTTCGGCTTCTCGGCGGGGCTGCTCGATTACGTGCTGAACTTCGGCAAGGCGACGCGACCGCTCGTCCTGCTGCCGGTCGGCGCGGTGTATTTCGTGCTGTATTACGGGCTGTTCCGCTTCTTCATCCGCAAGTTCGACCTCGCGACACCGGGGCGCGAAGCCGAGACCGTCGCCGCGGTAACGGCCCCCACGGCAGGCGGGCGCGGTGCGGCGTTCGCGCAGGCGCTCGGCGGCGGGGCGAACCTGACCACGGTGAGCGCGTGCACGACGCGGTTGCGGTTGATCGTGGTGGACCAGTCCGCGGTCGACGATGCCGCGCTAAAGGCGCTCGGGGCACGCGGTATCCTGCGCCCATCGAACTCCGCGCTCCAGGTCGTGCTCGGGCCGATCGCAGACGTCGTCTCGATGGAAATCCGAGATGCTCTGGCGTTGGGTGGCGATGTGGCAACCAAGCCTGCCGCGACTGTCGCGGAGGATATGATCAGCCTGTCGTCCGCAACCGAGAGCGCGCTCGGCGGTGCGGCGAACATCCGCAATGCCAGCCGCCATATAGGTCGTTTGCGCGTCGAGCTGAATGACGCCGGAATAGCGGATGATGCAGGGCTGGCGAAACTCGGCGTTCGCGCGATCGCGCGGCCGGCACCCGGTCAGGTGCATCTGCTCGCGACTGACGCCGTTCTGACGACGCTGGCCCGCTAGACCACTGATCCTCCCCCGCCAGGGGGAGGTGGCTGGCGCTTGCCAGACGGAGGGGGCGGTAAGAGAAACGCCTGTTTCGTGTCCTCCCCCTCCGTCACCTTCGGCGACACCTCCCCCTGGCGGGGGAGGATTGAGCAGCGTCAGCGCGCTAGCGGTTCCAGCGACACCGGACCGACAACACCCGAAACGCCATCCGCGGCGGCTTCCACCACCAGCACGATCTGGCGCACGCCGCCGCCCGCCGGCAACGCCGCCTCCAGCGGCCCAGCTTCCACCCCGGTCTTCGACGCAAGCCGCCGGCCATCCACCCACAGCTCGGCCTTCCCCGCGATCGACGCGAAACGGATCATGCCGCCCTCCGCACCGATCCGCCGCCACGGCGTCACGCTAGCCCGGTAGAGTCGCCAACGGCCCTCCGCCGCAGCCTGGACCGGCGTGCCACTCCGCACGAATGCCCAGCTGTTATTGTCGCCATCGATCGGCGCCAGCGCAGGATCGGGCCGCGCAGCGAACGCCGGCGAACGACGCCATTCCCGGATCGCCTGCCCGCCATAGGTCGCGGCCATCTGCGCGCGCGGTACGATCGCTGCCCGGTCGATCACCAGCCGCGCCGGCTTCAATCCCGGCGCGGTCGCGGTCATCACGATCCGCCCTCGGCCTGTCCCCGCCTGTACGATGACCTGTGCGAGCCCGTTGAACAACGACCGCGCATTGCCCTTCTCGGGCTCGTGGCTGTTCGGATCGCCATTACCGATGCCAATGATCGCCGCGCCGTCGACCGAGAACTGCGTCGGCAGGTTCGCGGTCGGCACGTGACGCCCGGCGGCATCGATCGCGTCGATCGTCACCGGCTGCGTATCCTCGTCGTCGCCCGCCATCACGGTCCGCGCCGGCGTCAGCCGCAACGCGACCGGCTTGCCGACGGTCTCATGCGCGGCGGTAGCGACGATCTTGCCGCCGCGCATCGCGACAACCTCGATCCGTCCCGGCGCATAGGGCACGCTGAACTCGTTGCCCATGATCCGGTCGACAGCCTGCTCGCCGACCTTCCGCCCGTTCAACCGCAACTCGACGCGCTCGGCATTGCTCATGACCAGCACGACGACCGGCTGGCCTTCACGTCCCGGCCACGTCCAGTGCGGCGTCAAACTGACGACCGGCGTGTCGTCGACCCAATGCGCACGATGAATATCGAACGCAGTCTTCGGAAACCCACACAGGTCTAGGATGCCGAAGAAACTGGAGATCGTCGGCCATTCGTGCGGCGTCGGCTCGCCGTGATAATCGAACCCGGTCCACACGAACCCGCCCGCGACGAACGGGCGGTCGGCGATCTTCTTCCACGTCGCACGGTGCGTATCGCCCCAGCTCGCCGCCTCGACGTCGTAGGACGACTGGACATGCGCGGCCGGATCGCTCGCGAATGCGCCGCGCGTCTCGTAGGCGCTGGTATCCTCCGAACTCGTCATCGGCTTGGTCGGGTTGAGCTGGTGGAACCGGTCGTAGTCGCCCTGGTAATAGTTGAAGCCAACGACGTCGAAAATGCTCGACACGTTGATCGGATCGAAGAACGCGCCGTTCATCGCGCCCGTCACCGGCCGGCTGTCGTCGAGCGCATGCGCCGCGTGCGCCATTCGCCGGAGCATCTCGACGCCCGCCTCGGTGCCCTGCATCGGCTCCTCGTTGAACACCGACCACAGGATGACGCTCGGGTGGTTGCGATCGCGGCGAACCATCCATTCGAGCTGCGCCATGTAATCGGGCGCGGGATTGAACTGGCGGTTCTCGTCCATCACGACGAAGCCCATCTCGTCGCACAGGTCGAGCAGTTCGGCGGCCGGCGCATTGTGCGAACAGCGGATCGCGTTGCAGCCCATCGCCTTCAGCCGCTCCAGCCGCCAGCGCAGCAGCGCATCGGGGATCGCGGTACCGACCCCGGCGTGATCCTGGTGCAGGCATACGCCCTTCAGCTTCACCGATTTGTCGTTGAGCAGGAAGCCGCGGTCCGCATCGAACCGGATCGTGCGGAAGCCGACCGGTATCCGCCGCTCGTCGACGATCGCTCCGTCGCGCAGGACGTGCGTCACGACGGTATAGAGCGTGGGCGCCTCGATCGACCAGATGCGCGGTGCAGGCACGGCCAGCGTCAATACCGCAGTCGCGCGCTCTAACGGCAGGACCGTCGCAGCCGCCTGCGCCACCGCCACGCGCTTGCCGTCGGGATCGAGCAGCGCGACGTCCACCGTCACGCCGACCGCCGCGCGATCGATGCTGCCGAGCTTCACTTCGACCGGCACGCTCCACGCGCCATTCGCGGCGCGCCTCGGATCGCAGTGCACGCCGTCCGTCACGATCGCCACCGGCGCACGGCGGATCAGCCACGCATGGCGATAGATCCCCGCGCCTTCGTACCACCAGCCCTCCATCGCCTGCGCATCGACGCGCACCGCGATCACGTTGAGGTCGTCGCCGAACCGCGCGAACGGCGTCAGGTCGATCTCGACGCTGTTATACGCCGACCAGTTGTGCGCGACGACGCTGCCATTGACCCAGACCGTCGCGTTGGTCGCGATTCCGTCGAACTGCAGCCCGATCGTCTTGCCGCGGTCCGCTGGATCGAGCCGTAGCGTCCGCCGGTACCAGCCGATCCCCCGCGCGCGATAGCCTTGCGAGATGTTGGCGGTCTTCACGAACGGCTGCGCGGACGCCCAGTCGTGCGGCAACCGAACCGACTGCCAGTCGGAATCGTCATACGCCATCGCTGCCGCACCGAGTGCGTTGCCCGCCTTCACGCTCAGGTACGTCGCGTTGTGGCCGTCGGGTGCGGGCGCGATCACGTCGCCCTCGTGGAACAGCCACCCGCGCTCGATCAGCGTCCGCGACGGATCCTGCACCAGTGCGCGCGACGGCAAGGTCCGCGTCGGCTGCGGCATCGGCAGCGCACCGGCCGAACCCTGGGCCTTGACGCTAGCCGCGAACCCGGCCTCGATCGGCCCCACGACCATAGAAGCACCGGCGCCCGCCGTGCCAACAAGAAGCTCACGTCGGTTCATCGAATGCTCTCGGTAAAGGTCAGATATCGGCGAGTTCGGCGACGAAGTCGTACGCATCGCCGCGGTAATAGGAGCGCGTGAACTCTGCGGCCCGGCCATCGCGCAGGAAGCCGCGGCGCTCGATCAGCAGCCCGGCATGGCCCGCGTCGACGCCCAGCATTCGCGCATGCTCGCCCCCGAACGGCACCGCGCGCAGGCGTTGCAGCGCGCGCACTGGGCGGCTCCCGGCGCTCTCGAGCGCGGCATAGAGCGAGTCGTCGACGACCTCGACCGATGGCAGGCAATATCCCGCGATGGTCGAAAATTCGAGCGCCATCGCCTCTTCGTCGGCATAGCGGATGCGATTGAAGCGGAACACAGCCGCCCCCGGCGACAATCCCAACGCCATCGCTTCCTCCGGGTTCACCTGCCCCGCCGAGCGCGAGATCCAGCTGCTGCTCGACGTGCGCCCGCGTGCCGCCATGTCCTCGCTGAACGACGACAGCTTCGAGAAACTCTTCTCGACGCGCCCGGCAACGAACGTCCCCGCGCCGCGCCTGCGCGTGAGAAGCCCCTCCTCGACCAGTCCGCCGATCGCTTTGCGCACGGTGATCCGCGAAACGTCGTACTCGATCGCGAGATCGCGCTCGGCCGGGATCGCATTGCCTTGTACCAACAGCTTCTCGCCGATCGCGTTGCGGATCAGTTCCTGCAACTGGAGGTATAGCGGCGATGGATTTCCCTTGCGAAAGCGTCCGATTTCATCGGAAAACGCCATGTATTCCCCCTCCGACCGGCAGCTCAAAGCGAGCCACGCCGCGTCCTTCGTGGTAGCGTAGCCAAGGACCGCGTGCTCGGCAACCAGACTAAATCCAGGGGCCATATTGGTACGTTCAAAACCGTCTTCGCGAAACAATCCCAAAGCCGTTGACCCGATACAGAGGCAAAACACGGGGTTGTGTATGGACCTATATTGGTTACATTCCTCGATCAGCGGCCATCAGGAGCCGATACAGGGAGCAGTCAACATGCGTGCAGCCGCGAACGGTAATCTCGGGCGCTTGCTCGTCGCGTCGACGATGCTTCCCTTTGCCGTCTGCGCCGCCGCGCTCACCTCGGTCGAGGCTTATGCGCAGGCCCGCGCACCGCTGGTCCCGCAACCGTCGCAAGTTACGCCTGCCGCCGGCAGCTTCACGATCGCGAACGGCACCGGCATCACCGCCGACCCGACCGACACGGGTGCCGCCGCCGCTGCCCGCCTGTTGATCGCCCATGTGAAGACCGAGCGCGGTCTTGCTCTCCAGACCTCGCCGAGCGGCGCGATCCGCTTCGTTCGCGATCCCTCGATCAACGGCGCGGAGGCGTACCGCCTCACGGTTGTCGGATCGGGCGACGCAACGGGCGTGAAGATCGCCGCGTCGGGCGATGCCGGGCTGCTGTACGGCGCGATGACGCTGGCGCAGCTCGCCAGTCCCGATCACGCGTTCGGCCAGCCGGTCCGGATCGCCGCGACGACGATCGACGACGCCCCCCGCTTCGCCTGGCGCGGGCTGATGGTCGATACCGCGCGACACTTCCAGTCGCTGCCGTCGATCTACGCGATCGTCGACCAGATGGCGTCGGTGAAGCTCAACACGCTCCACCTGCACCTGACCGACGATCAGGGCTGGCGGTTCGAGGTGAAGGCGTATCCGAAGCTCACCGAGATCGGCAGCGTCCGCACCGGGCCATCGACCGGCGAGAAACCCGGCACGCGCGTCGGCGGCTTCTACACGCAGGACGAACTGCGCAAACTGGTCGCCTACGCCGCCGAACGCAGCATCGTCATCGTCCCCGAGATCGACCTGCCCGGCCACGCACAGGCGCTCGTCGCGGCCTATCCCGAGCTCGGCGTGATCGGCGACACGCCGCAGGTCAGCAACGAATGGGGCGTGAACCCCTATCTCTTCAACCCCGCGCCCAAGGGCATCGCCTTCGTCAAGACGGTCCTCGACGAAGTGATGGCGGTGTTCCCCGGCACCTATATCCATCTCGGCGGCGACGAGGCGGTCAAGGACCAGTGGGAACGCAGCCCCGAGGTCCAGGCGCAGATGGCCAAGCTCGGCATCAAGGACGAGAACGGCCTGCAAAGCTGGATGATCGACCAGTTCGGCGAATATCTCGCGAGCAAGAAGCGCCGCCTGATCGGCTGGGACGAGATCCTCGAAGGCGGCCTGCCACCGTCGGCCTCGGTGATGTCGTGGCGCGGCGAGAAGGGCGCGGTGGACGCCGCCAACCAGGGCCACGACGTCGTGCTGACCCCTGCGCCGATCCTCTATTTCGACAGCCTGCAAAGCGACCGCCGCGACGAGCCGCCCGGCCGCCTGTCGATCCAGACGCTCGCCGACGTGTATAAATACGAGCCGATGCCCGCGGGGATCGCCCCGGACAAGGCGCACCACGTCCTCGGCGCGCAGGGCAACTCATGGGCCGAGTACATCGTCACGCCCTACCAGATGCAGCACCTGATCTTCCCGCGTGCCGCAGCGCTTGCCGAGATCACCTGGTCGGGTAAGGACAAGCGCGACTATGCGAGCTTCCTCGACCGCGTCCAGCCGCAGATCCGGCGCTGGCGCAAATCGGGGCTGGAAGTCGCGGACAGTGCGTTCGCGGTCGGCTATACGCTCGACGGCACGCGCGGCGATGCGCTGCGGACCAACCGCGCGAAGGTCGTGCTCGCCACGCAGGCTGGCTATGGCGCGATCCGCTACACGCTCGACGGCAAGACCCCGACGGCGCGCTCCAACGCCTACACCGCGCCCCTGTCGCTGAAACCCGGCGTGCAGATCCGTGCCGCGGCGTTCGACGCAAGCGGCCAGCCGACCGCCGAACCGCGCCTGTTCGACACCGGCCGCGAGGCGCTGCTGAACCGCACCGCCTCCGACATGATCGCCTGTCCGAAGGGCGCGCTCGGCCTCCGCGTACCGCTGATGTCGGAGGCGCAGGCGAACGCACCGGTATTCAACATCAACCTGTTCGACACCTGCACCGCCTACCCCGCGGCACCGATGGACGTCGCCCACAGCTTCACGATCGATATCGCGCGACTGCCGCGTCATTACGGCCTCGCGCACGATTTCAAGGCGGTCCGCCAGCATTACAACGTCACTCCGCACGGCGAGCTGATCGTACTGGTCGGCTGCACCATCAAGGACACGAAACCGGTAGTCGCAGGCACCTTCCCGCTGCCCGACCCGAAGTCCGCCCCGACGCGGTTCAGCGTGAACGGCAAACTGCCCGCGATGACCGGCGACCGCGATATCTGCCTCCAGTTCACCTCGCCGACGTCCGATCCATTCTACGCGGTCGAGCGGATGCAGCTGGCGGAGACGCGCTGATGCGTCGCTGGTTCGTCCTCCCGCTGATCGCGCTCGCCACGCCCGCGCTCGCCTCGCCCAAGACCGTCGTGCCGCTCGACGGCGCGTGGCAGGTGCGGATCGATCCGACCGACACCGCCGCGATTGCCGCGCACAAGCGCGAGGCCAAGTGGCTGCCGGCGGCCGTCCCCGGATCGGTGCAGCAAGACCTGATCGCGGCGCAACGCGTGCCCGATCCGTTCAAGGGTACCAACGAGGCAGCGATCCAGTGGGCGGGGCTGACCAAATGGCAGTTCCGCCGCGTGTTCGACGTCACTCCGGCGATGATGCAGCGCAATCACCTCGACCTGGTGTTCGACGGTCTCGACACGTTCGCGACGGTCAGCGTCAACGGCAAAATGCTGCTCACCACCGACAACGCGCATCGGCGCTGGCGCGTGGATGCGCAGCCGGTGCTGAAGGTCGGGCGCAACGAAGTGCTGGTGACGATCGCCTCGCCGATCCGCACGCTCCAGCCGATGGTGCTCGCCGAGAAGAACCCGCTCCCCGGCGAATATGACAGCGCGTTCGGCGACGAGCCCAAGGGCAAGCAGACCTCGCCCTACATCCGCAAACCGAAATACAATTACGGCTGGGACTGGGGTCCCCGCATCGTCAACACCGGCATCTGGCGGCCGGTCCGGCTGGAGATCTGGGACGACACGCGGATCGACACGCTCCGCGTCGACCAGGAAGCGCTGACGCCGACCGAAGCGCGGCTGTCCGCCAAGCTCGACATCGCCGTCGAGACACCCGGCGTCGCGACGATCCGCGCCGCGGTCACCGGGCCGGACGGCAAGACGGTCTCGGTCGACCGGACGGTGACGCTCGTGAAGGGCAACAATGCGGTCTCGATCCCGCTGGCGATCGCCGACCCCAAGCGTTGGCAGCCGGTCGGCTACGGTGCGCAGCCGCTCTACACCGTCACCGCCTCGCTGGGCGGCGCGGAGCCGACTCCCGAGGACAGCGTGACCAAGCGGATCGGCCTGCGCACGGTCGAGCTGATCCGCAAGGACGGCAGCTTCGGGTTCAAGGTCAACGGCACGCCGATCTTCGCCAAGGGCGCGAACATCATCCCGTTCGACAGTTTCCCGGCGCGCGTCACGCCCGCCTATATGGAGAGGATCCTGAAGGGCGCACGCGACGCCAACATGAACATGGTCCGTATCTGGGGCGGCGGGACCTATCTGGACGACGCTTTCTACGACATCGCCGACCGGATGGGACTGATGGTGTGGCAGGACTTCATGTTCGGCGGCAGCGTCACGCCGCCCGACGCCGCCTTCCGCGAGAACGTCCGGATCGAAGCCGAGGAACAGGTCGCGCGGATCGGATCGCATCCCTCCGTCGTGCTGTGGGCCGGTGGCAACGAGGTTCTGTCGGGCTGGGAAAACTGGTCCGACCGGAAAGCGTTCAAGAAGGCGGTCGGCGCCGACGAACAGGAGCGCATCGGCGCCGGCATGGCCGTGCTGTTCGACCGCGTCCTGCGCGAAGCCGTGACGCACAACGCCCCCGGCACGCCCTATTGGCCGGGCTCGCCCTCGACCAATTACGAGGGTCCCGTCGACACCGACAAGGACGGCGACCGCCATTTCTGGGACGTCTGGTCGGGCTCCAAGCCGGTCGAGAACTATCTCGACAGCTGCCCGCGCTTCATGTCCGAATACGGCTTCCAGGCGATGCCCGACCTGTCGACGATCCGCGAATTCGCCGGCAAGGGCGCGCTCACGGCGGACAGCCCGGTGATGAAGGCACACCAGAAGTTCCTCGCCGGCGAAGGCAATGAGCGGCTGATGATGTACCTGCGCGATCGGTTGCGCCCCGCGCGCGACTTCGCCGATCTCGTCTACCTGACGCAGGTCAACCAGGCCGAGGCGATCCGCATCGCCGCCTCGCATCACCGCGCCTGCCGCCCGGTCACGATGGGCTCGCTCTACTGGCAGCTCAACGACGTCTGGCCCTCGATCAGCTGGGCAAGCATCGATCATGCCGGCCGGTGGAAGTTACTCAATTACGCCGCCCGGCGGTTCTTCGCGCCACAAGCGATCGTCGCCGAGCGGAAAGACGGCGCGACGCGTATCTCGTTGATCTCCGACGCGACGACGCTGGTCGATTCACGCTGGCGGGTGCGGACGATGACGATGGACGGCAAGGTGTTGAAGGACACCACCGCCGCGCTGATGCTCGAGCCGCTCTCGTCGAGACTGGTGGCGACGCTGTCCGACGACGCGTTGTTCGGGACCGCCGCCCCCACCGGCAGCTACGCGGTCGCCGATCTGCAGCTCGACAACGGCGGCACGAGCCGGGCGATCATCGAACGCGCCTTGCCCAAGGACATGGCGTATCCCGACCCCGGCCTCAGCGTTCGCTGGACCGGCACCGACGTGAAGATCACCGCGACCAACCTGGCCCGCGCGGTGATGCTCGATTTCGGCGCGGTCGCCGCGCAACCGTCCGACGACGGCTTCGACCTGCTGCCGGGCGAGAGCGTCACCATCCATGTCGTCTCCGACGCCTCCGCCGCTACCTTGCGGAAAGCGCTTACCTTGAGGACCCTCGCCCGATGATCTGGCTCCTGCTCGCGTCCGCCGATCCCGTCGCCACTGCCGTCGCGCAAATGTCGCTCGAACAGAAAGCGGCGCAGTTGCAGAGCACCGTCCCCGCCGATCCGAAGGCCGGCCTGCCCGCGTACGACTGGTGGAACGAGGGTCTCCACGGCCTCGCGCGCAACGGCCACGCCACCGTCTTCCCACAGGCGATCGGCATGGCCGCGACCTGGGACACCGCGCTGGTCGCGAAGATCGGCGACGTCGTCGCGACCGAGGCGCGCGCGCGCTTCAACGCGCAGGACGTCGGCGCGAACCGCAAGATCTACGAAGGGCTCACGATCTGGTCGCCCAACATCAACATCTTCCGCGATCCACGCTGGGGCCGCGGCCAGGAAACCTACGGCGAGGACCCGTATCTGACCGGCCGCCTCGGAGTCGCCTTCATCGGCGGGTTGCAGGGTCCCGACCCGCTCCACCCCAAGGTCATCGCCACCCCCAAGCACTTCGCGGTCCACAGCGGCCCCGAAGCCGGGCGCGACAGCTTCGACGTCGATCCCAGCCCCTATGATCTGGAGGCGACCTACTTCCCCGCATTCCGGCTCGCCGTCACCGAGGGCAACGCGCAGTCGTTGATGTGCGCGTACAACTCGATCCACGGCGTCCCCGCTTGCGCATCGTCGGCGTTGATGATCGACCGGCTGCGGCGCGACTGGGGGTTCAAGGGCTTCACCGTGTCGGACTGCGACGCGGTGTCGAACATCAGCCTCTACCACCATTACCGCCTCGACGCCGCGGGCGCCGCCGCCGCCGCGATCCGAGGCGGCACCGACCTCAATTGCGGCAGCGCCTACGCCGCCCTCCCCGCCGCGGTCCGCCAGGGTCTCGTCACCGAAGCCGAGGTCGACACCGCGTTGATCCGCGCGCTCGAAGCCCGCCGCGCGCTCGGCACCGTGTTCGGCGCAGCCAATCCGTGGCGCAGCATCGGCACAGACCAGGTCGACACCCCCGCCCACCGCGCACTCGCGCTCGACGCCGCGCGGAAATCGATCGTCCTGCTCAAGAACGACGCCAACCGCCTCCCGTTGAAGCCCGGCAGCCGGATCGCAGTGATCGGCGCGGACGCCGACGATCTCGGCGTCCTGCAAGGCAATTACCACGGCACCGCGGTCGCGCCCGTCACCCCGCTGGAGGGCATTCGCAAGCAGTTCGGCGCCCCCAACGTCCGCTATGCGCAGGGCTCGTCGCTCGCCGACGGTGCGGCCGTGCCTGTACCCGAGACCGTCTTCGCTGGCGGCCTGAAAACCGAGTATTTCGCCGCACAAGCCGGCGTCGGCGCACCGACCCTGACACGCACCGATCGCCACATCGACATCGACCACAACCGCGCGAGCCCCGCCCCCGGCCTCGCCAAGACGTTCGGCGTACGCTGGACCGGGACCTTCACCCCCCCCGCCCCCGGCACCTATCCGCTGGTCGTCGACGTCCCCGCCTGCTGGAAGGATTGCGCGACGCACGACGCGGTCCGGCTCTGGATCGGCGACCGCCAGCTCTCCGCCGGCGAGGTCAAGAAAGGCCGCGTCGAGGTCACGCTGACCAGCGACGGCAAGCCCGTCCCGTTCCGCCTCGAACTCGATCACCGCAGCGACGACGAAGGCGTCCGCCTGCTCTGGAGCCCCCCCGCACAGCCGCTGCTCGATCAGGCCGTAGCCACCGCCCGCGATGCCGACGTGATCGTCGCGGTGATGGGCCTGTCGCCCGATCTCGAGGGCGAAGCACTCTCGGTCAGCGTCCCCGGCTTCGTCGGCGGCGACCGCACCGATATCGGCCTGCCTCCAGCGCAGGTCCGCCTGCTCGAAGCGCTGAAGGCCACCGGCAAGCCCGTAGTCCTCGTCCTCACCAGCGGCAGCGCAGTCGCGGTCGATCCGGCATCGGCCGACGCGATCCTCGCTGCCTGGTATCCGGGACAAGCCGGCGGCACCGCGATCGCCGAGACGCTGGCGGGGCTCAACAACCCGTCGGGCCGCCTCCCCGTCACCTTCTACAAGACCACCGGCGACCTGCCCGCGTTCACCGACTACACGATGAAGGAGCGCACCTACCGCTACTTCACCGGCACGCCACTCTGGGGCTTTGGCCACGGTCTGAGCTACACCAACTTCGCCTACGCCGCGACCAAGCCCGCGCTCAGCGTCGCCGCCGGGCAGCCGCTGACCGTCACCGCCAAGCTGTCGAACGCAGGCAACCGCGGCGGCGAAGAAGTCGTCCAGGCCTACCTCGTCGCGCCCGCCGCCAAGGCCGGTGGCCCAACCACGCCCGTTCTCCAGCGCCAGCTCGTCGGCTTCGGCCGCGTCGCGCTGAAGCCCGGCCAGTCGCGCACCGTACCGATCACGATCGATCCGCGATCGATGAGCAGCGTCGCGCGCGACGGCACGCGAACGATCGTCCCCGGCGCCTACCGTCTCTATATCGGCGGCGGCCAGCCCGGCGACGGCGCGGGCCAGTGGAGCGACCTCACGATCACGGGCACGACGGTGGAGTTGCCCAAGTGAGCGCTTCGACCATGGACCGCCGCACCGTCATGGCCGGCGGCGTCGCCGGGGGTCTCGCGCTCGTCGGCACGCCCGCCTTCGCCGCCCGCCCCGCGCTGCCGAGCAAGCGCCCCGCGCTCGCCGACCGCAACTTCACCAGCCGCTCGGTCGAACGCGAGATCGCGCGCGTCTCGGCCCGTATCGGCGACCCGAAGCTGCGCTGGATGTTCGGCAACTGCTACCCGAACACGCTCGACACCACGGTTCGCATGTCGACGATCGGCGGCGCGCCCGATGCGTTCGTCATCACCGGCGACATCCCCTGCCTGTGGCTCCGCGATAGCTCAGCGCAGCTTCGCCCCTATCTTCATCTCGTCCGCGAAGACCCGGCGCTGCGCACGCTCTTCCGCGGCCTGATCGCACGCCAGTCGCGCTCGATCCTGATCGACCCCTATGCCAACGCGTTCATGGAAAGCCCCGCCGCGAAGACCAACCTCAGCTGGGCGCTGAAGGACCAGACCGAGATGAAACCCGGCGTCGCGGAGCGCAAATGGGAGATCGACTCGCTCTGCTATCCGATGCGCCTCGCCTACGGCTATTGGCAGGCGACGCGCGACGCGACGCCGTTCGACGCGACCTGGGCCGAGGCCGCCCGCGCGAGCATCCGCACCTACCGCGAGCAACAGCGCAAGACCGATCGCGGCCCCTACAGCTTCCTGCGATCCTCGAACCGCAACACCGAGACGATGGCGCTCGAAGGCTGGGGCAACCCCGCCAAGGCCAACGGCCTCATCCAGTGCGGCTTCCGCCCCTCGGACGATGCCTGCGTCTACCCGTATCTGATCCCGTCCAACCTGTTCGCGGTCACCACCCTGCGCGAACTCGCGGTCGTCGCTAACGAAGCGCGCCACGATACTGCGCTCGCCGCCGATGCGACCGCGCTCGCGAATGAAGTCGAGGCGGCGCTGGTCGCGCACGGCCGGATGCGCCTGCACGACGGTAGCGAGGTCTGGGCGTACGAAGTCGACGGCTTCGGCAACGCGGTCTTCATGGACGACGCCAACGTGCCATCGCTTTCCGCCCTCGCGTACATGGGCTGCGTCCCCGCCACCGATCCGCTCTGGCGCCGCACGGCCGATGCCGCCTGGAGCGACGCCAACCCGTATTTCTTCAAGGGCAGCAAGGCCGAGGGGATCGGCGGACCGCATGTCGGGCTCGGCCAGATCTGGCCGATGTCGCTGATCGTCCGTGCGCTGGCGGGCGCCGACGATGCGACCGTCCGCGCGTGCCTGCGGATGCTGCGCGACACCGATGCCGACACCGGTTTCATCCACGAGGCGTTCGACAAGGACGATCCCGCCAAGTTCACGCGGTCCTGGTTCGCCTGGGCCAACGGCCTGTTCGGGGAACTGATCGTCCGTCTCGCCGATACCCGCCCCGCTTTGCTGAGTAGCGCCTTATGATCCTGACCCGCCGCACCCTGCTCGGCAGCGCCTCGCTCGGCTTGATCGCCACCACTTTGCCGGCTGCGAAACCTGCACCCGAGACCCGCGCGAACCTGTTCATCGGCACCGGCGGGCACGGCCATACCTATCCGGGAGCGACATTGCCGTCCGGGATGGTTCAGCTCAGCCCCGATACCGACGTCGAGCGCTGGGATGCGTGCTCGGGCTATCATCGCACCGACACGTCGATCATGGGGTTCAGCCACACGCATTTGTCCGGCACCGGGATCGGAGATATGCTCGACATCCTGGTCGTGCCGACCACTGGCCCAGTGAAGCTGATACCCGGCCCGCTCGACGATCCCGACGCCGGATACCGCCAGCGCTTTACCGACGAACATGCCGAGCCCGGCTACTACCGCGTCTCGCTCGAATCGGGGGTGCGCGCCGAACTGACCGTGACCGATCGCACCGGCTGGCACCGCCACAGCTTTCCCAAGGGGCCAGGGCATATCCTGGTCGATCTGTCGCATCTGATCCTCGACACCTCCGACACGCAACCATTGGTCGACGAGGCATCGCTGGCGATCGACGCCGACGGTACGCTGATCGGCAGCCGCCGGGTGTTCCGCTGGGCCAAGGGGCGTCGTATCCATTTCGCGATGCAGTTCTCGCGCAGGCCCGACCGGATCATGTTCTATGGCGACGGCGATACCGCACAGCCCGCAGGCACCACCGGGGTGAAGGGCAAGCGGCTCAAGGTCGCGCTGCACTATGACGATGCCGGTGCCGCGCCGGTGCTGATCCGCTGCGGCATCTCGGGCGTGGACATCGCCGGCGCACGCGCGAACCTCTCGGCGGAGGCACCGCACTGGGATTTCGACCGCACCTGGGCCGCCGCCACCACGCGCTGGGCCGAGGCGCTCGACAAGGTTCGCGTGCAGGGCGGCACCGACGACCAGCGCACCATCATGGCGTCCGCTCTGTACCATGCGCAGCTGGCGCCGACGCTTTTCTCGGACGTCGATGGCCGCTATCTCGGGATGGACGGCGCGGTGCATGTCGTGCCGAAGGGAGGCGCCGCGTACAGCAGCTGGTCGCTATGGGACACGTATCGCGCGCTGCATCCCCTGCTTGCACTGATCCAGCCGGCGCGGACCAAGAGCCTGGTTGACGACCTGATCCGGCAGACCATTCAGTCGCGCTACGGCCCGCTGGTCTGGCCGCTCCAGGGCAAGGAGACCGGCACGATGATCGGCTGGCACGGCGTCGTTCCCCTCGCCGAAGCGCAGGCAAAGGGCATTCCTGCCGACTATGCCGCCGCCTGGCCCGCGATCCGCCGCCGCAGCTTCGACTTCGCCGCGCCCGACCTGGACAACAGCCTGGGCCGCGACCTTTACGACCGCCTTGGCTACGTCCCTGCGGACAAGGTCTTCGAGAGCGTCAGCCGCACGCAGGAATATGCGTATGACGATTGGGCCTCGTCGCATCTGGCACGCGCGGCCGGCGCGACCGAAGACGCCGCCAGACTGCTGAAAAGGTCACACAACTGGAAGAACGTACTGGATGCCAGTATCGGTTTCGCACGCCCGCGGTTTGCCGACGGCTCCTGGTGGAAGCCCTATGACCCGATCCAGCTCGGTCATATGCCCAAACCCTGGTGGCGCGATTATACCGAGGCGAATGGCTGGCAGGCGACCTTCCTCAACCAGCACGACATTCACGGCCAGATCGCGCATTTCGGTGGTCCGTCCGCGTTCGAGAGCAAGCTCGATACGCTGTTCGCGGTACCCTCGACGCTGCCGGCGAACGCACCGCCTGACATAGCCGGGCTGGTCGGCCAATATGCGCACGGCAACGAGCCCGACCAGCATGCCGCCTATCTCTATGCCTATGTCGGCGCGGCGTGGAAGACGCAGGCGATGGTCCGGCGGCTGTGCAGTGAGATGTACCGCAACGATCCTGACGGGATCATCGGCAACGACGACTGCGGCCAGATGAGTGCGTGGTTCGTGTTCTCGGCACTCGGCTTCTATCCGGTCGATCCGGTCGAGGCGGTGTACGTGTTCGGCTCGCCCTTGTTCACGCGCGCCGAGGTGTCGGTCGGCAACGGTCGCCGACTGGTGATCGACGCCCCCGGCAACCGCGCCGACACGCCCTACGTCGTGGCGGTCCACTGGAACGGCAAGCCGTGGACAAAAAGCTGGATATCGCACGCCGATCTCGCGGCCGGCGGCACGCTCCGCTTCACCATGTCCGCCACGCCGAACCACGCATTCGGCGCGAAGCTCGCCGACCGACCGCCCTCGTTCGGCCAGCCCGCTGCCTGAGCTTCTCCCGGAGACGATGATGACCGAAGTTTCCCGCCGCCTGCTGCTCGCCTCGGGTCTTGCCGCCACCGCCACGCCCGCGATCGGTGCCGGCCGCGACACCGCACCGAAGCCCTGGGGTGCGACGCCCTCGAAGCGTCAACTCGCCTGGCACGCGCGCGAGCAATACGCGTTCGTCCATTTCTCGATCAACACCTTCACCGATCGCGAATGGGGCTATGGCGACGAGGATCCGAAGCTCTTCGACCCGACCGACTTCTCGCCCGACCAGATCGTCGCCGCGGCCAAGGCGGGCGGCATGCGCGGCATCATCCTGACCGCCAAGCATCATGACGGCTTCTGCCTCTGGCCGACGATGCTGACCGAACACTGCATCCGCAACAGCCCCTACAAGGACGGTAAGGGCGACATCGTCGGCGAGATGGAGCGTGCCACGCGCCGTGCCGGCTTAGATTTCGGCCTATATCTCTCGCCCTGGGATCGCAACCACGCCGACTATGGCCGCCCGGCCTATGTTGAGTATTTCCGCAAGCAGGTGGTCGAACTCTGCACGCGATACGGCACGCTGTTCGAATTCTGGTTCGACGGTGCGAACGGCGGCGACGGCTATTACGGCGGTGCGCGCGACACGCGGAAGATCGACGCGCCGAAATACTATAACTGGCCGTCGATCGTCGCGCTGGTCCACGAGCATCAGCCGATGGCCTGCACCTTCGACCCGCTCGGCGCGGACCTGCGCTGGGTCGGCAACGAGGACGGCATCGCCGGCGATCCCTGCTGGCCGACCATGCCGAACCATCCCTATGTCCAGTCCGAGGGCAATTCGGGCGTGCGCGGCGCGCCGCTCTGGTGGCCCGCCGAGACCGACGTCTCGATCCGGCCCGGCTGGTTCTATCACGCCGACGAGGATTCGAAGGTCAAGACGCCCGCGCGCCTGATCAAGCTCCACGACGAGTCGGTCGGTCGCGGGACCAACCTCAACCTCAACCTGCCGCCCGACCGCCGCGGCCGGCTCGCCGACATCGACGTCGAGACGCTGAAGTCGTTCGGCACGGCACAGGCCGCGACCTTCGCCACCGATCTCGCCAAGGGCGCCGTCACATCGGCCAGCCACGTCCGCGGGAAGACCTATGCGGCCAGCACGGTGCTCGACGGCAACCGCGACACCTATTGGTCGACGCCCGACACCGTCATCACGCCGACACTGACGCTCGACCTCCCGCCGGGCCGATCGTTCGACCTCATCCGCCTCCGCGAATATCTCCCGCTCGGCATCCGCGTGACCCGGTTCGCGATCGACGCCGAGATCGGCGGACAATGGCGCACGCTCGCCGAACATTCGGGCATCGGGCCCCAGCGCATCGTTCGTCTGGACACGCCGATCGCCCCCCGCCGCCTGCGCCTCCGTATCCTCGAAGGCACCGCCTGCCCCGCGATCAGCGAAGTCGCGCTGTTCCGTCAAGTCGCTCCCGCCCCCGTCGCTCCAGTGGTCATGGCCGATACCGGCATCGTGTCTACCGCGCGGTGGTCGATCGTCACCGCTTCGGCACCGGGCGCGGAAGCGATGCTGGACGACGATACCGCCACCTCCTGGGTGATCCCCGCCCCCACGCCAGACGCACCCGCATCTGTCACGGTCGACCTGGGCACCACCGAAACGCTTGCCGGGTTCGTCCTGACCCCGTCGCGCGCAGTCATGGCGCAGACGGCTCCCCCCAAAGCCTACCGCATCGAAGTCAGCGTCGATGGCAAGACGTGGCGCGAGATCGCCAGCGGCGAACTGCCCAACATCGCCTATGCGCTCGCTGCGCAGCGCATTGCCTTTGCCAAACCCGTGGTCGCGCGCCTGGTGCGCTGGTCGTTCGCAGAAACAGCCGTTCCAGCGCTGCGGCTCGCCATTGCAGGACTGGCCGTCTTCCGCAGAAGAGGATGACAACCACCTTCGGGTGGCCGTCCGAACCTGCCGCGTGGGCGATACGGCGCAGGCCGCCTCCGGAGCCGACGAGATCCTCGTCACCGGATCGCGCATTCGCCGCGCCAACTATGAATCTCCCAACCGATCACGACTTTCAGCGCAGCCGATATCTTCGCGTCGGTATCCGCGGCGATTTCAACGGCGATTGGCATTGCGAACTGTCCGGCAACTATGGCGAGCACCGCGAGCGGAACGTCATTCAGGGCAACATCAATCGTCAGCGCTTCCTGCTCGCCAACGACACCGCTCGAAATGCAGCGGGCCAGATCGTCTGCCGTTCGCAGGTCGACTCGCGTTACGCTGGCACCGACAGGGCCGGCAACGCCGCGGTTCTCGCAGCCGATGTTGCGGCGTGCGTTCCACTCAACACGTTCGGCGACGGTTCGATCAGCCAGGCTGCAAGGCAGTATCTGACGGTTTCGATTGTTGCGACCGGCAAGGCGACGCAGTTCCAGGGTACCGGCTACATGTAGGGCGATCTCAGCCAGTTGTTCGAACTTCCAGGTGGCCCGATCGCGTTCTCGCTCGGCGGCGAGTATCGCCGGGAGACGCTGTCTTACGACCTGGATCCGACCACGCAGGCTGGATACGCGTTCTACAACGCGATCCCGTCGTTCCGTTCGCCAGCCTTCGAAGTGAAGGAAGCGTTCGGCGAAATCTCGATCCCGTTGGTCAAGAATGTCCCGCTGTTGCAGGAACTGACGATCAACGGCTCGGGTCGTGTTGCAGATTACAAGGGCGCGGTCAGCACCGTCTATGCCTATGGCGACGCGGCAAGCCTGCGATAAGCTAACAACAGGCGCTGGTAGCGGGGTCCCAAAACGCGTCCGCCAATCCGTTCGGCCGAACCTAGATAATATACTGTATAATTTTTGTTGACGCCTGTCTTAGCCGTGGGCAGTTTGAGCGTACGTCGACGCAGCACGACGAGGCGCTCGCACAATCCTTGGAGGCTTCCGGTGATCGGCAAAGTCCATACCGAACCAACCACGATCGACGTGACAGCCGACAGAAGCGGCGGGTGATGGCTGACAGGGAAAGCACCGTCAGATTGGCGCGATCTTCGTGATGATCGACGAACGCGGTACGTGTCGGCGTCCTTACGGCTCAGGGTTCCGACGGACGACATCCAGGTCAATTCTGGGTCCGCAGTCGTATCGCGACCTGGTGATGCGGCCCGACGCCACCGGCGTTTATCGCCCTAAACCAGCGACGGAATTGCTTTGCAATACACCGGGCACGGCTCGTGCCGTCGAGGCATTTACCTCCGCTCCTACCACTCCAATACACCGAGCCCGATCATGACGCGCTTCTGCCGCTTTACCGCTGCCGCCCTGCTGCTGGCTGGCACGTCGATGGCGATCCCGACGCCCCGGGCCGCGCTCGCGCAGGAGCAGCAACCGGCCAAGCGAGTCTACCCGCCGATCGCCGAGACGCCGATCCGCACGCCGAGCTTCGATCTGGCGCTGCGGTCGGACACGCAGACGCTGTCACGGCTATCACCGACCGGCGATGCGACGTTCGATTTCACCCCCGGCGCGCGCGAAGCCGAGCGGGCCGGCGACGGCTATGTCCATATAGGCGACATCAACCTGCGACTGCGCACGCCTGGCGGCGCGTGGACCGACTTCGCCTCCGCGCACGATCGCCAGCCGATTCGGCTCCTGCCCGCGGGCGGGTCCGTGCTGGCCGCCGCCGACATCACAGCATCGCTGGGTGCCAGTCCGATCAGGGTCGAGCGGCGCTGGGTCAACGACCACGGCGTGCTCGCGCTGCGCTTCACGCTGACCAACACCGCAACCCAGCCGGTCGAGATCGGCGGGCTCGGTCTGCCGATGATCTTCGACAACATCATTTCGGACCGCAACCTCGAACAGGCGCATGCGCAAGCGAGTTTCGTCGACCCCTATATCGGCCGCGATGCCGGCTATCTCCAGGTCACGCGGCTGAACGGCAAGGGCCCTGCCCTGCTGGTGCTCCCCGAAAAGGGCACCCCGCTCGAGGCCTATCGCCCGATCATGGAAGCGCGCCACTCTGGTGAAACCGACGTCTTCACCGATCGCAGCCCGCGCGGGCAGACGTCGGAGGGGTTCTACGACTGGACGATCGCCAGCAAGGGTTTCGCCGACAAGGAATGGGCCAAGGCCGGCGAGCAGTGGAACACGCCCACCAGCTTCACGATGGCGCCGGGCACGAGCCGCACGATCGGCGTGCGCTTCGTCACGTCGCCGTCGATCGCCGCGATCGAGGACACGCTGGTCGCCAACAAGCGCCCCGTCGCGGTGGGCATTCCCGGTTACGTGGTGCCGACCGATCAGGAGGCGTCGCTGTTCCTCCGCACGCCGCAGCGCATCGCCAAGGTCGAGAGCCTGCCCGCCGGTGCGCTGACCGCGTCCAGGGTGGCGGGAGCCAAGGGCTGGGCGCGCTATGCGGTGCGCAGCAGCGGTTGGGGCCGCGCGAGCCTGACGATCACCTATGCCGATGGCAGCGTCCAGACCGTCAGCTATTTCATCACCAAGCCACTCGACCAGACGATGGCGGACCTCGGACGGTTTTCGACCACCCGGCAATGGTATGAGGACAAGGCCGACCCGTTCGGCCGCAACCCCGCGATCCTCACCTATGACCGGGAAGCCGACAAGATCGTCACGCAGGATCCGCGCGTATGGATTTCGGGCATGAGCGACGAAGGCGGCGGCGGCAGCTGGGTCGCGGCGATGGCCAAGCAACTCGACAATCCCGAAGCGGCGGAGGTCGCCAAGCTCCAGCGGCTCGTCGACGAGACCGTCCAAGGCCGGCTCCAGGTGCCCGACGGCGAGCATGCGGGCGCAGTCCGCAAGAGCATCTTTTATTACGATCCTGCGACACATCCCGGCTATTACGACGCCGCGACCAACTGGAAGAGTTGGACGTCCTGGTCGAAGAAGGACGCCGGCGACCTCGGCCGCGCGTATAATTACCCGCACGTCGCGATCGGCCACTGGGTGCTCTACCGCGTCGCGCGCAACCATCCCGGCATGGTCACCGCACACCCATGGCGCTGGTATCTCGATCACGCTTACCAGACCACCGTCGCGATGATGCGCGATGCGCCCTATTACACGCAGTTCGGACTGATGGAGGGCGACGTGTTCGTCGACATCCTGAAGGACCTGAAGCACGAGGGGCTGACCACCGAAGCGACCGAGATGGAGCGCCTGATGAAGGGCCGCGCGGATCACTGGCGTACGCTGACCTATCCCTTCGGCAGCGAGATGGCCTGGGATTCGACCGGCCAGCCCGAAGTCTATGCCTGGATGCGCTATTTCAGATACCAGCCGCAGGCCGACGTGACCAAGCAGGTGATCCTGGCTTACGATCCTACGATTCCCAGCTGGGGCTATAACGGCAATGCCCGTCGCTATTGGGATTTCCTGTACGGCGGCAAATACCCGCGGATCGAGCGCCAGATCCATCACTACGGATCGACGCTCAACGCCGTGCCGCTGTTCGACGCTTACCGGGCCGATCCGTCGGACCTGCGGCTGCTACGGGTCGCGTATGGCGGTATGATGGGCGGCATCACCAATATCGACCGACAGGGCTTCTCGTCGGCGGCGTTCCATTCCGCGCCCGACATGATGAAATGGGACCCTTACAGCGGCGATTACGGCATGGGCTTCTACGGCCACGCCGTCACCGCCGCGAGCTACCTCGTCAAGGACCCGACATTCGGCTGGCTGGGGTTCGGCGGCAACATCAGCCAGACCGCCGGCAGCGTCGTGACGATCGCCCCCAAGGACGGCGCCCGCAGTCGCCTGTTCATCGCCCCTGCAGGCCTGTGGATCACGCTGACCGCCGGCAAGATCGCGAATGCGGCATATGACACGGCCACCGGTGCTGTCAGGCTGACGCTGGACCCGGCCTCGGCGACGACGCCCTCGGCAAGGATGTCGCTCGAAACGACGACGGCGGGAGGACGTTCCTATGCTCTTCCGGGCGCGACGTTGGAGCGGGGCGAATACACCATACCCTTGTCCGTCGAAGCAAAGGATGTTCGCCTTCAGCCGGGCTGACGGGAATCGCGCCGATGGTGTGCAGGGCTGTCGTGAAACGCGGCCCTGTAGCGATCGTCAGGGTCGAACGCCCCGACGCACCTTCGCCGGACGTGGCCGTTTGAACCAGAAGCTCCAGACGCTCAACGTGCCAAGCAAACCGAGCGTCAAGCCCGACAGCGTCATCACGAGGCGGTAACCGAGCCCGCCGACCTTGGCCGCGTGCAGCGGATACAGGATGTTGTACGCGGCCACGACATTCGACAGCGACGCTGCATCGCGCGCACCGATCAGACGGCCGTCATCGGCGGCGAACCACAAGGTCGTGCGCCCGTTCGGCAGCCATTCCTGCGGCCGTTTCATGCGGATCGTGACGAGCCCACTTTCCTTGCGCGGCAGAGACAGGCTGCGCAGTTCGGCATCGGGAAAGCGCGCGCGCGCCGTGACGATCATGCCCCGCCAGTCGAGACGGTCGGCGAGCGCGACCTTCGGCCCTTTCGGTGCCTGCAACGCGGTGTCGATCGTCGCCGGTGCGCCCGGCCCCAGGAACACCGCACTGATTGGCCGGAACACCAATGTCGCGCCCGTCAGCAACGAGAGGATCAGCAACGGCGCGGCGACGATCCCGAGATCGCGGTGATGCCGCACGATCGCCGACCGGCTGAGCCGCTTGGGCAATGGGCGAAACGCGAACGTCTTGCGGGTCCGCCACCACAGGATCGTGCCCGTGATCACGAAGAACAGCCCCGCCACGCCAGCGATGCCGATGATCGTCTCACCGGTATCGCCCGAAAAGAGGTGATGATGCAGGTCGAACAGCCACAATTCCGGCCGCGCCCATTGCGTCTGCCACTGGCTGACGATCGTGCCGGCCTGATCGGTATAGGCCCCCGCCCCCTTGCCGAAATCGAGCCGATCGAGGCCGAGATTGGCGTTCGCGAAGGTAATGCTCTGGGGTCGCGTTTCCGGATTGCTCATCAGCCGTTCGGTGGTCGCGGCGAGGACATGCGTGCTCTGGATCTGCGCGTCGCCCGCATGTGGGAGCATGATCCACGCATCGCGGTGCACCAGGATTGCCCCCGTCAGCCCAAGCAGGGCGAGGACCAGCCCGACAAAACCGCCAGCCCATCGATGCAGCGTATCGAGCAGCGCCATCCTAGAACCGAACGTCCCAGCCAAGCGTGAAATTACGCCCGCGTCCGGCGAAGAAATGCTCGTTGTCGGTCGGGCGTACCGTGTCGCTGTAATAATCGATGTAGAAATGGTCGAAGATGTTCTGCGCGCTCAGCGTCACCGCGCCGACCGGCAACTGATAGCGCACGCTGGCGTCGGTGACGTTGTACCCGCCGAAATCGTTCGCGGCGGGCAACCCCTCGTATTTGCGCGAGAGAAAGAATTGCTGCTGCAACCGTGCCGACACCTTGCCGCGCGCGTAGCTGGCGGCGAGGTTCAGCCGGTCGGGCGAGATGTTCGCGCCGTCCAGGTCGATGTCGACCTTGCCGTCGTCGTCCGAGTCCGTGCGCCCGATCAAATGCGCGAAGCCGGTCGACAGCGTCAGTCCCGGGATGGGCATGCGGGCTTCCAGATTTACCTCGATGCCCTGGATCTCGACGCGCTGGCGCTGCGCTTCATACGCGCCGCCGACGAACACCAGCACCTGTCCGCGCGTGCTGGTCGACCAGAAATAGGTCGCGCTCGCGTTCATCGGTCCGCGCTTCACTTCGACGCCGAGTTCGCGGTTGTTCGACACGATCGGCGCGATGTCGACATAGGTGTCGAGATCGACGCCGTCGCGGCCGATCGCGCGTGAGATGCGTCCGACGTCGGGCACAGTGAAGCCCTGCGCATAGCTGCCATAGGCACGGATGCCGGGGATCGGCTCGACGATGACGCCGCCGTTGAACAGCGCCTTGCTGAAGCTCGGACTGCCGCCCGCGACCGCGTGGCTGCCATAGGAGGCCAGCGTGGTGTAATCGTCGATGACGATCTTCACGTTCTCGTACCGAGCGCCGCCAGCGAGGCGGACGACCTTGTCGAACAGCGCGAGGTTGACCTGGCCGAACGGTGCGAGGCTGCGGAAATCGGCGGGTGGCACCCAGACGCGATTGGTGGCGATCAGCCGTTGCTCGGTCCGATCGTACAGTGCGTCGAAGCCGAGCGTCGCAGTCAGCGCCTCGAAGCCCGGCACTGCGCGCTCGTAGCTGAACTTGCCGCCATATTTGCGCGAGCGGTTCTGCGACTGGTCGAACAGCGTGCCGTCCTTGACGAGCTGGAACGTCGCGATCGGCTTGACCTCGCCGCCGAACGTATCGCGCGATCGGTTGAAGAAGACCTGGGTCACGAGGTTGCCGCCCCACAGATCGGGGTCGGTCAGGGACAGCGCGATGCTTTCGGTCCGGTTGGTCGCAGGGACGCCCGGCGGCGTGCCCCGCACCGATGTCGTCGGTCGGTTGATGACGAAATCGCCCGTGCTGGCGATATAATTGCCACCACCCTTCAACTCGAACCGATTGGCGATCAGGTCGACTCGTGCGGTGTCGGTCAGGGCATAGCCGGCGCGTGCGAACGCCGACCAGCTCCGCGAGTCCTGCGTCTCGCCCTGCGTCAGGTCGGTACCGACGCGGTTGCCGTGCCCGTCGTAGAACGCGCCGCGCTTGTCGTACGCTCCGCCGGCCATGACGTCGAAACGCCCCGATTTCCACGCGAGCAGCGCGGCGACCTTGCCGCCATTGCCGTCGCCGTTGAACCCGGTGTCGGTCGTTCCCTGCACGAGGGCGCGACCCGACAGGCCCTCGGTCCGTGGCGGCTGCACGGTCACCTGGTTGACGATCCCGCCGGTCCCGCCGATCCCCTGCAACGCGTTCGAGCCGTAGATCAGCTCAACCCGATCGATGAAGAACGGATCGATCGTGAACCCGTCGCGGGATCCATCACGCAGCGGGGTCGACTGCGGTATACCGTTGATCGCGTACAGCGGCGAGCGACCACGCAACGTCTCGCCCGCGCCCGACAGCTTCTGTCGCGTCGGCGAGAAGGACGGCGTCAGGTTCGAGACCGCATCGACCACCGAACCACCGATCGCGACCTGCTGATCCAGTGCCGCACGGTCGATCACGTCGATCGTCAGTGGCAGCGCGTTCGGTGGCAGGATGCTGCGCGTCGCGCTGACAACGATATCGGCAGGGCTATCATCCTCGGAAGCGGTGTCGGCACGGTCACGCGTGTCGGCCGCAGACGGATCGATACGCACATCCTGCGCCCACGCCGGCAACGTCATACCGACCAAAGGCAACACCAGTAGATTCCAACGTCCGTATCGCATGTCGTCCCCCGAATATCGGGCGAGCTAGCCGTATACAGTTTTTATTGCAAATCGTTCGCATTCGCTTCGGAGGGTTTGGGCGTCCGTTCGACGCATCGTCGCTGGAATCATCGGCTCGCAATCAGCGCGGACGAACGAAGCGGCGTCCCCCCGTCGATCCGGTAGCGTACCGATACGCCGACGTGATCGGACAGCATCGAGCCGTTCCCCGTGCGGCCGAACGGCGCAGCCAGGCCGATCGGACGAATCCCGACGGTCGAGGATGGACGGTACAGCATCCAGTCCTTCGCCCGGCCGAGCGAGACGGCCATGTCGGCGGGCTCTGCGACCGGGCATTTCGGCGCGATACGGCAGGCCCCGACCACGGTCTGCAACGACGCGCCGCCGCCCAGCATGCGCAGATCGAAATGCGTCCTGCGCGCGAGGTCCTGGCCGACGTTGAAATCGCCTGCGACTAGGATCGGGCGGTCGGCAGCGCCAAGCGAGGCGATGAAGCCGGCGAGCAGATCGAGCTGGCGGCGATAGGCGTAGGTCGCACGCGGCGATCCCGCGCCAGATGCGCCGTTGCTGTTCAGGTGCGTGTCGACCACGACGATCGGCGTCGCGACGCCGGGCACCGCGATCAGCGCCGCGACCGCGCCCTTGTTGGCGAGGCAATCATAGCCTGCGCAGACCGGATAAGCGATCCGACGGACTGCCAGGATCGGATAGTCGGAGAAGATCGCGAGGCCGCTGTCGACATGCTTGCCGAGCCGCTCGCCGACCATGCGACTGCCGTCCGCGACGAACCCGTCGTCGGTGCGCGGTACCGGTGCCGCGTCCTCGCCGGGGCCGAACGCGGCATAGCGATAGCCTGCGGTGCGGCCGATCGCCTTGGCGTCGGCGACGAACGCCTCTTGCAACACGACGATGCCGGGCTGATCGCCGGCGTTACGCATCGTCTTCAACCTGGTGCCGATTGCCGCGAGATCCGCCGACCGATCGTCGGCGATCGGCCACGGCAGGCCATGAACGTTATAGGTCATCAGGGTCACGTCGCGCGCTGCGTCACGAGCTACGTCACGCGCTACGGGGCGAGCCACGGAAGCGGCGGCCGTCGCAGGGGTATGGATCGACGCTGCTACGGCCAGTGCTGCACCGAGATACCGTACCATCATGTTGAGTTTCCCTGTTTTCCTATGTGCTAGACGCCGCCGTTGACGGTCGTCCGCAGGCGTATTTCGAGGCTCCGAAAGATTACCGTTTGAGCGGCGCGAACGAGAACAATCCGCTGCGATAGTTCATCACGACGTGCGTGGTCGTGATGCCCGCGCCCACCGCGACCATCGCCTGCTCCGCGCGTGGTTTGGAATGGCCGAGCTTGGGATTGCTCGCAAAGCCGATGCCGTCGTGGAGCAGGCTGAAGCCGTGGCCGCCGTCGCGCGCATGGACGACGCTGAGCGCATAGGTGCCGGGTCCCGGAACGCGCAGACACAGCGAGACCGCGCCGGTCGCGGGCACCGTGATCACGCTGCGCCGGAATGTCTTGCCCTGCCCGATCAGGACATTGTCGTCGGCGAGGAAATCGCCGTCGCGCGCGGGATAGAGTTCGGCGCGCAGCACGCCGGCGCGGTCCTTCAACCCGTCGATATCGACTATCAGCGCCGGGCCCGCCTCATGCGGCCGACAGCGCGCTTCGACGGTCCCGAGCCGCGGGGTCGAGGGCGGCGTGACGGCAGGGGTAGTGGCAAGGGAAAGGGCGAGCAGGATCACTTGGTACGCTCCATGGTAACGAGTTCGACGGCGGTCAGCACGGCCCCGAGCAGCAGATGCGTGACGAGCCACAGCCCGGCGATCATCGTCAGCACCGCGGTCACGTCGGACGTCCGCCCGACGGTGAATGCGACCAGCCCGGCGAACACGATGTCCTTGTTCGGCAGCAACGGCAGCCGCGACACGAGGAGCCGCAACGTCGCCAGCGCCAGCCACCACGCGAGCGGCGCGGCCGGCATCACCGCCGCCCAGAGGAGTGCTGCGAACAAGGTGGTCGCGACGATCCGCAGGAAATGGATGACCGCGATTCGGCCCAGCTCGGGTCGCGGCAGCGTCAGCAGCGTCTTCCGCATGACCAACGTGACGATCGACGGGATCGCCATGCTCGCGGCCGACACGGTCATCACCTTGGCGTCGGTGCCGAAGTGCAGCGCGCCGAGTGCCTGCCAGCTGACGAGGGCGAGCCCGAGCGTGCAGACGTTGGCGACCACCGCGGACAGGATCGAGACGTCCTTGATCGCACCGAACGGGGAGCCCACCATCGTCGCGTGTTTCCGCGCCCAGCCGTAGAAATACAGCTCGCCCGAATAGCCGAGCACGATCTCGTTGCTGATCCGCTTGCGCAGCAGCGCGAGGATGCCGCTGGCGGGGAGCTGCCACAGCCGCCGGTAGATCACCCATTCGCTGAACGGCGTGACTAGATAGCCGGCCGCGAAGATCGTCCAGAACAGCGGCGAGCGCGGCACCAGATGCAGCGTGGCGGCCACGTCGAGGCTACGCAATTGCCACAAGGCCGCAATCAGGATCGCCGCGGACAGCACGGGCGCGAGCCAGCGGGCGAGGAAGGTCTTGCGGACGATCGTCGGAGTCAGCGGCGGGAATATCTCCGCACGCGTCAGCGCCAGCGGCTGGTTCATGCGATGATCCTCTCGGGACTGCTAAAACTGGAAGGTTGCGGCCAGCCGATGCTGGCCGGAGCTGGGACGGGCTGGCGGGAGGTCGTCATGTCGAGAGGACGCCGCCCCCCACGGCGAACCGCAGCCGTCCGACGACGCGCTCATGAAATAATTTCGGTGCAGGATGGGGTCAGACTGCGGCCCGACCCATGCGGCGCCGTCGCATCATCAGCGAGTCCACGACGAGAGCGAGATCATGGTGAATTTCGAACACGGCACGGTTTTGGGCGAACGGGTCCCACGCGCGGGCATCGCGCCGGACAAGCGGCTGATCGTCTCGATCCACGACGTGTCGCCGGCGTTCGCCATACCGATCGCGATGCTGGCCGAGCGGATCGAGGCGATCCTTGGTGGTCCGCGCTTCGCGATGCTGGTCGTCCCCGATCACTGGAGCGCCGCGCGGCTCGACCGCGATCCCGCCTTTGGCCGCCGCCTGCGCGAATGGGCGGAGGCCGGAGTCGAGATGTTCCTGCACGGCTGGTTCCACCGCGATACCAGCACGCACGAAGGTACCGCGAGTGCCTTGAAGGCCAAGTACATGACCGCCGGCGAGGGCGAGTTCCTTGGGCTCGACGCGGCCGAGGCGGAGCATCGCATGCGCGCGGGTCGCGACATGGTCCAGCAGGCGATCGGCCGTGAGGTCGCGGGGTTCATCGCCCCCGCATGGCTATATGGTCCGGGTGCGCACGCCGCACTGAAAGCCTGCGACTTCGCGCTCGCCGAAGATCATTTCCGCGTCTGGCAGCCCCGCACCGGCGCGATCGTCGCGCGCGGCCCGGTCGTCACCTGGGCGAGCCGGACGCCTGCGCGCACCGCGAGTTCGCTCGCGGTCGCCGCGGTGGCGCGCGCGATGCCCGACTGGATGCCGACGATGCGCGTCGCGGTCCATCCCGGCGACGTCACCAAGGATTCGCTGCTTGCCAGCATAGACCGCACGCTGCGGACGCTCGCCGAACGCCGTACCGTTTCGCGGTACGCGGATCTCGTGACCGAGCAGGTGGCGGCATGAAGATCGTCGACGTGTGCGCGTTCTACACCCCGACCGGTGGCGGCGTCCGCACCTATATCGACCGCAAGCTGGTCGCGCTCGCCGGACGCGGCCACGAGATCGTCGTCATCGCGCCGGGCGAAGAGGACCGCGAGGAACGGCGCGGCCCCAACGCGCGCGTCCGCTGGCTGCGCTCGCCGCGCTTCCCCCTCGACCGGTCCTACCGCTATTTCGCCGACCGCGAGGCGCTTCACGCGATGCTCGACGAGGAGGATGCCGATGTCGTCGAGGTCTCCTCGCCGTGGCGCAGCGCGTCGATGGTCGCGGACTGGCGGACGCGCTCGGGATCGCGCGCGCGGCTGTCGCTGATCGCGCATGCCGACCCGCTCTCCGCCTATGCCTATCGCTGGTTCGGCAACGTCGCCTCGACTCAAGCGATCGACCGCGCGTTCGACTGGTATTGGCGTCACCTCCGCCGGCTCGACGCGCAGTTCGACCATATCGTCAGCGCCAGCGACAGCCTGACGCAGCGGTTGCGCGAGGGTGGCCTGCGGAAGGTGATGACCGATCCGATGGGGGTCGAGCCGGGCCAGTTCTCGCCGAAACTGCGCGATGCCGACCTGCGCCGCGAGATGCTGGCATTGTGCGGCCTCGGCGAGGATGCGCTGCTGCTGATCGGCGTCGGCCGCCATGCGCCCGAGAAACGCTGGGCCATGGTCGCGCAGGCGGCGGCGATCGCGGGGACGCAGGCGCCGGTCGGGTTGCTGATCATCGGTGGTGGTGGACGCCAGCGCCGGGTGATCGATGCGATCGGCGACAACCCGCACGTCCGCCTGCTCGATCCGATTCGGGAGCGGGGCGCACTCGCGCGGCTGATGGCGAGCGCCGACGCGCTGATCCACGGCTGCGAAGCGGAGACGTTCTGCTTCGTCGCCGCCGAGGCTATCGCATCCGGACTGACGTTGATCACGCCGGATCGCGGCGGTGCGGCCGACCTGGCGCGTGGCAACGACGGCGCGCGGTACGCGTCGGGCGATGCACAGGCCGCTGCCGACGCGATACTTCGCGTGGCGGAGACGATCGCCGCGGAGGGTGCCGGCCAACCGGATCGCCCGGTCCGGACGATGGACGATCACTTCGACGCGTTGCTGGCGCTCTACGGAGACGGATTGCCAACGCCGATGCGTCGACTGGAGAGCGGCCGATGATCGCGATCGCACGTCCGCTCGAAATGGCTCGATCCGAGACCGTCGCGTCGCCGTGGCGCGAACCTCTGTTCTATCTGTCGTTCGTGGCTGGCGCGGTCCTGCTCGTCGCCATCGGCGTGATCCTCGGCTGGCGTCTCCTGCACCGGAGTTGGGATTTGATAACGACAAGAACCGCGTGACCCGGTATCTGCTGCGGCCCCTGCGTCCTGGAGCCTCGCCGTAGCCGACATCGACAGTCCCCAGCCTGCCGGTCTGTCGGCAGTGCTCGCGGCGAACCGCCCGCAACTCGTCCGGTTCTTCGCCGGGCGGACCGGCAGTGTCGCGGAAGCCGAAGACGTCGTGCAGGAGATCTGGCTGCATATCGGCCGGTCAACCGAAGGGCCTGTCGCGGGCCCGATCGCCAACCCACTCGCGTATCTGCACCGGATCGGCATGAACATCGTGCTCGACCGCGTCCGCGCCAACGGCCGCCGCGTCCGACGCGACGCTGGCTATGTCGAAGCGACGATTTCGGTCGCGGGCGCCGAGGCGGTCGACGATGCGCCCTCCGCCTTCGACGCAGTCGCGAGCCGCGAACGCATCGGGCATTTGGCCGCCGCGCTCGCCGGACCACCCGAGGGCGCGATGCGCGTATTCCGCCGCCACAAGATCGACGGCCTGTCGCATGCCGAGGTCGCCGCCGAATTCGGCATCAGCCGCAGCGCGGTCGAAAAGCACATCGCGGTCGCGCTGCGCCACTTGAGAAAGGCGCTCGATGACTGAATGTTACCAGGACCTGCGGTGCCATTCGAGCGGCGGCGTCTATGATGTGAGCGGGGGGCATTCGCTCGGAACGAGGGCGCGATGATGGACGCAACGACGCAGGACCCGATCGCCGCCGCGGCCGCCTGGCACGCGCGGATCGATGCGTCCGACATGGACTGGGCGGGCTTTGGCGACTGGCTGGCCGCCGATCCGTCGCACCGCGCCGCCTATGACTCGATCGCGCTGCTCGATGCCGAGATCAGCGCGGCAGCCCCCGCGATCGCCGCGCTACTGCCCGCCAACGACGACGACGCGACCGACGCTGTACCGGTATCCCGCCCGAACCGCTGGCGGTGGGCTGCGGCAGGTACGGGTAGCGCACTTGCCGCCGGTCTCGCGTTTCTGCTGGTCGGACCGACCGTCACAGATACGGCGCAGACCTACGCCACCAGCGCTGGCGATACGCGTGCGGTGACACTCGCCGACGGCAGCGCGATGCAGCTCGATCGCGGGTCACGCGTGTCGGTGACGGGCGGCAAGACCCCGTTTATCGAACTCGCGGACGGTGCGGCTAGCTTCTCGGTCCGTCACGATCCGTCGCGCATTTTGATCGTCCGCGCCGGGGCCTACGACATCCGCGACGTCGGCACGCGTTTCGCGGTCACCAACGCGCGGGGGAAAGTGTCGATCGCAGTGGCCGAGGGCAGCGTCAGCGTCGCGCCGCACGACCCCGACGGCAGCGCGCCGACGACACTTATCGCAGGCCAGCGTCTCGACATCGATCCGTCGGCCGGGATCGCCGAGCGGCGGTCTATTGCCCCAGCGTCGGTCGCCGACTGGAGCGACGGCCGGCTGAGCTATGACGGCGCGCCGTTGCCGCTGGTTGCCGCCGATATATCGCGGTATGCGGGGGCGCCGCTGGTGGTCGATCCGTCCGCCGCAGGGCTGCATTTTTCCGGGGTTTTGACGATTGGCGACGGCTCGCGGCTTCTCGATCAGCTTCGCGCGGTCTTGCCGCTACGCCTGCGTCGCGCTGCTGGCGTCGTACATCTCGAACGCGCCGGCGGCCGCTAGGTCGACAGGCGCCAAACCGGCCGCCATCGTCATCCCGGCGGGGTCGCTCCGCACCGCGCTCGATGCGCTCGCGCGACAAACGGGCATCTCGATCGGCATGGCCGGCACGCTGCCCGTTACGCAGACTCGGAGGATCGACGCATCGGATATCGCGCAGGCGCTGAAACGCCTGTTGTCGGGAACCCACCTCCGCGCGATCCGCGTCGATGCGACGACCTGGCGGATCGAACCCGAGCCGCCGCGCCGCGCCGCTCGATTGCGCGCCGCCGATACGCATGCCGCCCTGCCCCCGGCCACCGAAGGCGCCGACATAATCGTCACCGCCAGCAAGCGCGACGAACGCCTGTTCGACCTGCCCGTGTCGATCACGATCGTCGGTACCCACGCGCTCGACCGCCTCGCCGGCAAACGCGGCCTGGTCGACCTGCTCGCGACCACCGACGGTGCGTTCTCGACCAATCTGGGCCCCGGCCGCGACCGCGTGTTTCTGCGCGGCGTCGCCGACAGCGCCTTCAACGGCACCAGCCAGTCGCTCGTCAGCCTGTATATCGACGATGCGCGGATCGGCTATTCGTCGCCCGATCCCGATCTCCGCATGGTCGATATCGATCGCGTCGAGATCCTGCGCGGGCCGCAGGGCACGCTCTACGGCACCGGCGCACTGGGCGGCGTCATCAGGATCGTCACCACCGTGCCCGACCTCGATCGCGTCTCGGGCACCTTCGCAGGCGAGGCGACCGGGATCAACAACGGCGCGGTCGGCGGTGCGTTCGACGGCACCGTCAACGTGCCGATCGTGGCCGGACGTCTCGCGCTCCGGGCATCGATCTGGACCGAGACGATGCCCGGCTGGATCGACGACACCGGACGCGGAAAGCCAGACGTAAACCGTACCGCGCGCCCCGGCGTCCGCGCAGCACTGCGCTGGGCGATCGGCAATGGCTGGACCGCGACCGCCAGCGGCATCGGCCAGTGGATCGACGCGCGCGACAGCCAGTATGCGACGAAGGGCCTGTCGCGCACGACCGCGATCGCCGAACCGCAAGACAATGATTTCGTTTCAGGTACGCTCGACATCCACGGCCCGGTCGGCAGCCTGGACGTGCAATCGACGACCACGGTCGTCTCGCATGTTTTCGGCAGCACCTACGACGCCAGCAGCATGGCGGCGGCACTCGGTACTATCGCCCCGGTCGCCTATGTCGAGGATCGATCGATCGATCTGGTGACGCAGGAAATCCGTCTGAGCGATCCGACCGCACGTCACCCCTGGATCGTCGGCGCGTCGGTGCTCGACGCGACCACCCGCCTCAACGGACGCTTCAAGTCGAACGGCACGACCGTCATCGCGCGCGACGACAGGGAAGCGGTATTCGAGGCCGCAGTGTTCGCAGAGGGCACGCAACGGCTGTCCCCCGCGCTCGATTTCAAGCTCGGCCTGCGCGGCTTCGTCACCGTCAACGATATCGAGCAGCAAGGCCCGAACGAGCAGAACGCGACCAAGCTGGGCGTCACCCCGAGCGCCACGCTCAGCTGGCACCGCGACGATACCGGGCTGCTCTGGTTGCGCTATGCCAGCGCGATCCGGCCCGCCGGCGTCACGCGCGCCATCGCCACCACCGAACAGCGTATTCCCGGCGACGAACTGCAGAGCCTCGAATTCGGCTGGCGCGTTCGCGGCCTCGACGATCGTCTCGGTCTCAGCGGTGCGATCTTCGGGTCGTTTTGGGAACATTTGCGCAGCGACGTGGTCGGGTCGGATGGTCTGTTCGGTACTGTCGATGCCGGCAACGCGACGAATTACGGTGTGGAGTTCGGCGGGCGGTTCGACGCCGGGCGCGCCACGATCGACTTCGGCACCACGATCCAGCGCGCGCGGCTCACCGCGCCGGCCAAGGGTCAGGTCGATGTGAACGATCGGCGCTTGCCGGTGGTCCCCGATTATTCCGCGCGGCTCGGGCTGACGCGGCGGTTCTCGCTGAGCGACCTGCCGGCGAGCGGCTATGTCTCAGCACGCTACATCGGCCAGACCCGGCTAAGCTTCGACCCGGCACTCGACCGCCCCGCCGGCGATTACGCGACGATCGGCGTCGGCGCGACTCTCGACGACGGCCGGCGCCACTGGTCGGTCGACATCGACAACCTGCTCGACGGACGCGGCAACAGTTTCGGTTTCGGCAACCCGTTCACGCTAGCGACGACGACGCAGACCGTCCCGATCCGCCCGCGCGCGATCACGCTGCGGCTCGCGATCGGCCTATGAACCGCCTCCATGCCGGCCGTTCACGGCGTCCTCGCGAGGTCGTCGACCGTTCGGACGATCCGGCGATCGGGGATCAGCCACAGCGCGATGACGGCGACGTACAGCGCGATCGCGATCCACCGGCTCGCGAACGCCAAGGGCACGGCCGCTGCGTAGAACGCGATGCTGCTCCAGCCTTTCCAGTCCGATCCGATCGCGCGCGCCACCGCAGACTGTTTGCCGTTGCATGCGATGATCGCGCGTTCGGTGAGCGAATAACCGACCGCGGCCAGCCCCAGGACGATCCCGTATGCCGCCGTGGCGCCGGCCGCGAACTGGCTTTCGTCGAGCCAGCGGATCACGAACGGCACCAGGCTGAGCCAGAACAACAGGAACAGGTTGGCCCACAGCACGCGCCCGTCGATCCGTTCGACCGCGGAGAACATGTGGTGATGATTGTTCCAGTACAGTCCCACGTTCACGAAGCTCAGCAGATAGGCGAGCAGCACCGGCGCGCTGCCGGCCAGACCCCGCAGGTCGCCGGTTTCGGGCACCTTCAACTCGAGCACCATGATCGTGATGATGATCGCCACCACGCCGTCGGTAAACGCCTCGAGCCGTGCCGGTCCCATATGACGCCCGCTCATCGCTTTTCCCCGATCTGATTGCCCGCGAGCGACCTATCAGGGCGTTTTCCGCAATCCCAGCGCGAGCCGGGCCGCTCGCGCGCAATATGTCGGTCCTGCGCAAATTCCGTTCCGGTTCGCCAAGAATCCGCGCTGCCGGACGCGCATCAGAGCGTGACCGCCGAGGCTGCCACCGCGCACGCACGGCGTCTCAGCAGCGTCGTGCGGCCACGACCGCCATCATCGGGGACAAAGATATGCCGAACACCATGCCCGACCTGTCCAGGCGTGCCGTCGTCATCGCCTCGACCGCAGCCGCCGCAACGGCCGCCGCCGCGCTGATGCTGCCGGCCATGACGTTCGCCTCCCCCCTCGCCCCCAAACCACACGGAGTATTCAGAATGAGCAGCGGATTCATCAAGACCAGCGATGGCACCGAGATCTTCTACAAGGATTGGGGCCCCAAGAATGCCCAGCCGATCATGTTCCATCATGGCTGGCCACTCAGCGCCGACGATTGGGACACGCAGATGCTGTTCTTCCTCGCCGAGGGCTACCGCGTCGTCGCGCATGATCGCCGCGGACACGGCCGGTCGTCGCAGGTCGATACCGGCAACGACATGGATCATTACGCCGCCGATGCCTCCGCGGTGGTCGAGCATCTCGACCTGAAGCGCACGGTCCATATCGGCCACTCCACCGGTGGCGGCGAGGTCACGCGCTACGTCGCGAAGTTCGGCCAGCCGCAGGGCCGCGTCGCCAAGGTCGTGCTGGTCAGCTCGGTGCCGCCGCTGATGCTCAAGACCGCGGGCAATCCCGGCGGTTTGCCGATTTCGGTGTTCGACGGCCTGCGCAAGGCGCTCGCCGACAACCGTGCGCAATTCTACGTCGATCTCGCCTCGGGGCCATTCTACGGCTTCAACCGACCCACCGAAAAGCTGTCGCAGGGGGTCGTCGACAATTGGTGGCGCCAGGGCATGATGGGCGGCGCGCTCGCGCATTACGAGGGGATCAAGGCGTTCTCCGAAACCGACCAGACCGCGGATCTGAAGGCGATCACCGTCCCGACGCTCGTGCTGCAGGGCGACGACGACCAGATCGTGCCGTTCGCCAATGCCGCGCTGCTTCAGGCCAAACTCCTGAAGAACGCCACGCTCAAGATCTACAAGGGCTTTCCACACGGGATGCTGACGACGCATGCCGACGTCATCAACCCGGATCTGCTCGCGTTCGTGAAGGGCTGAGCGCTACGACGTGATCGGCGGGAGGGTGACGATCGTCATCCTCCCGCTCAGCGATAGGCGATACGCGCCGGGACCGTCACCGTGATCTCGGTGCCGGACCCGATGTCGGACTGGATCGCGAGCGTCCCACCCATCGCGGTGGCGCGTTCGCGCATTCCGATCAGTCCGTAATGTCCCGGGCGATGCCCCGTCTCGCGGACGTCTCGCGGGATACCGATACCGTCGTCCGTCACGGTGATCACGAGCCTGTCGGCGCTCGATCGGATCGCGACCACCAGGCGATCCGCCTGGGCATGGCGCACTGCGTTTGCGAGCGCTTCGCGGACGATCTGCGCGATCTCGTCCGCTACCGGTGCGCAGACCGGCCGCAGGACACCCTCGACATCGAGATCCCAGGTCAGCGGTGGCGCAACGGTGTCGTCCGCGATGGCGGTCAGCAACGCGGGCAGCGCGACCGGCTCCATGGTCTCGCGCAGGAACCGGACCCGGTCGCGGCCGTCGAGCAGCACATCGTCGGCGCGTTCCAGCGCGCTCTCCAGGCTGATCCGTGCGCGATCCCCCTTCGGCAGTTGCTCGACCACCGACTGGAAGCGCAGCATCAGCCCCTGGAACCCCTGCAACAGCGTGTCGTGGAGTTCGCGGGCGATCCGCTCGCGCTCCGCGATCTGCACCTCGAACCGCGCCCGCGTCCGCTCCGCAACGATCCGCAGCCGGCGCCGATACAGCAGCCACACCAGCGTCCCGGCGACCACGATGCAGGCGACCGCGAACGCATGCGTCTGGTAGAAGCGCGGGGCGATCTCGAACGTCAGCGTCGCGCCGCGTCGGTTCCAGACGCCATCGTTGTTCGCGGCGATCACCTGGAACCGGTATTCGCCGGGGCCGAGGTTGGTATACAGCGCCTCGCGAGCCTCGCCCGCGTCGATCCAGTCGGGGTCGATGCCCGCCATCCGATAGCGGAACCGGTTGGCGACGGCGTTGGTCAGGCTGAGCGCGGTATAGCGGATCTGGACATGGTTGGTGCCGGGCGGAAGCGCGATCGTCGCATCCGTCGTCGGCCGGTCCACGCCGCCGGCGACGAGCGACCGGATCTGCACCACCGGCGGCAACCGGTTTCGGAATAGCTTGGCGGGATCGATCATCGTCAATCCCCGATTGGTGGCGAACCACAGCCGTCCGGCCGCGTCCTGCCCGATATCGTTCGCCTCGACCATGTTGGAGCGCGCCCGGAAATCCTCCTGATAGCCGAACCGTTCGTGCGGGATCGGCAGGCCGGGGTGCGCGAACGCCGCATCGAGCGACGATGTCGGCATCCGGACGATCCCGTTTGCGCCGATCACCCAGGTCGATCCGTCCGCGGTCTGGAGCAGGCCGGTCAATCCGGCGAGGAAAGGGTAGGTCCGATCGCGCAACGAGACGAGGCGCGTACCGTCGTACAATGCCAGTCCCTGATCGCCGACCACCAGCAGACCCTGGCGGACCGGTAGCCATGTCGTGGTCCTGCCGGTCACCTGATCCCGGCTGCGCCAGAGCAACGTTTCGATCCCCTGGCGAAGGCGGGAAACACCCTGGCCGATACGCCCGAACACCACGCCCCCGGCGCCGTCCGACCGGATACGATGGACCGTTCCCTTCGGCGTGCCGGCGGGCGCGCCATATGGCAGCAACCGCCGCCCGACGAGGCGGTAGAGCGTGTCGATCCCGGTCCAGAACACGCCGTGCGTGTCCATCGCGCAGGTGATCGACAACGGCCCCGCGACCGGCGTCGCCCTGGCGACATTGCCCGCATGATCGAGGTCGAGCAGGTATTTACCCTCCATCCCAATCACCAGCAGGCGACGGCCATCGCCGCACATCACGCCGATATCGGGCCTGGCGAAGATCAGCACCGGGACGCCGGACCTGCCGATGCGATAGACCCCGGAAAGCCCGGCAATGAACAGGTTCTGCGCCCCGCCGCCGCCGCCGCCGCCGCCGACGAAGCCCGAAACGATCGCCTCGGTCTGTCGCGGCTGGACGATGTTGCTCGGCGAAAACCGGTCGAGCCCGGATTCCGTGCCGACCCAGATATTGCCCTCGCGATCCTCCAGCACCGCCAGCGTCAACGCCGCGGTCAGGCCCTGGCTTTCGGTGAACGATGCCACGCTGCCGGGTGTGCCGGGGTGCTGCAAGGCCGACGCGGATATCCGCCCCAGCCCGGCATCCTGTCCGGTGATCCAGAGATTGCCGTCGCGGTCGAACAGCGACCGTTCGAGGACATAGGGCGTCGTCGCGCGGCCGATGCGATAGCGGCGCGGATCGCGCTCGACCGCCTCGACCAGGGTACCGGTGCGACGCCATATCGTCCCGCGACGGTCCTGCGCGAGCGCGACGTACGCATCGTCCGGCACGCCGCCGCTACCTGCTCCCGCATCCTCGAAGCGCGAGCCCCCCGGTGTCAGGCGCAGAAGTCGGGACGCATGCGAGAGGTAGATGCCGCCGGCCGTGCTCAGGAGGTCGCCCACGCCGCGTTCGGGCACGCCCTGTCCGGCACCGAACTTCGTCCACCGGCCCGCCGACAGGCGAGCGAGGCTCATCGTGTCGACCGAATTGCCGACGACCCAGATCGCGCCGTCGCGCCCCTCGACGATGGTCGTCACGCCCCCCACCGCGGGCCATGGGTTGGCATCCCTCAACACGCCGCCGCGAACCACGGAAATACCGCCAAAGTCGTAGCCGACCCAGATGTCGCCGTTGCGCGCCGCCAGCAACGCGGTGATCTGAGGCGACCGATACCGATCCTGGTCGACCGGCACGATCCGTTCGAAGGTGATGCCGTCGAACCGATAAAGACCGGTCGCGGTCCCGAGCCAGAGATAGCCGTCACGGCCCTGCGCGATCGCGCGGATGTTACCCGGAGCACCATCGCCGAGCGTCCAGCGCGAATGGCGCAGTTGCGCGATCGTCCGCGCCGGATCCAGCGCCGAGGCACTGCTCGCCATCGCGACCCCGCAGAGGATCGCGAACAGCACGCGGATCACCGCTCGCTTACCCTTGCCTCCACGTCCACGTCCACGTCCACGTCCACGTCCACGCAGGGCGCGCAGAAAGCCGGATCGCACGATCGTGAAGACTTCGCTCGGCAGGGTCATGATGATTTACGTTGCGCCTGCGGAACGAACAAATGCAAGTGCCGAGAGACTTCGCCTGATCCATTCGCCGCGTATTGCGTATTCTCGTCGCCGACCGCGCGATTGTTCAAAATCGGTCAGTCCCGTCCACGCGATTCATCCCGACATCGTGGTACGGAACTATCCAGGTCGGTCCCCGATCGACGGGAGAACAGGATGCCGGCGAGTAACGGCCGTGCCGACGACGCGGCGACGATCGGGCTGTGGTGCGGCGTCCACGTCGAGGTGGCGCCGCGCGATGCGGTGAGCGTGGAGGTGTCGGTTGCCAGCGTCGGCGTCTTCACCCACGAGATCGGCCAGGATCGACCCGGCGGCGGACCCGGCGGCGGACCCGGCGGCGGGCTGGGACATCTCGACGCCGCACTCGGCGGCGCGATCACGCGGTTGCGGGCGGACGGCATCTTCCGGGCAGGGCCGGGCGAGGTGCTGACGCTGTCGGCGCCTGCCCCGCCGATCCAGGCGGCGACGATACTCGCGATCGGCCTGGGCGACCCGACGGCCTGGACGCCGGCGGCGATGCGTCCGGCGGTCGCGACCGCGGTGCGCGAGACGATCCGCCTCGACGCCGCCTCCGCCGCGTTCGCGCCGAGCCTGCTCGACAGCGGCCTGTCCCCAGCCATGCTCGACGGCACCCCGCAAGCGATGCTCGCGGGCCTGTTCGACGCGCTGGCGGATCGCCGGCCAGCGACGCTGTCACGCTGGGTGTTCTGCGTCGGCGGCGCACGGTTCGACGACAGGGTCGACGCGTTTCGCGCGGCGTTCGACCGATTGGCGAGGCGCTGATGGAGCGGCCCCTTGCCTTGTCCGCCGGACGCGGCGCAGGGTATCCGCCCGACGCCCTGCCATTGCACGAGTGCCCGTTGCCGCCCTCCCCCCCGATCCGTATCATGATCGTCGACGATCATCCCTTCCTGCGCGAAGGCGTGAAGGCCGTGATCGAAACGCAGGCGGATCTCGAACTCGTCGCGGAAGCGGAGTCGGGGGAACAGGCGCTGGCACTCTATCCGACGCACCTGCCGGATGTCGTGCTCATGGACCTGCAGATGCCGGGGATCGGCGGTGTCGACACCATCGCGGTCATGCGCAGCCACTGGCCGCAGGCGCGCATCGTCGTGCTCACCACCTATTCGGGCGACGCGCAGGCACTGCGGGCGCTGCGCGCCGGTGCCGCGGGCTATCTGCTGAAGAACACGCTCCGCAAGGAACTGCTCGACACGATCCGCTCGGTCCATGCCGGTGGCAAGCACCTCAACGCGCAGGTCGCGTCCAGCATCGCCTTCCACGTCATCGAGGATGCGCTGACCGAGCGCGAGATCGGCGTGTTGTCGCTGGCCGCGTCGGGCAATTCGAACAAGCAGATCGCCGCCCGGCTCGCCGTCACCGAGGAAACCGTGAAAGGCCATATGAAGCTGATCTTTGCCAAGCTCGGCGCCTCGGATCGCACGCACGCGGTGACGATCGCAGCGAAGCGCGGCATCATCGAGCTCTGACCCGGCGCAGGTCGCGCCACACGAAAGGGGGGTGACCGACCGCCCCGCCCGGGGCGCAGGCGACCGGCCCGCATCCGCTATGCTCGATCGTACAGGCTGCGATGGAGACCCAGGCGATGCTGCATATTCCCCTTTCGGCGACAGCGTCCCAGCCTGCCGCGTCCCAGCCTGCCGTGTCCCATGCCGGCCGGTCCCATTGCGGGCCGACCACCGCCGCCAGTCTGGTGGCGAACGCCGTCAGCGCGCTGGACCGCGATCCTCATATGGCACGGCATTATCTGGAGCGGCTCGCGGCGATGTTCGCCCCCGACACTCCGCCACCGCAAGCCGAGCCGGTGAAAGGCGGGCTGGCGGCGTGGCAATTGCGCGGCGTCGTGCTGCATATCGAGGAGCGGCTGGGCAGCACGATCGGCGTCGATGCGCTGGCGCAGGTCGCGCGGCTCAGCGCGGGCCATTTCTGTCGCGCCTTCAAGGTGACGACCGGCGAAACGCCGCACGCGTTCCTCATCCTCCAGCGCGTCCGCCGTGCGCAGACGCTGATGCTGCGGACCGACGACACGCTCAGCCAGATCGCCTATGCCTGCGGGCTGAGCGACCAGGCGCACCTCACCCGACTGTTCCGCCGCGTGGTGGGCATGACCCCGCTGATCTGGCGCCGCACCTGGCAAACCGCCGGCACGGGCGTTATCGCCGACGAGCAGCAGCGGCGGTGGTCGTAGCGTTGGACGCGGTAGCGTACTGCGCCCGGTCCAGCAGCAGCGCGGTGATCTTCCGGCGATCGAGCGCGGGCGCATAGAGGAAGCCCTGGCCGAGCACGCAGCCCGCCGCCTGAAGCATCGCCGCCTGTTCCTCCGATTCCACGCCTTCCGCGACGATCCGGATGTTCATCCGTTCGGCGATGCGGATCAGGCCTTCGACGATCGTCATGCTCACGCTTTCGGGCGTCAGATGATCGATGAAGGTCTTGTCGATCTTGATCACGTCGACCGGCACGGTCAGCAGATGCGTCAGCGAGGCAAAGCCGGTGCCGAAATCGTCCAGCGCCACGCGGATACCGCGGTCGCGAAGCGCCCTGATCGCGGTCTGCACCGCCTGATCGCCGTCGCCCATGTACACCGTTTCGGTCACTTCGAGGATCACGTGTTCCAGCGACACGCCTTCCCGCTCGAATGCCGACGTCAGTACGCGCTCGATCGCCCCGCCGCTGAGATCCGCGGACGAGACGTTGATCCCGACGTGCTGGAACGGGATACCCATGTCGAGCCACACGCGCAGGTCGGCCGCGACCAGCGCCAACATGCGCGCCGTCAACGCCGTCGCGACGTGCGCGTCCGTGGTCGCCTCGTGAAAGGATGCGGCGGAGACGACCGCGTTGCCGATCCGCATGCGACACAGCGCCTCGAGCCCGACGACCTCGCGTGTGTCGAGGCGGAAGATCGGCTGTTAATACGCCTCGATCCGGTGCTCGCGCAGCGCCGCGTTGACGTCACGGATCGCCCCCAGTCGCCGCGTCATCGTCGAGCCGAGACCGGGCCAGTAGCGCACGAAGCCGCCGCGCCCCGTCTCCTTGGCATGATAAAGCGCGAAGTCGGCATTCTGGCGCACGCGATCGACCACCGGATCGTCGTTCGACAGGACGGCACCGCCGATCGTCGCGCGCGGCACGACGACATGGCCACCGCAGTTGGCGGACAGCGCCAGGGCATCGAGTATGCTCTCTGCCGTTCGGTCGAGGTTCCGTAATGCATCGGGTCGATCGATGACCATCCCGAACTCATCGCCGCCGATCCGGTACGTCCGCCCAGGGAGCATCGCCGCCGCGATCCGGTCGCCCGCGATCTGCAACAGGCAGTCGCCCGCATGATGCCCGAACGTGTCGTTGACGGTCTTCAGATTGTCGAGGTCGAGCACGAAGATCGCCCAGCTAACCGGCGCGTTGCAATCGAGGTCGAGCAGCGCGGCATTGAACGCGGCGCGATTGGGCAGGCCGGTAAGTGCATCGGTGAACGCGCGCCGCTCGTGTTCGACGACGCGCTGGTGGCGGTCGATCGCAATGAGACACAGGCGCACCGAGTTGCACACCACGTCCCGCTCGAACGCCGTCGGACCCCGCCGTTCGCGGTAGTAGAACGCGAACGTGCCGACCGTGGCACCCTGCGCGTTGACGATCGGGCTCGACCAGCAGGCAAGCAGCCCGTGGGGCAAGGCCAGATGCTTGAACTCGGCCCAGCGATCGTCGGTTTCGATGTCGGTGACCGCAACATCCACCCCCAGAAAGGCTGCGGTGCCGCAAGAGCCGGCGACCGGACCAATGCCGAGGCCGTCCAGCGCGTTCGAATAGACTTCGGGAAGACTGGGGCCAGCCAGCGGGTGGAGCAAGCCGGCTGCATCGACGGACAGAACCGAACAGGTGACGCCCGGAAGCAACGTCTCGACCTCTTCGCAGAGGCGCCCGCAGGTCGGTATCAACGCAACCCCGGTGGCGATCATCTCGAGAATCGTATTCTGCAGCTTGAGCAAAACGCTCGTGGAGGCGTTCACATCCGCCGCTCGTGGGGTATCCGAATACGATTCCATCACGCCGTGATATGACCGAAGTTATTGCAGATTCATTGATATCTTTTCAATCGTGTCGAGCCACTGAAGAATAATCATCGGAAAGCTTATATAATCCAGCATCGCCAGATAGTTGAATTCAGATTGGTTCATTATAAAACCAATTCGACATCGTAATTTATCCGCCTCTTTGCAGATTTAATACTCCGCACGTCAGTAAGATGGCGGCATATTTCAAAACAAGTCGATACCACGAACGCCCGTCGCCTGCCGTTCTTCATCGTGACGAAGGCGAGCCAAATCGCATATCGGCCAGCATCTGCTGGGCCGCCATACGAGACCGCCTTCCCCCAAACGCTTCCCTGCCCCCCCACCGCAGTCGTATGGGCGGGTCCGAGGAGACGACCATGGCGTTGGCAATCAGCAATCCGAACACTCCCGCACGGCAGGTCCGCGTCGGACTGATCGGCTATGGATTTTCGGGCAAGACGTTCCACGCGCCGCTGATCGGGGCGGTACCCGGACTGTCTCTCTGCGCGGTCGTGTCGCGTGATGCGGCCAAGGTGAACGCCGATCTCCCCGATGCGGTGGTGTATGCCGATCCCGCGGCAATGCTGACGGCCGACGACATCGATCTGGTCGTCATCGCCACCCCCAACGATACCCATGCGCCCCTTGCCCGCGCCGCGATCGAGGCTGGCAAGCACGTCGTGATCGACAAGCCGTTCACGCTCGATCTGGCGGAGGCGCGTGCGCTGGTCGCTCTGGCGGAGCACCGCGGCGTGATCCTGTCGGTCTTCCACAACCGCCGCTGGGACAGCGATTTCCTCGGCGTGCGGCGTGCGATCGAGGACGGCCTGATCGGCACCGTCGGTCATTTCGAATCGCATTTCGACCGGTTCCGGCCCGCGGTGCGCGATCGCTGGCGGGAGCACGACGTCGCGGGTGGCGGAATCTGGTTCGATCTCGGGCCGCATCTCGTCGATCAGGCGGTGCAGTTGTTCGGCCTGCCGGACCGCGTTCAGGCGTCGCTGGCGAAACAGCGTAGCGGGGCGGTCGCCGACGACTGGGCGCATGTCGTGCTCTCCTACGGCGGACGGCGGGTCGTGCTCCACGCCGGCATGCTCGTCGGCGGCGGCACGCACCGCTTCACGGTGCACGGCGACGCCGGCAGCATCGTCAAGCACGCGATCGATCGTCAGGAGGCGCAATTGCTGGCCGGCATGCTGCCGGGTTCGCCGGGCTGGGGTGACGATCCCGATCCGCTGGTCTTCCACGACGGCACCGCCCCGCCCCGCGAGATTGCCACCCTCCCCGGCGATCAGCGTCGCTATTATAGCGGCATCGCCGATGCGATAAACGGCACGGGCGCCAATCCCGTGCCGCCGATCGAGGCGCTATGGGTGATGGCGATCGTCGAGGCGGCGGTGCAGTCGTCGCAGACGCAGGCGTCGGTCGCACTGTCGCTGACCGACGAGGAGCGGCGCGCATGACGCCCGTCGAAATGATCGCGCACCAGGAGCGGACGCTGGTCTTCGACCGGTTCGACGAAGAGACCGCCTGGTCGCTGGGGAGCTGGATCGCGGACCGGGGCCGCGCCGCCCGCGCGCCGATCGTGATCGACATCCGCCTCTTCCACCGTCCGCTGTTCTTCGCCGCGTTGCCGGGATCGGTTCCCGACAATGCCGAATGGGCGCGCCGCAAGCGCAACGTCGTCGAACGCTATCATCGGTCCAGCTACGGCGTCGGGCTGGACATGGCGGCGAAGGGATCGTCGCTGCTGGAACGCTACGGCCTGCCCCTGCTCGATTTCGCCGCGCATGGCGGGGCGTTCCCGATCACGCTGGCCGGCTGCGGCGTGATCGGCTGCATCGCGGTATCGGGCTTGCCGCAGATCGACGACCACATGCTCGTGGTCCGCAGCGTGTACGCGGCCACCGGCAAGGACCCCGACGCGTTCGAGATCGATCGGTAAAAGCGGCGGCGCGCGCTTGGCTGATCCGGCCAAGCCTGCGATGGCGTGCGGGATGACGAAACACGACACCCTGCTCGAGCCCGGTCGCAACTGCTGGCGCATCGAAGATGCCGAACGGGCGACGGTCATCGTCGATGCCGACGACTATTTCAAAGCCGCCCGCGCCGCGATGATGAAGGCCAAGACGCAGATCCTGCTCGTCGGCTGGGATTTCGACGCGCGCATCCGGTTCGGCGGCGACGTCGACGATGGCGGTCCGGAACGCGTCGGCGCGTTCATCAGCTGGTTGGCGAAGCGTACGCCCGGTCTGAACATCCATATCCTCCGCTGGGATACCGGCGCGATCAAGACGCTGTTCCACGGCCAGACGCTGTTGCGCATCGCCAGGTGGATCAAGGATCCGCAGGTCCATCTGCGGCTCGACGGGCATCATCCCCCCGCCGGATCGCATCATCAGAAAGTGGTCGTGATCGACGACGACGTCGCGTTCTGCGGCGGGATCGACATGACCGTCGATCGCTGGGACACGCGCGACCATGCCGATGACGAGCCGCGCCGGATCGAGCCGGACGGCACGGTCTATGGCCCGTGGCACGATGCGACGACGATGTTGCAAGGCCCCGTCGCCCGCGCGCTGGGCGACATGTGCCGCGGCCGCTGGGAGGTCTCGGGCGGCGGTGCGCTGGAGTCGGTGTCGGGTGGCGCAGATTGCTGGCCCGAGCATGTGACCGCGGATTTCACCGACGTCGAAGTCGGCATCGCGCTGACCATCCCCGAGATGGCCGAACAGGAGCCGCGCCACGATATCGAGGCGCTGTACGTCGACCTGATCGCCCGTACGAAGCGCTTCTTCTACGCCGAGAGCCAGTATTTCGCCTCGCGCAAGGTGGCCGAAGCGATCGGCAAGCGGCTGCGCGAACCCGACGGTCCCGAATTCGTCATCGTCCACCCGACCACCGCGGAGGGCTGGCTGGAGCCGATCGCGATGGATTCGGCCCGCGCGCGGCTGGTCGAGGCGCTGCACGAACAGGACCCGCACAAGCGCCTGCGCCTGTATCACCCGTTCACCGCCGGGGGGCAGCCGATCTACGTCCATGCCAAGGTGACGGTGGTCGACGACGAGGTGCTGCGAGTCGGATCGTCCAACTTCAACAACCGCTCGCTGCGGCTCGACAGCGAATGCGACGTCGTGATCGACGCCGGACGGATCCGCAACGCGGGCGAGCGCGATACGATCGCCAGCATCCGCAACGACCTGCTCGCCGAACACCTCGACAGCGACCCCGACACGATCGCGGCGATGATCGCGGAGACGGGTTCGATCATCGAGACGATCGAGCGACTGCGCGGCGATGGCCGGTCGCTGCGTCCCTATGAGGTGCCCGAACTCGATTCCGTGCGCGAATGGCTGGCGGACAACAAGATCCTCGATCCGGAAGGTCCCGGCGAGATGTTCGAGGGGCTGGCGGGCCGCAAGCCCCTGCTGAAGAACCTGCGACCCCACCTGCACCGCGCCGACGGCACCGTGTCGCCGGTCATGGCCGCGGTCGCGGTAGGCGGGACCGCCGCCGGCATCGCGTTGGTCGGCACGATGCTCTGGAGCCGCCTCAACAGGAAATAGCGACCGGCGCCGGTACCCGGACGGCGACGCTCCCCCTGTCTCTTACGTCCATTTCGGGCCGATCATTATGCATGTATTTGACAGACGGCGGCATTCGGACGTTGTATCGCGGCCGTAACAACGCGGGGTTCCGGGTCGTTGGCCTACCCTCCCGCGGATCGGATCATGGATGCCAAGCTCCGCTATCGTCGCGCCGGGGCACGGCCCGTCGTCTTCGTCGTCCGGTATCGCCGCATGCGACCGCGAACCGATCCACATCCCCGGATCGATACAACCCCATGGCCTCCTGCTGGTCGCCAGCCTTCCCGATCTGACGATCGTTGCCGGCGCCGGCGATATCGAGACGTCGCTGGCCCGCGACTGGCTCGGCAGGCCGCTGGGCGAACTGCTCCGTCAGGCCGTGACCGACAAGCTCGATGCCCGCCCGACCGGGTCGACGGTTGCGCTGAACGACGTCCAGGGGATCGCGCAGACCTTCGTCGCGATCGCGCATCGGTCGCCCGGAAAGCTGATCGTCGAACTCGAACCCGCGCCCGCCTCGATGCCATCGTCGATCGACGTCCTGTCCGCGATGGAGGAAGCCGCCGCCACCTTCGAGCAGGCGTTCGGGCTCCGCGAACTCTGCGAACGTGCGGCACGCGCCTTCCGCAACCTGACCGGGTTCGACCGCGTCATGGTGTACCGCTTCCTCGACGACGATGCCGGCGTTGTCGTCGCCGAGGATCGCGATCCGGCGGCGAACAGTTTCCTCAACCAGCATTTTCCCGCCTCCGACATCCCCAGCCAGGCGCGGGCGCTGTATGTCCGCAACCGGGTCCGGATCATCCCCGACGCTGGATACGAGCCCGCCCCGATCCGCCCGCAGGCCGCCGCCTCGCTCGACCTGAGCGATGTCGGGCTGCGCAGCGTGTCGCCGATCCACCTGCAATATCTGAAGAACATGGGCGTCACCGCGTCCGCCTCGATCTCGATCGTCCGCGACGGCCGGTTGTGGGGGCTGATCGCCTGCCATCATCCGACCACGCGGTTCCTGCCCCTCCACGTCCGGATGGCGTGCCGTGCGCTCGCGGGCAGCCTGTCGCGACAGATCCGGGCGAAGGAGGATGCCGAACTCTACCGCGACCGCATCCGGTTGCGCTCTGCGGAGGATGCCGTCGTGCTGCGGCTCGGCAGCGACATCTCGCTCGCCGGGTTCTTCGCCACCGCGGGCGACGACATGTGCCGGATGCTCGGCGCGGACAGCTTTGCCGCCGTCCGCGGGGGCGAGCTGTACGTCGCGGGCCGCTCGCCGCGCCATGCCGACGTGCTGGCGGTCGCCGCGTATGTCGGCGAGCGCGCGAGGACGCTGCCGTTCTCGACCGACCGGCTGTCCGAGCAGCTTCCCGATGCGGTTGCCTATCAGGATCTCGCGAGCGGCGTTCTCGCGGTCACCATGTCGACCGACGAACCGACCATCCTGATCTGGTTTCGCGCCGAGCAGATCGAGGTGGTGAACTGGGCGGGCAATCCGCACAAGGACGTGCCCGCCGATCCGGCCGCGACGCTGAGCCCGCGCGCGTCGTTCGAGAGCTGGAGCGAGGCGGTGCGCGGTCGGTCCGCGCCCTGGACGCTGTTCGAGATCGAGGCGGCGAGCCGGCTCCGGCGGACGATGTTCGAGGCGCGCCAGAACCGCCGCCTGTTCGAGGTGAACCGCGAACTGACCGCGACGATCGCCGACAACGAGAGCCTGCTGCTGCAAAAGGACTACCTCATCAAGGAGGTGCATCACCGCGTGCAGAACAGCCTCCAGCTGGTCTCCGCGTTCCTCGGATTGCAGGGCAAGGCGGTCGGCGACGAGGTGTTGACCGCGCATCTGGCGGAGGCGCAGCGCCGGCTGTCCGCGGTCGCGATGGTCCACCGGCGGCTTCATTCGGACGAGCACCTCCAGGCGATCGACCTCGCGCGCTACATCGGCGACCTGTGTGCGGAGATCAAATCGTCGATGGACCGTTCCTGGGGCGACGCGATCCAGCTCGATCTCGCGCCCGTGCTCATCTCGACCGAGCGCGCGGTCAACGTCGGGCTGATCCTGACCGAGCTGGTCATCAACGCCAACAAATACGCCTATGCGGGCGGCTCCGGGCCGATCACGATCGAACTCGAACAGCACCGCAACCGCTTTCGGCTGGTGGTGTCCGATCGCGGCGCGGGGAAGACGGGCACGGGCGCCGGGTTCGGCTCGCGGATGCTATCGTCGATGGTCAAGCGGCTGGCCGGGACGATCGAGGAGACCGACAACGATCCCGGCCTGCGGGTCACGGTAACGGCACCGATCGCCGACGAATGACGCCGCCCGACGATCGCTTGCGACCGGGCCGGTGCGGCATCGCGCGCGATCGGTTCGCGACCGCCGGATAGCGTGCGGCAGCCGCGTCGGTGTAACCGAGATTGAAGACGGTCGCGCTCTTCGTCGGACGCTGCATGCGCGTGTAGAGCGTGCCGAACAGCCGATCCCAGACGAAGCTGGTGATCCCGAAATTGCCGTCCTCGTCATGGAAATGATGTTCCATGTGACGCCGCTTCATCGTCGCGAGCCAGCGGTTGCGCGGCTTCCACCCGAGATGTTGGACGCAGTGCGCGAACTCGTAGAACGCGGTGTAGAGCAGTCCGGTCGCGAACCCGGCCAGCGCGCCGCCCGTTCCGCCGATCAGCCAGCCCGGCAAGGCCGCGACCAGCAGCAGCGTCGGCAGCGTGGTGTGGAGCGCGCCGAACAGGATCTCGAGCCGGTCGGGATCCATGTGATGATCATAGTGGATGCGTTTCCAGATGCCCGCCAGCGCGGGAACCTTGAACATCCAGCGGCTGTGCAGCACCCAGCGGTGGAGCACGTACCAGACCAGCGGATAGGCGACCGCGACCAGCAGGACGATCGCCAATGTCGGCACAAGCGGCGCCGGCCACCGCGCGAACGCGGCGATGCTCGCCCCCGCCAGCACCAGATAGACGATGACCGCGTAGTGCGTGAAATACGCGACGAACAGATCGCGCAGGCCCATGCGGCCTAGCTGGTGCGTGCGATCCCAGAACCGCAGCGTCGTGGAAAGCGTCTTCATGCCTACGCGTCTAGCGCGCGCGTCGGCGCACGGGTTTGACGGCGGTCAATCGAGAACTGCCGGATGCGACGCTCAGTGCCGCATCAGCATCCGCGAGACGCCCGCGCGTATCGGCGACAGCCGGGCGGCGGCGCGCAGGATCGCGGGGCGCGCCACGCGCGCGGGCATCCGGTCGTCGGTGTACAGACCGACGATGAGGCCGGTCGCGGCGAACGCCGGTGCGGCGGCGATCCGGTGCGCGGCTTCGTACCGGCGCAGGAGCGACGACGCGCCGATATCGCGTCCGCTCGCGGCCGCGCGCGATACGAGGCTGGCGAGCGACGCCGCGCTGCGCAATCCCAGGTTGAAGCCATGTGCGGTCACCGGGTGCATCCCGACCGCCGCATCGCCGATCAGTGCGGCGCGGGTCGCGGCGAAATGGTGGCTCCACACCGTCGCGAGCGGATAGACGTGCGCGCACCCGGCGACGTGCATCGTGCCGAGCTTGCCGGCGGATCGTCGCGTCAGTTCGGCCGCCAGCGCCGCCGGCTCCAGCGCCGCAAGCCGTGCGACCGCGTCCTCGGGCAACGTCAGCACCACCGACGATCGGCGCCCGACCAGCGGCAACAGCGCGATCGTCTGGTCGTATCCGAACCATTCTGTGGCGATCCCGCGATGATCGCATTCATGCGTCACGTCCACGACCAGCATCGACCGCCCGAGACGGTTCACCGTCGCGCCGATCCCGAGACGGTCGCGAACGCCAGAAAAGCGCGAATCCGCCGCAACCAGCAATCGTCCCCGCAGCACGCGCCCGTCGCTCAGCGTGACCGCCGTTCCCGCTCGATCCGCCACGACATCGCAAACCGCCACATCCGCGAGGATCGTCAGCTTCGACGTGACCGTCGCGGCCGCTCCGGATGTCGCCGCCGCGAACAAGGCCCGGCGGATATGATGATTGGCGACGAGCTGGCCGAGCCGGTCCTCGCTCAAGCGATCGTTCGGGGGATCGAATGCGAGCGTGAAATCGGACCGGCCGTCGAGCACGCACGCACGCCGCAACGGCGACACCACCGCCGGATCGACCAGAGCCCAGGCCCCCAGCGTGCGCAGGATGTCCACCGACCGGTGCGTCAGCGCGATCGCACGTCCGTCGACCGCCGGATCGGCCAGCGCCGCGATCGGCTGTCGCTCCACCACGATCACCGCGAGCCCGCTGTCCGCGAGCCCCAGCGCACAGGCCAGCCCCGCGGGCCCGCCGCCCACCACGATCACATCGCATTCCATGTCGCACCGCATAGCCGTGACGAAGACAGGGGCTTTGACGCTGGTCAATGCCGATACCGCCCGGCCTGCGCATCCCGCATGACAAGGAGAAGGCGGTGATGGACCATGAGCGGCTTGCCGGAAACGTCGTGCCGTTCGCGCGGCGCTGGCACGTGATCCACGAGATCGACCTGGTCCGCCTGATCGGTGCGCAGCGCAGGCGCGCCGAACTGTGCGACCGGCTCGAAGCGGTGGGCGATGGCCTGCCCGCGCTGCCCCCGCGTTACGAACTTGCGGCGCTTTGCGGCGCGCTGGCGGAGATCGCGGCACGCGGCGAGCCCTCTCTCGAGGCGATGCTGCTCAAGGATGCCGACGATGCGCTGGGCGCCGCGCTGCTCGATCATATCCGCATCCGGTGCATGACCGACGCCACCGCGGCGCAGGAACTGATCGACATGCTCGGTCCTGCCGTCGCCTCCGACCGGCGGCCGACGGCGGATGCGCTCGGTTACATGTTGCGCGGTTTCTTCACCGGCTGTCGTCGTGCGATCGATTTCGAGCAGCTCGCGATCCTTGCCTCGGCGGGCCACCGACTGACCCGAAACGCCCGGACGATGCTGATCGACAGCCTGTCGGTCCGCCGCGAGGGCTGACGGCTCAGGCGGCTTCGGCACGGGCGGCGAGCGCGGCACGGTCGCTGATCGTCACCGCGCGCGTTCCCGGCAGGGCGATGATGCCCGCCGTCTTCATCTTGGTGAGTTGCCGGCTGACCGTCTCGATCGTCATGCCGAGCACGTCGGCGATCTGGCCGCGCGTCATCGGCAGGTCGAACGTGACCGGACCACCGGGCGTGGCGCGACACCCCGCCTCGCCCGCCCGCGTCGCCATGTCGAGCAGGAAGCCCGCGACCTTCTCGCCTGCGGACTTGCGTGCCAGTGCCAGCATCCGCCCGCGCGCATCGCTGAGCGACTCCATCGTGCGCTGGAGCAGCAGCCGCTCCATCCGCTGATGATCCTCCAGCACGCGCTCGAACCCGGCGCGCGGGAACACGCAGAGCTCGGCATCGGTCAGCGCGACGAGCGTGAAGTCGGTCGGCCCCGCATAGGGCTGGCCAAAGAATTCGGCGGGATACAGCAGCCCGACGATCTGTTCGCGCCCGTCCGACGTCGCGGCGACCAGCTTGAGCACGCCCGACAGCACGTTGCCGCAGATCACGCCGTCCTCGCCCGCCCACGCGACCGTCTGGCCCGACACGATCCGCCGACGCCGGCCCAGCGTGTTGAGCGTCAGCAGTTCGCGGTCGTCGAGGCTGCCGCACAACGCACTGTCGCGCACCGCACACTCGGTACAGATGTCGGTTGGGCCCATGCACTTGATGTAGAGCAGGCGGGAAGATCTGTCGCCCTTTCCCGCCCTATTCCCGGTCATTGCACGCCGTTTTCAGCTATCATCTTCTACGGGCAAGTGAAATTCATGCCAGATACCGTTGAGGATGCCGAAACCGACCGCGAGACCGAGGCCCAATACCCAGGAAAAATACCACATCGTCGTGTCCTATCTAGTAGAAGTCGGGATTGGTGCGGACGTCTTCGGCGGTGACCCGGCCGAACATCACCTTGTAGGCCCAGGCGGTGTAGGCGAGCACGATCGGCAGCAGCACCGCGGTCACGAACAGCATCAGGCCGAGCGTCTTGTGCGTCGACGACGCGTTCCACACGAGCAGGCTGGAATGCGCATCGATGCTCGACGGCAGGATGAACGGGAACATCGAACAGCCCACCGTCGCGACGATCCCGACCGTCGACACCGACGAGCCCGAGAAGGCGAGCGCCTCGCGCCCCGACCGGATGCCGAGCAACGCCAGCCCTGCGCCGACGAACCCGAGCACCGGCAACACCATCATCCACGGATGCGCGGCGAAATTGTCGAGCCACGCGCCGCCGACCTGCTCGACCGTGGTGCGCAGCGGGTTGGACGGTCCGGCCGGGTCGACCGTGCCGACGATCCGGTAGCCGATCCCGCCCCAGCGGACGAACACGAAGCCGATCGCGAACAGCATGATCGAGGCGATCGCCGCGACCGTGCCGAAGGTGCGCGCGCGATCGTGGACCGGTCCGTGCTCTACCTTGATCGTCAGCCACGCCGCGCCGTGCAGCACCAGCATCGTCACCGACAACAGCCCGCAGAGCAGCGCGAACGGCGTGAACAGCCCGAGCAACGATCCCTCGTAGAACGAACGCAGATCGCCATCGAGGCGGAAGGGCGCACCGAGCAGCACGTTGCCTACCGCGACGCCGAACACCAGCGCGGGCACGAAGCCACCGACGAACAGCGCCCAGTCCCACCGCGCGCGCCACGCCGGATCGGGCCGCTTCGAGCGATATTTGAACCCGACCGGCCGCAGGATCAGTGCCGCCAGCACGAGGAACATCGCGAGGTAGAAGCCCGAGAAGCTGACCGCATAGACGAACGGCCATGCCGCGAAGATCGCGCCGCCGCCGAGGATGAACCAGACCTGATTGCCCTCCCAGGTCGGGCCGATCGCGTTGATCACCATCCGGCGCTCGGGGTCGTTTCGTGCGACGAACGGCAGCAGCGCCGCGACGCCCAGGTCGAACCCGTCGGTCAGCGCGAAGCCGATCAGCAGCACGCCCAGCAGCGCCCACCAGATCAGCCGCAATATCTCGTAATCGAACATGATATGTCCTTCCTGATCAGGCGGGTGTGGGAATGACGCCGGGGGGGCGAGTGGCGGCGACCGGCGTCTCCGTCGGCTGGTCGTCAGGCTGCTCCGGCCCATGGCGGATCGCGGCGAGGATCAGCCGGACCTCGATCACCGCCAGCACGCCGTAGATCAGCGTGAACCCCGTGATCGTCGTCCACAAAGCGGCGCGCGACAGCGAACTGGTCGCCAGGAACGTCGGCAGCACGCCTTCGATCGCCCAGGGCTGACGGCCAAGTTCCGCGACCACCCAGCCAAGCTCGATCGCCACCCACGGCAGCGGCAGCGCCGCAACCGCCAGCATCAGGAACCGCCGCGATGTCGTGTGCTTGCGCAGCGAGCACAACACGAACGCGGTCGCGAACAGCGCGATCATCGCGAAACCGATGAACGCCATGATCCGGAAGCTCCAGAACAACAGCCCGACATCGGGCACCGTATCCCACGCCGCCGCCTCGATCTGCTGCGGCGTCGCGGCACGCGGGTCGGCGATGTGCCGCTTGAGCAGCAACGCATAACCGAGATCGCTGCGATGCGCCTCGAACCGCGCCCGCTGCGCGATGTCGGTCGGCGCGACCTTCAGATGCTGGACCGCATCATAGGCGATGACGCCGGACTCGATCCGTTCCTGCGCCTTCAGCACCAGTTCGGACATGCCGGTGACGGTGCCGTCCAGGCTGCGCGTCGCGATCAGCCCGAGCACCCACGGGATCTCGACCTTGTAGCGCGTGCTGTGCGTGAGCGTGTCGGGCAGGCCGAACAGCGTCAGCCCCGACGGCCCCGGCTCGGTGTGCCAGACCGCCTCGATCGCGGCGAGCTTCATCTTCTGGTTGTCGGTCAGCGCATAGCCGCTCTCGTCGCCCAGCACGACCACCGACAGCGATGCCGCCAGCCCGAACGCCGCCGCGACCGTCATCGATCGCCGCGCGACCGGTACGAAGCGCCCCTTGAGCAGCCAGAACGCCGACACGCCCAGCACCACCACCGATGCGCAGACATAGCCGGCGCTGACGGTGTGGACGAACTTGGCCTGCGCGACCGGATTGAACAGCACCGCGCCGAAATCGGTCACCTCCATCCGCATCGTCTCGGGATTGAAGGCGGCACCCACCGGGTTCTGCATCCAGCCATTGGCGACCAGGATCCACAGAGCGGACAAATTGGTGCCCAGCGCGACCATGCAGGTGACGAGCAGATGCCCCAGCTTCGACAGCCGGTCCCAGCCGAAGAACATCAGCCCGACCATCGTCGCTTCGAGGAAGAACGCCATCAGCCCCTCGATCGCGAGCGGCGCGCCGAAGATGTCGCCGACATAATGCGAGAAATACGACCAGTTGGTGCCGAACTGGAACTCCATGGTCAGCCCGGTGGCGACGCCCAGCACGAAGTTGATCCCGAAGATCTTGCCCCAGAACCGCGTCGTGGTCCGCCAGATCCGGCGGTTGGTCATCACATAGACCGCTTCCATGATGACCAGCATCGTCGACAGTCCGAGCGTCAGCGGCACGAACAGGAAATGATACAAAGCGGTCAACGCGAATTGCAGCCGCGACAGGTCGACGACCCCCGGATCCATGGCGATTCTCCTTGGGACGGTGCCACCCCAGGCCCCGTCATCCCCCGTCGCTAGGGGCGTGCGGCGCGACCGACATTGACCGCGGTCAAAGACGCTCCGGGCATGCCGTCCGACGGACGCGGCCATGACGACGATGGTACAGGACAAGATCCACGCGCGCGCGCGCACCCGCTGGCTGCGTGCGGCAGCGGGTAGCGAGCGCGGCGGGGCGGGTAGCGAGCGCGGCGGGGCGGGTCGCGAGCGCG